>JAIUPO010000003.1 GCA_020160805.1 Actinomycetota bacterium | reverse complement strand
GGCCACCGGCTTCGGGTGTTACCGACTTTCGTGACTTGACGGGCGGTGTGTACAAGGCCCGGGAACGTATTCACCGCAGCGTTGCTGATCTGCGATTACTAGCGACTCCGACTTCATGGGGTCGAGTTGCAGACCCCAATCCGAACTGAGACCGGTTTTATGGGATTCGCTCTACCTCGCGGTGTCGCAGCCCTTTGTACCGGCCATTGTAGCATGTGTGAAGCCCAAGACATAAGGGGCATGATGATTTGACGTCATCCCCACCTTCCTCCGAGTTGACCCCGGCAGTCTCCTATGAGTCCCCGCCATTACGCGCTGGCAACATAGAACGAGGGTTGCGCTCGTTGCGGGACTTAACCCAACATCTCACGACACGAGCTGACGACAACCATGCACCACCTGTATACCGTCCTTGCGGGGCACCTATCTCTAGGTGTTTCCGGTATATGTCAAGCCTTGGTAAGGTTCTTCGCGTTGCATCGAATTAATCCGCATGCTCCGCCGCTTGTGCGGGCCCCCGTCAATTCCTTTGAGTTTTAGCCTTGCGGCCGTACTCCCCAGGCGGGGCGCTTAATGCGTTAGCTGCGGCACAGAACTCGTGAAATGAGTCCCACACCTAGCGCCCAACGTTTACGGCGTGGACTACCAGGGTATCTAATCCTGTTCGCTCCCCACGCTTTCGCTTCTCAGCGTCAGTAATGGCCCAGAGACCTGCCTTCGCCATTGGTGTTCCTCCTGATATCTGCGCATTTCACCGCTACACCAGGAATTCCAGTCTCCCCTACCACACTCTAGTCTGCCCGTACCCACTGCAAGTCCGGGGTTGAGCCCCGGATTTTCACAGCAGACGCGACAAACCGCCTACAAGCTCTTTACGCCCAATAATTCCGGACAACGCTCGCACCCTACGTATTACCGCGGCTGCTGGCACGTAGTTAGCCGGTGCTTCTTCTGCAGGTACCGTCACTTTCGCTTCTTCCCTGCTGAAAGCGGTTTACAACCCGAAGGCCTTCATCCCGCACGCGGCGTCGCTGCATCAGGCTTTCGCCCATTGTGCAATATTCCCCACTGCTGCCTCCCGTAGGAGTCTGGGCCGTGTCTCAGTCCCAGTGTGGCCGGTCGCCCTCTCAGGCCGGCTACCCGTCGTCGCCTTGGTGAGCCATTACCTCACCAACAAGCTGATAGGCCGCGAGTCCATCCCAGACCGAAAAACTTTCCAGACGGTAGCCATGCGGCTCCGTCTCGTATCCGGTATTAGCAGCTGTTTCCAACTGTTATTCCAGAGTCTGGGGCAGGTTACTCACGTGTTACTCACCCGTTCGCCACTGATCAGAGGAGCAAGCTCCTCGTCACCGTTCGACTTGCATGTGTTAAGCACGCCGCCAGCGTTCGTCCTGAGCCAGGATCAAACTCTCCGTTGATGTTTGAGCCCGGATGGCAAGCCATCCGGAAATCTCTAACCCACGAAGGGTAAAAAACTGACTGAGCAAGAACAACTAGCTATTGCTAGATGATCGTTGTCAACCAAAAGGATTTCGTGCAGTGTGGCCGTCGTCGAGCTGAAGCTCGCTTCTGCGCCAACCTGCGACGAGGTTATTGGCATCGATTTTTGACACGCTGTTGAGTTCTCAAGGTTCGGACGCGCACCAAACGACCCAGGTCTTTTGACCTGATCTCGATTTGGGGCAACCGTTCTAGCTTACCGCACCCATGCTTGGGCGTCAACTCCGTCATCCGCTCTCTGCTGATCAGCAGGTGAGCCGGCCGGTGCGAAGACGCGCTTGGATCTGCGCGGCTTTTCACTACTCTAGCAGTCCTTTTCGGCTGCTTCCAAATCGGCTTGGTTTCCGATCTGGCGTGAAGGTGTGGATCGGGATCCTTGCCTTCAGAGTGGCGTTCAGTCCGTGGGACCGGCCGTCTTCGTCAGGAGTATCGCTCCTGCGGTGGCGTCCGTTCCTCCCTTGCGGGCTGACATGGAAAACAGTAGATGACATTTCTCTGATCGTGCAAATCGGCCCTGTGTCTGGGCGCGTCCTGACCTTGTCAGCTGCTCAATCTTCTTGCGCCACAGTGGGATTGGCGTCATCGGTGGAGTTGCGGGCCGCGAACTGGGCCTTGCGCCCCCGCTTGAGCACCGCCACAGCTGCGTGCAAGAAGTCCTCGGAAGACAGGACCTGCTCCGGATCGGTCACCTTCTGCCCGTTCAACGAGACCGCGCCCTCGGCCAGCGTGCGACGCGCGCTATTGCGGGAGTCGGCCAAGCCGACGGCGACGAGGGCGTCGGTCAGCGTCATACCCACCTGCACGCTCGCCCCGGGCAACTCGGCGGTCGCGTCGCGCAGCGTGTCGGCATCGAGCGATCGCAGATCGCCTTTTCCGAAAAGGGCCTCCGAGGCGGCAAGTACTGCCTTCGTCGCGTCGGCACCGTGGACGAGGGTGGTCATGTCCCCGGCTAGCGCACGCTGAGCGGCGCGCCGGAAGGGTTCTTCGGCCACCTGCCGCTCGAGATCGGCGATCTCCGCCGAGGTCCGGTCGGTGAAGACCTTCAACAAGGTGATGACCGAGGCATCTTCGATGTTGAGGAAGTACTGGTAGAAGGCGTAGGGGCTGGTCATGTCCGCTGACAGCCAGATGGCGTTGCCCTCGGATTTGCCGAACTTCACGCCCGCAGCGTCCGTGAGCAGTGGTGAGGTCATGGCGTGGACCGTCGCCCCCTCGACACGGTGCACGAGGTCGACGCCGGCGGTGATATTGCCCCACTGGTCGGAGCCACCGATCTGGAGGGCACAGCCATAGGCCCGGAACAACTCGAGGTAGTCCAGGGCCTGCAGGAGTTGGTAGCTGAACTCCGTGTAGGAGATCCCTTCCTGGCTTTCCAGACGCGCGGAGATAGCTTCCTTCTTGATCATCTGGTTGACCCGGAAGTGCTTGCCGACCTCGCGCAGGAAGTCGAGCGCCGTCATCGGCGCGGTCCAGTCCAAGTTGTCGACCAGCGTCGCCGGGTGGGCACACGAGGGATCAGTGCCATCGAAATCGAGGAAGGGCCGGACCAGGTCTTTGATCCGCGCGACATTGGCCGCGGTCTGCTCCTTGGTTTTCAGGACCCGCTCGCTGGTGGGTTTCGGGTCTCCGATGAGGCCGGTGGAGCCGCCGACGAGGCAGATGACCTTGTGGCCGGCGCGCTGCATGCGACGCAGGGCAACCAATTGCACGAAGTTGCCGAAGTGGAGGGATGGCGCGGTGGGGTCGAAGCCGCAATAGACCGTGATGGGCCCGTCGTCGAGGGCTCGGCGCAGGGCGGTCTCGTCGGTGGTCTGCGCCACCGCTCCGCGCCACTGCAGCTCATCGAGGACGTTGCTCACGCTTGTTGTTCCCTTCGGTCGTATGCCGTGTGTGCTCCCCGCCGTTGGCCGCGGGAGCGCGACCAGCCTGCCATGCGCTCGCACCCAAGGCTGCGGGATTCCGGCGCGCGGACCGCGTCGTGGGGTTTCAAGCTCGTGGTTTGCGACCCATGGGCTTCTTCGCCGCGGCCTTCGGCGGGAGGGTGCGCACATAGGTCACGCCGCGATCGACCCACTCGCTAAGGGCGGTCTCGGTGTCCACCGCGGACTGGTCGACATGCAACCACCCGGTCATCGAGCGGCCGCCCATTTCCATCAGATGGACGCCCGGTCGCTCGACTAGGTCCATGCCGTCCGCGGGGTCGACCCGAGCCATCAGGTGACCCTTGCCGCCCGCGGCGATCGCCATATGACCGTCCACGAGGAAGGCGAGGCCGCCGAACATGGCCTTCTCCTGCACGCCCTCCACCCCCGAGATCGCGCCACGGATGCGCTCGGCCAGCTCACGGTCATACGCCATGCCCGGAACGCTAGCCGCTCCGCTGCGCGGACGCGTCAGCCACCAGCCTGTCGCGCCAGTCCTCGGCCAGGATCGCGTAGGTATAGCCGTCGACCCAGCCCAACTCGGCATGCCAGGAGTCCTGGACGCCGTGCTGTTCACGACGCATTCCGCATTTCTCCATGACCCGCCAGGAGTCGGGATCGACCGTCGTGCTCAACATCCAGCGCGTGACGGCCGGTTCGTTGCGCCAGGTCAGCACCTGGTCGAGGTCCGCCAGCGAAGGGATGCGCAACTCCATACGCGGGGTGCGGCGCGGCCATAACGAGCGCTCGGTCATGGCCACAAGGTGGCGAGGGCGAGATGGTCGGGCGAGCGAATTGGCGGGGCAGCGGCATACTCACTGCCGTGACCGGACCCGACCTGACCACCTTCATCGCCGGCCTGCCGAAGGCTGAATTGCACGTCCACCACGTCGGATCGGCGTCGCCGCGGATCGTGGCCGATCTGGTGGCCAGGCACCCGAGCCCAACCGTGCCGGCCGATCCGGAGGGTCTGCGGGAGTTCTTCACGTTCACCGATTTCGCGCACTTCATCGACGTCTATCTGGCGGTCGTGGACCTCGTCCGGACGCCGGAGGATGTGCGACTGCTTACGTATGAGGTCGCCAAAGACCTTGCGGCGCAGCAGGTTCGGTATGCCGAGCTGACCATGACGCCGTATACCTCGGTGCGTCGAGGGATCCCCATCGAGGCGTATGCGGAGGCGATCGAAGACGCCCGCCGAGCCGCGGAACGCGACCACGGGATCGTGCTGCGCTGGATCTATGACATCCCCGGCGAGGCCGGCTTGGAGTCGGCCGACGCGACGATCGGGTATGCCGAGAGGCACGCCCCGGACGCGCTCGTCGGCTTCGGTTTGGGTGGCCCGGAAATCGGGGTCCCCCGGCCGCAATTCGCCCCGCACTTCGCGAGGGCACGGGCGGCGGGCCTGCACTCGGTGCCGCATTCCGGGGAGTCCACCGGGCCCGACACCGTCTGGGACGCCATCCGCGACCTCGGCGCCGAGCGCATCGGTCATGGGATCGCGGCCGCACAAGATCCCGCTCTCGTGGCCTATCTGGCCGAGCACCGCATACCCCTGGAGATCTCGCCGACCTCCAATCTGGCGACGCGGGTCGTGGAGCGGATCGAGGATCACCCCGTCCGGGCGCTGCGCGATGCCGGGGTGATCGTGACGATCAATAGCGACGATCCGCCCATGTTTAACACCACGCTGAATGCCGAATACGCTACGGCGGCAAGGCTTCTCGAGCTGGACGAGGCGGGCTTGGCGCAGCTGGCGACTACTGCCGTCGACGTCTCGTTCGCCCCCGACGACGTCAAGACCCGGGTGCGGGGCGAGATCGCCGACTACCTCGCGCGCTTCCGCACGACTCCCGGACGATAAACGCTGACGGTCGGCTCGCCGTCGAGCCAGAACCGCCAGGGGTATGCCGTGCCGTCCCCGCCCGGACCCCTGACCCCGACCCGTGGCCCGGTGCGGATCGTGGCGGGGTCGATGGGGGTTAATGGCGCAAGGATGCGGGGCTGCGCAGCGGGGCCGCACAGGTCGGCGCCATTGTCGGGACGGCCCAGGCCCATCGTCACGGTCAGCCGCGCGGGGCCGCGAGCCCAGTCGCGCTCGCGGATGCCCGGCCGTCGAGCCGCCGCCAGGTCGTGACCGTCGACGACTTCGCCGGCACGCAGCAAGACCGCCGAGGCGAAGCCCTCGCTGCCGGTGACGACATTGGCGCAAAAGTGCATGCCATAGGTGAAGTAGACGTAGAGATGCCCGGCAGGGCCGAACATCACTGCGGTGCGAGGGGTTTGGCCGCGGAAGGCGTGGGAACCGGGATCACCCTTCTCCCCCGCATACGCCTCGACCTCGGTGAGGCGCAGGGTCACGCCGGCATTGATCAGGAGGCAGCCGAGCAGCGCCGGCGCGACCTCGAGGACGTCGCGCGCGAAGAAGCTGCGACTCAGGGGCTCAACCTCGGGCACCCTCGCAAAGTACGACATTCGGCGGCCCAGAACCCGCCGAATGTCGTACTCAGCGGGGAGCCCGGGCCTGCGCGACGGCGTTCTTGGCAGCGATCAGCTGTTCCGCGACGCGGACAGGAGCGGTGCCGCCCTTGGCGTCGCGGGAAGCCAGCGACCCCGGGACGGAGAGAACCTCGCGCACTCCGGGGGTCAGGTGGGGTGAAATGTCCGCCAAGTCGGTGTCGCCCAGATCCCACAACTCGATGCGGCGCGTTTCGCATTCGCGGACACAGGCACCGGCGACTTCATGCGCGATGCGGAAGGCGACGCCTTGGCGTACCAGCCACTCGGCGATATCCGTGGCGAGCGAGAACCCCTGGGGCGCAAGGCTTTCGAGGCGCTCGGTGTCGAAGGTCATCGTTGCGATCATCCCGGCGAAGGCGGGAAGGAGGACATAGAGGGTGTCGATCGCATCGAAGACCGGCTCCTTGTCCTCCTGAAGGTCCCGGTTATAGGCCAGCGGCAGCGACTTCAGGGTCGTCAGCAGGCCGGTGAGGTCGCCGACGAGGCGGCCGGCCTTGCCGCGGGCCAACTCGGCGATATCGGGATTCTTCTTCTGCGGCATGATGCTCGACCCGGTGGAGTAGGCATCGTCGAGACGGATGAAGCCGAACTCCTTGGTCGCCCATAGCACGACCTCCTCGGCGATCCGGGAGATGTCAATAGCGGTCATCGCGCAGACAAAGGCGAACTCGGCGGCGAAATCGCGACTGGCCGTGCCGTCGATGGAGTTCTCGACGGATCGGGAGAAGCCGAGGTTCGCGGCGACCTTCTCGGGGTCCAGGCCGAGGGATGAGCCGGCGAGGGCGCCGGAGCCGTATGGCGAGTGGTCGGCTCGCCGGTCCCAGTCGGCGAAGCGCTCGACATCGCGCAGCAGCGCCCAGACGTGCGCCAGCAGGTGGTGGCTGAGCAGCACCGGTTGGGCATGCTGCAGGTGGGTGCGGCCAGGCATGGCGACGCCGAGGTGGCGATCCGCCTGCGCGAGAAGGGCATCCACGACATCGAGGACGCGCCCACTGAGGTGCTGTGCCTGCTCGCGGAGGTACATCCGGAACAGGGTTGCGATCTGGTCGTTGCGCGAGCGGCCGGCACGCAGACGTCCGCCGACATCGGCGCCGGCGCGCTCGATCAGGCCCCGTTCCAAGGCGGTGTGCACGTCCTCGTCGTCCTCGGCGGGAGTGAAGGCGCCAGAGATGACATCTGCCTCGAGTTCGTCCAATCCCGCCAGCATGGCGGCGAGACTCACGTCGTCAAGGAGGCCGGCGGCGGCAAGGACCTGCGCGTGCGCGCGGCTGCCGGCGATGTCGTGGGGCGCCAGCCGCCAGTCGAAGTGGGTCGACTTCGACAGTGCCGCAAGGGCATCCGCCGGTCCGCCCGCGAAGCGGCCGCCCCAGAGGCTGAGCTTCTCCCCCACCTGAGTCGTCGCATCGCTCGACTGGTCGGCGCTGTCGTGGTGGGTCACTGGCTTTCCTTCCCGGACAGGGAGAGCAGGTGAGCGGCGACCGCCTCGCTGGCGGCCACGCCTTCGGTGATGAGCATGATCGTGTCATCCCCGGCGATGCTGCCGAGCACGCCCTCAACCTGACCGGTGTCGATGGCCGAGGCGAGGAAGCTCGCGGCCCCGGGCGGAGTGCGAAGCACGACAAGATTGGCCGAGACGGCGGTAGACACGAGCAGTTCTTGGCACCGGGAGGCGAGGCGCCGGCTTACTTCGGCGCGTTCTGGCGCCGGACGCACCGAGCGGTCGCCGCCTTCGCCGGGCACGGCATAGATCAGGTCCTTGCCGACTCGCACCTTCTCCGCGCCAAGCTCGACGAGATCGCGCGAGAGCGTGGCCTGAGTGACTTCGATGCCCTCTGCCGCAAGGAGTTCCAGCAAATCGACCTGAGACTTGACCGCATGCTCATGCAGGAGGTCGCTGATGCGCTGCTGGCGGGCACCGCGGGAGGTGGCGACCGTCATACGTCCTGCTCCGACTGCTCGAGCAGGAACGCGAGGACCGCTTTCTGCGCGTGGAGGCGGTTCTCTGCCTCATCCCAGACGACGGATTGCGGGCCGTCGATAACTTCGGCGGCGACTTCGTACCCGCGGTAGGCGGGCAAGCAGTGCAGGAAGATCGCGGCCGGGTCGGCCAGCCCCATCAGTTCCGGCGTCACGGCGAACTTTTCGAAGGGCGAGCCCGCGCCTTGCCGGTCGTCCTTCTCAGCCTCCATACCCATCGAGACCCAGGTGTCCGTGATGACGATATCGGCGCCGTGGACCGCGGCGATCGGGTCGTCACCCACCTGGACCGATCCACCGGTTTGCGCGCAAATCGCTTGCGCGCGAGCGAGAATCGCGGACTTGGGCTGATGCGTGGCGGGTGTCCCGATGCGGACGTGGATGCCGGCTAGCGCGCCACCCAGAAGGTAGGAGTGGGCCATATTGTTCGCGCCGTCTCCGACATAGGCCATCGTCAGGCCGGCAAGGGTGCCCTTGTGCTCGAGGATGGTCTGCAGGTCGGCGAGGATCTGGCAGGGGTGGTAATCGTCGGTGAGGGCGTTGACGACGGGAACACCAGCGTGCCGTGCCATCTCCTCGATCCGGTCCTGACCGTAGGTGCGCCAGACGATTGCGCGTGACTGCGGCCCGAGGACGCGGGCGACATCGGCGATCGACTCCCGCTCACCGACTTGGGCGAGTTTGGCGTCCACGACCAGGGGGTAGCCGCCGAGGCCGGTGATAGCGCCGACGAAGGAAACCTGGGTGCGCAAGGTCGGCTTGTCGAAGAGGACGGAGACAACCTGCGGGCCCTCGAGTGGGCGCTCGCTGAAGGGTGCCGCCTTGAGCGCGATGGCCCGGCGCAGCACCTCGGCCTGCTCGTCCGGGGTCAGGTCGTCGTCGGCGAGGAAGTGGCGAATCGGCATACAGATCAGCGGCTTTCGGGTGGGGTCAGTTGGCTCAGGCCGCGGCGGCATCTAGCAGGGCGGGGAGGGCATCGACAAAAGTGGTCAGCTCGGCCGCCGTGATGATCAGCGGCGGCGCGAGGCGCAGGGTGTCCGGCGCCACGGGGTTGACGATGAACCCGGCGTCCCGGGCGAGGGTCGCGACCGCGGGCGCGATCGGCTCAGTGAGGGAAATGCCCCGCAAGAGTCCGCGACCGCGCACGCCGCAGATCAGTGGATGCTCCAGCGCCACCACAGCAGCGGCAAAGGCATCGCCAACGCGTATTGCGTTCTCTAGCAGGCCGTCTCGGGTGATCGTGGCGAGGACCGCGAGCCCAGCGGCACAGGCGAGCGGGTTGCCACCGAAGGTCGTCCCGTGCATGCCGGGCTGGAGGAGCGCGGATACCTCCGGCCCGAAGGTCATCAGGGCGCCAATCGGCACGCCGCCACCGAGACCCTTGGCGATCGTGATGGCGTCAGGGACGATGCCCGTGGACTGGAAGGCGAACCAGTCGCCGGTGCGGCCGATGCCGGTCTGCACCTCGTCCACGATCATCAAGACGCCGGCCATGCGGGTCAGTTCGCGGACCCGCTGCAGATAGCCTTCAGGCGGCTCGATGACGCCCGCCTCGCCCTGAATAGGCTCCAGGACAACGGCTCCCACCTCCGGTGTCAGCGCGCCGGCGAGGGCGTCCGCATCGCCATACGGGATGTGCTTCACCCCGGGGAGGAGGGGCTCGAAGGGCTCGCGGTATGCCGCCTTGGCCGTCAGCGCCAGCGCGCCGGTGCTTCGCCCGTGGAAGGCGCCCTGCGCGGCGATGATCCCGGGCCGGCCGGTGCGACGTGCAAGTTTGATCGCCGCCTCCATCGATTCGGTGCCGGAATTGGTGAAGAAGACGCGAGACCCGTCGGGGGCACCAGCGGCCTTCAGGAGTGCCTCGGCCAGGCCGATCTGGGCTCGCGTCGTGAAGAAGTTGGAGACGTGCACGACCTCGCCGACCTGCTTCGAGACGGCACCGACGATCTCGGGGTGGTTGTGTCCGAGGGCGTTGACAGCTATGCCGGCGAGCAGGTCGAGATAGCGCTTGCCGTCGGCACCCCAGACGTAGCAGCCTTCGCCGCGCTCGATCACGAGCGCCGGGGTGCCGAAGACGCCGAGCAAGGCATCGCCATAGCGGCCGAGGAGTTCTGCGTTGGCGGTCATAGCTGAACTCCTTGTGTCCCAGAGTGATTCGGCAGCTCGTCTGATGCGGAGTGTGCCGTGTCCGGAACGATCATCGTCCCGATGCCTTCGGAGGTGAAGACTTCCAGCAGTAGTGAGTGCGGCTGACGGCCGTCGATCACGTGCGCCTGGGGAACCCCGCCCTCCACCGCAGCGATGCAGGCCTCGAGCTTCGGGATCATGCCCTCGTCAACCCTGCTCAGCAGATCCCGAGCCGCCGTGAGGTCCATTGCGGACAGGAGGCTGTCGCGGTCGGGCCACGCGGCATACACACCCTCGACATCGGTGAGGACGACGAGCTTGCGGGCGCCAAGCGCCGACGCCAGCGCGGCCGCGGCCGTGTCGGCATTGACATTGAGGACCTGGCCGTCGGCATCGAGATCCGGGGCGACGGTCGAAACGACCGGAATCCGACCGGTGGCCAGAATGTCTTGCACCGCAGACGGATTGACTTCAACGACGTCACCGACGAGCCCGATGTCGTGCTCGATGCCGTCGACGATGACGCCACGACGACGGGCGCCGAAGAGCGCCGCGTCCTCACCGGAGAGGCCGACAGCAATCGGGCCGTGCTGGTTGAGCAGGCCAACAAGTTCCCGGCCGACCTGGCCGGTCAGCACCATGCGGACGACGTCCATGGTCTCGGGCGTGGTGATGCGCAGTCCGCCCTTGAACTCACTCGCGATCCCCAGGCGGGTGAGCATCGTCTTGATTTGCGGCCCGCCGCCGTGCACGACGACGACGCGCAGGCCGGCGAAGCGCATGAAGGCGATGTCCTGGGCGAATGCTTCTTGCAGAGATCGGTCGGTCATCGCATTGCCGCCATATTTGACGACGACGAGCGCGTCCCGGAATTGCTCGAGCCAGGGCAGTGCTTCCGCCAATGTCGCGGCCTTGGCCTGGGCTGCGGCGATCGCGGCGGCGTCTGGGGCTGCCCGTTTGGTGGTGCCGGTCAGATGTGCGCCGGTCATGGTCTGGTTGCTCGCGATCACGTGCTGTAGGCGGAGTTCTCGTGGACGTAGTCGTGCGTGAGGTCATTGGTCCAGATGGTCGCCGCGGCCTCCCCCGCGTTGAGGTGAACCACGATGTGCACATCGCGAGCGGACAGGTCGACGAGGTTCCGGTCGTCGCCGACGCCGCTGGCGCGGCACACGGTCACCCCATTGATGGCGACATCGAGCGCGGTGGGATCGAAGGCCGCGGAGGTGGTGCCGACGGCGGCGAGGATGCGTCCCCAGTTCGGGTCCCGGCCGAAGATCGCACACTTGAAGAGATTGCTGCGCGCGATGGCGCGCCCAACCTCCAAGGCGTCGGCTTCCGTTGCGGCAGAGACGATATCGATCCGGATATCGTGCGCTGCACCTTCGGCGTCGCGGACCAGTTGCAGTGCGAGATCGGCGCACACCTCGGTCAGGGCTCGTTCCAGTCCATGACCAGGCACGGGTATGCCGGACGCTCCCGACGCCAGGGCGATCACCGTGTCATTGGTCGACATACAGCCATCGGAATCGACCCGATCGAAGGTGCGGCTGGTGGCCGCACGCAGGGCCGCGGCGAGGTCTTCGGAATCGGCCACGGCATCAGTCGTCAGGACGACCAGCATGGTCGCCAGGCCGGGCGCGAGCATGCCCGCGCCCTTGGCCATGCCGCCGACGCTCCAGCCGTCGGCTTCGTAGAGCGCCTGCTTCGAGACCGTGTCGGTGGTCATGATGGCGGTCGCGGCGTCCGCTCCCCCGCTACCAGACAAGGCGGCAGCGGCGCTTTCGCAGCCCGCGAGCAGCAGATCCATCGGGAGCAACTCACCGATCAGTCCGGTGGAGCAGACGGCGATATCGCCGGCTGAGAGGCCGAGGAGTTCGGCGACCTTCTCGGCCGTCCGATGGGTGTCCTGGAAGCCCTGGTGGCCGGTGCACGCATTGGCGCCGCCGGAGTTGAGGATCACCGCGTCGACGCGGGCGTCGGCGAGGACTTGGCGCGACCAGGTGACCGGCGCGGCCTCGACGCGGTTCGAGGTGAAGACAGCGGCCGCCGTGTGCTGTGGCCCGTCGTTGACGACCAGGGCGAGGTCGGGCTTGCCGCTGGCTTTCAGGCCAGCGGTAATGCCCGCGGCGCGGAAGCCCGCGGGGTGCGTGACGGACATATCTATCTCCTGCCGCTCAGGGGGCGATTCCGACCAGCGAGAGGCCGGTCAGCTCCGGGAGGCCAAGAGCGATATTCATGCACTGCACCGCGGCCCCAGCCGTCCCCTTTGTCAAATTGTCTTCTGCCGCAACGGCAATCACTCGTCCGACCCGCTCATCGACCGTCACCTGGAGGTGCACGGCATTGGAGCCGACGACATCGCTCGTGCGCGGCCAGCGGCCCTCCGGGAGCAGCACGATGCAGGGCTCGTCCGCATACTCCTGCTCGTAGGCCGCGCGGACTTCCTCGGCAGTATTCCCGGCCGTGAGTTTGCCCGTGCACGTCGCCAAGATGCCGCGCGCCATCGGCGCGAGGGTGGGCGTGAACGAGACCGTCACGGGCGTCCCTGCGGCCCGTGCGAGGTTCTGTTCGATTTCCGGCGTGTGCCGGTGCCCACCCCCGACGCCATAGGGCGACATGGCCCCCATCACCTCGGAGCCGAGGAGATGTGGTTTGAGGGATTTGCCGGCACCTGACGTGCCCGACGCGGCGACGACGACGAGGTCGTCCGGGGCGATGGCGCCGGCCTTGAGGGCCGGCGCCAGCGCGAGAGTGATGGCGGTCGGGTAGCAGCCGGGGACGGCGATCCGCTTCGCGTCCTTGAGATGCTTGCGCTGATCGCCTTGTGCGAGAGGCAGTTCCGGCAGACCATAGGGCCACGAACCGGCATATGCCGTGTCATAAAAGCCGGTCCAGTCGGCCTCGCTCTCGAGCCGGAAGTCTGCGCCGCAGTCGATGACGACGACCTCCGGCGGCAGTTCGGCCGCGAGGGCTGCGCTGTGGCCGTGGGGCAGTGCGAGGAAGACCACCTCGTGTCCGGCCAACGATTCTGCGGTGGTGTCCTGGAGCACGGCATCGAACAGGGGGGTGAGGTGCGGGTGCACCGATCCCACGCTCTGGCCGGCATTGCTGCTCGCGGTCAGGGCACCGATCTCGACGTGCGGGTGCCCGAGCAGGAGGCGCACGAGTTCGCCCCCGGCATACCCACTCGCCCCGGCGACGGCCACCTTGATTGACACTCGCATGAGTATACAGAGTTTCGCAATCTCATGCACAGTTGCTGTGGGCTATGCGAGACCCAGCACTTGCCGTAAGCCCGAATCGACCTCATCCATGAGGTGCTCGGGCACTCCACCCGCAGGATGCTCATCCAGCGATCGCCGATCGAGCGTCGCGAGCGCCGTCACATTCACCACGCTGTCGCGGGGCAGCCCCGTCGACGTCGACGACAGGAACACATTTCCCGGCATGGCGGCGAGGCCCGTGTTGGTGGTGAGCGTCGCGACGATCACGGTGGCCAGCCTGCTGCGGTTGTAGCGATCGTCGGAGATGACCAGCACCGGGCGACGCTTGGCGGGCGCGCTCCCCACCGCCGGAGCCAGGTCGCACCAATAGATCTGGCCACGCCTTACCATTCGTCGCCCGGCACCTCGAGAACCCTGGACGCCGCAGCCACCGCGAAGCGAGAAGAAGAATCCTGGCCCGCCTCATGGGCCGCGGCATCTGGGTATGACCACTGGTGGGCCCAGCGGAGCGGGGTTTGTGAAGGGGAGCGGGGTTTGTGACGAGCAGAGCGGGGTCCGTGAGTGGATGGGGGGATATAGCCCCGCTCCCACTCACAGACCCCGCTCGGCTCGCCGGCGGGCAAGTTCGAGAAGGCGGCTCGACGGCTGAGGGCTCGCCGCGAGGGCCGATCAGCGCTGGATGGCGCCGGTGGCCTTGGCAGCCGCGGCGACGGCTCGGTCGCGCAGCGCGCTGACCTCGTCGGTCGTCAGGGTGCGGTCGGGGGCCCGGAAGGCGAGACGGTATGCCAGCGACTTCTTGCCCTCCCCCGCCTGCGCGCCACGATAGATGTCGAAGAGCGTCAGCGACTCCAACAACTCGCCAGCACCCTGGCGAAGCGCCGCCTCAACATCGGCCGCGACCACTGACTCATCGACGACGAGCGCTACATCGGTGTTGGCGATCGGAAAACCACTCAAGGTCACAGCCTGTGCGGGCTCGCCACTCGCGGCGATCAGCGCGTCGACGATCAACTCGGCCGCAATCGTCCGGGCCGGAAGGCCCAGGGCCGCAACGACTTTCGGGTGCAACTCGCCGACATGGCCAAGGAAAGTGCCATCGGTCAGCTCGATCCGAGCGCACCGGCCCGGGTGGAAGGGCATGGCGTTGTCGGCCACCGCCCGGGCCGTGAGACCGAGTGCCGTGGTGATGCCGTATGCCGTTTCCAGCGCGTCCCAGATGTCCGCCGGCCGACCTGCACCCCAGACTCCCGAGCGATCGCGATCCCCGGCGAGGAGGAAAGCGACGTGTCGGGGCTGGGGCGGGACGGCATCGCGGATCCGCGAAAGCACCTCCGCCGACGGCAGCACTCCGACATCCTCGGTGGGCGCCTGCGACTGAGCGCCCTCCAGCGCGAGCACGAGACCGGTCTCGAAGAGGGCGACATCCTTGAACCCGCGAGAAATGTTGCGGCGCAACGAATCCACGAGCGTCGACAGCAGCGAAATCCGCAACAAGGGCGCTTCGTCCGAGAGCGGATTGGCTAGCCGCACGGTGCGCGCCCGGGCGGCGGAGACGTCATACCCGAGGGCAGCATGCCGGTCGTCACCCACGAAGGGCGCATTCCAGACCTCGGAGTAGCCCTGTGCGGCAAGGAGGTTGGCGACGAGGCGTCGCACCCGCTGACCGTGGGTCAATCCGGAGCCGACCGGGGGCGAGGGCAAGACGGAGGGGATGCGGGCATACCCATCGATCCGGGCGACTTCCTCCGCCAGATCGGGCTGGTTGCGCAGATCCGGCCGCCAAGACGGCGGGGTGACCACTGCTCGCTCGCCGTCACGCTGGACGGTGCAGCCGATCTCGGTGAGGACCGCAACGACCCGGTCCGGGGAGTAGTCGACTCCGACGAGACGCGACGGCAGCTCCAGATCAAGGTCGATCGGCGCGGTCGTGATCGGATCACCGACATCCGTCACCCCGGCATCGGCCACACCGCCACCATGCTCGACCAACAGAGCGACTGCCAATTGTGCTGCGGCAGCTGCCAATTGGGGATCGACTCCGCGCTCGAATCGGCGCGAGGCCTCCGACGGCAGCTTGTGCCGTCGGGCGGAGCGCGCAATGGAGACGGCATCGAAGTGCGCCGCCTCGATCAGAACGTCCGTCGTCACAGACGAGATCTCGGTGTCCGCACCACCCATAACGCCGGCGATGGCCAACGCCCGGTCGGCGCCAGAATCGGTGATGAGCAGATCGGTCGGGTCCAGCGTGCGGGTCACATCATCGAGGGTCGTCATGGACTCCCCGGCACGGGCCCGGCGCACCACGATCGGCCCGTTCAGGGTGGCCAGATCGAAGGCATGCAACGGCTGTCCAAGGCCGAGCATGACGTAATTCGTCACATCGACCGGCAGCGAAATCGGACGCATCCCCGCCTCGGTGAGCCGGGCGGCCATCCACGCGGGCGTGGGCGCGCTCACGTCGATGCCGCGCACGATGCGGGCGACATACCGACTGCAGCCCTGCCGCCCGCGGATCGGGGCATCATCGGCCAGCTCGACGGCATACCCATCCCCATTCGCGGCCGGAGCGGCCGCGGCCAGGGCGAGCACCGGATCGGTGAAGCGGGCCCCGGTGGCGTGCGAATACTCCCGTGCCACACCGCGAATCGAGAAGCAGTAGCCGCGATCCGGGGTGACATTGACCTCGACGGTCTCGCGGTCCAAACCGAGCAACGGGATGGCGTCCTGCCCGGGCACCAGCGATGCGGCATCGGGCCGGTCGGTCAGGACCAGGATGCCGTCATGGTCCTCGCCGATGCCGAGTTCGCGGACCGAGCAGATCATGCCGGACGAGACGTGGCCATAGGTCTTGCGCGCCGAGATGGCGAAGCCGCCGGGCAAGACACCGCCGGGCAGGATGCAGACCACGAGATCACCAGGCGCGAAATTGTGTGCGCCACAGACGATTCCCTGCGGTTCGCCGGTGCCGTTGGCAGCGCCGACGTCGACCGTGCACCAGTTGATCGTCTTGCCATTCTTTTGCGGCTCGGGCTCCATCGTCAGGACGCGGCCGACGACGAGGGGACCGGTGATGTCCCCGCCGTGCAAGCCCTCCTCTTCCAGGCCCACCTGCACCAGCGAGGCAGCGATGTCGAGGCCGCGCGCATCGGCCGGCACCTCGACATACTCCCGCAACCAATCGACGGGAATACGCATCAGATCTCCATCCCGAACTGCGCGTCGAAGCGCACATCACCTTCGATCATGTCTCGCATGTCCGAGACCCCCGTCCGGAACATCAGCGCCCGGTCGATCCCCATACCGAACGCAAAGCCGGTGTAGCGGTCGGGGTCAATCCCGCACGCGGACAACACATTTCGGTTGACCATGCCACAGCCACCCCACTCGATCCAGGCGGTGCCTTTGCACGTGCGGCAGGTTGAATTAGTGCCTCGGCAGACGAAGCAGAGCAGGTCCATCTCAGCGCTCGGCTCGGTGAAGGGGAAGTATGACGGCCGCAGGCGGGTCGTGATGCCCTCGCCGAACAGGTGCGTCGCGAGCGTGTCCAGCGTGCCCTTGAGGTGGGCCATCGTGATGCCCTCGTCGACGCACAGGCCCTCGACTTGGTGGAAGGCGGGCATGTGGGTGGCATCAAGTTCGTCGGTGCGGAAGACCCGCCCGAGGCAGGCGATCGCGAGCGGGGCACCGCGTTCTAGCAACGCGCGAGCCTGCACCGGAGAGGTGTGCGTGCGCAGCACCAGTCCCCCGTCGCTCGGCTCCACATAGAAGGTGTCCTGCATCTGGCGGGCCGGGTGATCGGCGTCGAAGTTCAAGGCGTCGAAGTTGAACCATTCGGCCTCGACCTCGGGCCCTTCAGCGATCTCCCAGCCCATCCCGACGAACATGTCGGCGATCCGCTCGCTCATCAACTCGATCGGGTGGCGCCGGCCCAGCGGCCGGCGACCGGCCGGCAGCGTGACGTCGACGGCCTCGTCGATGAGGATGCGCTCGTCGCGCTCGGCCTCCAACGCGACCTGACGCGCGGCGAACGCCTGGTTGACGGCGCCCTTGGCCTGCCCTACGAGCTTGCCGGCCGCCGCCTTCGCGCTCGGCGGCAGCGCACCGATCTCGCGATTCGCCAGGGCGAGCGGCGACTTGTCACCCAGGTGCGCCGATCGGGCCGCCTTGAGGGCGCCCAGCGAGGAAGCCTCGGCGATGGCGGCGAGCGCGGCGGCCTGGGCGGCCTCGACCGCATCAGGTGCCAACGCCGCGACCTCGACCGGGTCGTAGTTGGTATTGGGTCCGGACATCAGGAGGTGGCTCGATGCTTTCGATAGGGGCCGCCCGAGGGCGCTCGCGAACAGCCCCCGAGTCTACGTGGGCGGGTGGGCGGGCGGCATACGAGTTTCAGTCCTCGAAGCGCGGCCGCAGGGGGTATGCCGCCGCTCCCCCCGGCCCGACCTTTTGCCCGAGCACTTGGTGCAGTTGAATCTCGTTGCGCGCGAAGCCGAGCGAACTGCCGGCGAGATAGAGCCCCCACACCCGCGCCGTGCTGCGACCCGCCTCGGCGACGGCGGCGTCATAGTTCGTGCTGAGATTGCGCGCCCAGGCGCGGCAGGTGCGGGCGTAGTGCTCGCGCAGGTCCTCGGTGTGCCGGATCTCGAAACCTTGATCGGCCATCGCCGTGATGATCGTCCCGACGGGCGCCAACTCTCCGTCGGGGAAGACATAGCGGTTGATGAACCCGCCCCGCATGATCGATCCGTGCGCCGTGCTCGGCCGGGTGATCGAGTGATTGAGCAGCCGCCCGCCGTCCGCGAGCCGCTCGTGGAGGAAGGCGAAGTAGCCGGGATAGTTCTTGACGCCGATGTGTTCGGTCAGCCCGATGGAGGAGATCGCATCGAAGTCGGACTCGGTGACATCGCGATAGTCGCTATGCCGGATCTGCGCGCGGTCGGCGAGGCCGTCCCGGGCGATCCACTGCTGGCCGTATGCCGCCTGCTCCCCGGAAAGCGTCACGCCGATGGCCCGGACGCCATAGTGCTGCACGGCGTGGCGGACCATGCCGCCCCAGCCGCAGCCGACATCTAGCAAGCGCATCCCTGGCTGGAGGCCGAGCTTGCGGCAGACCAAATCGAACTTGTGCGCTTGAGCCTCTTCCAAGCTCGCGTCAGCGCGCGGATAGCAGGCGCAGGTGTAGGCCATGGACGGCCCGAGCACCAATTCGTAGAACGCATTGCTGACGTCATAGTGATGCGAGATGGCCTGTGCGTCACGGCTTTTGGAATGCCGCAGACCCTCGGCCAACCGGCGCCACCCCGGTGGGTTCTCGAGCTCCGGAAGCTCCGGCGGGATGAACATCCGCGGGCCGAGGCTCGCAAGGATCTCCGTGACCTTGCGCGGCTTAGGCACCCGAACCGCGAGGGCATCCTTGAGCTGGTCGATGAGATCGTAGGGGTCGCCCTCATCGAGACCGTCGATGTCCAGGTCGCCCTGCACATAGGCCCGAACTACTCCGAGTTCCCCCGGCGCGCTGACCAGATAACGCAAGCCGCGCTCGGTCTTCAGGTGCAGCACGACCGGCGCAGAGACATTGGAACTCGACGACCCGTCATACGCCCGGAGCAAGAAGGGTGCGGACTCGCCGAAGATCTGATCGACGATTGCCCCGATCGTGAGGCTCATCGCCGGCCCACGGCCTTGGCATACAGGCCCGGCAGGCGCGAGTGCGGATCGTAGATCTTCTTCACGCGGGCATACTCCTCACCGCCATAGAGGGACCCGAAGGTGTCCTCGTCGTAGTAGGAATCCGAGTACAGCGATTTGTGGCCGTCAAGCGCGTGCACCTGGTGCTCGATGGCGCGGTTGACATCACCATCCGTGGCACCCGGGAGGATGTCGACTGCGGACCAAAAGCCCACATTGACATAGTCCCTGCCGGTCGTGAGTGGGTAGAGCGGCCACGGACGCGAGCCATGGGACGTGTCGCGAAGCCTGATGGGGCACAACCAGATCGGCTCGATCGGGATCGTGTCGAGGAACCACGCGAGGAACTCCTCGGTGCGTTCGAGCGGGATCTCGACATCCTGAACCACGCGCTCCTTCGGCAACCCGCCGCGACGCTGCTGGAGTGCGGCATACCAGCCATGCCGGTTCTCGAAGCGGATGACCTTGCCATAGACCTCGCTGCGCAAGAGCCTCTTGGGTATGACGCGGCGCACCGCCGGCTTCTGCACGAAGAGCCCGCGTGAGCACCAGAACCAGTCGGTGTCCCAGCGCCAGATGTAGTCGCGCACGCTGAGATAGTCCTCGTCGCGCTGCTGGATCGAGCGGTAATAAATCCGCCGATGCGTGTAGTCCGAGGTGTACGGAGCGCTGTCTGTGAAGGTGGCGACGATCAGGTAGCTCTCGCTCGGCGAGAAGACGACACCATCGAGGAAGTCGAAGCGTTCGCCGTCGAACGTCCTTGTCGCCAAAAGGTTTTCGAGCTCCTGGACCAGGTCCGCCACGGAGTGACAGCGAAGGTGCCGGAGACGGACATAGGGCTGCACGGGGGCCAGGTCGATGGCGATGCGGACGCTATAGCCCAATGAACCATACGAATTGGGGAAGGCGCGAAACAGGTCGGGCCGCTCGGTGTCGCTCGCCGTGAGGATCTCGCCGGCGCCGGTCAGGATGTCGAGTTCGCGCACCGACTCGTGGGGCAGGCCGGCGCGATAGGACGACGACTCGATGCCGAGTCCCGTGACGGCCCCGCCGAGGGTGATCGTCTTCAGTTGCGGGACGACGTAGGGCATGAGCCCGTGCGGCAAGGTGGCGTCGACGAGGCTCTCATAGGTGCACATGCCCTGGACCTGGGCCACTCGTATGCCTGGGTCGATCTCGATGACTCCTGCGAGGTCCGAGACGTCCAGGCCGGCGACGCCGGTGCTGCCGCGCGGGCGGAAGAGATTCGAGGTGCGCTTCGCGAGACGGACGGGGCTGCCGGGCGGCATACCGGCCAATTGCGCGCGCAGCCCCTCAACGGCGGCATGGTGCCGCGCCCACCCGACCAGCTGTTCTGTCACCGTCGCCTCCCCTGACTCTCCTGGCAACCTATGCCACGACGGCGATCAGGGAGAATGTCCCGACCCCAGATTCGAGACGAGGAGCGCGGATGGCCGGGCACGGCATACACCTGACGCAGCAGAGCACGGCGGCACCTGAGGCCGTGTGGGGGGTGCTGACCAATATCGCCGGCGCGGCCGAGACCCTGTCGGGGGTGACGGCGGTCGAGATGCTCACCCCCGGGCCGTATGCCGTGGGCACCCGGTGGCGGGAGACGCGCCGGATGTTTGCAAAGGAAGAGACTCAAGAAATGTGGGTGGCCGAGGTCGATGCGCCGCGGCGGACCGCTGATCGGCACGCCCGGGCTACCACCCGAGCCGGGCGGCAGGATCTGACGGGAGGAGATCGCCGGCCGCGTCGGCGAAGGAGGTCAACGCGTCCACCAGACCCCCGCGGTGTTCCTCGGGCATGTCCGCCACAATCCGCGCGATGGCCGCACGACGATGACGGACCACGCGAGCAACTAGGCGTTCGGCTGCTCGCGTCAACCGCAGGCGCACCTGCCGCCGGTCCTGCGCGTCCTCGCGGCGGGCGACCAGGCCCAGGGCCAGCAATCGGTCGACCTGGCGCTGGGCGCTCGAGGCGTTGACGCCCAGGCGAGCAATCATCCTCGGAGACAAGGAAGTTGGTCACCTCCGTGAGGAGGTCACGGACATAGATCTCGACCCCGGAACCCATGTGGTCCGCGTGCGGTTCGGGATTTTCGAGCGAGGCCCTGCGGTTCAAGGCCCGCGACGGGGATCTCGTCGAGGTCACCGTGGAGGACAATCCCGACGCTTTCGCGCCGGTCCTGCAGGGTGGTTTCCTGCGCATCCATCGTGACCGGGCGCCGATCACGGACTGACCGCGTAGGGCCGGTTGACGCAGGCGCTAGGCGAGAAAGTCGATGGTGTGCTCGCGGCCGCGGAAGCTGAACTGGTCGCCGGCGCGAAGCCCATGGATGGCGTCGAAGATCGGGGCGTCTGCGGAGATGCCTTCGTAGGTCGTGCCATCGCAATCGAACTCGTCGGCCACGACTCCGACCACAAAGCGGGAGCCGTCGAAGCCCACGATCGCCCCCGGGGTGATGGTGTCCTTGGGCCCGAAGTCGAGCGCTTCCACCCGGGCGACCTCCGCCTCCTGCGCCGCGGTGGATTCCTCGAAGATGCCGGTCAGGTCGCCGGAGCTGTCGGACTGTGACAGGTCATCGACGGACGAGGAGGAGTCTTGATCGACTTCGGCCGCGTCATGCAACGTCTGCAGGTTGGCCTTCGAGGCGGCGAGGTCGCGCCGAAGTCGCTCGAGCAGGGTTGCCTTGACCTGCTCCTTGGCCTGGTGGTCCATTGGTGCTCCTTCGGCGTGGCGGCTCTGCGAGGACAAGCATCGCGCATGCCATCCGCCGCCGTCCCACCGGGTTCCCGGCCTTTGGGTCAGTAGGGCGCGAGGGGTTGCTGGGCGGTGGCGGAGGTGTAGAGACAGATCGTGGCGGCCATCGCCATATTCAACGACTCGGCCTTGCCGTAGATGGGGATGGCGACCCGCTGATCGCATTGGGCGGCAAGGGATTCCGGCAGGCCCTGGGCCTCGGTGCCCATCACCCAGCAGTGCGGGGTGGTCAGGTCGACATGGGCCAGTGAGGTCGCGGCCTCGCCTTCGGTGGCGAGGGTGCGTATGCCGTGGCTCGCCAACTCCTGAATCGTCGCCGAGGCCTCCAGACCAGTGACGACCGGCAGGTGGAAGAGGGAGCCGGCCGTGGAGCGAACGACCTTGGGCGAGTAGGCGTCCACCGATGAATCGGTGATGAGCACGGCATCAGCCCCCGCGGCATCGGCACCCCGAATCACGGTGCCAAGGTTGCCCGGATCGCGGACCTCCTGCAGCAGCACCAGCAACCGGGGCGCACCGGCCAGCACCGACGTCAACGAAATCTCTGGCTGCTGCGCGACGGCCAGCATGCCCTGCGGGGTCTCTGCGTCGGCCATTGCCGCGAGCACCTCGTCGCTCACAGAGTGCACGAACACGTCTGCGGCATAGGCAGAGTCGAGCACGGCGGCATACCGCTCCCCCGCGGCAGCGGTGACATAGAGATCGACGATCGACGGGGCGGCATACCGCACCAGCTCCCGGACGGCCTGCGGGCCCTCGACGAGGAAGCGAGCGGACTGCATACGCACGGAACGCCGGGCCAGGGCCCGGACCGAACGCACCCGATCGGATCGGGGGTTGGTCAGCGGGGCTCCGGCCCGGCGTTCAGCGTTGCGAGACAAGCTCAGGCAGAGGCCTTCTCGTCGCCAGCCGGCACATTGGCCTTGGCGATCTCGACCAGCGCGGCGAAGGCCGCCTCGTCGTTGACAGCGAGCTCGGCGAGCATGCGACGGTCGACGTCGATCTCGGCGGCGCGCAGGCCCTGGATGAAGCGGTTGTAGGTCATGCCATTGGCGCGGGCGCCCGCGTTGATCCGCTGGATCCAGAGGCGACGGAAGTCACCCTTCTTGGCCCGGCGGTCGCGGTAGCTGTAGGTCATGGAGTGGTTGAGCTGCTCCTTGGCCTTGCGGTACAGACGACCGCGCTGACCGCGGTAACCGCTGGCGCGCTCCAGGACGACCCGGCGCTTCTTGTGGGCGTTGACCGCCCGCTTCACGCGTGCCACGTGATTCTCCTTGTTACTTCTTCAAACTCGAGGTGGGGAAGCGGCGAAGGCCGCGAGGGTGGGCCTCAGCGGCCGAGGAGACGCTTGACCGTCTTGGTGTCGGCGGGAGCCAACTCGACGTCATTCGCGAGACGGCGCGCGTGCTGCGGGCTCTTCTCGTGGAACTTGTGGACGTGGTTGGCGCGCTGGCGCATGATCTTGCCGCTGCCCGTGATGCGGAAGCGCTTCTTGGCCCCACTGTGGGTCTTGTTCTTCGGCATGGCAGCCGATCTCCTTCTTATGAACTGCGGCAGCGCACGCTGCCACCGGGTGTGTGCATTCGACGGGTTGCCCCGTCAGGTCATTCAGGACGCTTCGGGAGCGTCCATGGCCGGCTCGACGTCCGCGACCTCAGCAGTCGGGGCGTCGTGGTCGGCCTGCCGGCGACGCTGCTCGGCGCGGGCCTCGGACTTCTTCTTCGTCGGACCGATCACCATGACCATGTTGCGGCCGTCCTGCTTCGGCGAGGACTCGACGAAGCCGAGTTCGGCGATATCGGCGGCCAGCTTCTGCAGCAGGCGGAAACCGAGCTCGGGACGGGACTGCTCACGACCACGGAACATGATCGTGACCTTGACCTTGTCCCCCGCCTTGAGGAATCGCTCCACGTGGCCCTTCTTGGTGCCGTAGTCGTGGTCGTCGATCTTCGGGCGGAGCTTGATCTCCTTGATGACGGTATTGACTTGGTTCTTGCGGGCCTCCCGGGCCTTCATGGCGGCTTCGTACTTGTACTTGCCGTAGTCCATGAGTTTGGCGACGGGTGGCTTGGCCATCGGCGCGACTTCGACGAGGTCGAGGTCGGCCTCGGCGGCCAGCCGGAGCGCGTCCTCGACGCGGACGATTCCGACCTGCTCACCGTTGGGGCCGACCAGCCGCACCTCGGGGACGCGGATCCGGTCGTTGATGCGAGGCTCGCTGATGTGCTTCTCCTTGGTCGTATGCGGTGCTGCTGCGCTCTCGGGTTTGCCCCGCCAGATACGACGAAGACCTCCCGCGAGGCTCGCGAGAGGTCGGGCGGCAGTCGGGACGGGTATGCCGTCGCTCACGTCCATTGGGACGCTCGCGGTGGGCTCGCCACAGGGGCGGGACCGTCAGACCCGGCCATCTAGAGCAATCGAACGCGGGTGGAAGTCGACTGCCGTCGTCTTCTCTTGAGCATCCGCCACACCGGGGCATGGCGAATCAGTTGACATCCAGCATACCAGGGTGCAGCGGTGGGCTCGGACGACTGATGTCGGCGTCAGGGCGACGCGGTGTCGGCCCGGCCGAGGCGGAAGGCGAGGCCGTCGATGCGGGCGCGGAACTCGCCGTCGGCGGCGAGCCGCTGCCCCAGGGCGGTCAGAAGCTGGCGGACCTGCTGTTCGCTCAGCCCCGGCCTCAACGTCAACTCGACGCCGAGGGTGCCGGCGGGCTGGGCAGCATACACCGCGTGCTCGGTGACCTCCGGCAGTGCCGCGCAGGCGGCGGCCACGGAGCGCTCCACGAACTCGTCCGTATGCGGAGGCACCCACCCGCGCTGCATCGCCAGCGCCCACACCTGGCTTGCTCGCAGCTCGCGCGCACTCGGGGTGCCGAGGTTGACGACGATCACCTCGCAGCCCTCCGCCACGGCCGCCTGGGCCAGCCGGTCGGCAGTCACCGGCACCGGCCGGGCCGAGGCGTCCCAGGCGGTCAACTCGGTGAGGCCGGTGAAGGCGGGCAGCGCCCGGCGCCCGTCCGGAGCGACGAGCGTCACGAGGGCCATGTCGACGCTCGCGTCGTGCACCAGCCCATCGTCCCCGGTGACGATTTCGTCGGCGTGGGCGACGACGGCGACCAGGAATCGTGCGCTGGCCAAGGCCGCCATCATGGCCTCCTCGTCCGACCCGCCGAGGGCGGCGAGCACGACCGGATCACTTATGCCCGTGTCGCCCTCGAAGCCCGACGGGCTCAGGTCGCGGCGGGCCCACGGCATACCGGCGGAATCGGTGGCCTCGGCCGCGGGGACGTGAGAAGGGTGGTGCGCGTGATCGCGGGGGTTCGTCATCTGGCGGCTCCGAGGCGGCGGGGGTCGGCGGTCGCTGCCCAGGCGGCAGCGAACATGACGACCCGGGAGAAGTAGTAGATCCACACGAGCAGGATCATCGAGATCCCGAACGCTTGGATGGCCGGTGCGCCGGCGGTCGAGGCGAGCAAGCGCCCGGAGAGTTGTTTGAGGACTTCGAAGAGCGCTGCACCGACCAAGGCACCCGACCACAGCCCGGCGGCGAGGACATGACGCGGGGCGACGGGTCGAAAAAGCGCATAAAAGAAGAGGGCTCCGATGAGCAGGCCGGTGAGGACCGAGCCGAGGGCGAGGGCGGACCGGACGGCCTGGTGCTGCTCTGGCAGGTGATGCGCGACATACGCGAGGACGCCGGTTGCCGCCAGGCTGACGAGAAGGATCCCGCGTCGAGCGGGCCCGCGCGGCATCCAGGACCGGGCCGAGAGTCCGGGCCACCGGGTCACGGTCGGCCGGCGACATCCAAGGCTTCGGGCAGGGTGAAGGCGCCCTTGTAGAGCGCGGAGCCGATGATCGCACCCTCGACGCCGACGCCGACGAGTTCGCGAATGGCCGCGATATCCGCGAGAGTGGACACGCCACCCGAGGCGACGAGCGGCGCATTCGTATGCTGCGCAACGGATTTCAGCAACTCCAGGTTGGGGCCCTGGAGCATGCCGTCCTTGTTGACATCGGTCACGACATAGCGCGAGCAGCCCTCAGCATCGAGGCGGGCAAGGGTCTCCCACAGGTTGCCGCCCTCGCGCGTCCAGCCCCGTGCGGCCAGCGTCTCGCCGCGCACATCGAGGCCGATGGCGACCCGGTCGCCATAGTCGGCGATGGCCTGGCGGGTCCACTCGGGATTCTCCAGCGCGGCGGTGCCGACATTGACCCGACGGCAGCCGGTGGACAGCGCCCGACGCAAGGTCTCCTCGTCTCGGATGCCGCCACTCATCTCGACCTTGATGTCCAGGCGACCAACGATTTGCGCGAGGAGGTCGGCGTTCGAACCGCGGCCGAAGGCCGCATCAAGATCGACCAGGTGCAGCCACTCCGCGCCCTGCTCCTGCCAGGCCAGCGCCGCCTCGATCGGGTCGCCGAACTCCCAGCCGCTGCCCGCGACACCCTGCTGGAGTTGCACGGCTCGGCCGTCTGCGACATCGACGGCGGGCAAGAGTTCGAGACGGGGGGTGTCGGTCATGGCTTCCTAATCCGAGGTGGAGGAATCGGTCGAGCAGTCGGAGGACCCGGCATCGCTCGGGCCAGAGTCGGGCGGACCAGAGTCTGAGGATGGGGAGTCCTGAGGGGAGTCATCGAAGGTGTGATCGCCAGGCGCCGATGCGCCGTCGACGGGCAGTCCGGCGAGGGTGCTTGGATCGCTCGCGGCGCTGCCCGCCGCGGCTGAAGCGATCTCGGCGCGATTGCTCCACAGGATGTATGCCAGCCCGGCGACGAGAACGACCGCGACAAGGCCCAATCGCTGCGGCCAGGTCATGCGCGTCAAGGCCGTGACGATCAGCAGGCCAAGCGCCGAGCCGATCGTCGTCGCAACCGTGGGCGTGGTGCGTCGCCGCGTTGTCCGGCGCCGCATGGTGGTGCGGCTCGTCGTGGAGCGGCGCGTTGTGGACCGGCTCGTTGTCGAGCGGCCCGCGCCGCTTCGCGACGTGGTCTTGCTGCTTGACCGGCCGCGGGTGGTTTTGCGCGTCGCACTCATAGGGATTGCACCCAATTCTGGAGGAGCTGCAATCCCGCATCGCCGGACTTCTCCGGATGGAACTGCGTGGCAGATAGTGGGCCGTTTTCGACCGCGGCGATGAAGTCGGTGCCATAGCGGCAGCGGCTGACCAGCGGCGCGGCGGCGGCCATCGCACCATCGGCGGGCGGCAGATCCCAGGTGAGGGCGGCATACGAGTGCACGAAATAGAAGGCCTGGTCCGCAACGCCGGCGAACAGCCGCGAGCCGGGCGCGACATCCAGGGTGTTCCAGCCCATATGCGGAACGACCTCGGCGGGCAGCCGGCGCACCACGCCGGGCCACTCACCGATGCCGTCGACGCGTGCCATGCTCGGCTCGTCGGAGCCGTCAAACATCACCTGCATGCCCACGCAGACGCCGAGCACCGGCCGTCCACCGGCGAGCCGAATGTCGATGATCCGCGGCCCGTCGGCGGCGCGCAAGCCGGACATACACGCGTGGAAGTTGCCGACGCCGGGCACGAACAGTCCGTCGCAGGCGAGGGCGGCCGCAGGATCGGCGGTCAAGGTGACCGCGGCGCCCACCCGTTCCAGGGCCCGGACGGCGGAGCGGATATTGCCGGAGCCATAGTCGAAGACAACAACCGAGGGGGCGCTCATGCGAGTGTTCCTGGGTATGGCGGGTCGGCCACCTCGGCGCGGTGCGCCGCCTCCTCGCGGGCGACCTTGTCGAAGGCGGCGACGCGCTTCGGCGACGGCTCGACCAGCTTGCCGCGTGGGGCATCCGGCTCGAGCAGCAAGCTGTGGCCGGGCAGCCGCAAGGCGGCGTGCACCGCGGCGAGCCAGGCAATCGGCGCCGAGTGCGCGGACTTCACGGCCGCGACGACACTCGGCAGGCCAGCCCCACCGACTCCCGAGACCGTCGCGAGATCGACAGGGCGAGCATTGGCCAGGCGCGGCGCACGGACCGGCCCGTCCTCCGGCTCCCAGATCAGCCAACGTTTCACGGCCCGCCAGCCGGGCGGTGAGACGACGACGATGCCGCGCCGGCCGGTGACGAAGAAGCCGACGGCGGGCCGCAGCGAGGTGCTCAGCGGGCGGGCCGCCAGGGTGCTGCGGGCATCGTCATATGGCGGGGCGGCATTGGCGCTGACCCGTGCCGGGGTCACGGCCGTCCAGTCACCCAGCGGCGTGACATGCGCGGCCACCAGGCCCTTCCCGACCCACGTCGAGACCTGATCCACCCGGGCACGCACGAGCAACAGGTTGCCGACCATGGCACCTGTCGTGAAATCGTCACCGCGGGAATTCACTTCTCAGAGAGCACCTTTCGTGCTCGGCACACCGCTGACCCGCGGGTCGACGGCGACCGCGGCGCGCAGCGCCCGCGCGAAGGCCTTGAACTGCGCCTCCACGAGGTGGTGCGGGTCGCGGCCGGCGAGGACGCGAATGTGCAGGGCGATCTGGGCGCGGAAGGCGATGGTCTCGAAGAAGTGCTGCGTGAGGCTGCCGGCATACTGCCCGCCGATCAGGACATACACCTGCCCCTCCGGCTCGCCGGTGTGCACGCAGTATGGCCGTCCCGCGACATCGACGACCGCGTGCACCAGGGCCTCATCGAGGGGCACCGTGGCGTCGCCGAAACGCGAGATGCCGGCCTTGTCCCCCAGCGCCTCGCCGAGCGTTTCACCGAGCACGATGGCGACATCTTCGACGGTGTGGTGGGCGTCGATGTGGAGGTCGCCGGTGGCCTGAATCTCGAGGTCGATCAGGGAGTGCTTGGCGAGCGCGGTGAGCATGTGGTCGTAGAAGCCGACGCCGGTGCTGATGCTCGAACGCCCCGTCCCGTCGAGGTCGACGACCACCCGGACGTCGGACTCGCTCGTGGTGCGGGTGCGAGTTGCCTTGCGCGCCATGCTAATTCGTGTCTCCAGAGTTGATGCGGTGGGTCGGTCCGAGCGCCGCGAGGGCGTCGAGGAAGGCGGTGGTTTCCGCCGGTGTTCCGGCCGTCACCCGAAGATAGTGCGGGATGCCAACATCGCGCACCAAGACGCCGCGGTCGAGCAGGCCCTGCCAGGTGTGCCCGGCGTCGGCCAGTCCGCCGAAGAGCACGAAGTTCGCGTCGCTGGGCACTGGCGCATAGCCGAGGCTGGTCAGTTCAGTCACCAGCCGGTCCCGCTGGTCCTTCACCGCACCGACCGTGGACAACATGGTGTCGGTATGCCGCAGCGCGGCCCGCGCGACCGCCTGGCTGGGTGCGGACAGGTGGTACGGCATACGCACCAGGCGCAGCAGGTCGACCAGCTCGGGGTCGGCGGCGAGATAGCCGAGCCGGCCCCCGGCCAGCGCAAAGGCCTTGCTCAGGGTGCGGGTGACGACGAGCCGCTCGCGGCCGGCGAGCAGGCTCAGGGCGCTCGGGGTGCCGGGGCGGGCAAACTCGGCATAGGCCTCGTCGACGACGACCACGGCGCCGGGGGCTGCTGCATAGGCGGCCTCGATGACGTCGAGGCCGACCGCGGTGCCGGTGGGGTTGTTGGGCGAGCAGATGAAGACCAGCTGCGGCGCGGCGTCGGCGATCTGGGCCGCGACCGAGTCAGCGTCGAGGGTGAACAGTCGCTCCGGGTCAGCGCTGCGACGTCCGTGCGTCCACGCCGTGCCCGTCGTGGTCGCGATGATCGAGTGCATCGAATAGGACGGCGTGAAGCCGATGGCGCGCCGGCCCGGCCCGCCGAAAGCTTGTAACAGGTGCAGCAGCACCTCATTGGAGCCATTGCCCGCCCACACCTGCTCGGGGGCGATCGCCGTGCCGCTGCGGGTGAGGTATGCCGCGAGAGCCTCCCGAAGGGACGTGAACTCCCGATCGGGATAGCGGTTGAGGGTAGGCAGCGCCTCGCCGAGCTCGGCAAGCATGTCGGCGACCACCTCATCCGGAACCGGGTAGGAATTTTCGTTGGTGTTCAGCGCGGCGCTGACCGTCAATTGCGGTGCGCCATAGGGCTTTTCGGCACGCAGATCTTCGCGCAGCAGGGCACGCAGCCCGCTCGACGGGCTCTCGGTGGACATCAGCTCAGCGCTCCGCCATCGTCTCGAAGCGGGCCGTCACGGCCTCGCCGTGAGCCGGCAGGTCCTCGGCTTGGGCGAGCGTGACGACATGGGCGGCGACCTCCGCGAGCGCCTCCCGGGAGTAGTCGATGACATGAATCCCGCGCAGGAAAGACTGCACGGACAGCCCACTGCTGTGGCACGCGCAGCCGCCGGTCGGCAGCACGTGATTGGAGCCGGCGGCATAGTCGCCGAGCGAGACCGGGCTGTACGGGCCGACAAAGATCGCGCCGGCATTGCGGACGCGTGCGGCGAGGGCCGGGGCGTCGGAGGTGATGACCTCGAGGTGCTCGGCGGCATACGCATTCACGACGGCAAGGCCCTGCTCGAGATCATCGACGAGGACGATCGCGGACTGCGGGCCGGTGAGGGCCTCAATGACTCGCTCGGAGTGCTTCGTCGCGGCCGCCCGGCGAGCCACCGCGGCAGTCACGGCCTCGGCGAGCCCCGCAGAGTCGGTGACCAGGACGGAGGCGGCCAGCGGGTCGTGCTCGGCCTGGCTGATCAGGTCGGCCGCGACATACTCCGGATCGGCTCCGGCGTCGGCGAGGATCGCGATCTCGGTCGGGCCAGCTTCGGCGTCGATGCCGATGACGCCCTTGAGCAGCCGCTTGGCGGCGGCAACATAGATATTGCCCGGTCCGGTCACGAGGCTGACCGGTTCGCAGACGTCCTCGCCGTCGGTGAAGCCGTATGCCAGTGCGGCGACCGCTTGGGCGCCGCCCACGGCATACACCTCCTCGACCCCGAGCAGAGCGCACGCGGCGAGGATGCTCGGGTGGGGGTAGCCGGCGAGCTCCCCGGTGGTTTCCTTTTGCGGGGGGCTCGCGACCGCGAGGGAGCCGACGCCGGCGAGTTGGGCGGGCACGACATTCATGACCACCGAGCTCGGATAGACCGCTCGACCACCGGGGACATAGAGACCGACACGGTCGACGGGCACCCAGCGCTCGGTGACGGTGCCGCCGTCGGTGACCTGGGTGGTGGTCGCGGTGCGCACCTGGTCGGCGTGCACGCGGCGGGCCCGGTCGATGCTGACCTCCAGTGCCGCCCGCACGTCGGGGTCGAGCTGGGCCAGCGCGGCCTGGAGCGCGGCGGCGGGGACGCGCAGGCGCTGGGGGCGCACCCCGTCATACCGCTCGGCGAAGTCTTTGAGCGCTTCGGCGCCGCGCTCGCGGACCGCTGCGCAGATGGGTTCGACCGTATGCAGTGCCGCGTCGACATCGAACTGCGCCCTGGGCAAGCCCTCGCGAAGCTCGCGCAGGGACAGGGATCGGCCACGCAGATCCAGTCGCTGCATCATGGCGGCCAGTCTAGGTTGCCTGCCGCGATGACCTCACCGGCGTTTCAGGCGGGCGGGTTGTCGTAGAAGACGCGGTCGACGACGGTGCGAGCGTGCCGGGCGATGCGGCGATAGTCCTCGCCGAGTTCCTGTCCGGAGCCGGGCGGCAAGCCCATGATCCGGGCCGTGCCATCGGCCTCGCGGGCGTCGGTCGGGATCGACTCCACGGGCCGGCCGCGATAGAGCATCGCCGCATTGCGGGCGTGCGCCGCGAACTGCCAGGCCTCGGCGAGATCGGCGGCGTCGGCGCTGGAGATGAGCCGGGCCTGGGCGGCGGCGGTCAGCGCGGGCAGCGTCGAGGTGGTGCGCAGGCTGGGATAGCTGTGCGCGTGCTCCATCTGCAGCGTCTGAACCGTCCATTCGACATCGGAGAGCCCGCCGGTGCCGAGCTTGAAATGGGTGCGCTTATCGGCGCCGCGGGGCAAGCGCTCGGCCTCCATACGGGCCTTCAGCCGCCGGATCTCGCGCAAGTCCTGACTCGAGAGTCCGGCGCCATGCCAGCGAATCGGGTCGATGAGGTCGACGAAAGCAGCCGACAGGTCTGCGTGACCGGCGACCGGGCGGGCGCGGACGAGGGCCTGAGCCTCCCAGATCAGCGCCCACCGGTCGTAATACGCGCGATAGGAATCGAGGCTGCGCACCAGCGGACCGTTTTTTCCCTCGGGGCGTAGATCGGCGTCGAGGCCGATCGCCGGGTCGGGTCCGGGGACGCTGAGGAGGCGCTGGAGGTCCTTGACGATGCCGAGCGCCTGGGCCTGCGCCTGATGCTCGTCCGCGCCGACGCGAGGCGAGTGGACAAAGAGCACATCGGCGTCCGAGGCGTAGCCGAGTTCGTTGCCGCCGAGGCGGCCCATGCCGACGACGAGCAGGTCGGTCAGCAGCGGGGCGCTGGTTCGGCGCTCTTCGTGATCGATCGCGACGTCCAGGGCGATCTGGATCGTGGCGCCGGTCAGGTCGGAGAGGGCGCGGCCCACCTCGGGTTGGGGAAGGCCCCCGACGAGATCGGCGACCGCGATGCGGAACAACTCGACGCGGCGCACCTGGCGGGCGGCGGCGACTGCCTCCTCGGGGGTCGACTTGTGCTGGATGGCGATCCGCATACGACGTTCGATGTCCTCGCGGGAGTGCGGCACCACTCCCCCGGGCTCACCGAGGATTTGCACGGCTTCGGGGGCGGAGATGAGGATCTGCGCGGCGAACCGGCTGCGGGCCAGGGTGCGCGCGAGCTGTTCGGCGGCGGCGGGTTCGTCGCGGAGCAAGCGAAGGTACCAATGGCTGGCATCGAGTGCCTCGCTCACGGTGCGGAAGGCGAGCAGCCCGCCATCGGGGTCGGCCTCGGCAGCGAACCAGCCGAGCATGACGGGCAGCAGGTGACGTTGGATCGCGGCCCGCCGAGAGAGCCCCTCGGTGAGCGCCTCCAGATGGCGCAGGGCACCCGCCGGGTCGCGGAAACCGAGCGCGCTGAGCCGCTCCTTGGCCGCCTCGGGCGTGAGGCGAACCTCGTCGGTGCCCAGGCGCGCGACGGCATTGAGCAGCGGGCGATAGAACAGCCGCTCGTGCAGTCGGCGGACCTCGCGGGCTTGCGTCTTCCATTCTGCGAGAACGGCATTCGCGGGGTCCTGGCGGTGACCGAGAGCGCGGCCCAGGCGGCGAAGCTCGGCCGGCGAGGTCGGCATCAGATGGGTGCGCCGCAGCCGCAGCAGCTGGATCCGGTGCTCCAGGGTGCGCAGCAGCCGGTATGCCGCCGAGAGTTGCGCGGCGTCGTCGCGCCCGACATACCCGAACTCGGAGAGTGCGGCGAGCGCGTCGAGAGTGGTGCCCGAGTGGATGCGCGCGTCGGTGCGGCCGTGGACAAGCTGGAGGAGTTGGACGCTGAACTCGATATCGCGCAGACCGCCGGGGCCGAGTTTGAGTTGCCGGTCGGCCTCGGCGTTGGGGATGTGCGCCTCGACGCGGCGGCGCATCGCCTGGACGTCGTCGACAAAGTTGTCGCGGGAGGCCGCCTCCCAGACCATCGGGGACACAGCCTCGAGGTATGCCGCCCCGACCTCCCGGTCGCCGGCCACCACGCGGGCTTTGAGCAGGGCTTGGAACTCCCAGGTCTTTGCCCACCGCTCGTAGTAGGCCTTGTGCGAGGCGATGGTCCGCACGAGCGGGCCGTTCTTGCCCTCCGGTCGCAGGGCGGCGTCGACCGGCCAGAGCGTGCCGTGGGCGGTGGAGGCGGAGCAGGCGGTCATCAGGCGGGTCGCGAGGCGGCTGGCCGCGGCGATGGCGTCCTGTTCGCTGGTGCCATCCGTGGGTTCGGCGACGAAGATGACGTCGACATCGGAGATGTAGTTGAGCTCGCGGCCGCCCGTCTTGCCCATGGCGATCACGGTCAGACGGCAGGCGGCCGCGTCCTGGGGGGCTTCGTTCTGGGCGATGACGAGCGCGCCTTCGAGGGCTGCCTCGGCGAGGTCGGCGAGCGCGGCAGCGGTGTCCGGGAGTTTGTCGAGCGGGTCCGGGGCGATCAGGTCGAGGGCCGCGATCCCGAGCAGGCCGCGGCGGTAATAGACGCGGAGGGCGTCGTCGGGGCTCAGGCCATCGGGTGGTGCGGTGACGCGGTTAACAAGTCGGTCGACCCGCTGTTGCCGCGTGCGAGGTTGGGATTCGGCGACGCTGCGCCAATGCTCGGGGTGGGCCACGAGGTGATCGCCAAGGGCGATCGAGGCGCCGAGGACGGCGAGGAGTCGCTGCCGGCCGATGCTGGGGCCCCGCAGGGTGGCGATGAGGGCGGGGAGCTCTTTGCCGAGGGTTTCGTCGTCGGGATTGGCGCCGATGCGTGCCCGCAGGGCCTCCATGAGCCGGACGAGCGCGAGCAGCGCGAGGTCGGGGTCGGCGACCTCACCGAGCGCTTCGATGACGCCATCCTCGAAGTCTGCGTCGAGCGGATCGATGAGCCCCGCGAGTGCCGGATCGGTCACCAGCCGCTGCGCCTTGGCCGGGTCGGCGAAGCCCAGCCGCGCGAAGGCGGCGCTCGCAGATTCGACGCGTTCCCGCATACCCCAAAACCTATCCCGACGCGGGAGAGGGTGGTTGTCCGCGAGCGGACTCCGGTTCGGCCGACGATGCCGGGAGCAGGTGCGGCGGTTCGGCCGACGATGCCCCGAGCGGGGACGGCGAGGAACGCGAGCGGGGACGGCGAGGAACGAGCCGACACCACGGGGGGAGGATGAGCCGAACCCAGAGAACTCAGCCAGGAGCCGAACCCAGAGTGACTAGAGCCGGTTCAAATAGCGCTCCAGCTCGAACTCGGTCACCTGGCGGCGGTAGTCCTCCCACTCGCGGCGCTTGTTGCGCAAGAAGAAGTCGAAGACGTGCTCGCCGAGCGTCTCGGCGACCAACTCGCTGCGCTCCATCACCGTGATGGCCTCGTGCAGCGAGCTGGGCAGGGCGTCGATGCCGAGCGCGCGCCGCTCGCCGCCGGTCAAGCTCCAGACGTCCTCCTCGGCCTCGGGCGGCAACTCATAACCCTTCTCGATGCCCTTCAGGCCGGCCGAAAGCAGCACGGCATACGCAAGATAGGGATTGCACGCCGGGTCGAGGGATCGCACTTCGATGCGGCTGGACTGGCCTTTGAGCGGCTTGTACATCGGCACGCGGATCATCGCCGAGGTGTTGTTATGACCCCAGGTGAGGTGGGCTGGCGCCTCGCCGCCGCCCCAGAGCCGCTTGTAGGAGTTGACCCATTGGTTGGTGACGGCCGTGATCTCGGCGCCATGGCGCAGGATGCCGGCGATGAACTGGCGTGCGACCTCCGAGAGTTGGTAGGGCGCTCCGGGCTCGTAGAAGGCGTTGGCATCGCCCTCGAAGAGCGACATATGCGTGTGCATCCCGGAGCCGGGGTGCTCGGCGAAGACCTTCGGCATGAAGGTCGCGTAGATCCCCCGCTCGAAGGCGACCTCCTTGATGATGGTTCGGAAGGTCATGATGTTGTCGCTGGTCGTCAGCGCGTCCGCATAACGCAGGTCGATCTCGTTCTGTCCCGGCGCACCCTCATGGTGGCTGAACTCGACCGAAATACCGACGGACTCCAAGAGCGAGATCGCAGTCCGGCGGAAGTCATGACCGACGCCCTTGGGGACGTGGTCGAAATAGCCGGCATGGTCGATGGGCTCGGGCCGGGTGCCCGCGTCATACGCCTTCTTCAACAGGAAGAACTCGATCTCGGGGTGGGTGTAGAAGGAATACCCCATGTCGGTGCAGCGTGACAGCGCGCGCTTGAGCACATTGCGCGGATCGGCGATGCTCGGCGTGCCGTCCGGCGTCATGATGTCGCAGAACATCCGGGCCGTCCCAGGATGCTCGCCTCGCCAGGGCAGCACCTGGAAGGTGGCCGGGTCGGGCTTGGCCAGCATGTCCGACTCGAAGACGCGCGCGAAGCCTTCGATGACCGAGCCGTCGAAGCCGATCCCCTCGGCGAAGGCACCCTCGAGTTCGGCGGGCGCGATGGCCACCGATTTCAGGGTGCCCAGCACATCGGTGAACCACAGGCGCACGAATCGGATGTCTCGCTCTTCGATGGTGCGCAGGACGAACTCCTGCTGACGATCCATGGGGCGATCCAATCGCACGCGTGTTACGCCGCTGTTAACCGCGGCTGGTCAGGACAGGCGACGGGGCCCGGGATGCGCTTGGCATCCCGGGCCCCGCCGGTATGACGATCCGTCAGCGAACGAGTCCGCCAGCGGCCATCGGGGTGTTACTTGGTGAAGCGAACCTGCAGGTCGAGCACCCAGCCGCGGGAGTTGGACTTCGCCACCGTGATCTTGGTGCCGGTGCCGGCGACCTTCACGGAGTTCTGCGGGTTGCCCGCGCTCCAGTAGCGGTTCGGGTTGGAGTCGTCGAAGGTGCGAACGCCCATGCGGGCCGGCCACGTCTTGGCAACGCCATTCTTGTGCAGGGTGACCACATCGGTCTTTTCGACACCGAAGGTGGCATCGAAGGAGCTGCGGCGGTTGGTGATCGGGCTACCACCGATTTCCATCAGCTCGGGGTGGACGTCGACCGGGAGGGCGAAACCTTCACCCGGGTGGGCGTAGGTGTTGTTGTCGGCGTAGTAGTTGTCGATGTACCACACCAGCAGACCGTTCTGGAACGGGAAGCGCTCCACCCAGTCCGGCTTGGTGTTGCCCCAACCGAAGTTGTACGGACCGGTGCGTAGGGTCCGGTCGTAGCCGTCATAGACACGGTTCTCGGCCAGGTAGTAGTTCGTCGACTCGACCTTCTCGGTGCCCGTCGTGCGCTTGAAGCCGTTGACCATCCAGCCGTTGTCGCCGTCCTCGGCGCCATCGGACAGCACGGTGGTCGAGCCCTTCTTGACAACGATGTTGTCGAGGAAGCCACCGGCCAGCGCCAGACCACCGTCAGTGCCGTAGCGGAAGCGGAAGTCGATCTTGTTGCCCGCGTAGGCACCGAGGTTGATGCTGATCGGAGCCCACGTGGGATTCTCGCCGGTGTAGGACCACACCTGCTTCCACGACTTGCCACCATCGGTAGAGGCCTCGGCGTAGAGGTAGTCGTAGTCCTCTTCGATCTCGGCCCACAGCATGGCGCTGAGCGAGGCCGTGCTGGCGCCGGTCAGGTCCAGGCTGCGAGTCAGAGTGTTCTGGAGGCTGTCACCCGAGCCGGTCCACCACTCGTAGGACCCGGCATACGGCTTGTTGTAGACCTCGGTGTGGGTGCGCTTCGGCAGCAGGATCGCGAGCGCCTGCGGCATGTTGAGCGCGTCCTTGTTGGCGATGCCAAGCTTGAGGTCGGTGTTGCTGCCGTGCATGACCAGCTTGTAGTCCAGCCAGCCGAGGAGCAGCTTCTCGTGCGGACCCATGTAGCCGGGGGTGGTGCCGATGGAGTCCTTGCCACGGTTGAGCCACGAACCCGAGGACATCAGCGTCCAGAAGGCGGTGCTGTTGCCCATGCCCGTGCCGTCGGCGGTGTCGTAGTAGTCCCGCAGGCCGAGGTCGTGACCGAACTCGTGCGCGAAGACACCGAGGCCACCATTCTCGGGCTCGGTGGTGTAGTCACCAATCCAGATGCCGGTGTTGCCGATCTGGGTGCCACCGGCCTTGTTCATGGCCGGGCCGGTCACGCCGTAGTCGGTGGAGAAGGCGTACCACCGGTGGCTCCAGATGGCATCCGTGCCCTGAGCGCCGCCGCCGGCCTCTTCGCCCTCACCGGCGTGGATGGCCTGGAAGTGGTCGATATAGCCGTCGGGCTCGTTGTAGACGCCATCGCCGTCGTAGTCGTAACGGTCGACCTTGTCGAACTGCGAGACGTAGGCCTTGATCTGGGCGTCGGTCTTGCCCATCGCCTTCTGCGAGGCGTACCAGGAGTTGCCGGTGTCCTTGATGTAGTTCCAGTAGCCGTCGGCCTCGCTGATCTCGTTGCTGCCGTAGCGCGCCTCGTTGTAGGGCACCTTGACCCAGTTGGAGACATCGCCCTTGGCCAGGAAGCGCCCCTGCGATTGCTTGAGATAGAAGTCGCGGAAGGACTCGCCAGCACCGAACATCATGTTCATGTAGTGGGCGCGGTTGAAGTCCTTAACCCAGTACGTGCTGTTGTTGTCCGTCGCGCTGCCGTCCCAGTTGCGGTCGGGCATCGGGATCTCGTTGTGCATCGGCCCAGGCGTCGAGCTCGTGCCGGCCATGGTCTTGTTTCCGAAGTCGGTGAGGATCGAGAAGATCGTCTCCTCCCGGTTGGTCGGGTACCACACCCAGCGGCCCTTCTCCGCTGCGGTGCCGCGCGCCTCGGGCGCCGTGGAGCCCGGGATCTTGATGGTTCGATTGGCTCCGCTGCCCTCAAGGGTCGCTTCGCCGCTGAGCAGTTTGGCGACGGCATCCTGCCGCAACTTAGCGGCCCGGTCCGCGAGCGGGTTGGGCAGGCTGTCGCCGCCCTGACGGAACTTGATGGCCCCATCGGGCCCTGCGGGCGCGGGGCTGGGCCCGGCCTGAGCGGTGCTCGGAGCCATCGCCAAGGCGACTGCCGCAACGGCAATCCCTGACACTGCTCCGACGTGACGCTTCCTCACGTGTTTCCTCCCGGTTTGCACTAGCGCAGATTTCGAGCCGCCGATCGGGCGACCCAGGGGTTAGGCAAGCACGAATACCGTTCCCTGGGTAGGTTCCATCGGGGTCAATTTCTTGTCCGTCGCCGTTTACGCCGGAGAATCTGCATCACGATTTGGTAACGCACCACAGCAACCGGAACTCCTCCGTCGTCGGAGGCCGCGGCATACGATCAGGCCATGAGCCAGAGCCCTGCCCCCGAGACGACCGCTCCCTACGGCACCGGTGCCCAGGCCGCGCCCCAACGGCGCGTTCGCATTCCGCACCTGATGCAGCTGAAGCAGGACGGGCAGAAGTGGGCGATGCTCACGGCATACGACATGTACTCGGCGGAAATCTTCGACGAGGCCGGCATTCCCGTGCTGCTCGTGGGCGACTCCGCAGGAAATAACGTCTATGGCTTCGAGACCACCGTGCCGGTCACCGTCGATCACCTGGTGCCGCTATGCCGGGCCGTGACGAGCGCCGCCAAGCGCGCGATGGTCGTCGCCGATCTGCCGTTCGGCTCCTATCAGGCCAGCCCCCAGCAAGCGCTCGCGACCGCGACCCGCTTTATGAAGGAGGGGCTCGCGCACGCCGTGAAGCTCGAAGGCGGGGCACCGATGGTCCCCGAGGTCGAACTGCTCGTGCGTGCCGGCATACCCGTGATGGGGCACATCGGGTTCACCCCGCAGAGCGAGCACGTGCTTGGTGGCTACAAGGTCCAGGGCCGCGGCGCGGGCGCGGAAAAGCTGATGGCGGATGCGCTGGCGCTCGAGGCCGCCGGTTGCTTCGCCGTGGTCATGGAGATGGTGCCCGCTCCGGCGGCCGCCGAGGTCACCCGCGCGCTGCGGATCCCCACGATCGGCATCGGCGCCGGGCCCGACTGTGACGCCCAGGTGCTCGTCTGGCAGGACATGGCCGGCCTGCGCGGCGGCCGCGCCCCCCGGTTCGTCAAGAAGTATGCGGACCTGCGCACCACCCTCGGCGACGCCGCCAAGGCGTATGCCGCCGAGGTCGCCGCCGGCACCTTCCCCGCCGAGGAGCACTCCTTCCTCGAGTGAGCCCTGCGCTATGCCAATAGCGTCCGGCACGCCCGTTCGTATGCGGGGCACCCGGGTGGGGTGCCTGGCTTTGGCATCCCAGCGGCCCCCGCTGCCGGGTTATCCACAACCCGCAGATCGGCCGCGTGGACGAAGTGGGTGGCCGCGGGCAGGCTCTGACGCATGTCAGTGGTCGAAACTCTTGAGCGCCTGGGTGGATTCGCCGACGCCCGAGAGTTGCGAAAACACCACTCGCGCAAGGCGATCCGGCACGCCGTGGGCAATGGCACAATCGTGCGCCCCGCTCGGGGCCGGTATGCCGTCCCGCAAGTGCGCACCCACCCGGCCATCGCCCATGCGCACCAAGCGGTGCTCTCCCACCTCAGTGCAGCGCTGGAGCACGGTTGGAAGATAAAACTGGCTCCCACACGGCCGTGGCTGCTGGTCACGGCGGGGCGGCCCATTCCGACATCCTTGCGGGCGTCGGCAGCCCACGTCGGCCGCGCCCACCTGACCGAAGCCGAACGTGCCGCCGGTGTCACGGCGCCCCTGCGGACGGTCATCGACTGTGCGCGAGCGCTGCCCTTCGACGAGGCCCTGGCGGTCGCCGACTCCGCCGTGCGTTCAGGGATGGTGTCGCAGGCCGAGCTTCAGGCGGCCGGTCTCACCGCACGTGGTCCGGGCGCGAGCAGGGTGCGTCGCGTGTGCGCGGCGGCTGATGGGCGAGCCGCTAATCCATTCGAATCCGTCGTGCGGGCGATCACTATGGACATTCCCGGCCTCGATCTCGCTCCACAGCAGACCATCGCGGAACCGGGGCTCTACGCCATCGTCGACCTGCTCGATCGCGCCCGCCGACTCGTCATCGAGGCTGACGGCTACGAACACCACGGCACCCGGGCAGGCTTCGTTCGGGACGCGCGGCGGTACACCGAGATGGGCGCGTACGGGTATCGCGTGCTTCGGTTCGTGTGGATTGACGTCATGCAGCACCCAGAGTGGGTGCGCTGGGTGCTGCTTACGTGGCTCGCCACCGAGGACGGCCGACCGCTACCCGCTATCCCGGACGACTCGCCATACCTGCGGGACCGGGCGTCGTGAGCCCTGCGCTATGCCAATAGCGCCCCGGCACGCCGGTGGGTATGCGGGGCAATCGGTCGGGCGGCAGGCATTGGCATCGCAGCGGTCCCCCGCGCGAAACGGAAAGCTCAGGGCAGGGTGAGGATCTCGTTGCCGCGCTCGGTGATCAGGATCGTGTGCTCGAACTGGGCCGAGCGGGCCCGGTCCTTGGTCACCACGGTCCAGTTGTCAGGCCACATCTGCCACTCGTGCGTGCCGAGGTTGAGCATCGGCTCGATGGTGAAGGTCATGCCCGGCTCGATGAGGGTGGCGTATGCCGGGGCCGCGTCATAGTGCGGAACGATCAGCCCGGAGTGGAAGGCCGTGCCGATCCCGTGGCCGGTGAAGTCGCGCACCACGCCATAGCCGAAGCGGCGGGCATAACTCTCGATGACCCGGCCGATGATATTGATCGCGCGGCCGGGCTGGGCCGCCTTGATACCGCGCATCATCGCCTCGTGCGTGCGCTCCACCAGCAGCCGGGACTCCTCATCGACATCTCCGACGAAATAGGTCGCGTCCGTGTCCCCGTGCACTCCGTGGATGAAGGCCGTGATGTCGATATTGACGATGTCCCCGTCTTCGAGGCGCCGGCTGTCCGGGATGCCGTGGCAGACAACCTCGTTGACGGAAGTACACAACGACTTGGGGAAGCCGCGATAGCCCAGCGTCGACGGATAGGCACCATGGTCAAGCAGAAACTCATGACCCACACGGTCGATCTCGTCGGTCGTGACGCCGGGTTCGATGATGGCCGCCGCCGCGGCCATCGCCTGCGCCGCGATGCGCCCCGCGATGCGCATCCGCTCGATCGTCTCGGCGTCCTTGACCTCGGGCCCGGTGTACTTCGCGGGGGCGGGGCGATCGACATACTCCGGGCGGGGGATGGCGGCGGGCACCGGCCGGCGCGCAGAGATCACGCCCGGCGCCACACTCTCGTAGGTCAACGGCATACGGTGGAGTCTAGGCATCGCGCGTGGGCGCGCGAGACGAGCGAAGGAGGCCCCATGGCTTTTTGGTACAACGTCGTCAGCGGCACCGTTGAGAGCGATGACACCAAGGGTCCGGGTGATGACCTCATGGGTCCCTATGACAGCCAGGAAGAGGCCGCCAAGGCGCTCGAGATCGCAGCGGCGAAGACCAAGGAATGGGATAAAGAGGACGCCGAGTGGGAAGAGCGCGGAAGCGCCTCGTCCGGCGACAGCTGGTAGACCTCAGCGCACGCGGGCGAGCTTGAGAGCCTTGCTGTCCGGGGTGCTGAGGATCTCGAACGACCGCTTGTCGAGCCGCCGGTAAAGCCCCGCTTCGGCCAGCCGCTTGAGCGTCACCGGGCACTTCTTGCAGCGCGGCTTGTCCTTGCAGCACTTGCCCTTGGCCCGGATGGTCTTCGACTTGCCCACACCATGAGCTTAGGGTCACCTAAGTCCTGCACCAAAGCGCTGGTCTATGACGTTCCACACCGTGGAACACTCAGGGCTGCCGGTGCACCGAGACCGCGAAGGGCAAACCCGGGTGGTATGCCGTGCCGACCCAGTCCCCGAAGCGCGCCGCATAGCTGAGCCCGGCGACGAGCGCCGCCCGGTCGTAGGTCGCGAGCGCCAGCGCATCCGAGGAGTCCGTCGCCCGCGTGGGGAGGCCGGCAACGAGCTCGGCCCCAGAGCGCACGTGGCGTGCCACGCTCGCCAGCCGAGACGCGAGTTCGCCCGGCCGGCGAGCGAGGATCCACTCTTCACCGAGCAGTGCGGAATCGAATCGGGTGCCGGTGAGGGCGACCTTTCCGTCGGCCCCGGCAACCCACGTCGTCAGGGCGTCGCGGGCGCGCGCGGCAGCCACGAGCATTGGATCGTCCTCGACCCCGACGACGGCGAAACCGGCCCGGCTCAGGGCCGTAGCCGCCAGACCCTCGCCCGCACCGACGACCAGAACACGACCACGGCGAGCGAGCCGGCCCGCGACGAAGCGTGCGGCCACGACGCCCGGTCCCCGTTCGCGAATGCTGTCCGCATCGACTGGCAGACCAAACACGGCAGCTCAGTCGAGGCGCACGGTGTGCTGGCCTTCGCCGGCCAGATCGATGATCTCGGTGTCGGGATGGCCGAAGTCGCGGGCGTGCTGGAGGTAGATGGCCCGGCCGTTCGGGCGTAGCAGTCCGTCGTGGATCGGCACCGCCTGGCGCGCGCCGATCCGGCCGATGAAGGCGGTCATCTCCTGGCTGGCCTGCCACGGCGCATTGAGCGGGAAGAGCAGGACATCCACCGCACCCGGGTCTTCGGCGAGCGTGTCGCCCGGGTGGTAGATCGACGGCTCACCCGGCGCCGAGAGCCGCACCCCGACATTGGTGATGACCGGCAGGGCCGGGTTGATGACCGCGTGCTCCCGTCCGACCGGCGTGACCGTCACCCCACCGATCGTGGCTGTGTTCTCGTCGTGACCGGTGGCGTCGAGGCCCAACCCATGGAGAACCGTCAACGACTCGGGGTCGGCGATCAGGCGAGCTCGCGGGTTCGCCGTCATCAGCTCCGGGAGCCGAGCTTGGTCGAGATGGTCGGGATGCTGGTGGGTGATGATCACCGCATCCAGGTCGGTGGCGGCGCTCAGGTCCGACGTGAAGACACCTGGGTCGATCAGCAGTCGGGTGTCCGCGAGTTCAACCAGGACGCACGAGTGCCCGAGGTGGGTCAGCATCATGGCGCCCAATATAGGTCGGCGATCTGCGGCCTTGGGGTGGTGGGAAGAGCCGACCGGTACGCCGGATTCTGTGCCGCGCGCCGATTGCTCTGCGCGCGGTGACGGTCATCCATCTAGGCCCGCCGTTGCCGACGGGCTCGAGCGCCCTACCCGCGTGCTCCGGCGGGCCGCCGTCGAACGCACGCATATCTGGGCTTGCTCCCGGTGGGGTTTACCGAGCCGACCTGGTCACCCAGGCCGCTGGTGGTCTCTTACACCACCCTTTCACCCTTACCTCACCGCACGCGATGAGGCGGTCTGCTCTCTGTGGCACTGTCCCGCGGGTCGCCCCGGGTGGCCGTTAGCCACCACCGTGCCCTGTGGAGTCCGGACGTTCCTCGGCCCGTGGCCGACGAGGGCCACGGAACGCGACCGTCTGGCCGACTCTTCCCGCCGCAGAGTGTATGCCGTGCTGGCCACTCCGGGTATGCCGCCCGGGTGCGCGCCCGCCCGCGGGCTCAGGTGAGCGCGCCGCGCCGCTCGAGGACCTCGAAGCGGACCTCGCCCGCCTCGACCTCGGCTTTGACGAGGCGCGCGGTGACGATATCGCCATTGTCGATCCGCACCTTGGTCGAGGCCGCCGCGATGACGGCGGGGTCGGTGAGTTGAATGAGCCAGCGGCCGTGCTCGCTGTTGTCGACAACCACGGCCTCGAATTCCTCGTCGATTCGTTGGCTGAGCACGGCCGCCTCAACGGCATCGGTGCAGGCGCGCTCGACGCCATTGGCCGTCCGGCTGGTGCGCGCCATGATGTCCGGCAGCTCGGCGAGTCCCGCCCTTGCCCACTCAGGGATCGGCTGCCCCGACGAGATCGCCTCCGACACCGCGAGTCCATAACGGTCGACCAGGCGGCGCAGCGGCGCCGTAACGTGCGCATAAATCGAGGCCAGCGCCCCGTGCTCGGGATTGTCCGGCACCTGGCCGTCGAAGGCGGCATACGCAGAGCCCCGGAACAAGCCCGTCGCGTCATAGATCAGCGCCAAATGCTTGGGGTTCGTGCGATCCAAGCTGCGCAGGAATTCGCCATACGGCTGGTCGTCATGCCACTCGACGCCCAGCGCCTTGGCCTCGCGGCGGAAGCGCTCGATCGCCTCCGGCCGGGGTGCGGGCAGCGTGCGCAGGATTCCGACCTTGGCCCCGACCATCAGTTCGGCGGCGGCCATCCCGGTCATCAGCGAGATCTGGGCATTCCACTCCTCGACCTCCAACGGCGGCCGGAAGCCAAGCACGAAGGCGCCGGAGTCATCGGTGGTGACCTCCTGCTCGGGCATCGGCAGACTCGCACCACCGCGCCGCTGCTCGAAAGCGATCCGGGCCCGACCCACCGCGCGCAGTCCGCGCAGCCGGCTGTCATCGGTGCCGCCGTCCAGCAACTCCTGCACCTGCGCATAGTCGAAGCGGTCAACGCTGCGCACCAGCGCGCGATAGACGGTGACCTCCGTGCCCTCCCCGTCGGAGCCCACCGTCATATCCCAGACGTATGCCGCCCGCACCTGCCCCGGGAGCAGGCTCGCCGCGCCCTCGCTGACCTGCGGCGGGTGCAGCGGGGTGCGCACATCCGGGGAGTAGATCGTCTGCCCTCGCGTGTGAGCCTCGGTGTCGATAGCGCCTCCCGGTGCCACGAAGGCCGGCAGATAGGCGATCGCGTAGCGCACTCGGAAGCCCTCGTCGATCGGCTCGATGTGCATCGCCTGATCCAGGTCCATCGATCCGGGCGGGTCGATGGTCAAGAAGGGAACTGCGGTCTCGTCCCGGTCCGGCCAGTCCAGCGGCGCCGAGGCAACGTGCTCGGCTTCCGCCAGCACCGGCTCCGGAAAACCCTCCGGCACCTCAAATTCTGCGCGGATCGCCGCGAACCGTGCCCTGAGCCGGTCGTCGCTCAGGGCAGCGATATTGCTCTCGCGGATCCGGGACCGCCGGTGTAGCTGAGCCATAGTCCGTGACCCTAACCGCTGGCTCCGACAGCATGGGGGCAGGCGGGCCGGGGCGAGCCGGGCAACATACATTGAGCGCGTGCTGATCCTGTTGCCGCCCTCGGAGACCAAGGCGCGCCCGCGTCGTGGCGCGGCAATGCGCGTCGAGGCACTGTCCTTCCCAGAACTGACCAGAGTGCGCGAGGAGATCATCGACGGTGTCGTGGCGGCCTCAGCCCTGCCGCACGCCATGTCCGTGCTCGGGGTGCCCGCGACTCTCGTCGAGGAGGTCGAGGGCAATCTGAGCATCCGCACGCGGCCTGCCCGGCCGGCGCTGGAGATCTATCAGGGCGTGCTCTATGACGCGCTGGACGCAGCCACCCTCTCCCCCGTCGGCAAGCGCCGCGCCGCCCGCCGCTTGGTCATCTCCTCCGCGGTTTATGGCGTGGTGCGCGCGGGCGATCGGATCGCGCCCTATCGCACCGATATCGGCGCGCACTTGCCCGGCGTCGGTCGGATCACCGCCCGTTGGAAGGAGAGCCTCGCGCCAGCCTTGGACGCCGCCGCCGGCACGGGCCTGATCGTCGACTGCCGCTCCGGGCCGTATGCCGCGACCTGGACGCCGAACCGCACGCTCGCCGCCCGATGGGTCGCCGTGCGCGTGCCCGGTGCCAGCCATATGGCAAAACACACCCGCGGTCTCGTCGCCCGAGCCCTCTGCGAAAGCGCGGCCGATCCCAAACGTCCGGCGGGACTGATCCCCTTGTTGGAGAACGACTTCGAAGTGACCTTGACGGAGCCGGAACGCCCGGGACGGCCGTGGCAGCTGGACGTCCTGCAGAGCTGAGACGCGAATTCAGAGAAGCTGGCGGCGCTCGCTGCAACATTCCCCATCGCTGCGGCGTGAGTAGGGCATGGTGACCACCATGACGCCCACGGCATTCGAGACCTGGGTCAGACCGCGCCTGCCGGACCTGCTCCGGTTCGGCTATCTCGTGACCGGCTCCTACGATGCCGCTCAGGACGCGGTGCAGACCGCGCTGGCCTCGGCTTACGAGAAGTGGGAGCACGTCAGCACCCGGGATCATCCAGAGCAATACGTCCGACGGATGATCACCAACGCCCACATCTCGGCCTGGCGAGCCCATGGCCGCCGCCAGGTCCCCGTGGCCGAGCCGACGCCCGGCCACCTGCCCGACCCGAGCGCCGCGATCGCCGACCATGACGCCGTCTGGCGAATGTGCGCGGGGCTGCCGCCGCAACAACGCGCCGCCGTCGTTCTGCGGTTCTACGAAGACCTCGACTATGCCGAGATCGCGCGGGTGCTCGACTGCCCCGAGGCAACAGCCCGCTCGCACATTCATCGCGCCCTGATCCGTTTGCGCACCCAACTCACCTCCGGGGACCCATCATGAACACGCCCACCGACAACGACCTCGAGACGATGATTCGCGCCGGCCTTCGGCGCCACGCCGCCGACGCCCCGACCGACCTCGGCGCGCCGCTGCCCAGTTCAGGCGAGGTGACCGCCGACTCTGACCTGCCTACGCACGCTCACTCGCGGCTGCGGTGGCTGGCCCCCGCCGCGGCGGCCGCCGTCGCGATCGCCGTGCCGGGCGGCATACTCGTGCGCAATCTCCTGAGCGACGGATCGGCCACCGTCGCATCGCCGAGCACCTCGACGCTCGCCCAACAGAACCCGACGCGAGACCCGGCGGCCCGGCCGGCCGGCATACCTGCTGATTGGCGCTCCGAGTCGTATGCCGGGGTGCAGGTGTGGGTGCCGCCGACGTGGGGTTGGGGTGGCGCCCCGGCTCGGTTCGATTGGAATGGTGGGGAGAGCATCGATTGCGCGAGCTGGCGGGCATACACACGGCCGGGCAGTTCGGCATACGAACAAATGTCTGCCGACCTGCCCTATGTGGGGCGGCCCGTGATGATGACGGATGCCTGCGCAGGCGCAGGCGGCGGGCATCCCAGCGTGGATGCAGTGATCTTCGGCGCGGTGGCCATCGAGCCCGGAACCGAAACCTATTCCGATGGCATGGTCCGCGAAACCCGAAATGTCGGGAGCGTCGGCGTCACCGTTTTCAGCAAGGATGCTGCGCTTCGGGCGCAGATCCTCGACTCCGCTTCCGAGGTCTCGGTCGACGCCAATGGCTGCCCCACCGTGGCGCCCGATGTCGGGAAGCACAGCACGTGGAGCGCCACTGGCGAGGCGACCGGGATGTCCGTCTGCGCCTACGACCAGAGCGACCGCTTGCTGTTCTCCACGACCAGTTCCCCCGCGGCGGCCGCGACATATGCCGCCGCGACGACCAAGGGCGAACCTCTCGGCGAGGGCCGCACGGCCGCCCCGGCGAAGGAGTACGACCGGGTTTTCATCCGCGTGACTCTTGCCAGCGGCCAGGGCCGCTTCGATCACTTCTCCCCCAGCGACGGGCAGTATGTCGTGCGGGACGCCGCCGGCCGGCTCGTCACGGTCGCCGCGACCGAGGCGAATGTGGCCCCTTGGGCCAAAAACAATGGCGCGGTCAAGGCGTATGTCGCAGGCGGCTCCTGGTCGGACTCAGCGCCCTGGCAGCGCTGGTTCCGCGGCATCCTCGGCTGATGCCACGTCATCACGCGAGGAGTTCAAGCCTGACTCCAAGCGCCTGGTACGTCCCTACGGCCCGTCTGTCTCGCGAGAGTAAGGGCAGATCGTGCTCAATGGCGGCGGCGGCAACGAGAGCGTCATAGACGGAACCTCCAGCAATGCCTGCCCCGGCAAGTCGGGCAAGCAGAGCGACCGAACGCCCGGGGGAAAGCTGAGCAGCAATCGGGAAACCCGCACTGATAAGTCGCTCGGCCGAGTGGGGCGACACACGAAGGGGCGGTGGGAGGCGCGTCAGCAGTGAGTACGTCTCGAAGAGCGCGTGCCCGGCAAGCCCCAGGGTTCTACCGCGGACGTGCTCGATTGCCGCCCGATGCTCCTCATGGTCCACGGCGAGCAGTGCGAGCGCCACGCTCGTATCGACGAGGAGCGACTTTGCGTCCCTACTTTTGGTCGGCATATCGAAGGTCGCCCACCGCGTCGGCCGTAAGCGTGAGGCCTTTCGAGGGGATCACAAGCCGACCTTCCTCCTCTTCAACGTCGTCGTGAGCAATAGGTTCGATGAAGACGCCCGAGCCCACAACGGTCACGCGGACGTCGCCTGCGCTCAAACCAACTTGGGCCCGGAGCTCTCGAGGAATCACGAGGCGCCCTGCCCGATCGATGGTCGTCTTCATACCATTAGAGTACGAACACTGCCCCCATACCTGTGGTTCAGCGGGCGGCGAAGGCGGCTTCTAGGTCCTCGATGATGTCAAGCGGGTCCTCCAGCCCGACGGACAAGCGCATGGTGCCAGCCGTGATCTGCATATCCGCCAATTCCTCGGCGGAGAAGCGGGAGTGTGTCGTCGTGGCCGGGTGCGTGATCAGCGACTTGGTGTCGCCGAGGTTGTTGGAGATGTCGATGATCTGGAGCGCATCAAGGACCCGGAAAGCGCCCTCCTTGTCGGCGTCCACGGTGAAGGTCACCACCGTCCCGAAGCCCGTCATTTGCCGGCGGGCGAGCTCGGCCTGGGGGTGGGAGTCCAGGCCGGGATAACAGACCGACACCACGTCCGGCCGGCTCTCCAGCCACTGCGCTACCTGCAGCGCGTTCGCGGCCTGCGCTCGCAGACGCAGGTCCATGGTCTCCAGCGATTTCACGAGCACCCAGGCGTTGAAGGCCGACAAGGTCAGGCCGAGATTGCGGATCATCGGCCGCACCACCTCGCGCAACAACGACTCGCGCCCCAGCACTGCGCCGCCGAGGATTCGCCCTTGACCATCGATGTGCTTCGTCGAGGAATAGACGACGACATCAGCGCCATGCGCGAGCGGCGCGGAGAACAGCGGTGTCCCAAAGACGTTGTCCACCACCACGGTTGCGCCCGCCGCATGCGCCAGTTCGGAGACCGCCGCGATGTCGACCAGAGTCAGCATCGGATTGCTCGGCGTCTCGAAGAAGACCGCTTTGGTGGGCACCGAGAGCGCCTCGCGCCATTCGTCGAGATTGGTGCCGTCGACGAAGACAGCCTCGACACCCCAGCGCGGGAGAACATCGGCGCAAATGGTGTAGCACGTCCCGAAGAGCGCCTTGCTGGCCACGATCCGGTCGCCGGCGGCGCACAGCCCACCGAGCACCGCGAAAACTGCGGACATGCCGGTCGGCGTGGCATAGCAGCGCTCGGCCCCCTCCAGGGCCGCGAGGCGATCTTCGAACATCGAGACGGTGGGGTTGTGGTAGCGGCTGTAGGAGTAGCGCTCGACCTCTTCCTTGAAGGTCGCCTCCGCCTCGGCCGCGTTGGGATAGACATATCCCGAGGTCAGGAACATCGCCTCGGCCGTCTCCTCGAACTGGCTGCGGCGCAGCCCGGCACGAACGGCGAGGGTGTCACGGCGCAGGCGCCGCTCCTGATCAGAGGCCATGCGCGCCACATTAGCCAGCACGGTTCGTCCGCTCTCGGGCTTTCCGTGTGCTGGACGAGCAGTCGTGCCCGCGCAGGGGGTATGCCGTCCCGCCCGAAAGGGTGAGAGCGGGGCGTGGTCGGTCGCGTCGGGTCGCGGCTGTCGGTGCCCGGTTATATGGTTGCGGCGATCCCCTGCCTCGCCGAAGGAGCCGACGTGCAGATTCGACGCACCCTCATCGCTGTCCTGACCGCTGCGCTCACCGCAACGGGCACCGCCGGAATTGCCATGAATCCCGCGGCAGCGGCGACCCGCACGGCCACCCTGGTCGGCAACCTGCAGAGCGAACTCTCGGCGTGCAACGACTGGACACCCGACTGCCCGGCGACGGATCTGACGCCGGTGGCGGGGACCACGACATACGAGCGGGTCTTCGAGGTGCCGGCGGGCAGCTATGAGTGGAAGGTCGCGATCGACCACTCCTGGGACGAAAGTTATGGCCCGGCCGGCGGGGGCAACTTCGCGCTGACCCTGCAGGGCCCGGCGAGCGTGAAGTTCAGCTATGACGATGCCACCCACAAGATCGCCTTGAAGCCGATGACCCTCGCCGGCGGCGTGACCGCCGCCGACAAGGCAATTGCCGGCGACTCGCTGCGCCATGGCCCAACCCGCGAGCGCTTCTATTTCGTCATGGCGGACCGCTTCGCCAATGGCAGCACCGCAAATGACCGCGGCGGCCTGAGCGGGGACCGCTTGGTCACCGGCTTCGACCCGACCGACAGGGGCTTCTTCCACGGGGGTGACCTCAAGGGCATCCAGAACAAGCTGGACTACATCAAGGGCCTCGGCACCACGGCGATTTGGCTCACCCCCAGCTTCAAGAACCGCCCGGTCCAAGGCAGCGGCAGCGATGTCAGCGCCGGCTACCACGGCTATTGGGTCACCGATTTCACCCAGATCGACCCGCACCTGGGCACCAATGCCGAGATGAAGTCCCTGATCAGCGCCGCACACGCCAAGGGGATGAAGGTCTATTTCGACATCATCACCAACCACACGGCCGACATCCTCGACTACGCCAATGCCAGCGATTACTCCTACATAAGCAAGGCCACCGCCCCCTACAAGGACGCGAGCGGGCAGGTCTTCGATGACACGGCATACGCCGGCGGCGACAGCTTCCCCACCCTGGACCCGCAGGTCTCCTTCCCCTACACCCCGACCTACCGCACCCCGTCCGACGCGAGCGTCAAGGTGCCGGCGTGGCTGAACGACCCGACGGTCTACCACAACCGGGGCAACTCGACCTTCAGCGGGGAGTCCAGCGAGTATGGCGATTTCTTCGGTCTCGATGATCTGTTCACGGAGCAGCCCAAGGTCGTCGAGGGCATGGGCGCGATCTACAACGCCTGGGTCGATCTCGGCATCGACGGCTTCCGGATCGACACGGTCAAGCACGTCAATATGGAGTTCTGGCAGCAGTTCGCTCCGACCGTGCTCGCGCACGCGAAGGCCGTCGGCAAGCCCAACTTCTTCATGTTCGGCGAGGTCTTCGAGGCCAACGCCAAGTTCATGTCGCAATACACCACGAGCGGCAAGCTGCCAGCGACCCTGGACTTCGCCTTCCAGTCCAATGCCGTCAACTTCGCGGGCGGCGCCGAGACCACCGCGCTCCGCGATTTCTTCGCCACCGACGACTGGTACACCGACACCGACTCCAACGTCTACTCGCTGCCGACCTTCCTGGGCAATCACGACATGGGCCGGGTCGGAAAGTTCATCTCCGACAAGGGCTTCAGCGGTGCTGAGCGGCTGGCGCGGGTCAAGCTCGCGGACTCGCTGATGTACCTCACCCGCGGGCAGCCGGTCACCTACTACGGCGATGAGCAGGGCTTCATCGGCGCCGGCGGCGACAAGGACGCCCGCCAAGACCTCTTCGCCACGAAGGTGGCGCAGTATGCCGCGGAGCCGAACCTCACCGGCCCCTCCGGCTCGCTCAACCGCTACTCCACGACCGCACCGCTCTACCTGCACATCAAGCGCCTGGCCGCGCTGCGAAAGGCCCATCCCGCGCTCGCCGATGGCGCCCAGATCCACCGGTATGCCAGCAACGCGGCCGGAATCTACGCCTTCTCGCGGGTTGATCGCGCGAGCGGGATCGAGTACCTCGTCGTAGCCAATAACGCCACGAGCGCCAAGTCCGCGAGCTTCAATACCTACACCAAGGGTGTGCGGTACTCCCCCATTTATGGCGGCGGCTCGGGGGTGACCTCTGGCCCCGGGACCCGCGTCTCGGTGACCGTGCCGGCCCTGTCGGTGCGCGTCTTCAAGGCGGGCGCCAAGGTCGCCGCCACCACGTCCGCGCCGCCGGTCTATGTCACCTCCCCGACCGCTGGCGGGACCGTCAAGGGGCGCGCTGAGATCGCCGCGGCAACCACGCGCGAGACCTTCGCCCAGACCACCTTCGCCTTCCGGCCGGTCGGCACCACCGCCTGGCAGACCATCGGGACCGACGACAGCGCACCATATTCCGTCTTCCACGATGTCTCCGGCCTGGTGAACGGGACGCTGATCGAATACCGCGCCATCGTCAAAGACTCCAGCGGCAACTACAGCGCGTCCTCGTCCTATGCCATGGTCGACGGCTCCAGCGCAGCCCGCGCCAAGGCACCGGCCGACAGCAGCGCCCTCGGGCGGGCCAGCGCCAATCCGGTGAGTATGACGAACGCCCGCGCCACCACTCGCGCCCGCGCGGGTCACGCTGTGGCCGCCGCTCTCGCGCCGGTCAGCCAGCCCGATTTCGTCTCCGTGGCCGGCTCGCTCAACTCTGAGATGGCGTGCCCGGGCGACTGGCAGCCGGACTGCCCGCAGGCGCAACTCAGCCTGGACGCCAAGGACTCGATCTGGAAGGGCACGTACACCCTGCCGGTGGGTGACTACGAGTACAAGGCGGCGCTGAACAAGAACTGGGATGTCAACTACGGCCTGGGCGGCGTGTCCAATGGCCCGAATATCCCGCTGACGACCACGGGGGCCCCGGTCACGTTCTATTACGACCAAGCCACCCATTGGGTGACCTCGGATGCCCAGGGCCCGATCATCACGGCGCCCGGCTCGTTCCAGTCCGAACTCGGGTGCCCCGGCGATTGGGCTCCGGACTGCATGAACCCGTGGCTGCAGGATCCTGATGGCGATGGCACCTACACCTGGTCCTCCGACGCCATCCCGGCCGGAAACTATGAGTTCAAGATCGCCCACGGCCTGTCCTGGGACGAGAACTATGGTGCCGGCGGCGCGCCGGGCGGCGCGAACATCCCGCTCGCGGTGACCAAGGACGGCGTTGTGGTAACCATCAGTTATGTCCTCGCGACCCACGAGATCCGCGTGAGCACCTCCAGCAGCGGCGCCGCGCCCGACCTGAAGGCGGCTAAGGCGTTCTGGGTCCAGCCGGGCCTGCTGGCCTGGCCGGCCGACGGCATTCCCGCGGACGCCAACCCGGCCCTTCTGAAGTGGCGTCTGCATTGGGCAGCCAACGCCGGGATGACAATCGACGCGGAAGACCTACCCGGCTCGACCTCGGCCGGCCTGGCATACGACCCGAAGGGCCTGCCCGCCTCGGTCACTGCTTCTCGACCTGAACTGAAGGGTTATCTCGCCCTGCGGCTCGGCTCGACGACAGCGGCGAAGGCCGGCAGCATCCTGCGCGGCCAAGTGGCGGTCGCGGTCTACTCCAATTCCGGCGCACTGCTCGATGCGACGGGGGTGCAAACGGCCTACGTCCTCGACGCGCTGTATGCCGGTTCCGCCGGCTCGCGCACTTATGGCGCGACCTTCTCCGGGTCCTCCCCGACCTACCGGGTCTGGGCGCCCACGGCCAGGAAGGTCACGCTGCTGACCTGGTCGCCAACGGCACCGGGCGATGCTCCACTGACCAGCGCCAAGCGAACCGCGATGGTCCGGGCCGCGGACGGCTCGTGGTCGGTGACAGCGGGGGTCAAGAACGCCCGCTACCTCTACGAGGTCGTCGTGTATGTCCGCTCCACCGGCAAGATCGAGACGCTCCAGGTCACCGATCCATATTCGGTGGCGTTGACCCTGAACTCCACGCGATCGGTGGCGGTCAACCTCAAGGACGGCGCCTACCGACCGTCGATCTGGTCGGCAACGCCACAGCCGAAGGTCGCGCGCAATGTCGACACCACGATCTATGAGTTGCATGTCCGCGACTTCTCGATCAGCGACACCAGCGTGCCGGCCGAGGTGCGCGGCTCCTATCTCGCCTTCAACACCGACGGCCGGGGTATGCAGCACCTCAAGACTCTTGCCGCCGCGGGCCTGAACACCATCCACCTGCTGCCGACCTTCGATATCGCTTCGATCGAGGAGGACCCGGCCAAGCAGTCCACCCCGCAGTGCGATCTGGCCAGCTATCCCCCAGATAGCGAGCAGCAGCAGGCGTGCATCGACGCGATCCGCGGCACTGACGCCTTCAACTGGGGCTACGACCCCTTCCACTGGCTCGCGCCCGAAGGCAGTTATGCGTCCACGGCCGCCGCCGCGGATGGCGGAAAGCGCGTGGCGGAGTTCCGGACGATGGTCGGTGCCTTGCACAAGGCCAAGCTGCGCGTGGTGCTCGACCAGGTCTTCAACCACACGCCGGCCTCGGGGCTGGCCCCGACCAGCGTGCTCGACAAGGTCGTGCCGGACTATTACCAGCGGCTCGACGCGCGCGGCAATGTCTACACCTCCACCTGCTGCCAGAACATCGCGACCGAGCACAAGATGGCGCAGAAGATCATGGTCGACGCCGTCGTCATGTGGGCCCGCGACTACAAGATCGACGGCTTCCGGTTCGACCTCATGGGTCATCACAGCCGCGCGAATATGCTCGCGATCCGCGCGGCACTGAACAAGCTAACCCCCGCCAATAGCGGTATCGACGGAACCAAGGTCTACCTCTATGGGGAGGGCTGGAACTTCGGCGAGGTCGCCGACAACGCCCTCTTCACGCAGGCCACCCAAGGCCAGCTCGGTGGCACGCATATCGGCACCTTCAGTGACCGCTTGCGCGATGCCGTCCGCGGCGGTGGGCCATTCGATGAGGACCCCCGCAAGCAGGGCTTCGGTAGCGGAGAGTTCACCGACGGCAATGGCGCGGCCATCAACAGTGGCGCGGAGGCCTCGCTGCGGCATGACACCGACCTCGTCCAACTCGGCCTGGCCGGCAATCTCAAGGACTTCAGCTTCCGGCTGAACTCCTCGGGCCAGGTCGTCACCGGCAAGGAGGTCGACTACAACGGCTCCCCCGCCGGCTATGCCAGCGCCCCCGACGAGGTGATCACCTATGTCGACGCGCACGACAACGAGACGCTCTTCGACAGCTTGACCTTCAAGTTGCCAGTGGCGACCTCGATGGCGGACCGAGTGCGCATGAACACGCTCTCCCTCGCCACCACGGCACTGTCCCAGACGCCCTCCTTCTGGCATGCCGGCGCGGATCTGCTGCGCAGCAAGTCCTTGGACCGCAACTCCTATGACAGCGGCGACTGGTTCAACCGACTCGACTGGACCGGCACCGACAATGGCTTTGGTCACGGTCTGCCGCTCAAGGGCGATAACGAGGCGAAGTGGGCGTATATGCGGCCGCTGCTGGCCAATGCGGCGCTGAAGCCAGCGGCGTCCGATGTCGCGGCGGCCACAGCCGCCGCCCAGGACCTGCTGCGACTGCGCAATTCCACGCGCCTGTTCCGCCTTGGCACCACCGGCGCGATTAAGGCGAAGGTCAGCTTCCCGCTCAGCGGGACCGATCAGGCGACTCCGGGCGTGATCGTCATGCGGATCGACGACACCGTGGGCGCCGATCTCGACCCGGCGCTGAAGGGACTCGTCGTCGTCTTCAATGCCACGCCGGAACCGGTGAGCCAAGCCGTGCCCGGCCTGGCCGGGGCGAGCTTGACCCTGTCGCCGGTCCAGGCCAATGGCGCGGACTCGGTGGCCAAGGACGCGACGTGGACGGCGGCGAGCGGGACGGCATACGTCCCGGCCCGGACTGTGGCGGTTTTCGTCCAGCCCTGACCCACCCGGAAACACGTGAGGGGGCGGGAGCCGGTCGGCTCCCGCCCTCTCACCGTTGGGGGGCGTGGACTACTTCGGCGCGCTGAAGAGTGCTTGCGCGAAGGCGTCGGGGACCTGCGACATCTGGGTCACATGGGCCGCGGTGCCGCCGGTCAACTCGGCGATCCGTTGCAGCGGCTCGAGGTGGACACCCGGGTCGATGAGGAAGAAGTTGATGGCGACCGGGCGGTTCTTGTCGAAGGTCTTTTGAACGAACGCCTGTAACTGCGCGAGCGTCAACGAGGTGGCGGACTCGGGTGAGTGCGGGCGGGGCAAGCCGGTGGCTCCCTTGGGCGATCGGGATGGTCCGCCCCAGGAACGCGAGGGGTCGAAGGCATTGCGCATCGACCCGGACAGGTCGATGACCGCGAGCGTGGAACTGCGCGCGTGCATCAAGGACCAGGCCTGGCGCACGTCCGCGAGCATCTCGGCGGTGAAGGGAAACGGACCGGTGGACGTCTTGGCGAGGGCGGAGGTGCCGACGCTCGGAAGCTCGCCCATGACGCCGCGGAAACCGGCCTGACGCAAGGCTGCTGCGGCGGCTGGCGTGGCGAAATGGTCGGCGAAGGCCTTGGCGTCGGCGTTGTTGGGGTCCTTGGGGGTCACGACGATCGGGACGCTCGCCGCGCCATCGAGGAAGGAATGGCGACGAAGGGGTTCTTCGGATCGGCCTGGTTGTGGGCGATCACAGCCCGCTCGGTGGTGATGATCGCGGATGCCGACTTGGTGAACTCCTCGAGGCTCGCGGCGCCCATCAGGGCATCGGCTTCCTCGGAGGTGTCGGTAACGATCTCGATGCGCTGCTCAGAGTGCACAACAGCGAAATCGCTTTCGCTGGGATTGGCGTAGTCCGGCGCCTTGGTGAGGAATTGCCCCCCCATTGGCGAGCGTCGTCAGCGCCCCGAAGCCGACCGCCCCAACAAGCGTCTTGTTCGGATCCGGGCTGGCGATGCGGAATGTGCCCCACTGCGGTTCACCCCGGATGGACCCGGGCCAGACTACCCGCGCGTAGCCCAACCCTCCTAACAATGTTCTGCAACGATTCGGCCCGCCGCAGAACGACGGTCAGGACAAGGCGTGGGCAATCGGCCAGGCCAACACCAGGAATCGAGCGACCCGGCCCAGCAGGCAGGCGGCGAAGAAGACCGGCAAGGGCAGCCGACGCGTGCCCGCGACCACGGCGACGATCGCCAGCGGCGGAATTCCCACGCTCGCAGCGAGCAAGACGACGAGGAATCCCTGCACCCGACGATCAAGCAACTCCAGCATCATCCGGCTCCACACGGCCACGCGGGTGCGCCACGGTCCGGCAGCCGCCCGCTCCTTGCGGGGCCGCTCGCGCGAGGTCAACCAGGTTGCCCCGCGCCGGGCGGCCAGGAACATCGCGCACTTGCCGAGGGTCTGCCCGAAGGCGAGGACGATGACTGGCCACCACCACGCATGGGGCATCACCGCGACCAGGGCGGCGACAAAGACCTCGGCATTGAGGATGGGGATCCACGCCGATCCGAAACCGTAGGCCAGCGCAACCGGCAACACATTGGCCGCCGTCAATTCGATCCCGGCGACCGAGGCCTCGATCGGCGTCACCCGAACAGCGGGCTTGGTCGGGCGTCCACGGGACGCGGCGCGGGCGCCAGCGACCCGTCGAGGATGGCCAGCACCCGGCGTACGGAGACGACCTTCAGGACCATCATCAGCAGCGCCCAGCCTGTCGCGACGAGGATGAAGGCCGAGGACCAGAGCAGGCCGGCGAGACACAGCAAGACCACGAAGCTGGTGTTCGCGGCCTTGGCGGCGGGCGACCAGTTCCAGCGATAGGTCGGGCCGTCGACGCGATAGAAGTAGTTCGGGCTGATGACTCCCGGCGCATAAAGGAAGGCCAGCGTTAGCAGGGTGTCGAGCATGCAGAACTGCACGAGGAAGACCCCGATCGCCGGCGCCACCGAGGGCTCGATCGCGACGAACGCGGCCGCCGCGACGGTCGTGCAGGCGCGGTCACAGACGACATCGAAGACCGCGCCGATGATTGTTTCCTCGCCGCGGCGACGGGCCACGATTCCATCCAGAATGTCGCCGGCCCAATAGGTCAGATAGGCCGCGACGAGCCAGCCGAGGGAATGCTGCGCCAGCGCGATGACGCCGAAGCCGATCCCGAGAATCGTTCGGACCACGGTGACGAGGTTCGCCAGCGTGCGGACGCTTTCGCGGGGCAGCAACGGGAGGGGGCTATGCCGCGGGGCAGGCGCGGGCGACATACGACCTCCTCCCCGCGTCCGACCAGGGCCGGAGTGCCCTGAGCCCCCATTTTCAGTTGCGATTGGTGAAGGCGATGGTTGCCGCGCCGTCGGGCCACGCCTCGATTCCGGTCAGCGAGCCCGGTGCGGCCGCGAGCCGCCAGACGAGCGTCATATCGAGTCCGAGCACCTCGGCCAAGACGACGAGGATCGGCTTGCGGTGGCAGACGACGACATGGGTTCCGCCACCCGCCACGAGCCGGGAGTATGCGGACCGCACCCGCTGCGTCAACTCCTCGTGGCTCTCCCCGCCGGGCCGGCGGTAGGCCGGGTCGCTGCGAAGGGAGTCGACCGCCTCGGGATCGGTGCGCAGCAGCTCGGGCATGGCGACGCCATCCCAGTCGCCGAAATTCTGCTCATCCCATGCCGGATCGGTTGCCGGTGTGAGCCCTAGCCGGGCGGCGATGACGGCCCCCGTCTCCACGGCTCGGGCCAAGGTGGAGGTCGTCAGGTTGGCTGGTGCGCCGGCGAGAAGGGCACCCACGAGCTCTGCGGCCCGCTCGGCCTGGCCGCGTCCGAGCGCGGAGAGCGATGGATCGGCGCCGCCGCGCCCGTCGAGCCGGAACTGTTCGGTGAACTCCGTGGCGCCATGACGAACCAGCACAATCCGTGTCGGCTCCCCCCGCCCCCGGGAGGCCGTCGAGGACGACGCCCTTCGGGATGCATCCGCTGGTGCCCGGTCCTCAAGTGCTGGGTCCCCGGCCGCAGGGCCCCCGGCTTCAGCCTCGGCCCCCGGTTCGCTGACTTCGGCGAGCGCCGGCTCGGGCGCTTCGGGCGGGGCGGGCTCGCTCCCCGTTTCCGCCCCACGCCAGGGGTCGCGCTCGATCGTCAATCCGTCCATTCCGTCATTGGACAGCTTGTCGGCCTTCTTGTTGCGCTCGCGGGGAATCCACTCGAAGGCGACCGAACCGCCTTGCGCGACAATCGCTTTCACAAGGTCCTTGGCCTGCAAAGCCAGCCGGCGCATGTCCTCGTGTTTGATCTTCCAGCGGCCCGCCATTTGTTCGACAACGAGCTTGGAGTCCATCGCGACGCTGATCCGAGCGCCGGGATCGATGGCTCGCGCCGCCTCCAAACCGGCGATCAGGCCGGAATACTCGGCCACATTGTTCGACGCCTGCCCCAGCGGCGCGGCTCGCTCGGCCAAGACTGCTCCGGATTCGTCGAGGACGACCGCCCCATAACCGGCCACTCCGGGGTTGCCCCGGGATCCGCCGTCGGCCTCGATGCGCAGGGCGCGCGGCATACGCCCTCAGAGACCGGACTCGGCGGTCCGCACGAGGATGCGACTGCACTCCTCGCAGCGCAGCACCTCATCGGCGGCGGCGTCGCGGATGCGCGTCATGTCGGCCGCATTGAGTTCGAGCTGGCAGCCGAGGCAGCGCCGCGCGTGCAGCATGGCCGCCCCGAGCCCGCCGTGGCTGGCGCGGAGCTTCTCGTACAGGGCAACCAGATCCTCTGGAAGCTCGGCGACAAGGGCGTCTCTCGGGGCCAGCGCCTCGGCCAGTTGCGCCCCAAGATCGGCCTGCTGCTCATCGCGTTCGGCACGCGCTTCGCTGATCTGGGCATCTACCTGCGCCAGCTGGGTCCGGGCACGGGCGAGTTCCATCTCGGCTGCCTCCGCGCGTTCCATGACATCAAGTTCGATCTCTTCGAGCTCGCTTTGCCGACGCGCGAGGGAGGCCATCTCGTGTTGCAGGGCCGTCAATTCCTTGGCGGTGCCGCGGCCGGAGTCCAGGTGCGCCTGATCGCGGGCGGCCCGGTCGCGCACGAGTTGCACATCGGCCTCGGCCTTGGTCACCTCGCGCTCGAGGTCACCGTGTTCGGTCTGCGCCGAGACGACATCGTCATTGGCGAGCATCCGGGTGCGTGCCAGGTCTTCGAGGCGTGCCAGGACCGGCAACTTGGCACGGGCCCGATCGAGTTGCGCGGCGCGCGTGTCGATGGCCTGCAGGTCGAGCAGGCGCTGCTGATCGCGAGGGTCGGCTTTCACAAACCCCACCCTAAAGCCGGTGCGCTCGAGCGCACTCCTTGCCGGGGAGCACGAAGGTCCACGGATCGGTGACGATTGAGCTCACCGTGAGGTCGACGCCCGGCAGCGCCGCCCGCAGATCGTCGGCCAGCAGCGGCAGCCAGCAGGCCTCACTCGCCCAGTGCCCGGCGTCGATGAGGTATGGCGGCCCGCCCCGGGACTCTTCGCGCGCTTCCAACGCCGGGTGATGGCGCAGGTCGGCGGTCACATAGACGTCCGCTTCCTGCGTCCGCGCCGCCGCAAAGAAGCCATCACCCGCTCCTCCGGCGACCGCGATCCGCCGCACCATGGCGTCCGCGTCACCGCTGACGCGCAGCCCCACTGGCGCCTGAGGTATGCCGTTCGCCACCCGCGTCGCGAACTCCCCCAATGTCATTGGCTCGGGCAACTCCCCCACGCGGCCCATCGCCCGCCCCTCCTCCAGGACCAGCGGCTCCATCTCGCTCAAGCCGCAGGCCCGGCCCAGGGCCTCGCTCACGCCGCGCTCGGCGATATCGGCATTGGTGTGGGCGACATACAAGGCGATATCGGCGACGACGAGGGCCGTGACGCTGGCTCCCTTGGCCGAGGTCGTTGCCACCGAGTGCACGCCTCGCATCAGCAACGGGTGGTGAGTCACCAGCAGATCGGCTCCCACCGCCCGAGCCTCCTCGATCACCGCGAGCGTCGGGTCGAGGGCCAGGTGGATGTGCCGCACCGGCTGCGCCGGATCCCCGGTGACTAGGCCGACCTGGTCCCACGACTGCGCCGTGTCGGGCGGGAATCGCTCGGCGAGGATCGCGACGACATCGGCGAGCGTGGGATCGTCGTGCACGTGGGCCCGGCCGGGCTCGAACCGACGACATCCACGGTGTAAACGTGGCGCTCTACCAACTGAGCTACAGGCCCCCGATCGCCGGGGCGGCGGCAATCGCGACGGCCATTGTGCCAGGCCGGCGCCGGTGCCTGCGGCTCACCGAGCGGAGACGCCCGTGAGGTCCGCGAGCGCGGCACGGTAGCCGTCGAAGTCGCGGCCCTGCCCCGCGCCGTGGGCCAAGGTCCAGCGCACGATGCCCTCGGTGTCGATGAGGAAGGTGCCGCGGATCGACATACCCCGCTCCTCATCGAAGACTCCATAGGCCCGGGCGACCTCGCCGTGCGGCCAGAAGTCGGACAGCAGCGGGAAGAAATAGCCTTCCTGGTCGGCCCACCCGCGCAGGGCGAACATCGGGTCGCAGGAGACGGCATACACCTGCACGTCCTCGGACTCGAAGTCCTCGAGATGGTCGCGGATCTCGCTCAATTCGCCAGTGCAGATCCCCGAGAACGCGAACGGATAGAACACCAGCAGCACATTCTTGACCCCCAGATGCTCCGCGAGGCCACGCCGGTCGCCGTTTTGGGTGACCAGCGAGAAGTCAGGGGCCCTAGAGCCGATCTCGATCGGGGTGGACGCGTTCATACCTCTCAGTATGACCGCGCCCGCGGCGGTCAGCGCCGGGCGCCCTTGGGCGCCAGCAGCCGGGTCGCGGTCCAGTCCGCGCCAATACCGGCCGTGGCGGTCGTATGCAGCCCGGCCGTCGTCGCGCTCTCCTGGATCTCCGCGGCATCGACCTCGCCGGGCCGGCCGGCCTTGGGGGTCAGGAGTATGACGCTCGCGCCCTCGCTCAGGTTGGTCAGCGCATCGACGAGGGCGTCAACGAGATCGCCGTCGTCCTCGCGCCACCACAGCAGGACGGCATCGGTGACTCCGGTGTAGTCGTCATACTCCAGCTCGCTGCCGATCAGATCCTCGACGCTGAAGCGGAAGTCATTGCTCACGTCATCGTCGTAGCCGAGTTCTTGGACGATCTGCCCCTCGGCGAAACCGAGCTTGCCCAGGCCGGGGGGCCCAGACGCGGCGGGGGTGTTCACGCCGTCTCTCCATCCTGCTGACCAGATGTTGGCGCCGACAGGTCGACACCGTGGTCCCTGAACGGTAGCGCGGGCTGCTCTGCCGTGGGTGTTTGCGGAGACGTCGGTTCTGTGGGCTCCACGACGAGGGTCGGGTCTGCTTCGGCGCGGCGGGCGGCCCGCGCGCGATCCGCGGTGGCCACCAGCAGGGTATTGGCGCTGGCGAGTGAGAGGTGGCGCACCACTGGCCGCACGCTGCCATGGGTGGAAATCGGACGCACCCCGGCGAGCCCGAGCCGGCGCTCGATCGGGCCCTGTTCCAGCACCAGCGACTGCATACGCGCGTAGGGCACCAGGGTGACATTCCGGCCCAGCCACCCGCCGCGCGAGAGCAGGGCCGTGGGGGTCTCGGCATACCCAATGCGCTTCCAGGACAACGGATCCAGCCAGCGCGCGGCAGGCGGCACGCCGACGAAGGACGGCGAGGGCCCCGGGGCATCCAGGCCTTCCACGACTTCCGGGAGGGACCACCGCGGACCCATCGCGGCCAGGATCGTCAGCACCTCCTCGCGGGTGCCGACCGGGATCAGCGCGTCCTCCTGCTTACCCGGCTCGCCGTGGACCCCGGCGACATTGACCCGGATCCGCCACCATTCGAGGGCGCGCCACAGGGCCGGCTGGCTGATCTCGACTGCCTGAATCCGGTGCAGCGGAATGGTGGAGGTGCGCTGCTCGGTGAGGCCGTGGCGGACGCGAATCGCCTGCGAACCGGCCTCGACGCGGAAGTTCATCCACGACGACAACCGGCCGAACTGGGCGCCGGCCGAACCGAGCGCGATCGGCCCAACAACCGGCACCAGGCCGAGATTGCCGGTGACCAGGGCGCCGAGAAGCAGCGGGATGGTCAAGATGAGCACGGCGCTGTTGAAGCTCATCGCGGTGGCCAGCCAGACCCGACCGGCCGGTATGGCGGCGATCAACCGCTCCGGCGTGGCCGGCGCCTCCTCGGTGTCCTGCGTGCCGTTTTCAGTGGGCGACGGAGCCTGGCCGGCTCGTCGCGTCAGATCGGCGCGCAGGGCGTCGGCCTCGCCTTTGGGCAAGTAGGCGAGCTCGATATTGGAGTCGCTGCCACCGGCCGCCTCGACCCGCACCGAGGAGAGCCCGAAGAGTTGCGCGAGCAGCGGACGACTGATGTCCACCGCCTGGATGCGGTCATAGCGGACCTGCCGGTGCTGCTTGGCGACCACGCCGGTGCGCAACTCGACGGTGGTCGTGCCGAGGCGGTATGACGCCGCCCGCCAGGCGATCGCGCTGAAGCCGATGACCCCGAGCACGACGACCGCGAGCACGACGGCCGCGATCCCCCAGTGGCCCTGAGTCGGATCGTCCGGGTCGGCGCCGAAGATGCGGTTGAGCTGTCCGGAAATGACATACCCGAGGACGCCGAGCGCCACGACGCCACCGCGCAGCAGGGGCGTCAGCGGGTGGAAGCGCTGCCACTCCCGTTGCTGGTCGCCGGGCTGCTGATCCACGGGCTGGGCGCCGGTCGGCTGGCCGACGGCGGGCTGGGCGCCGGTCGGCTGGCCGACGGCGGGCTGGGCGCCGGTCGGCTGATCGCCGACGGCGGGCGGCGGCCCGTCGGGGCCGGTCAGGCTCACAGGCCAGCCCGCTGCGCCTCGCCGCGGGCGGTCAGGCGCTCCCGCAGCGCCTCGGCCTCCGCCAGCGGCAGGCCGGGGACGTTGCCGCTGGTCGCGGGATTTGCCGTATGAATCGTGACGCTCGCCAGGCCGAGCCGGCGCTCCATCGGCCCGGATTGCATGTCCGCATACTGCAGCCGGCCGTACGGGATGCTGTCGAGGCGGCGCATCAACCGGCCCCGGCGGATGATGATCTCGTCCGGCAACTCCGCATACGAAATGGCGCTGACCTGCCGGCCAATGATTGCCAGCTCGATCACCAGGCCGAGCGCCAGCAGGCCGAAGGCGATCCACGCCCACCGCGTCCACAGCACGGCGACGACCGCGGCGGCAGCCAGCGTCGGCACGGCGCCGGCGAGCGTGCCGACTCGCCGCGCGACGGCCAGCCGGGGGCTGACGGGCTGCCACAGGATGCCTGGGCTCTCGCCATACAGAGTGACGCTCACGGGGCCAGTCTGCCTGCTCGGCTGCGGCGATTCCGTCCTGCGGACGAATCGGGGCGCCCCGATTGTGATAGCGGCCACGTTCGGTAGAGGATGGGGGTTGACGCCCAAGACCGACGCTGACCTTAGGAGGGCCCTCGTGGCCGCAACGCAGGATGTAGGCCCGATCCTCAACGGAATCCCGACCGGATTGCCGGACATCGACCCCGAAGAGACTCGCGAATGGGTCGAATCGCTGGCCGGGCTGGTCGATTCGGCGGGGCGGGACCGGGCGAGGTATGTCATGTTGCGCCTGCTGGAGAGCGCGCGGGCGATGAATGTCGGGGTGCCGTCGCTGACCACCACCGACTACATCAACACGATCCCCGCCGAGAAGGAGCCGTGGTTCCCGGGCGATGAGGAGATCGAGCGGCGCTTCCGCGCGTACCTGCGCTGGAACGCCGCGGTGCTGGTGCACCGAGCCCAGCGCCCCGGCGTCGGCGTGGGCGGGCACATCTCGACCTATGCCTCCGCGGCGACCTTGTATGAAGTGGGCTTCAACCACTTCTGGCGCGGCCCGGACCACCCCGGCGGCGGCGACCAGATCTTCTTCCAGGGCCACGCCTCCCCCGGCATGTATGCCCGTGCCTTCCTTGAAGGCCGCCTCACCGAGACCGAGCTCGACGGCTTCCGCCAAGAGCACAGCCATGTCGTCGACGGCAAGGTCGAGGCGCTGCCGTCCTATCCGCACCCGCGGTTGATGCCGAATTTCTGGCAGTTCCCGACGGTGTCGATGGGCCTGGGCCCGATGAACGCGATCTATCAGGCGCAGTTCAACAAGTACCTCCACAACCGCGGCATCAAGGACACCAGCCAGCAGCGCGTGTGGGCCTTCCTCGGCGACGGCGAGATGGACGAGGTCGAGTCGCGCGGTCTGCTGCAGACGGCGGCGAATGACGAGCTCGACAACCTGACTTTCGTCATCAACTGCAACCTGCAGCGCCTCGATGGCCCCGTCCGTGGCAATGGCAAGATCATCCAGGAGCTGGAGGCCTTCTTCCGCGGGGCCGGCTGGAATGTCATCAAGATCGTGTGGGGCCGCGGCTGGGATCCGTTGCTCGCGGCCGACCGCGACAGTGCGCTGGTCAACCTGATGAACAAGACGCCGGACGGCGACTACCAAACCTTCCGGGCCAATGACGGCAAGTACGTCCGGGAGTTCTTCTTCGAGCGGGACCCACGCACCGCCAAGCTCGTGGATGGCTGGTCCGATGACGACATCTGGTGGAAGCTCAAGCGCGGTGGCCACGACTTCCACAAGGTGTATGCCGCCTACAAGGCCGCCGTTGAGCACACCGGTCAGCCGACAGTCATTCTCGCCAAGACCATCAAGGGCTATGGCCTGGGCAGCCACTTCGCCGGCCGCAATGCGACCCACCAGATGAAGAAGCTCACGCTCGATGACCTCAAGGGCCTGCGCGACAGCTTGCGCATCCCGATCTCCGATGAGGTGCTCGAGGCCAACCCCTACGAGCCGCCCTACTACAACCCGGGCCCGCAGGACGAGGCCGTGAAGTATGCCCTGGAGCGGCGCGGCAAGCTCGGCGGAGGGCTCCCGGCCCGGCGACCGACATACGACCCCCTCCCGATGCCCAAGCCGGAGGCCTATGCCGCCGTCAAGAAGGGCTCCGGCAAGCAGCAGATCGCGACCACCATGGCGTGGGTGCGACTGCTGAAAGACATGATGCGCGAGAAGGACTTTGGCAAGCGCGTCGTGCCGATCATCCCCGATGAGGCCCGCACCTTCGGGATGGACAGCTTCTTCCCGACCATCAAGATCTACAACCCGCACGGGCAGCACTACACCTCGGTCGATGCCGACCTCATGCTCGCCTACAAGGAGTCCGAGGCCGGCCAGATCATTCACACCGGCATCAACGAGGCCGGCTCGATGGCGGCCTTCACGGCCGCCGGCACGTCCTATGCGACGCACGGCCAGGTCATGGTGCCGATGTACATCTTCTATTCGATGTTCGGCTTCCAGCGCACCGCCGACTCGATCTGGGCGGCCGCCGACCAGATGAGCCGGGGCTTCTTGTTGGGCGCCACCGCCGGTCGCACGACGCTGACGGGCGAGGGTCTGCAGCACGCCGACGGGCACTCGCACCTGCTGGCCTCGACGAACCCGGCCATCCGGTCATACGACCCGGCCTTCGGGTACGAAATCGCGCACATCATGCAGCGCGGCCTGGAGGAGATGTATGCCGAGACCGGCGACGGCGACGCCAAGAATGTCATCTACTACCTGACCCTTTACAACGAGCCGATGGTGCAGCCGGCCGAGCCGGAGAATGTCGACGCTGAGGGCATCATCAAGGGCATGTACCGCCTCGCCGACGCGGATCGCGCTGGGCGAGAGGCGAATCCGTCGGTGCAACTGCTCGCCTCCGGCGTCGGTGTGCCATGGGCGATGGAGGCCCAGCAACTGCTGCGCGACGACTGGGGAGTCAACGCCGATGTGTGGTCGGTGACCTCGTGGAACGAGTTGCGGCGTGAGGCGCTGGAGGTCGATAAGAAGCGCTTCCTGCACCCCGAGGTCGAGGTTGAGGATCCGTATGTCACGCGGCGCCTCAGCGGCATGCCCGGCCCGGTGATCGCGGTGTCCGACTACATGCGTGCAGTCCAGGACCAGATCGCCCAATGGGTGCCCGGCGACTTCCACTCGCTCGGCGCCGATGGCTTCGGCTTCTCCGACACCCGCGCTGCCGCGCGCCGCTACTTCCACATCGACGGCCCGTCGGTGGCGGTGCGGGCGCTGCAGGCGCTGGCGGCGCGGGGCGAGATCGACGCCTCCGTGCCGGCTCAGGCGGCCGAGAAGTACCGCCTGCTCGATGTCACCGCCGGTGCCTCCGGCAATGCGGGCGGCGACGCCTAAAGTCACCCCGACGCCGGGCGTCACGTGAGTGGGACCAGGGTCATGACCCTGGTCCCACTCACGTGAGGGTGGTGTGACCGGTCAGGCGGGCGCGGAGTGCGTGTTCTTCGTCCTCGGTGAGTCCGGTGGCGCGAGCGACCTCGCGCTGCTGCTCGTAGGCCAGCGCGGAGCGAAGCGTCTCGGCGAGGGGCCGGGTATGCAGGCCGGCCGCCCGAGCCGCCCGCGTGTCCAGCGTTGCGAACCAGCGCCAATCCGGGTCATCGATCCAAAGCGGCAGCGATGGCGTGCCCATCCAGGCACCAATTCCCGCGGCGGCGAGGTGGTGCGTTTCGACCGGGCGCGGTCGGGCTGGACTGGCGGCGACACCCTTACAGATGTCGAGGAGATGGCCGAGCGTGGTCGTCTCGCCCGTGGCGTTGAAGACCCCATCGACGCGCCGCTCGGCGCACTGCAGCACCCACGCCACCAGATCGTCGACATCGATGAGCGCCACCGGAAAGTCGAGGTCCGGTGGGACGAGCACGTCTCGGCCGGTGGGGTGGGCAAAGCGCCAGGGATAGTAGCCACTGCGACCGGACCAATCGCCATACCCACCGATGAGCCCGGCCCGAATGATGGTCGCCGTCGATCCATCTCGGCGCGCGGCCAGCGAGACGGCCTGTTCGCACGCGACTTTCGCCTCGCCGTAGTGGCTCATGTCCGGCAGCTCATCGGCGTCAAGGGGTGCCAGGAGCGCCGCGTCCTCTGATTGTTCGGGCTGATCAAAGCGGGCGTAAACATTGGCCGACGAGATGAGAATCCGGTGCCGCGCGTGAAGACCCGTGACGGCTCGACGTGCGTGACCGGGCTGTCGCGTCAGATCGACGATTGCGTCCCACTGCTCGTGAGCGACCGGCACGAGCGCATCGTCGCGGTCCCGGTCAGCGCGGATAAATCGCACCCCGTCCGGGACCGGAGCGCTGCCCCGCGCGAGAGCGGTGACCTCGATGCCCTGGGCCACGGCCTGCCGCGCCAGCGCGCGCCCGAGGAAGGCCGTGCCGCCGAGTATGAGCATGCGCATGACGGTCAAGGTTGCCGCATCACAGATCCGTCGGCCAGCGGCTTTGCTACGGGCGAACACCATCCGCCAGCACGCGGTCGGGGTGGTCGGTGATGACGGTGTCGAGGCCGGCGCGGACGTATGCCGCCGCGAGACCGGCCATGTCGCCGAGCGCGGCCGGGTCGTCTCCGCGCGTGAAATCCGTTGGTAGGAAGATGTTTTCGGCGCGAAAGGTCCAGCAGTCGAGCCGCAGACCCGCTGCTTTGGCGTCCGCGAAGAGAGGCCGTGGCTCGCCGAGGGGGGGTGCCCGGCATACCCGTGAAGAGGGCGTGGCGACCGGGCCCCAGAGCCTGGGCGGTCTCCCGGACCCGGGCCAGACCGGCAGGGGTGGTCAGGTCGCCATAGGTCGCGCCGGCCTCGCCGGGCACGGGGCGCGACGGGTCTTCTTCGACGAGGAAAACCATGCCGTTTTCGACGCCACGCTCACGCAGCAGGCGCAGGTGGTGCAGGTCGAAGGTCATGATCTCGACCGGTGATGCCGGGCCGAGCATGCCCGCCGCCGCGAGGTCCCGGAGCAGCAGGTCCTCGACAGCATGGCCAATGCCCGCGAAGTGAACCGGAGACTTCACCTCGAGCTTCAGACCGACTGGGCGACCCATTTCCTGCGCCAATTGGGCTCGGAGAGTGAGGATTTCGGGGAGCGCGGGGACGGCATACTGTCCATCGTGCTCGGTTGAGCGCAGGGCGGGCAGCGGCTCGCGAGCGCGCAGCGTGCCGATCTCGGCGAGGGTGAAGTCCTCGGTGAACCAGCCCATATGCCGGACCCCCTCGATCACCTTTATGGTGCGCCGGTCGGCGAGCTCGGGGTGCGCGGCAACATCCGTCGAGCCGGTTAGGTCGTTCTCGTGGCGCGCGACGAGGTGCCCGTCCGCGGTCGGGACGACATCGATCTCGAAAGCGTCGGCGCCGAGGCGAAGGCCGAGTTCATAGGCCGCGAGCGTGTGCTCGGGCAGGTACCCACTCGCCCCGCGGTGGGCCACGATCGTCGGTCTCGTCATGTCGGCGAGATTAGCCGGGTGATCGGGCTGGCGAGCGTGGCCGCGGCGGACGGTGGGCGCACGGCATACGTGGGGCTCATTAGGCTGGGCGCCGTGTCCAAAGTCCTGACTTCACTTCCCGTGGGCGAGCGCGTCGGCATCGCCTTCTCCGGCGGCCTCGACACCTCGGTAGCAGTGGCCTGGATGCGCGAGAAGGGCGCAATCCCGTGCACCTATACCGCCGATCTCGGACAATATGACGAGCCGGAGATCGACACCGTGCCGGGGCGCGCGGGGCAGTACGGCGCCGAGATCTCGCGGCTCGTCGACTGCCGTAGCGCGCTGGTGGAGGAGGGGTTGTCGGCGATCGCGTGCGGCGCCTTCCACATCCGCAGCGGCGGCAAGACCTACTTCAACACCACACCGATCGGGCGCGCGGTGACCGGCACGCTGCTGGTGCGCGCGATGCACGAGGACCAGGTCTTTATTTGGGGCGACGGGTCGACCTTCAAGGGCAATGACATCGAGCGGTTCTACCGCTATGGGCTGCTGGCGAACCCGGCGCTGCGGATCTACAAGCCGTGGCTGGACGCTGAGTTCGTCTCCGAATTGGGCGGGCGCCACGAAATGAGCGCCTGGCTGACCGAGCGGAAGCTGCCTTATCGCGACAGCCAGGAGAAGGCCTACTCGACGGACGCCAATATCTGGGGCGCCACGCATGAGGCCAAAACCCTTGAGCACCTTGATGTTTCGCTGGAGACAGTGGAGCCGATCATGGGGGTCAAGCACTGGGATCCGTCGGTGGTCATCGACGCCGAGGATGTGACGATCACCTTCATGCAGGGCCGGCCGGTCGCGATCAATGGGCGCGACCTGTCGCCGGTGGACCTCGTCATGGAGGCCAACGCCATCGGCGGCCGCCACGGGCTCGGCATGTCCGACCAGATCGAGAACCGCATCATCGAGGCCAAGTCGCGCGGAATCTATGAGGCGCCGGGGATGGCGCTGCTGCACGCGGCATACGAGCGGCTCCTGAATGCCGTGCACAACGAGGACACCGTCGCGAACTACCACGCCGAGGGCCGCCGCCTCGGACGGCTGCTGTATGAGGGCCGCTGGCTCGACCCGCAGTCGCTGATGCTGCGCGAATCGCTGCAGCGGTGGGTCGCCTCCGCGATCACCGGCCAGGTCACGCTGCGCCTGCGGCGCGGCGATGACTACACGATCGTCGACACCCGCGGCGAGAACTTCAGCTACCACCCGGACAAGCTGTCGATGGAGCGAGTCGAGGACGCGGCTTTCGGTCCGGTGGACCGGATCGGCCAGCTGACGATGCGCAATCTCGATATCGCCGACTCCCGCGCCAAGCTGGAGTTGTATGCCGCCCAGGGCCAGCTCTCCGGCGGCCACCAGGTGCTGGTCGGCAGGCTGGAGTCCGGCGGCGCCGCCCAGATCGCCGAGAACACCTCCGTCGACGCCTCCGCCGACGACGCCCTCGACGCCGCCGCCATGGAGTTCGGCACCGACTGACGCCTCCGCCCTGGTCACGTCACACCCGTCCCAGGTTTTTTCGCCCGATGCCAGAAACCCTTTGTTTGCGTCAGATTCTTTCCGGCACAAACAAAGGGTTTCCGGCATCGGGCGGGAAACCTACAGTCAGCCCCCGCTCACGAACATCGAGGGCGCCAGCGGCGTGATCGTCAGGGAGTCGAGGCGAGCCGTGCCGCCCTCGGCGAAGATGCCGATCCGGTCGCTGTCAGCAGACGGGAAGACCTGATCGGTGATCGTGGTCCTTCCGCCCTGGGCGAAGACCTCCACGGACGAGCGATCGAGGTAGATGCTCAGCGTCAGCTTGCCGTTGACCAACGCGACCCGGGCATCATCGATCGACGGGAAGGAGCCGTTGAAGTCGACCTTGCCGCTCTTGGTCCGGTCGACGTAGAGCCGTCCGGTGCTCACGTCATAGCCGATCACTGTGCGCTCCGAACCGTCCGCCGACGCGTGCACGGTCAGCCCAAGCTTGTTCGCGGTGCCCGGGCGCAGGACCGCATCGATGCGGGCCAGGCCGGTCCGCTTCGGCAGCACCACGGGACCCGAGAAAGACTGTGCCGCAGCGGCATACGCCTGCCCGGAGAGGGCCAGGCCACCGGCCTGCGGAACGACGCGAGAAACGATGCGCGGCCCGGCTGGGGTCTTGGCGAGCCAGACATTGCGCGGCAGCGACATGGCGCTGCGCCACGGCGAGGTCGGGATGTCGTTGGCGTAGTCCCAGTTGTTCATCCAGCCGATCATCACCCGCTTTCCAGCGGGGACGTCATTCCACGAGACGGCGGCGTAGTAGTCCCGGCCATAGTCGAGCCAGTCGTAGCTCTCGGCACGCGAGGGCGCCGGACTGTCGCCGAACCGGAACTCGTCGGCCAGGATGTGGCCCCAACCGAAACGGTTGTTGTCGACGATCTCAAGGTGAGCGGTCTTGCCGGCGAATGGCCGCAGATCGAAGGACTGCCAGTCGAGGTACTCGCTGTTCGCGCCAGTCGCGCTCGCGACGACTTCCCCGTCGACGACGAGATTGACCGCCGTCTCATCGGAGCGCGGCGTGGCGGCTACCTCGCCCATGACCACATGGTCGAGGGTCAAATGCCCCCAACCGCCGCCCGTCTTGTCCCACACCCGAAGCTGCGCCTGACGCCCGCGCAGATCCGACACATCCCAGGACTGCCAGTTCAAGGACCCACCCTCCGGGCCGGTCAGTCGGCGAACGACCTCGCCGTCGACCAGCAATTGCACCTCGAGACTGCCGTCGGTGCGCTTGCCGCCTCCCACGAGCATGCTCAGATGGTCGCCGGTGACCTCGAAAGCGGGTGAGGTCATCGTGCCCTGGTTGTCGTCGCCGCGCGGCCCGCCCTCCCAACTGTTGATGCGCTTGCGACCGATGTAATAGTCGCCGCCTGCGGTCGAGGGATTGCGCCATGGCTCGGTGGCGAAATCGCCGGTCATGGACCAGCCGGTGTCCGCAAGGGAGGTGCCGTCGGGGAACTCGAAACCGTCCCACAGCAGCGTGCCCGCCGGCGGGTCATTGGCCAACTGCCCGCCCGGAACGTGCGGGTGGTTGCCGCCGCCGACCAGGAAGTTGAGGTATGCCGAATCGACCGTGAATTCCGGAGACGTCATCTTCCCCAACGGCCAGTCGTGGTCCAGGAAGCCGTTGACCAGGCCATTGCCGATGAACCCACTCACGGGGTTCTGGCCATCGAGGGTGCCAGTCGCGGGCGCGGAGCCCCACGGACCGTTCTTCCAGTTGCCCGGCTCGTTTTCAACCGTCCAGTCGCCATAGCTGCCGTCGTTGAAGTCGGCGAACGAGCGGCCTGGCGGTAGGGCATCCGCCGTCACGGTGGTCTCGGAGGTGAAGCGCTCGCCGTCGAAATCACCGACGAAGTACTGCCCGCCGCTCCCGCCGTTGACCGCGCCGGGATTGATGTTGACGACCATGACCCACTTGCGCGTCGAGGTGCCCTGCACTCCGAGCTGGAAGAGGTCTGGGCATTCCCAGAGGCCGCCTACGGCATTCGCCGGACCGAAATCGCTCAGGTAGGTCCAGCTCTTCAGGTCACGGGACTTGTAGAGCAGCACCCGGTGCTCGGTGGCCTCGACCGCCACCATCACCCAGTAGTTGCCCTTGGGGCCGTTGTAGCGGAAGACCTTGGGGTCGCGGAAGTTCGCGGAATCGCGATTGACCACGGGATTCCCGGCGTACTTGGTCCACGTCTTCCCGGCGTCCAAGCTGTATGCCAGCGACTGCGCCTGCTTGCCCGCGAGCGTCGGGTGCTTGTCGGTATAGGCACTGGTGTAGATCGCCACCAGCGGCGGGTTCTGCCGGGTGCCGAAGCCGCTGGAGTTCGTCTTGTCGACGACGACGGATCCACTGAAGATGTCCTCGACACTTTGCCCGGCGTCGTTGAAGGTCTGCGGGATCGCGAGCGGCTGTTCGGTCCAGTGCATCAGGTCGCGCGAGGTGGCATGGCCCCAGCTCATATTCCCCCATCGGTCGCCGGAGGGGTTGTGCTGGAAAAAGAGGTGGTAGGTCCCTTTGTAGTAGACCAAGCCGTTCGGGTCGTTCATCCAGTTCTTGGCCGGCGTGAAGTGGATGGCCGGCCGGTAGGGCTCGCTGCCGACCGGGGCGGCGCCCGATCCGCTCATCGCGCCGACGGTCATCGCGCCCGCGACGAGGGCGGCGGCGGGTCCGCGCAGAAGGACTCTCTTGTGCATGAAATGTGCTCCCCTGGTTAGTATTTCGCTGAGATCGTGCGCGTCGTCACCAACCCTGGGAGGGAAATGACAACGTTGTCACCGAGAGCCGCACGCGATCGACGCAAGGTTCTTCGGATGTCGAGACCGTAGCGCCCAACCCGGCCGCCGTGCGGAACAGGCCGCGGGCATCCCACGATCCGAGACGACGACCGCCGACCGCCGACCACGACCGCCGCCGCCGAGGGCCGAATCTGTGGGCTGAGCACAAATACACTGCCGGGTATGCCGCGCCGAGCCAACCTGTCCGCCCGGACGCGGGGACGGATCGCGGCCCGCACCGGGGACTTGGTGCGCGCGGCGGTGGCAGATATTGAGGCCCGGCACGGGTGGTATGCCGCCCTGTCGGCACGAGACCGCGCGTCGGTCGCGCTGGTCGCCCATGGCGGCATCGAGAACTTCGTCGGCTGGCTGGCCGGCGGCGAGGGCGTCGCGGCGCACGCGCAGGACATCTTCGATGCGGCGCCGCCGGAGTTGACGCGGTCGATCAGCCTCGCCCAGACCCTTGACCTCATTCGTTCGGTTGTCGATGTCGTCGAGGCGCAGGCGGCGGACTTGGTGGGCGAGCAGGCGGCGCCGGCGGTGCGCGAGGCCATGCTGCGCTACTCGCGCGATGTCGCCTTCGGCGCGGCGCACATATATGCCCGGGCCGCCGAGCAACGCGGGGCGTGGGACGCTCGCCTGGAGGCGCTCGTTGTGGACGCGATCCTTCGCGGCGACGCCGATGACGGGATGCAGAGCCGGGCCGCGGCGCTCGGGTGGGGCGCCACCGCCAAGGTCGCCGTCGTCGCGGGCACTCCCCCCGCGGCAACCGGGCCCGCCGGTGACCCGGCCTTCGTCCTGGACCACATCCACCGGACCGCAGCACGCCACGGACTTCAGGTCCTTGCGGCAATCCAGGCCGGACGGTTGATCGTCTTGATCGGCGACACGGCCGACGCGCTCGACGATGCCAAAGCGCTGCGGGAATGCTTCGGCGACGGGCCGATTGTCGTCGGGCCGACCGTGCCGCATCTCTTCGCGGCCGGCCGCTCCGCGAGAGCGGCGATCTCCGGACATACCGGCGCCGCGGCCTGGCCGGACGCCCCCCGCCCCGCCCGCTCCGACGACCTCCTCGCCGAGCGGGCGCTCATCGGCGATCTCCCAGCGCGCAACGCCCTGCGCTCACGCATCGTCGGCCCCCTCACCCAGATCAGCGGCGGCGACCTGATGCGCACGGCCACGGCATACCTCGAAACGGGGCGCAGCATCGAGGCCACCGCCCGGGCCCTCTTCGTTCATGCGAACACGGTCCGCTACCGCCTGGCCCGCATCGCCGAACTCACCGGCTACGACCTGAGCGACCCGCACGATGCGGACACCGTCCACCTCGCCGTCCGTCTCGAACGGCTCAAGGACGCGGCGGCAGCCACCGCCCGTTGACTTGGAGGAAACCTCCAAAAACAGTCCAGGAAATTGGCGGTCGATTCAGCGCGCACGGCGGCGGCCGATACGCCACGCTAGAAGGGTGCTAGCCATCGTGTGCCCCGGACAGGGCTCCCAAACGCCCGGCTTCCTCACCCCCTGGCTCGAACTGCCCGGTGTGCGCGAGCGGGCCGAGCAAATGGCCGCCGCCACCGGCATCGACCTGATCGCCCACGGCACCGTCTCCGATGAGGAGACCATCAAGGACACCGCCGTTGCGCAGCCGCTCATCGTCGCGGCGGGCCTGCTCACCCTGCCGGCCGTTGTCGGCGACGCGGGCGTCACGGCCGCGGACTTCCTGGCCGGTCATTCGGTCGGCGAGATCACCGCCGCTGCGGGCGCCGGAGTGCTCCAGGAGGCGGACGCCGTCGCCTTCGTGGCCAAGCGTGGGGCCGGTATGGCCGCCGCGAGCGCCATCACCCCGACCGGCATGAGCGCGGTGCTCGGCGGGGACCCGGCCGAAGTCGTGGCCCGCCTTCAGGAGTGCGGGCTGACTCCAGCCAATATGAATGGCGCCGGGCAGGTCGTCGCCGCCGGAACGATGGAGCAGCTTGCCGAACTGGCGGCCAACCCGCCGGCCAAGGCCCGCGTCATACCCCTGAAGGTCGCCGGCGCCTTCCACACCGGCCATATGTCGCCCGCCGTCGCCGACCTCGCCGCCTTCGCCGAGGGCCTGAGCGCCGGCACCCCCACCGTGCCGGTGGTGTCCAATGCGGATGGTGGCGCATTGACCGACGGCGAGGACATTCTGGCCCGCCTCGTCACCCAAGTGACCAACCCGGTGCGCTGGGATCTGTGCATGGAAACCCTTGTTGCACAAGGAGTTACCGGCCTCATCGAGCTTGCCCCGGCGGGCACGCTCGTCGGCCTGGCCAAGCGAGGCATGAAAGGTGTCGAGACGCTCGCGGTCAAAACACCGGACGACCTCGACGCTGGCGCAGCCCTCATTGCCGCCCACTCCCACTCCGCCTGAAAGGTTGACGCCCGTGACCGTCTCACCCAAGGGGACCGGCACCATCACCGGCGCGACCGGTGCCCCGGGCTCGCGCATTCTCGGCGTCGGCGGCTACCGCCCCGAGCGCGTCGTGCACAACAGCGAGCTTGTGGCGGCCATCGACTCCTCCGATGAGTGGATCCAGGAGCGCTCCGGGATCGTGAGCCGACGGTATGCCGCCCCCGACGAGAGCGTCGTCGACATGGCCGAGCACGCGGCCCGGCAGGCCATCGAGAACTCCGGACTCGACCTCGCGGCGATCGACACCGTGCTGGTCGCCACCGTGACTCACCCCTACCAAACCCCGGCCGCGGCCCCGATCCTCGCGGACCGCCTCGGGCTGCGCTGCGCGGCCTTCGACATCTCCGCGGCCTGCGCCGGCTACTGCTATGGCGTCGGCATCGCCTCCGACCTGGTCAAGGGCGGCTCGGCCAATAACGTCCTGATCGTCGGCGTCGAAAAGCTCTCGGACTGGACCGATTTCAGCGACCGCGGCTCGGCCTTCATCTTCGGCGATGGCGCCGGAGCGGCAATCGTCGGACGCAGCGACCGGCCGGGCATCGGCCCCACGATCTGGGGGTCCGAGGGTGATGAATGGCAGGCGATCATGCAGCGCGAGTCGTGGATGGAGTTCCGGGAGCACCCGGACGGCCGCGAATTTCCTGCGCTCACGATGCAAGGCCAGAAGGTCTTTCGCTGGGCAGTGTGGGGTATGGCGCCCGTCGCCCACCGTGCCCTCGAAGCCGCTGGCGTGCGCCCCGAGGACCTCGACGCCTTCATCCCGCACCAGGCGAATATGCGGATCATCGACGCGATGCTCAAGCAGCTGAAATTGCCTGCGGACATCCCCGTCGCCCGCGACATCCACGAGACGGCCAACACCTCGGCCGCCTCCATCCCACTAGCCACCGAGCGCATGCTGCGCGAGGGCATCGTCCCAAGCGGCGGCCTGGCCCTGCAGATCGGCTTCGGCGCCGGCCTGGTGTATGCCGCGCAGGTCATCGAATTGCCTTAGGGCACAAGAGTTCCCGGGTGGTCCACGGGTCAATCGGGCCGAACTTCCACCGAGAAAAAGGAGAGCACCATGGCTCAGACCGAGCAGGAGATCCTCGAGGGTCTCGCGAACATCGTCAACGAAGAGACCGGTGTCGACGTCGCCGACGTCCAGCTGGACAAGTCCTTCACTGACGACCTCGACATCGACTCGCTGTCGATGATGACGATCGTCGTCAACGCCGAAGAGGCCTTCGGTGTCCGCATCCCCGACGACGAGGTCAAGAACCTCAGCACCGTCGGCGATGCCGTCACGTTCATCAAGAACGCCCAGGGCTGAGCCCTCGTCCGCCGGCGGCGCCGCGCCCCCGAAAAGGTGCGGCGCCCGCCGGACCGGGCCACCCGGCATACCCGCGGCCCACCCCGACGCACCCCCAGCCCGCACCAGCGAAGGAGTCCCCCATGAGCTCACGAGATGTCAAGGTCGTCGTCACCGGTCTCGGTGTGACCACACCCGTCGGTGGCGATGTGCCGTCCACGTGGGAGGCGATCCTCGCGGGCCGCAGCGGTATTCGCACGCTGGAAGAGGACTGGGTGGCGAAGTACGAGCTGCCGGTGACCTTCGGTGGTCGCCTGGCCGTCCCGGCCGACCAGGTACTGACCAAGGTCGAAGTGCGCCGCCTCGACCCGAATGCGCAGTACGCGATGATCGCCAGCCGCGAGGCCTGGCAGGACGCGGGCGCTCCCGATGTCGACCCGTTGCGTCTGGGCTGCGTGATCGGCACCGGCATCGGCGGTGTCTGGACGCTGCTGGATCAGTGGGACAACCTGCGCGAGAAGGGCCCGCGCCGGGTCTTCCCGCTGGCGGTCCCGATGCTCATGCCGAACTCCGCGTCCGGCAATGTCTCGCTCGACCTCGGCGCGCGGGCGGGCGCGCATACGGCCGTGTCGGCCTGCGCCTCCGGCGCCGAATCCATGGGCCTGGCCGCGGAGATGATCCGCTCCGGCCGCGCCGATATCGTCGTCGCCGGCGGCACTGAGGGCGCGATGCACCCGCTGTGTTTCGCAGGTTTCGCCGCGATGCAGGCCCTCTCGAAGCGCAATGACGACCCGGCGCACGCGTCCCGGCCGTATGACGTGGACCGCGACGGTTTCGTCATGGGTGAGGGCGCTGCTGTCATGGTCTTGGAGTCGGAGGAGTCTGCTCGGGCCCGCGGCGCGCGGATCTATGCCGAGTTCGCCGGCCTCGGGATGAGCGCCGACTCCCACCACATCGCCGCTCCCGAGCCCGAGGGCGCGGGCGCCTCCCGCGCGATGATCGAGGCGCTGGAGCGGGCGGGCGTGTCGCCGTCCGATGTCTGCCATGTCAACGCGCACGCCACCTCCACCCCCGTCGGCGACGTGGCCGAGGCCAATGCGATCCGCCGGGCCTTCGGCGACGCGGCCGACGGGATGGCGGTCAGCGCCACCAAGTCGATGACCGGCCACCTGCTCGGTGCGGCCGGGGCGCTCGAGGGCGTGCTCACCGTTTTGTCGGTGCACCACCGCGTCGCCCCGCCGACCATCAATATCGAGAACCTCGACCCCGAGGTCAACCTCGACGTCGTCCGCGACACCCCCCGCGACCTGCCCGCCGGCGATATCGTCGCGCTGAACAACTCCTTCGGCTTCGGCGGCCACAATGTCGCCTTGGCCATCAAGAACTACTGACGCCCGGCGCCGTCACGAGGCCTCGCCGCGGAGCGCTGTCGTCGCCGCGGAGCGCTGACTTCGCAGCGGGGCATAGCTATTGCAGCGCTCGTCGGCGATTTCAGCGCTCCGCCGCGAGAAGCGCGCCCCGACGGTGTCTAGCTGTATGCGGTCAGCCCACCTTGTGCAGCCAGCGCACGGGGGCGCCCTCGCCGGCATACCGAAAGATTTCGAGCTCGTCGTCCCAGGCGCGCGCAAGCTGGGACGCATCCGCGATCTCCTCGAGGACGGACCGAGCACGGCATACGACGTGATGACCCGGTTGTGGTTGCGCGGTGGCCAGGATCTCGACCTCGGGGCCACCCGCTTGGCGATGACCGAGACCGTCGCCTATCTGCGCCATCTGGCGGCCGCGGGGCTCGTGACCTGGGACGATAACGGTACCGGCGTGCGGCGCTGGCGGGCAGTGGACCGTGATGCCGCCGAGAAATCGACGACCGACAAGGGGTTGACATGACCGACCTATATGAGGACCAGAGCCCCGCCGGAGCGTCGTCAGTTCGGCCCGGACGGTTCGCGGCCGGGACGCGCGCGCGGCGGTGGTGGGTGATCGCCGGCGTGGTCGCTGTGATGGTGTTCGGCGGCGTGTGGGGCACCGGCGCCTTCGACAAGCTCTCCGGCGCCGCCTTCACCGACCCCACGAGCGAGAGCGTGCGGGCCAAGGAACTTCAGGACGCGACCTTCGGGCGGTCCGATGCCGACGTCATCTTGATCTACACCAGCCCGGACAAGACCGTCGACGACCCGGCCGTGTCGGCGGCCGTACGCCGCAGCTTGTCCGGTTTGCCGCGCGACCTCGTCGCGAAGTCCGTCGGCTACTACGACACGAAGGCCCCGGCGTTCGTCAGCCACGACCAGCGCTCGTCGTATGCAGTCCTGCAGCTGACGGGCGGCGACGACGACGCCCGCGAGGCGCAGTTCAAGAAGCTGCGGCCGACGCTCACCGTCCCCGGAATGACCGTGCGCACCGGTGGGGGCGCAGCGGTCAACCTCGACATCTCCGATCGGGTGGGCGCCGACATCGAGCGGGCTGAGCTCATCTCCCTTCCCCTCGTCCTGCTGCTGCTGACGCTCTATTTCCGCAATGTCTTCGCCGCGCTCATCCCGATGCTCGTGGGCGGCTTCGCGATCCTCGCGTCGTTCGTGCTGGTGCGCTTGATCCTGATGGTGACCGATGTCTCCGTCTTCGCGATCAACATCGTGACCCTGCTCGGCCTGGGTCTGGCGATCGACTACGGCCTCATTCTCGTCTCGCGATACCGGGAGGAACGGCGCAAGGGCCTCTCGCCACCGGACGCGAGTGCCACCATGCTGCGCACCGCCGGCCGCACGGTGGTCGTGTCGGGCATCACGGTGACGCTGGCGCTTCTGGGGCTCCTGCTCTTCCCCCAATCGTTCCTGCGCTCGATGGGGCTCGGCGGGATCGCCGCGGTCATCACCGCCGCCGTGGGGTCCCTCCTGGCCACCCCAGCGATGCTGGCCATCCTGGGCCGCCGTGTCGACCCCAGGCCCCAGGGCCGGCGCGGGGTTGCGCGAGAGGGCTTCTATCACCGGCTGGCCACCACCGTGATGGCGCGCCCGGTCGTGTGGATCCTCGGCGTCCTGGCCCTGCTGGCCGTCATCGCCTCCCCCGTGCGGCACCTGGAGTTCGGGGGGATCGACGAGAGGGCGCTGCCGCCGCAGTCGCCGAGCCGGGACGCGGCCGACTTCCTCTCGGCCAACTTCGACACGGCTGCCGAACCGCCGGCGTCCGTCGTCATTCGGGGTTCCGCCCAGGCGGCGCAGGCCTTCCGTCGTCAGGTCGAGCAGGTGCAAGGCGTGACCGATGTCGGCGACCTGCGCACCTCCGGCTCGGTGTCCGACTTCGACGTGACCTACGCGGGCGATCCCCTCGCGATGACATCGCGCGAGATCGTCTCGGCCATCCGTGACCTGCCCGTGCCCTCCGGGGCGACCCGGATGGTGAGCGGACCCACGGCGACCCTCATGGACCTGCTGAGCAGCCTGGCCCACACGCTGCCCTATCTCGTGCTCATCATGGTCGGCTCGATGTTCGTGCTGCTCCTGCTGGCCTTCCAGTCCGTGGTGTTGCCCATCAAGGCGGTCTTGATGAATATCGCGACCCTGACCGCCACGCTGGGCGCCGTCGTGTGGATCTTCCAGGAAGGTCACCTCGCCGACCAGCTCGCGTTCACGTCGACGGGCACCGTCGAGGCCACTCAGCCGATTCTCATGCTCGCCATCGCTTTCGGCCTATCGATGGACTACGAGGTGCTGATCTTGTCGCGCATCCGCGAGGAGTACGAGCGCACCCACGACAACACCGCCGCGGTGGCCCGCGGGCTGCAGAACTCCGCGTCCATCATCACCTGGGCGGCCGTCCTGCTCATCGTCGTCATCGGCGCCTTTTCCACATCCGGGGTCACCTTCATCAAGCTCATCGGCGTCGGCATGGTCGTGGCAATCGCCATCGACGCCACCCTGGTGCGCTCGATCCTGGTGCCGGCCACGATGCGCCTGCTGGGGGACGGCAACTGGTGGGTGCCCCGCCCGTTGCGCGGCGTGGTGCATCGGTTCGCCATCCGCGAGTGACCGCCCGCGGCACCTGAGCTATCGACCCCGCCGGCGGGGTCGAGGGTCTCGTGTCAGCCGACCTTGTGCAGCCAGCGCACCGGGGCGCCCTCGCCGGCATACCGGAAGATCTCTAGCTCCTCGTCCCAGGCGGCGCCGAGTAGCTCCTCGAGCATGTCGGTCACGGCCTCGTTGCTACCCTGCGCATAGAGGATGACCTCCTTGAGTCGCTCCTCATTGACCATGACATCGCCATTGGGCGCCATCCACGCGTGGTGCAGGCCGAGGGATGGCGTGTAGGACCAGCGCGAACCATTGATGCCGGGGCTCGGCTCCTCGGTGACCTCGAAGCGGATGCCGGTGAAGGCCTTCAGGGCGCTGGTGATCTTGGCACCGGTGCCGGGCATGCCGGTCCAAGAAATTTCGGCGCGCTTGAGCCCGTGGGCGGCCTGCTGCTCGATCCAATCGAGCACGACTCTGCCCCCGAGCACGCTTTCGAGCGCCCAGGTCAGATGTGGGCACAGCGCAGCAGGGGTCGAGTGGATGAACACGACCCCGCGCGTGGCACCACGCATAGGTGCGTACGACATCCCTGAACCTCCTGGTGTGCGGTGGACGTCTTCCCCAACGCCAACATGCGCACCACGGGTCACAGTGATCTCGTGCCGTCACATTGTGCCTCATAGACCGTGGGAGCACCAGATGGAGTCGCCCACAGCCTCGGCAGGCGCCATCTCACCACGCGTCACCCCCCGGGGTGGGGCGACACGCCGAGTGTGGCCACGTGCTGCAGACAGTCGTCCCATATCCGGTGCGAATGGGTGCAGGGACGGGTGCAGTGCGTGCGGCCCGGAAACGGTGTTCCCGGGTCCCGGAGCAGGTCAGGTGGGTAGGGCGTGTCGGGCTTGAACCGACGACCGACGGATTGTGAGTTACGCACTTCACTGAGCCATACAGGTCGAACGGCACGCTTTGCCGCTCAGAACGTAGTTCTTGAACACGGGTGCACGTCGACAACTCGCTGTCGGTAGGCACGGATTTAGGCAAGGAAAACCTTCGGCTGCGCGGGCGCATCCGCGCTCATCTGGCGTCATGGGCTCGCACGGTCGTCTGAGTTATCGGGGTGCCGGCGCCCTGCGTGCTGGCGGACACTGCGGACCCGGGCCCCGCACCGCGGGCAGATGTCCAGTCCGGACTGCTCGAGCCAGTCGAGCATTTTCGGCTCTAGCCAGAGGAGCCGCCCGCGGGTTCGTCGGCGTGGAATCGTGCTGACCCGAGGCGATCACCCAGTCAATGCCGGTCATGTCGAAACGGCCGGGGTGGCCGTAGCAGTAGCCGGAACACACCAGGTCCGACCCGCATATCGCGCCGTAGGCGTCATCCTCGTGGACGTCGTGCCCGCACTCGTAGCAGAACCCCCAACCGTCGAACTCCTGATAGCACGCAGCGATACCGCCGATCGGGAACTGTGCGGTGGTCGGGTCGTGGATCGTACCGTCCGGGCCTGCCGCCCACCAGTGGGCTTGCGCGCCCCACTGCGGGTCGTGGTACCAGCCGCGAACCAGCCGCAGCGACGGGTCAGCGGCAACCAGGTCTGAGCGGCCTGCTGACAGGCGCCGCGCAACGCCGGGTCGAACGCCATCAAAGGGGCTCATCCCAATCGAGAGTGGAGTAGGGGTCTGAAGCCGCCGGTCTCGAGGAGTGATCGGGCGATGTAGTCGGTGAGGTTGCGGAAGCCGAGAGCTGAGCCGCGCAGGTGTTCCAGGCGGCCGTTGATCGCCTCGCTCGGGCCCTTGCTGGTGCCGGGCCGGTCGAAGAACGCGAGGATGTCGGCGGCTCGCTTGGTCAAGGTCCGCCCGAGCCGCTGCAGCTCAACCAGGGCTTTGGGGACACCCTCGCGCAGGCTGTCGATCAGGGCGGTCATCGCGTCCTTGGCCGCGGGCTCGGTCGGGCTCGCGGTAGGCGATTATCATCCGTTGACAGACCCCCAGGTGGCTTCGACCTCGACATGCTGGTCGTCGGTGAACAGCCGGATCAGGCGTTCGCGTTGCCGGTCGGGGGCGAGCCCGGTAGAGCGGTCGCCGGCGAGACCGCGGTGGCCGTGTCGTTCTTGTTGCACGCGGCGGCGGCACCGGTCGAGGGCGTCGCCGCCGAGTCGGACGACGTGGAAGCGGGTCCATCACCGCGACCGCCGTCGGGAGATCTTCGGCGGCGGCGGTCTTGAACCCGGTGAACCCGTCCATCGCGACCACTTCCACTCGGTCGCGCCACGCCTGGGGACGTTGGGTGAGCCCGGTCTTGAACGCGGCCTTGGAGCGTCCGTCGACCATGTCCAGCAGCCGGGCTCAGCCGGTGCCGTCGCGGATCGGGGTGAGGTCGATGAGCACGGCCCTGGCAGCCGCAGCGGCGACAGCACTGTTCATCGTCGACCACCCGGCAGGCCAGCACCGCACGATCCGGCTCCACCCGCTGCCCGGTCACCACTAAACCAAGGCCGTCCAACCGGCAGAACGTCGTCAAATCGGGTGCAGCGAAGGTACCGTCAGCATGTCTGGGGGTCCCCCCTCTGGGGGAGGTCTTCCCAGTGGGCAGTGTCGGAACTCCCATCATCGGAAGACCTCGACACCAACCCAGGACCGACGCGCCCACCCCGGACCCACTCTGCTTTGGGAAGAACCCGTCAAGGCCCAGGCAGCACACGGTGGGCTCGCGCATCGTCGAGATCCTCGATCAGCAGGGTGTCAGAGTCTTCCGGTCCTCGCGGACCTCGACCCCACCCACGCTCGACCAACCCGTCGGCGCGTCGTGCTCACTCGACCTTCACGTACGAGGAGCCGGATTGGCACGCTTCCAACCAGGTATTGGGTCTTGACGGACAGGGGCTGAGCCCTATACTCCGAGAATGGTCTCTCGACGTAGGGCCTGTCGTCCTTTTGTAGCAATCACCGTCCTGCTTGGGCAGGGATTCGTCACCGGATGAAGCAGACGTGTACGACATCCAGCGGCTTGGTAACGAGCGCAAGTGGCTCTGTCTTCACGTGGCAAACTCCCGAGTCAGGTACCCACCGGTGCGATCTGTCGGCCCCGAGTGGAAGCTTGGCGGCCTTGGCGAAATCATACGCTTGCTGATCCCTAGTTGAGTCTACGTCTAGAGGTGGGGTGTTACTTATTAGGCGCTCATCGCTCTTCACCGCAACTATCGTCATTCTTAGCCTTGCGACAGGGTGTTCGCATTCCTCAGGAGACTCAGAGACTCTAGAGCCCAAGCCCAACCCATCGGCGTCTTCCCCTCCTTCCACGTCGGGATCCTCAACTTCGTGTTCACCGCGCTTCGACGAAGTCTCGGCTAAATCCGGCAACTTCGTTGTCACCTCGATCGCCAGTGCCGCCGCGGGACTGGAGCCTAGGTTGCTGCTGGATGAACCCGTGGTCCCCAAGATCGTCATTCGTGAGGCAGTGGACGACGAGACAGGGTCCCGCATTCGGACAGCAATCTCAACGGTTGTTCCACCCGACAGGCTCGAACCTTCTCCTTCAGGCGCGAAGGCTGTCGAATACGTACGCAGCATGAACCCCGGGCTTCAGGGGGAAGGTTATGCTTATACGGCAGTGAGGACAAGTAGGACTGACGCCGTAGCCAATTGCTATGCTGGCGAGCCAGTCCAGGTTACAGTCGATACGTGGGACCTAGTTGAGACTGGCCTGGTTGACTGCGGTGTTGATCCCGGCGCAAACGACGTGGCGCGAAGCGTATGGCTAAAGAATTGCTAAGAAGTTCGACAGGAGCAGACATTCGACCCGACGCACGGCCGTCCCCTTATCCCTCATCCAGCGACGCCTGATGGCGCTGGCGTTGATTGACCGCTTCGGCTGGTGAGGGTTCGGCCGAGGGTCGCTGATGCGTGGCGCGCCAGCCGGTCTGTCCGGCTCGTTCACGGCCCCTCCCAAAGCGGCTCTTCACCGTTGAGCGTGGGGTGACCACGTGAGCCCGCCGCCGATGAGGAGCATGCGGAGGCGGTAGTTTTCGAGGTTGCGGAAGCCGCGGGCGATGCGTCGGTGGAGTTCGATGAGGCCGTTGATGGCTTCGGTTCCGCCGTTGCTGGCGCCGTCGGTGTCGAAGTAGCACTGTCCCCGCGGAAGGTGGAGTTCGCCCGGGCCGTCCTGCGGCGCGCCATGGCTGATGCCGTGGTCGATCGACACCTCGAGGTCAACCCGGTGATCGGGACCAAGCGACCGAAGACGGTGAAGCCGAAGCACACGACGTGGACAGGGGTGCAGCTCCGCGACTTCCTGGACTCCCTCGACGAAGCGGACCGATGGGCACCACCGTGGCTCCTGGCGGCCGCCACGGGCATGCGTCGAGGCGAGCTGCTGGCCCTGCGCTGGGCAGACGTCGACCTCGACGCCGGCATGGTGCGCATCGACCGGTCGGTCACTCAGATTGCGCAAGCCCTCACCTACACCAGCCCGAAGAACCATGAGCGGCGAGACGTCACCCTGGACGGGCGCACGCTCGCAGCCATGAGGGCATGGCGGAAGGTGCAGCTAGGCGAGCGCATGACTTGGGGCGCGGCATACCGCGACACCGAGGGCCTCGTCTTCACGTGGGAGGACGTCCGCCCGGTGCTGCCGGACTACGCCACGCGGGCCTTCGGTGACCTCACGGCGGGGCGGGAGATCCCACGATTGAAGCTGCACGAGCTTCGGCATACCCACGCGACGATGCTTCTGCGTGACGGTGCCAGTCCACGTGGTGGCCAAGCGACTCGGCCATAAGGATCCCTCGGTGACGCTCAACGTGTATGCCGATGCGATCCCCGACGACGATGGGCGCGCGGTCGAGACCTTCTCTCGGGCAGTGTGGGGCGCATGACGGAGAACGTGCGACCTGAGGTCGTCCAGCAAATCCTTGACGCGGCCATCAATCTCGACCCTGCGGGCATCCCCCTGCAAGCGACCGCGCCGGAGATTCACCGCGCCATGTCATCTCTGGGCGACTACTACCGGTCCATGGGTGCCTACAATGACGAGCGAGCTCGAGCGTGGGAGATCCTCACTCTCAATCACGACGTCGACCTACCCCTGACCTGGGACGTTCTCTGGGGGGAGCTAACTGAGGATCAGCGCCAGGAGTTGTATGGGATCTTGGGGGCCACGCCAGAGCCCATCGCGGCAAGGCTGTTGGAGTGGGCGAACGGGCGCTGATAGCAAATCGTTAGCACGCGGCGGAGCTTCCATTGCCAAACGAGCGAGGACGAACGGGGCTGACCTGCGACTTTTTGGGTAGGGCGTGTCGGGCTTGAACCGACGACCGACGGATTATGAGTCCGCTGCTCTGACCGACTGAGCTAACGCCCCCTGCCCTCTCGCCGATGGGGCGATGGCGGCAACAGGCGGAGTCTACGAGCCCTCGCCGACTCCCAGGAAACTCACGGGTTGGCAAAGCCAGCGCAACCGGGTGATCTCGGGTAGCGTCCCTCCCGCAGTGAGCCACACCGGCTCCGGTGCCCTGCACGGTGGGGCACGACATACGGAAGGAAGATCACCCGTTATGGGTTTTCTGGACGACTTGAAGGACGGCCTCGGGTTCGACTCCGAGGAAGAGAAGGCCAAGAAGGCCGCGGAGAAGGCGGCCGAAGAGGCCAAGGACCGCGCGGAAGAGGCGGGCAAGCAGGCCAAGGAAGCCGCCGACGCGAAGGCCAAGGCCGACGAGGCGCAGCGCAAGGCGGATGAGGCCGCTGGCCGCACGGCCCCGAAGTCGACCCCCGCCCCTGCCCCGGCGCCGGCCCCCGCGCCCGCTCCGGTCGAGCCCAAGGTGGCTCCCGCCCCCGACTACACCCACTCGGTCCCGCAGCCGGCCGACAACGCCCCCGCCGAGCCGGCCGCGGTGCCCGCGCCGCCGAAGGCCGACAAGCCCAAGGCCGCCCCCAAACCGGCCGAGAAGCACGAGGACAAGGACGACGACTACCGCGTCTACACGGTCAAGTCGGGCGACACCCTCTCGGAGATCGGCGAGCGCTTCGGCGTCTCGTACATGAAGATCGCCAAGCTGAACAACATCAAGAATCCGGACCTGATCTACCCGGGCCAGAAGTTCAAGATCCCCAACGACTGACCAACTGATCCCTGCTTACGGGTCTGCCACACCATTACGGCACCCGAGGCAGCGGAGGGTCGGTGACGGGCGCGGTGAAGGGCAACTTTCGCCGCGCCCGTGTTTTATTGCCCGCCCACATCGACGGCCCCGAATCTCGTTGTGATAGACCCAAACCGATGATCCTTCGCGCCCGCCCGCTCCTCGCCGCAGCCGTATGCCTGCTCGCGGGCGGCTGCACCCCGCAGGCCGCGCGGGACACGGGTCCGCTTCGGGTGGGTATGGGCGTGGACCGGCCGGGCTTGGCTGTGCGGTCCGGTGATGGCTATGCCGGCCTCGACGTGGATGTCGCGAATTATGTCGCTGCTCGACTGCGCCGCGATGGGATCCGCATCGTCCCGACACCGCGGGCCCAGCGCGCGATGGTCCTGACCACCGGCCAGGTCGACATGGTGGTCTCGGGCTTCTCCGCGACACCCCATCGGGCCGAGCAGGTCACCTTCGCCGGCGCCTATCTCGTTGTCCATCAACGCCTTATGACGCGCGTCAGCAGCGCGATGACGCTGGATCGGGTGACGAGCCGACGCCTCTGCGCGGCATACGGCTCCACCGCCCAGGACTATGTCATCGAAAAGTTTCCCGGGGTGCATCTGTTTGTGCAGGACAGCTATGCCGCGTGTATGGAGCGCCTCCTCGACCGGCGCGTCGACGGCGTCCTCGCCGATGATGTCGTGCTCACGGGCTATGCCGACCAAGCGGCATACGACTCCAAGGTTGTCATCAAGTCGGCCACCGCGACCACCGAGACCTACGCCATCGGTCTCCCGAAGGGCGAGCTAACCCTCTGCCGGCAGGTCAACGAGGCCGTCGCGGACATGGTCGCGACGGGCGCGTGGCAGCGCAGTGTCGAGGCCCACCTGGCCCCGATGGGGTATGTCGTGGACAAGGCGGTCAATCCCCCGCCCCAGCAGCCGTGCGCCTGAGGCCGCGAGGTGCCGCGTCAGTTTCGGGATGCCGCCCGGTGTTTGCTATGGTTTCCGAGCGCCGCGAGGCGTGCCAGACCATTCCCCTGTAGCTCAACTGGCAGAGCATTCGGCTGTTAACCGAAGGGTTGTTGGTTCGAGTCCAACCGGGGGAGCAAGCTAAGCCCCTGACCTGCGGAAACGCGCGTCAGGGCCTTTTTCTTTGGCAGCCTAGGAGCCGATTTACCGACTCCGTTCCTGAGTTACCCCCCCCGTCGTTGGCGATCGCCAGTGTCCTTAGATCAGGCCGACCTGCTCGCGGAGGCGGGCGCGGGCATCGGCGACGGCCTGCGCCACCCCGGGGTCGGCGAGACGGACGCCCTTGCCGAGCAGGGTCTGGTCGTGCATTGAGCCGTCGGCGAGGTCCTTGCGGATGACAACCCGCGCGCTGCGGCCAGTGCCGAGCGGCACTTGCTCGGTCAGGACCACGGAGGCCTGCACCCGTTCGCGGAAGGCGGCGAGCACTTGCATGGATTCACGGAAGACCCACTGCTGGGGTTTGGCACCGTCGACCCACGTCACCGTCAGGGTGAAGGCATCGTGGTCCCATTTCCCGCCGTCGACGAGATGCCAGGGCCGCGCGAGGGGCTCGCCGGCGGGCGCGGCGGCATACAGCCGGGTCGTCGTGACCAGGACCCACGTGCCGTCTTCGGCGGGCGCGGAGGCGAGCACCCGCTCGCCCCGCTCCAAGACAAGGGTGTCGCGAATCGCTTGTGGCAGTTCGGGATCGGAGCTCTTGCGGCGCAGCCAGGCCATGGTCAGGTGGTTCCTTCACGAAGTCGGGCGAGGGCACGTTGGCGCTCTTGCAGGCCGCTTGCAACATCGCGCACCTGCGCCGGGTCCGCGTCTGGGTCGGAGGACAGGCGGCGCATCAGCGACATGGCGTCGGCGATTTCGCGGCGCAAGGCGACCTCGCGAACCCGGATGACGAGGGAATCGACATACCGCTGCTCCGGGCCGCCGGTCGCGGCGTCGAGGGTGACGGGCAGGGTCGCCACAGAAAGAGCGGTGACCATCGGCTGCACCGCGAGCGGCGCGAGATCGGTGACGGCGGCGACCCACTGCGCGAGCGTCATACCCTCCCACGGCTCGACGCTGCGCAGCGCGTCGAAGACCGCGCGGTGCGCCGGCGCGACGAAAGCCTCCGGGGGAATCTCGTCGATCTGGGCGCCGACCGAATTGGGGTACTGCAAAAGCACCTGCAGGAGTTGCGATTCCGCGTTGACGATCGGGTCGCGCAGGTCGGGCATGGGGTATGCCGTCGCCAACTCGGCAGCGCTCGGCTCCTCCGGCTCAGGGTCGCGGCGGCGCGGGCCATCCTGGGGGGCCGCGAGAGTGCCGGAGCGGCGCATCTGGTCGGCGAGTTGCTCGATGCCGACGCCAATCCAGCCGGCGACGGTGCGTTGGTATTCGGGGCGTAGCGACGGGTCCTTGATCGAGTTGATCACGGGGGCAACGGTTTTCATCGCCGCCACCCGTCCCTCAGCGGTTGTCAGGTCGAGGCGGGCAATGAGAGTTCGGACGGCGAACTCGAACATCGGCACGGCATCGTCGACGAGTTCTTTGACCGCCTCGGGTCCCTTGCGCAACCGCAGATCGCACGGGTCCATCCCGTCGGCCGCGACCGCGACGAAGGACTGGGCGGTCCAACGCTGGTCCTCGGCGAAGGCCTTCATCGCGGCCTTCTGCCCGGCGGCATCGCCATCGAAGGTGAAGACGATCCGGGCCGGGTCCAGGCCTGGCTCGTCGCGCATCAGGCGACGCAGCAGCTTGATGTGATCGACGCCGAAGGCGGTGCCGCAGGTCGCGACGGCGGATTCGACGCCGGACAGGTGCGCGGCCATGACATCGGTGTAGCCCTCGACGACGACCGCCTGACGGCCCTGCGAGATGGCCTTCTTGGCCAGGTCGATGCCATAGAGGACCTGCGACTTCTTGTAGATCGAGGTCTCGGTGGTGTTGAGGTATTTCGCCTCGATCCGATCGTCCTCGAAGATCCGGCGGGCGCCGAACCCGATGGTGTCGCCGGAGGTGTCGCGGATGGGCCACATCAGCCGGCCGCGGAAACGGTCATAGCTCCCCCGACCGCCGCGACCGACCAGACCCGCGAGGACGGTCTCCTCCTCGGTGAATCCGCGGCTGCGCAACAGCCGCGAGAGCACCTCTCCCCCGCGGGGCGAGAAGCCGACACCGAAGCGCTCACACTGCGCTCCGGTGAAATCGCGCTGGCGCAGGAAGTCACGCGCGGAGCGGGCGTCGGGGCTGTTGATCAGGAGATCGGCATACATCTCCTGCGCGATGCGGTGGGCCTCGACCAGGCGAGAGCGCCGCCCGAGCCCGCCCTCGGGCGCCCCGCCTGTGCCCTCCTCGCGCCGCAATTCCATGCCGAGCCGGGAGGCGAGGCGCTCGATGGCCTCGACGAAGGTGAGATGGTCGATCTTCTGGACGAAGGCGACGACATCACCGCCCTCGCCACAGCCGAAGCAGTGAAAGGTGCCGGCGCTCTCGCGGACGGTGAACGACGGGGTCTTCTCGTCATGGAAGGGGCACAGGCCCTTGAGCGAGCCGACGCCGGCGCTGCGCAGCGTGACGTGATCGCGCACGACCTCGACGATCGAGGAGCGGTCCTTGACGGCCGCGATGTCCTCGGCCCGAATCCGGCCCGCCACCTCGCTCCTTCCGCCGTCACTGCCCGCATTACTGCCCGGTCAACCCGCGGCCAGTGTATGTGGGGTGCCGGGGCGAGCGGCCGCCTCGGCAAAGTCAGCGCAGGTTGGTCGAATCCGCATAGGTAGCAAGGTGTGCGGAGTTGACTAACCTGCTGTTAGCAGAAGTTGCACAACCCGGCGGGCGCACACGACGGAGGCACACAACTCGCCGGGCGCACATGCGGGCGAGTTAGTCGAGGCCCCAGGCGCGGGCGATGGCCCAGGCGCGGACATCGGTCAGGCTGGCGACCTGGTCGACGACGACACGACGCCGCGCCGCGTCGTCCGGGGCGAGGGCGTGATCCTCCTGCCGGTCCAGGTCCAGCAGGTCGGGGTCGGCTTCATAGGCCGCGACCAGGGCCGTGATTAGTTCGCGCTGGCGGGCCTGGATGGTCAGGCGGTCCTCGGCATACATGACGTAGTGGGCGGCCACCGCCTTGAGCACGGCGCACTCGGCGCGGGTGGCGTCGGGGACCACGAGGCGCGCGGCATAACGGGTGAGCGAGCCAGCGCCATACACCTCCCGAGTCGCGTGCTCCGAGGCCTGCACGAAGCGCCCGATCAAGCGCGAGGTCATGTCTTTCAGCGCGGCCTGGGCGCGGCGGGTGCCGTCATAGCTCGACGGCACGATGCCGAGCCCGACCAGCCGCGCATGGGCGGCGGCGAGGTCGGCGGCGGTGAGGTCCGCGGCATACACCCCGTGCGCGATGGCGAGCACCATGTCGACCTCGGCGGGATCGTGCAGAGCGCGCGGGTCCAGCCGCCCGCTGGCGATCGCGTCCTCGACGTCGTGCACCGAATAGGCCACGTCATCGGACCAGTCCATGACGTCGGCTTCCAGGCAGCGTTCGTCGGCGCCACGCCCAGCACGCAGCCACGCGAAGACCTCCGCGTCATCGGCATACGCCCCGAACTTGCCGACCTCGGGACGGTCGGCGTGCAGCCAGGGATACTTCGTCGCCGCATCGAGGGCGGCACGTGTCAGATTCAGCCCGGCAGGACGGCCGTCCGGGTGAAATCGCTTAGCCTCCAACCGCGTGAGGATGCGTAGCGTCTGGGCATTGCCCTCGAAGCCGCCGATCCCGGCACACACCTCATCCAGCGCGCGCTCGCCATTGTGACCAAATGGCGGGTGGCCGAGATCGTGTGCGAGACAAGCAACTTCGACGAGGTCGCCATTGCAGCCAAGCGCCGCGCCGAACTCGCGGCCGATCTGCGCCACCTCGAGCGAATGGGTCAACCGGTTGCGGACGAAGTCGTCGCTATCCGGTGAGAGCACCTGCGTCTTGGCGGCCAACCGGCGCAACGCAGCCGAGTGGATGAGCCGGCCGCGATCGCGCGCGAAGTCGTCCCGGTCGGTGCGTTTCAGCGCCGGGTCCTCCCCCACCCATCGGGCCAGGTCCTCGGGGGCATAGCCAGCCGTCACGGCGCCTCCGGCTCGGGTATGCCGAGGCTCGCCCGGTTGCGCGCGACCCAGGTCGGCGTCTCGCCATAACGCTGCGGCTTGATGAGCAGGCCGCGAGCGCTGTCGGCGATGAGTTCGCCCATCCGGCGGTCGCGGGTCGCCTCTTGCTTGGCGGAGAGCACCCAGTGAATGGCGATCTTGCGATAGGTCGGCGTAGCCAACTCGAGCCAGCGGGAGGCGAGGTCGTCGGCGGCGAGGCGGGCTGCATACGCCTCGGGCAGGGGCTGGTCTCCCGGCTTTTCGTAGGCGTAGATGCCGGACTTCTCCGGTCTTCGGCGCTCGAAGGCCGCCAGCCCGGCCGGGCGCATCCGGCCGGCGGCGGTGAGCTCCTCAACGAGCCCGATATTGACCATGCTCCAGATGCTGCCCGGGCGACGCGGGGTCCACCGCTGACGGGTGCTGTCGTCATCGATGCGCTGGGCGACGGAGTCGATCCAGCCGAAACAGAGCGCCTCGGGCACGGCGTCTTCCCAGGTCAGGCCGCGATTCTCGACGTGCTTCTTGCGCAGGCCCATCCACAGCTCGCGCGCCGTTTCGTGGTTGACCTCCAGCCAGGCGCGAAACTCCGCCGGGCTCTCGAAGAAGAGGGCCGGGCGATCCGGCGAGCCGCCGGGCGTGCCGATCCGCGCTGTCATACGTCCAACCCTGCCAGAGCCCACCGACACCCGGCCCGGATCAGCCGCCGCTGACGCTGTCCTCGGCCTCAGCGACAAGCGCCGCCTGCTCATCGGTGAGCTCCTGGCTGTCCAGCCAGCCCTCGGGCAAGGCGACGCGGCGCGGGTTGCCGGCCCGGCCCCGCTGACCCTCGGCAGGTGCCCCGGGCCAGGGCGCGGAGGCGTCGAGATCGGCGATCAGGGCATCGAGGTCGGCGAGCGTGTTGACGAGCGCGAGCTGGTGGCGGATCTGGGAGCCGGCGGGGAATCCCTTGAGGTACCACGCGATGTGCTTGCGGATATCGCGGCAGCCCTTGGCTTCGTCCTCATAGAAGTCGCAGAGGTATGCCGCGTGCCGGCGCAGCGTCGCCCCCACCTCCCCGAGGGTCGGCGTCACCCGCTCCGGCGAGCCCGCAAAGCCATTGGCCAGATCGGCGAATAGCCATGGGCGGCCAAGACATCCGCGACCGACGACCACGCCATCGCAGCCGGTCTCGGCGACCATCCGCAGCGCATCCTCGGCCGACCAGATGTCGCCATTGCCGAGAACCGGGATGCTGCGCACGGTCTCCTTGAGGCGGGCTATGGCGCTCCAGTCGGCGACGCCGGAGTAGGCCTGGTCGACATAGCGGGCGTGCAGGGCAACGGCTGCGGCGCCGGCGGCTTCGGCGAGCCGGCCCGCGTCGAGATAGGTGACGTGATCGACGTCGATGCCCATCCGCATCTTCACCGTGACGGGCACGTCATACGGCTCCGCCTCCCGGACCGCCGCCGCGACGATGGACCGGAAAAGCTCACGCTTCCACGGCAGCGCTCCCCCACCCCCCTTGCGCGTCACCTTGGGCACCGGGCAGCCGAAGTTCAGGTCGATGTGATCGGCGCGGTCCTCGGCGACGAGGATGCGCACCGCTGCCGCCGTGGTGACCGGGTCGACGCTATAAAGCTGCGTGCTGCGCGGCGACTCGCCCGGGTCGTGCTCGATGAGCTTCATCGTCAGCTCATTGCGCTCGACGAGCGCTCGCGAGGTGATCATCTCGCTGACATAGAGCGCGTTCGCCCCGGTCCCGGCCGCGCTGCCATACTCCCGGCACAGCCGCCGGAAGGCCCGATTGGTGATGCCCGCCATCGGCGCCAGCACCACCGGCGAATCGATCGTCAGGTGCCCGAAACGTAAAGGTGCGAGCACGGGCGCGGCGGCGGCTGGGGCGGACATGATGCCTCGATTGTCCCATCGGCGGCCGCTGACTCCCCCATTCGGTCACAGCCCCAGCGTTTGGTCGTGAGTCACACCGCCGGATGTGGGACTCACGACCAAATGCGTGGGTTAGGACGCAATGGTGGACTCAGCCGTATGACGCCGCCGAGGTCAGCCGCGCGGGCGCACCAATCGCGCATCGGGTGCGTGCGGCATGCTGGTGCCTCGCCCGGGATCGCCTGGAAGGACGCCGCCATGACCTCGCTCATCACGCCCGACGCCCTCGCCGCCGAGCTGGCGGGCCCGCAACCGCCGGTGCTGCTCGATGCCTCGTTCAATCTCACCGGGGTCACCGGACGGGAGTTGTATGCCGTCGCCCACCTGCCGGGTGCCCAGTTCGTCGACGTCGATGTCGACCTCGCCGACCCGCCGGGCGCTGGTGGCCGGCACCCCTTGCCCGATCTCGCCCGCCTCCAGCACACGCTCCGTCGCCTCGGACTGAGTGATGACAGCACGGTCGTTGTCTACGACCAGGGCAGCGGTATGGGGTCCGCTCGCGCCTGGTGGCTGCTGACCTATGTCGGCCTGACCGGCGTGCGCGTCCTCGACGGTGGCCTGGCGCTGTGGCAGCGCGAGGGCCATCCGGTGACCGACGAGGTGCCGGGGCCGGTCGCGGCGGGCGGGATCGTCATACGTCCTGGTGCACTGCCGCTGCTGGATGCCGAGGCGGCGGCCCGGGTCGCGGATGGCGGGCTGCTCCTGGACGCCCGCGCGGCCGAGCGCTTCGAGGGGCGCGTCGAGCCCCTCGACCCGGTCGCCGGGCACATCCCGGGGGCGGTCAGCGCACCCCTGTCGGAGTTCACCGACGCCGATGGCCGGCTGCTCGACAAGGAGGCGCTGCACGCCTACTTTGCCGGGCTCGGCGTCTTCGAACGCCCCGAGGTCGCGGCCTACTGCGGCAGCGGAATCACCGCCGCGCGCCTGGCCCTGGCACTGCGCCAGATCGGCGTCACCGCCGGGGTGTATGCCGGGAGCTGGAGTGAGTGGATCACCGACCCTGGGCGGCCGGTGGCCACCGGTCCGTGAGCCAGGCGCCACCTGCCCAGGTCAGCACACTCAGAGCTGGTCGGCCATGACCAGTTGCACGGGCATCCCGGTCAGGGACGCGACATACCGCAGGTCTTGGGTGCGCACATTCCACGCCACGAGATCGGTTGCGGGATATCGCGTGCTGCCGCCCGCCGAGACGAGCAAGACATCTTCCGTGAGCCAGGCCAGCGGCTGCACACCACCCTTGGACCGATTGGTGCCGTCGGCGTCGAAGCCACTCGCGTCGGCGAGCACGACGGGCGCGGGCAAGGGCGACGGACTCGTGCCATAACGCATCGCCATGACGCCTTGGAAGCCGTCCCGGCTCCGGTCCGCCAGGTCAGTCGCCGCGCTGGTCCACGTCGCGGTGTCCGGGCCGTCCACCCAGATCCGGTAGCGGCGCTCGGGCGGGACGGGGACCTTCGTGAACGCGCCGATCGTGGGGTCGTACGCCTCCGCCGTGATCGGGCCAAGGTCCCCACCACCGGACAGAATGACGCGGCCGCCCGGCCAGCCACTCGCGGACTTGCGCACCTCGCCGGTGGTGATATCGACGAGGTAGTTCTGCGGACCCGATGACGTCACCACGATCGGTCCGGCGTCGAGGAAGTTGGCCGGTCCGAGGTGCGTGTCCGGCACCGGAATCGTGCGCCACGGGCGCATCCCGGATTGGGTGCTGTCGATCACGAGGAGACCGGTCGGCTGGCTGATGACGAGCGCGGTCCGGTCAGCCCCGATCGCCGCCGTCGACAGCCCGAAGCCAGAGTTGCCCTCGGCATCCGTTTGCGCGACCAGCGACAGGTCGTCGAAGACGAGAATCCGTCCCGTGCTCGTCACGACGCCGACTTGCGGCGGCTCCGCCTCTGAGAAGGCCGCGACGATCTGCTCACCGGGTGCGAAACCCGTTGTCTGCGAGAACTTCTGCGCGTCCTTGAGCAGATCGACCGACCCGCTCAGGCCAGGGATCTCAAAGTCGGCGTATGCCGGGAGGCGCTCGACCTTCCCGGGGTCCGGGAGCTCTGTGGTCAGCAATTCCCCGGCGACACGGGGAGTGCTCGTGGTGGTCTGCGTTGCCGGCGGCTGCGCCACCTCGCGGCCACCGGCTAGCACTGCGACGCCCACAGCACTCGCCGCGATTGCCGCCAATCCTCCACTGCCCCAGGCCATTCGACGACGGGCACGCCGACGACCGGCTTCGGCCCACGCGCTGGCGGCAAGGTCGACCTCGGGCACATCCGCGCTCGCCCGCTCCAACAGGTCCATTATCTCCTGGCTCATCGCCCGTCCTCCTTCGTGCTCACGATGCCGTTCTCCCCCATGACTTTTCGCAGATTCGCCAGACCGTCGTACGCTTGGCTCTTAACCGTGCCGACGCTGATGCCGAGCACCTCCGCGGTATCGATCTCGCTGCGATCCTCGAAGTAGCGCAGCACCACCACGGCCCGCTGCCGCTCGGGCAGCCGCCGCAGCGCGGCGATCACGTCGGTGCGCAACCCGGCCCGATCGGCCGGCGAGGGACCCGGGTGCGGGGCGTCCGGCATACCCTCGGTGAGCACTTCGCGCCGCGTGCTGCGCCACGCGGAAATGGCGTCGTGATAGAGAATCCGGCGGACATAGCCGTCCGGATTCTCAAAGCGCAACTTCGACCAGCGCCCGGCGAGCTTGATCAGCGCCTCCTGCACCAGATCCTCGGCCTGCGCCGCGTCCCCGCACATGAGGTATGCCGCCCGCACCAGGTGCTGCTGGCGGCCACGGACATACTGCTCGAAGCCCGGATCCATCGGCGTCGCCATATCCCTGACCCTCCCACCTGACGCTGGAACCTTCTTGATCACCTAACGCCCGGGCCCCGCAGGCAGGTTGGGCCGACCGCGGAAAATTCGCCATCGCTAGGCGGGTAGCCTTGCTGATCGTGTCCGGATCCCCCATGCCGCAGCCCCGCAATGCCAGCGAACGCGCGCTCGTGGCGATGGCGCGGCTGCCGCGGATCGTGCCGGTGCTGGCGGTGCTCGTGCTGATGGGCGTCGGAGCGTTCGTGCCGACCTATGGCTGGATTGCCACCGCGATCGTGGCGCTTTTCTTCGTGTGGATCTTGTCGCTCAGCTGGCCGCGCCTGACCGGCGTGGAAAAGCTGATGCGCTTCGCCGTGATCGTCTTCGTCGCGGCGATCGCGGTCATCCAGTCGCGACCTCGTTGACCGCATCCCCCTCCGGGGCGAGGTCGGCCAGGAACTCCTCGTCCAGGGGCCAGTTCAGCGGCGTGGGATACCAGCGGCGCAGGCTGTGCGGCACCTTGAACGGCCGCCAATTCTGCGTCCCGAGCGGCAACGCGAGCCGGTCGGCGATCGCCCAGAGCGCGGCCGGGTGGTGTCCCATCCCGATATGCGAGGCCTTGACCTCGATGTTCTCCGCGGTGCCATAGAGCTCGTTGAGACACGCCTGCCAGGGCACGATACCGTCGCTGCGCGAATAGATCGCGGTCGTCGGGATCGGCATCGGGTCGCGCAGGTGCTCCTGCTCGGGCAGATCGAGCTCCTCGGCGGACACGTGCAGGTGCCGGTAGCGATCGAAGACCAGGGTCGCGAGGGTGTCGCCGCGGTGGATCAGCCGGAAGGGTGAGGCCAAGGTGATGACCTGACGGACCTGGTCGGGGTAGGCCCGGCCGAGCTGGCGGGCATACAACCCCCCCAGGCTCCAGCCGATGATCGAGATGGGGCCGTGCTCGGCGGTGAGATTCTCGACGCTCTCGCGCATCGAGTCCACGATCTGGCGGGTCGGGCCGATATTGCGCCCCACGCCCCAGCCGTGCGGGTGGTAGCCCAACGAGGCGAGATAGTTGCGCAGCAACAAGGTCGTGTAATCCCCCGCCATCAGGCCGGGCAGGACGAGGACGTGTTGGCCTTCCCCGCGCCGAGCCTTGCTCAGCACCCTCCGGAAAGCGGCGTACTCACCCACCTCACCGGCCATACGAGGGACCTCGGTGAGCCCCCGGATCATTGACGGACGCACCACTTCAGTATGACCCGTTGGCGACGAGAAACCTACTGAGAGGTAGCAATTCGGTGTGTCCGGCATGTCACACCACCCTTTGGGCGCGTCGCGGGTGGCGGTTTGACGGAGGACGTTCCGCTGATTGAGAATGATTCTCATGTTCGCTGTCCGGGCTCGTATGCCCGCCCTCCTGGCCGTCGCGGCGCTCGCCCTGGCCGGGTGCTCGCCCGCCGGGTCGGGGGACACCAGTGGCCGGCCGAGAGTCGTGGTGGGCTTCTATGCCGCGCAGTACCTCGCGGAGCAGATCGGCGGCCCCCGCGTCGAGGTGACCTCCCTGACGCGCCCGGGCGCGGAACCCCATGACGTGGAACTGACCGCCAAACAGTTGATTCAGCTGGCCAAGGCCGATCTCGTCGTCACCGAGAGCCACTTCCAACCGGCCGTCGATCAGGGCATCGCGGCGAGCGCCCCGCGCCGCGTGGTGGACCTGACCGCGGCGCTCGGGCTGAACCTGGCGGGGACGGGCGACCACGAGGATGCTGCCGAGGACGGGCACGACCACGAGCATGAGGCGGCGACCGACCCAAGTCAGGACCCGCACTTCTGGCTCGACCCCCAGTTGATGCGCCGCGCGGCCGACGCCGTGGCCGCTGGGCTGAGCCAGGCTGATCCCGCAGGCACCGCCGACTACACGAAGCGAGCCGCAGCGCTCGATGCCGACCTCACCAGCCTGGATGGCGAACTGCGCAGCCGGCTGAGCGACTGCGCGCAGCCCGAAATGGTGACCAGCCACGCGGCATACGCCCACCTCGCCGCCGTGACCGGTCTGCACCAGCACGCGCTGGCCCTGAACCCCGAAAGTGAGCCCACCGCAGCGCAATTGGCCGCCATCACCGATTTGATCCGCACCGATGGCGTGCGCACGATCTATGTCGAACCGCTCGCGCCGCCGCGGGTCGTCGAGGTCATCGCCGCCGAGACCGGCGCGCAGACCGCCGTGCTCGACCCGATCGAAGGCCTCAACGCACGCTCCGCTGCCGGTGACTATCTCGGCCTGATGCGCGCCAATATCGACACCCTGGCGAAAGGTCAGCAATGCCGCCCGTGACGATCATCGATCTGCAGGACGCCGCCTTCGGGTATGCCGGAACCCCCATCGTCTCGGGCGCCACCGTCAGCATCGCCCCCGGCGAAGTTGTCGCCGTGCTCGGCCCCAATGGCGCAGGCAAGTCCACCCTCGTCAAGGGTCTGCTCGGTCTGACCGAGCACCTGAGCGGGCGCGCGAATGTCTTGGACCAACCTCTCGAGGAGGTCGACCGGCGGCGGATCGGCTATGTCCCGCAACGGCATACGCTCGCGAACTCGGTGCGGGCCACGGTCGCCGAGATCGTCGCGATCGGGCGGCTGCCCTATCGCTCGTGGTGGCGCCCCTGGCGGCGGGATGCGTATGCGGACCGCCAGGCCATCGCCCGGGCTCTCGAAGTCGTGGGGCTTGGCGAGCGGGCCGGCGCGGATGTGTCGGCGTTGTCCGGCGGGCAGCAGCGTCGGGTGCTCATCGCGCGGGCGCTCGCGGCGAGCCCGGACGTGCTGATCATGGATGAGCCGACGGCCGGCGTGGATCACGCCAATCAGCTCATCTTGGCGGGGGTCCTGGAGACGCTTGCCGCCCGCGGGACGACGATGCTCATCGTCACCCACGAATTGCAGGCGCTGGCCGATGTCATCACGCGCGTCCTCGTCGTCGACGAGGGCACGATCTCGTGGGATGGCTCGCCCGCCGACTTCACGACGATGACCGGGGCGCCGCTGGACGGGCATCACCACGGCCACTCCCCCGAACACCGTTCCACCCCAGGGCATTTGCCGACCGACACCTTCGACCGTGGGAGCAGTCATGCTTGAGTTGCTCGACTATGCCTTCATGCGCAATGCGCTCATCGCGGCCTTGCTCATCGGGGCGGCGGCGCCACAGGTCGGCATCTTCCTCGTGCAGCGCCGGCTCTCGCTCATCGGCGACGGCCTGGGGCATGTCGCGCTCGCCGGTGTCGCGATCGGGCTGCTGACATCGAGCGAGCCGGTTTTGACGGCACTGGTCACGGCGGTGCTTGCGGCCGTGGCGATCGAGGTAGCGCGCTCGCGCGGCGGGCCAAGTAGCGACCTGGCGCTCGCCCTGATGTTCTATGGCGGCATCGCGGCCGGTGTCGTCCTGATCGGCCTCTCGCCACAGGGCACGCCGGCGAACCTCACGTCCTATCTCTTCGGCTCGATCACGGCGACGACGACGACCGATCTCTATATCTTCTTGGCGCTGACGGTCACGGTGGTGGCGACGTCAATCCTGTTGCGCCCGTGGCTCTTTGCCGTGGCTCAGGACGAGGAGTATGCCCGCGCCTCCGGCCTGCCCGTGGTGCGAATCAATCTGCTGCTTTCGATCCTGACGGCGGTGACCGTCGTGGTGTCGATGCGGGTCGTCGGGTTGTTGCTCATCAGCGCCCTGATGATCATCCCGAATGCCAGCGCGCAATTGCTCTCGCGGTCCTTTGCCTCGGCAACGCGGATCGCCGTAGCTTTTGGGCTGGTGTCGGCGCTGGGTGGGGTCGTCACCTCGTTCTATGCCGAAACGCCCTCGGGCGCAACGATTGTCCTGATCGCGCTAGTGGTCTTCTGCGTGGCGGCGGCTGCTTCTGCCATCCAGCACCGGCGCGACGCCGCGCACGCCCGCGCCGAGCGGCATGACCACGAGCACGGCCCGGACTGTGGCCATACGGCCATCGCGCACGGTGACCACATGGACTATCTGCACGACGGGCACCGGCACGCCGCGCACGCCGATCACTACGACGAACACGCGGCAGGCGGGCATACCCACGAGGCGGGCGGGCATACCCACGAGCACGCGGGCGGCGCGCGATGAGCGGGGCGCAGATGGGCGAAAAGCCGCGGCGGCTGACCCGGCAGCAGCAGGCAGTCAGCGACATCCTCGACGCGCGCGGCGACTTCCGTTCCGCCCAGGAATGGCATGCGGCGCTGAAGGACGACGGCAGTCCCGTCGGCCTTGCGACGGTCTATCGGACGCTCCAATCGCTCGCCGATGCGGGCCGGATCGATGTGCTGCGCACGGCGGCGGGCGAGTCGCTCTATCGCGCGTGCAGCGCCGGCCACCATCACCACCTGGTGTGCCGAGAGTGTGGCCGGACCGTGGAAATTTCGGCCGGTGAGGTCGAACGGTGGGCTGTGGCCACCGCGACCGCATACGGTTTCACTGCGGTGGATCACACCGTGGAGATCGTGGGCTGTTGCGCGCCGTGCAGCGTCCGGACGCCGGAGGGAGCACGCGAGGATGCGTGAACGATCGTTGCGGGCGCTCGTGCTCGCGCTCGTCGGCATACTCGCGCTCACCGGGGCGCTGGCCGGATCCGTGTGGTTCCTCGGGCACGACTCGCAGGCGCGCGTGGCGGCCGGGTTGTATGCCGAGAAGGCCGCCAAAGCGCTCGCCGCCGGCACGCTTCCGGAGGGTCTGCAATCGACGGATCGCGCTGCGCTGGAGGCGGATTACGCCAAGGTCCTCGCCGGTATGGGGACGCTGCGGCCGGTGGTCAAGGTCGACTCCGTGGTGTTGGACAAGGGCGAACGGCGCGGCACGATCACCTTCGATCAGTCATGGAAGATTCACGCGGACAAGGCAGCGTGGACTTATCAGTCGACGATGCCTATTGCGGCGATTACGCGCGCGGAGGGGGTCGAGTGGGTCGGCACCTGGTCCCACGAGGTGATCGCCAAGGGTTTGCGCGATGGGGAGGTGCTCAATGCCGTGCGCGAAGTCGCGGTGCGCGGCGACATCCTCGACGGCGACCAGGACCCGCTCGTCATGCCCCGGCCCGTGACCCGCGTCGGCTTGGACAAGCAGCGGGAGCCAGACGCCAAAGTCCTTGCGGCGAGCGCAAAGTCGCTCGCGCGCCGGGTCGAGATCGACCCGTCCGCCTATGCCGCCGCGGTCGCCGCAGCCGGCCCCAAGGCCTTCGTCGAGGCGATCGTCTATCGCGACGAGGCGCGCGAGTTGATCAGCATCGCCGAGGACGCCAAGGACTTCCCCGGGCTGCGGCTACTGCCCGACGAACTGCCCCTCGCGCCGACCGCACGCTTCGCCCGGCCCCTGCTCGGCACGGTCGGCCAGGCGACCGCCGAGATGATCCAGAAGTCCGGCGGCAGCCTGCGCGCCGGCACCATCGTCGGCTTGAGCGGCCTCCAGCAATCCATGAACGAACGCCTCGGCGGCCGGGACGGGTTCACTGTGCAGGCGCTGATGGTGGGCGCTTCGCCGCGGGATCTGTATGCCGTGCCCGCCCGCCAGGGTCTGCCCGTCGCGACGACTCTCGACCCGGTCATTCAGGAGGCCGCGGAACTGGCGCTCGATCAGGTGTCGAAGCGCGGCGCGTCGGCCCTGGTGGCCATCCGGCCGTCGGACATGCACATCCTCGCGGCGGCGAGTGGCGCTGGCAGCGAAGGATATTCGACGGCGACGCTGGGACAGTACCCGCCCGGCTCGACCTTCAAACCGGTGACCGCGCTGGCACTGTTGCGCGCCGGCTTGCGGCCGAGTTCCCCGGTGCCGTGCAACAAGAGCAGCATCATCGACGGGCGCACGTTCACGAACTATTCGGACTATCCGAACAGCGCGCGCGGGTCCATTCCATTAGTGACGGCGATTGCCAATTCGTGCAATACGGCGATGATCTCGGCGACCCGCTCGTTGGCTGCCGACTCGCTGGCTCAGGCCGCGGCGGCCGTCGGACTGACCGCGCCACCGGCGGCCGGGATCCCCGCGGCACTCGGTGCCGTCCCGACCGATGGCGGCCGGGTCGACTTCGCGGCGGCATCGATCGGTCAGGGCAAGGTTGTCGCGACGCCCTTGGGCATGGCCACCGTGGCCGCGGCTATCGCGCGCGGCGAGCCGGGCTCTCCGGTCTTCGTGACCGAGCCCGCGACGGAACCGGCGCCGATTGCTGGGCGGCCGATCACAGCGGACGAAGCCAAGTCGCTGCGCTCGATGATGCGCGCCGTCGTCACCGAGGGCTCCGCGCGCTTCCTCGCGAGCGTCCCCGGCAAGCCGGTGATGGCAAAGACCGGCACGGCGGAATATGGCAGCGGCAACCCGCCCCCCACGCACGCGTGGATGATCGCCATCCAGGGCGACCTCGCCGTGGCGGTCTTTGTCGAGAAGGGCGAAAGCGGTTCCCGCACAGCGGGTCCGGTGCTCGAAGACTTCCTGCGCCGCATCGCCCGCTGAGGCGCCTGCCCGGGCGGGCTTCCTCAGTCGGGCGGTCAGGCGGAAGGCACGGAGTCGACGGCGCCGCCATACCGGCGCTCGCGGTCCGCATACATCTCGATGGCCCGCCACAGGTCACGCCGGTCGAAGTCCGGCCACAGGGTGTCGAGGAAGACCATCTCGGCATACGCGCTCTGCCACAGCAGAAAGTTGGAGGTGCGCTGCTCGCCGCTGGAGCGGACGAAGAGGTCGACATCCGGCATATCCGGCTCGGGGAGGTAGCGGGCGAGAAGCTTCTCGTCGACGCTGCCGGGACGCAGCTTGCCCGCAGCCACCTGCTCCGCGATTCGCCTTGTCGCAGCGGCGATTTCGGCGCGCCCGCCATAGTTGACACAGAAATAGAGCGTCAGCCCAGTGTTGTGCTGAGTCATCTCCTGCGCGACTTCGAGCTCCTTGATCACCGAGCCCCACAAGCGCGGCCGCTGCCCCACCCAGCGCATCCGCACGCCCCACTCGTTGAGCTGGTCGCGGCGGCGGCGGATGACATCGCGGTTGAAGCCCATGAGGAACCGGACCTCGTCGGGGCTGCGTTTCCAGTTCTCCGTGGAGAAGGCGTATGCGGACAGGTGCGTCACCCCGACCTCGATGGCCCCCGCGACGACATCAAGCAGCGCGGCCTCGCCGGCCTCATGGCCCTTGGTCCGCGGCAGCCCGCGCTGGTTGGCCCAGCGGCCGTTGCCGTCCATGACGATCGCGACATGCTTGGGCAGAGCGGCGGCGGGATAGCGCGGCGGCTGAGCTCCGCTCGGATGCGGGAAGGGAGCGATCATGTGGTGAATCCTGTTGCCAGAGGAAGCTTTTCGACGTGCGGCTCGCGTTCGACATGAGGCAGCGAGCGCAGGCCGCGCTCTAGGTGCCATTGGACATATGCCGCGGTGATGCCATTGCCTTCACGCCGGTGCTGCGGCAGGCTCGCGTCCGCGATATCCCAGTCGCCGACGAGGAGCGCGCCGAGCAGATCGAGCGTCGCGCGGTTCGGGGCGACGGAGCCGGGGCGGCGGCAGGACGGACATACGGACCCGCCGGAGGAGACATTGAAGGCTAGCTGCGGGCCGGGGTCGCCGCACTGGGCGCAGTCGAAGAAGCTCGGCGCGTAGCCGCCGATCGCGAGCGCCCGAAGCAGGTAGGCGTCGAGGACCAGCGAGGCGTCATGCGTGCAGCCGGCGAGCGCGGCGAGGGCGCCCTGGAGCAGGAGGTACTGCTGCAGCGCCGGAGCCCGCTCCTCCGTGAGCCGGTCGGCCGTCTCGAGGACGGTCGCGAGGGAGGTGTAGGCGCGGTAGTCGCGGGCGATCTGATCGCCATACGACGCGATGCTCTCGGCCTGGGTGACGGTGTCGAGATTGCGGCCCTCATAGCACTGCAGGTCGACGATCATGCCCGGCTCCAGCCGCGCCCCGAAGCGACTCTTGGTGCGCCGCACCCCCTTGGCGACCACCCGGATCTTGCCCCGCTCGCGCGCCAGCACCGTGATGATGCGGTCGGCCTCGGCGAGCTTGTGCGTGCGAAGCACGATCGCCTGGTCGCGGTAGGTGGGCACGCCCCCATTCTCCCCCGCCCTGCGCCGGTGTCACGCCAGCCACACGTTTCTCTCCGGATGCCGCTTTGTGGAGGTTCGGCCGACTTTCTAGGCGAGGTGAACCTCAACCTTCCGGCATCCGGAGAGAAATGGGAGAACGGCGCGGCCTCTCATACATATGTTCGATTCATGTCGTATGCTGCTCGGGTGAGCTTGCAGGACGTCCTGGACTTCGGCGCGGCGGAGGTAAGCGACGACGCGCCCTTCGGGCGCCTCGAGCCGCTCCGCACGCCGTTGTCGCGGGGCGCCTGGGTCGATGTCGCGCCGGGCTGGCTGCGGGCGGCCGACGAGCTGTTCGAGGCGTTGTTGCGGGATGTGCCGTGGCACGCGGAGCGGCGGCAGATGTACGACAACATCGTCGACGTCCCCCGCCTGACCAAGTTCTACGCCGCCGACGAGCCCTGGCCCCACCCGCTCGTCACCGAGCTATGCCGCGCGGTGAGCGAGCACTACCTGCCCACCCTAGGCGAGCCGCTGGTCACCGCCGGACTGTGTCTCTATCGCGATGGCGCGGATTCCGTTGCGTGGCATGGCGATCGGATCGGACGGTCGCGATACCACGACACCATCGTCGCGATCTTGTCGCTCGGGTCCACGCGCACCCTGGCGCTGCGGCCAGCCGGCGGCGGGGCGTCGCTGAAATTCACGACGGGGAATGGCGACCTGGTCGTCATGGGTGGTTCGTGCCAGCGGACGTGGGAGCACGCCATACCCAAGACCCGCGATGTCGTCGGCCCGCGCATCTCCGTGCAGTTCCGGCCCGCCGGGGTGCGCTGAGACACGCGGGCCGCTGAGCAGGCATACTCATGCGCTTCCGTGTGACGACGGGCGAGAATGCGCCCATGAACACGCGATCCGATGGATCAGACGGCACGGCCCCCGGAATCGTGACCGCCCTGGTGGACTCCGGGATCATCTCCACGGACGATCGCGAGCGCGCCCTCGCGATCGTCACCCAGCGCCTCGGCACGCGTCGGGCTCCCGCAAGCGGGGCGTCGAACACTCTCCTCGCGACCCTGCTGGGGTATGTCGGTGGCATCCTCGTCGTCGCCGCCGGCGCGGTCTTCATCTCGCTGCAGTGGAACCAGATGAGCGTGCCGACACGGATCCTCGCCCTCGCCGGGAGTGCCCTGGTGCTGGCCATCGTCACCGCCGTCGTGCGCCTAACGGGCGAGCAGCCGGTCGAGTCCGCCCGGCGGCAGCTGGCCGGTGTGCTGGGCCTCGGCGCTTCGGCGCTCGTGGCAGGCGCGCTCGGGGTCTTCCTCGAGGATCGGCTGAAGCCGTACACCAGCGTCATCCCGGTGTGGGTCTTCGGGTTGTTCACGATCCTGGCAGTGCTCTTCTATCTCTTCTCGCCCTCGTTGCCCGGCCAGCTCGGCATCGGATTCGGCCTGTTCATCCTCATCGCGAGCGGCGGGTCAGCCCTCTTCGGCGGCTCGTCTCTTCTCCAGGGCGTCGCGCTGCTCGTCATCGGTCTCGGCTGGTTGGCGCTAGCCGAGATGGGGCGCTGGCGGGAGGACCAGACGGCCCGACTTGTGGGCGGCGCGCTCACGCTGCTCGGGGCTCAGTTCCCGATGTTCGACGGCCGCGACAACCGCCAGATCCTCGCCTATGTCCTCCTCACCTTGGTCGGCGTCGGCGCCTTTGCGGCCTACCTCCGCTTCCGCGAGTGGCCCTATCTCGCCATGGGTGTTGTCGGCCTGACCCTCGCCGCCACGGAAGCGGCCGTCGACTTCATCGAGGGCTCCGGCGCCGCCGTCGGCCTCCTCGTCGCCGGCGTGGTCCTGCTCATCACCAGCCTCCTCGCCCTCCGCCTCCGCCGCGCCGAGTCACCGACCCTGGCGAGTCACAGCAGTTGACAACTTTCCCGCCCATTGCCGGAACGTGTCAGGCCATGGGAGGGAACATGGACATACGCAACGGTAATGATCCGTTGCGTATGTCCATGTTGTGGCAATGGGCGGGAAAGTGCGCTGAGGCGCCCGCTACGGGCCGCCGCCGGGGCGCGAGATCGCGTGGTCGTCGCCGGCTTTGGCGCGGTCGCGCTCGGAGCGGTTCAGCGCCGACATGATCGCCCGCAGCGAGGCCTTCACGATCGACTCGTGCAGGCCGACACCCCACAGAACCCGTTCTCCCACAGCGCATTCGACGTATGCCGCCGCCCGGGCGTCACCACCAGCGGACAGGGCGTGCTCGGCATAATCGAGCACCCGCACGTCCACCCCAAGCGCCGACATCGCGTCGATGAAGGCATCGATCGGGCCATTACCGCGGCCGGAGATGTGCACCTCGCGGCCCTCGTCGGTGATGATCGAGTCGATCTCGTCGTCGCCGATGTCGGTGCTCGTCAGCGTCGAGCGCACCGGGAAGAACCGGCCCCAGCGAGTGGCCGGGTCCTCGGAGTGGAGGTACTCGTCGGCGAACATCGCCCAGATCTCCGCCCCGCTCAGCTCCCCGCCCTCGGCATCTGTCCGGCGCTGGACGACCTGGCTGAACTCCACCTGCAGCCGGCGCGGCAGGTCAAGGCCGTGCTCCGCCTTGAGCAAATACGACACCCCGCCCTTGCCGGACTGCGAGTTGACGCGGACCACCGCTTCATACGACCTGCCGATGTCGTGCGGGTCGATGGGCAGATAGGGCACGCCCCAGTCGATGCCGTCGACCGTGGTCCCGGCGGCGGCCGACCGCTTGTCCATGTCCTCGAAGCCCTTCTTGATGGCGTCCTGGTGGGAGCCGGAGAAGGCCGTGTAGACGAGGTCGCCGCCCCACGGGTGCCGCTCGTGGACGGGCAGTTGATTGCAGTGCTCCACCGTGCGCCGGATCTCGGCCATGTCGGAGAAGTCGATCTGCGGGTCGATGCCCTGGCTGTAGAGGTTCATGCCCAGAGTCACCAGGCAGACGTTGCCGGTGCGCTCGCCATTGCCGAACAGGCAGCCCTCGATGCGGTCCGCGCCGGCGAGGTAGCCCAACTCCGCCGCCGCGACGCCCTCGCCGCGGTCGTTGTGCGGGTGCAAGCTGACCATCACACTGTCGCGCCGGTCGAGGTGACGGATCATCCATTCGATGGAATCGGCATACACATTGGGGGTGGCCATCTCGACGGTGGCGGGGAGGTTGACGATCATCTTGTGATCGGGGGTCGGGTCGATGACCTCGATGACGGCATTGCAGATCTCGACCGCGAACTCCAGCTCGGTCCCGGTGTAGGACTCCGGCGAGTACTCGTAGTAGACCGTCGTCTCCGGGATCGTCTCCTCCAGCTTGCGGCACAGCCGCGCGCCCTGGAGGGCGATGTCAATGATGCCTTCCTTGGACAAGCCGAAGACGACCCGCCGCTGCAGCACGGAGGTGGAGTTGTAGAAGTGGACGATCGCCTGCTTCGCCCCGCGGATGGCGTCGTATGTTCGCTCGATCAGGTGGTCGCGGCACTGCGTGAGAACCTGGATGGTCACGTCGTCGGGGATGTGGCCGCCCTCGATGAGTTCGCGGCAGAAGTCGAAGTCGGTCTGGCTGGCGCTCGGGAAGCCGACCTCGATCTCCTTGTAGCCCATCTTGACCAGCAGCTTGAACATCTTCAGCTTGCGGTCGGAGTCCATCGGGTCGATGAGCGCCTGGTTGCCGTCGCGCAGGTCGACCGCGCACCAGCGCGGCGCCTGGGTCATGACCTTGTCGGGCCAGGTGCGATCCGGCAGCTCGACCTGGATCTGCTGCTGGAAGGGGAGGTACTTCGTGAACGGCATCGGTGTCGGATGCTGGGGGTGGATCATCGCTGGGGTTTCGCCTTCGTCTCGTCTACGTCAGGTTCAGCCGATGGGCACGACAACCTCCGCGACGAGGGGCGGCCGATTCAGGCCCCGCCGCGGCAGCGAAGGAGGAGGAGTCCACGCATGATGAGGTTCAGTATGTCGTGCCCCCGCCCCTGCGGTCACCTCGGGGGCCCGCGGCCATCGAACCAATGATGCCGTGCGCTGCATCGGCGGCAGGTCTACTATCACAGGATGCCGACACGTTAAGCAGTAGTCGGCTGGGCGGGCGGCGAAGCCAGCCAACTGAAGGTTGAACCAACGCGAAACACAGTCGAGTTGAGTGCCGATAACACGCACATCGAAGGAGCACCCTCTTGGCCAGTTCCCGATTGAGCCGCATCGTTCCGTGGCGGACGGCCCGTCTCATCTATTTGGCCCTCTGGCCAGTCGGAATCTCCCTTTCGCTTCTTGGCCTAGTCGGCGATAGCTCCGGTATCTGGCTCCAGCACGGCTTCCTGCTCAATCTTCTCAGCGCGCTGGCAGGCTTCTGCTTTGGAGCACCGGTCGTTCTGTCTCTTTTCAAGCGCGTAACCGATCAGATCGAAAGCGAGCAGCTGATCCTCCTTGACGCGAATGCTGAAATAGCCAACAGTCGCGCGGTGGAGCAACGACGCGAGGCACTCGAACGCGAGGCCTTGAGGCAGGAGCGCCTTGAACTTAGCGAGGAGCGAGCGAACTTAGAACAAAGGATTTCAGAGGAGCGAGCGAACATGCTCTCTGCATTCCACGAGCAGCAGCAACAGGCTGAAGGGAAATTAGACGCAGACCGTCGAAAGGTTCAAGAGTTCGAAAGAAGTATACACTTGGACGCACAATTGTTCCTAGATGATATCTTGGCCATTAGGGAGCTCGCGAGTCTTCGAATGAGTCGCGAGGGGCTGATCCGCGGCAAATGGGCAACTGAGCGAGAACTCATTAAATTGGCTGACCAGCTAGAATCGAAGATCAACACTTGGCGCGACGCAAGAAGCGCACCCTGAGAACGAATTCGCGCAGCCACCCGGCGTGCTCTCGTGGATCCGGCGCGCGAAGTCACACTTCGAGATGCTAGAGTTTTGCCTGATTCCCTCGGGCGGCGGCTGAGTTTGCGAACTGCACCCAGCGCGTTTTCCAAAGATTGTCGAGATGTCCTCGACCCACTGCACAGACGGGGCGAGCGCTGGAGTGCGGGCCCTCCAATTCCCCGCTCGCCGGTTGAACGAGATGGTGATCATAGGGCTCATCGCGGACGGGGGTGACCCATTATGGCAGCGTAAAGGTGTTAACCCGCTGCTGTCCAGTGACTATTTTGATGACTAGCGGTCAACTGAGGCTGGTTGGAGATGCCCCGGGTTTCTCCCTCGGCGGCCACATCCCAAAACATCAACTCACCCACCGGATTTCCACGGTACATCGAATCAAATAGCTCTTTGACTTTTGTCGCGGGTCACACAAATGGACGAAAAATCGGGCCCTGAATTTGTCCAGTGATGACGGCGCCAACCAATTGATCAACATGCCAAGACACGGTCCTGAAGACTGCCGCCACTGGGTTCCTTCGTGTCTTTGAAGCTCTGGCCGCCAGTTGGCCAACTTCGACGCCCGAACACCTCGGATCAGGGCGGTGAGCTGCGGGCTCGGCGACGCAAAGGTCTCGAGGGCGTTCCAGGAAGATCACACCGTCCGGGAGTAGCCGTTGCACTCGGTCTTCGGCCAACAGACCCCCTGAGGCACCTCACGTGAACGATGACAGATTCTACCCCCGCCCGTCACCTTTTGCGCAGGGCCGGTACGCGAATAAGCGCACCCGAGGCGGTCTCATTCCCGAGACATCATGACCGTCCGCACTGTCGCAACTATCAAGCCCACCGCTACAAAAGACAGAAAGACGTTCGCCAAGAAAGTCTTTATCGCGGCTCTCGCCCGAACAGCCGGCAGGACACCGGCCCTCAGAATGTCGATCTGTGCTTGAAGGCGCGCGACTTCACAGCCCTTATGAGTGAGCGGATCACAGTCAGCGCGCCCACTTCGACTCTGACATACGGAACTGGCCTGATGAAGGGCCACCGCCGAGGTGTTCGTCGAATTGGCGCCAGTCGAGAAGCCGCCGTCTAGATGGCCGGCTAGTTCTCGGTCGAGGCTCTCCCGAAGGGTGACCCTGTAGGTGGAGGCCGCGATTCCTGGCGGTAGACGCTCCCCCGGCGGTCCCGGGCGGGCATCGACGTACAGGCACGCGGCCTCCCTGCATGTCCGGACTCAGACGGCCTGCGGGTATAGGTGGGTCAGAGCCTCGCGGGCGTCGCTCTCTGTCAGGGTGCTGATGTCGCCCGTCTCGAATCCCGACTGAGACAGACGCTCGGCCTGAGCATCCACCGCTGCTCCCAGCAGGTTGCGGACCGAACCAGCGTTGCCCCATCCCTTTGGCGGCGCTGCGGACAGACGGGTGAACGCCTGTGCGAGGAGCCGCTAGGCTCCTTGCTCCCAGCGGTAGTCAGCGGCTTTGGCCATAGCCATGGCGATCCGCAAGAGCGTGGGGCCGTCATAATCCTCGAACACGATGCTGTGGGGAAACCTCCGCCTCAGCCCGGGGTTGGAGTCCAAAAAGGCATCCATCTTGTCGGTGTATCCGGCGACCACCACCGCCGTTGTGGCGCGGGCGTTCTCCATACGGGTCAAGATCGTGTCCACGGGCCTCACGACCAAAGTCATTGGAGAACTGGTGCCCTGGAGGGGTCAGTGAGTAGACCTCATCCACGAACAGCACTCCGCCACGCGCCTTGTCGAACGCTTCTCCGGTTTGGATTGCAGTGCCGCCGACGTTCTGCGCCACCAAGTCCGAGCGGTCTACCTCCACCACATGCCCAGAGGGCAGCGCCCCCATCGGCGCGAGAGCGGAGCCCCAGATGCGTGCCACCGTCGTCTTTCCGGTTCCTGGAGGGCCAGAGAAGACCACGTGATAGCCCGCCTCTGCCACCTTCAAGCCCTGCGCCTGACGCTGCTGATCGAGCATGACGCGCCGGGCCATCTTGCGCACCTGAGCACCCACCTTCTCCATACCCGGCATTCCGTCCAGTTCTGCGAGAACGAGGTTCAATCGCTCAGGGTCGGTGCGATCCACGACAGGCGCAAGGTGGACCGGCGGCGCCTCCGAGATGGGCGCCAGCGGGGCGGGCCCTGCGGCCTGCTGAAGAGTGCAGGAAGGTCTAGAGGTGAATAGGCAGACCGTGGCTTATGTGCGCGTCAGCACCGAAGAGCAGCACCTCGACCGGCAGAGGGCTTCGATCACTGAGGCGGTGGGTGAGCCCGACCGGTGGTTCGAGGACCACTGCTCGGGAGGCAGCACCAACCGTCCCGCCCTCTCCTCCATGCTCTCGCATGTGCGGGAGGGGGACGAGATCGTGGTTCCCTCGATGGACCGGCTCGCCCGGTCGGTGCCCGACCTCTACGGTCTCGTGGACCTGCTGAGGGAAAGAGGCGTGAGCGTGAGGTTCCTCAAAGAGGGGCAGACCTTCGACCCTGGAGGCGCGTCCTCCATGAGCCGCCTGCTGTTGGGCGTGCTCGGAGCCGTAGCCGAGTTCGAGCGCTCCCTGATCCGCGAGCGGCAGGCCGAGGGCATCGCTCAGGCCAAGGCCAAGGGCGTCTACCGAGGTCGGTCGAAGGCGCTATCGCCCGAGCAGGTCGAGCAGGCGCGGGAGAGGGTGCGTGCTGGTGTGCCGCTGTCTCGGGTGGCCCGTGACGCTGGCGTGAGCCGGAGCGTCATGTACGACGCGGTGAAGGGACGCGGTGCTTACGCTTCCGAGGTGGAAGTGGGCTGAGAAACGGTGCCCCCACCCCGCTCTATCCGCAGGTTGTAGGGGCGCGGTAGTGGCACCTCGGCCAGTCCGATCTCCTCGCGCAGGCTGACCCTCAGGGCCTCGATGAGCGGTTCGAGGTCTGCGCCCCGTCCCTGGGCCATAGCCGCCATGAACTCCCTCGCCCTTTCCACCTCATCCGCACCGCCCAAGAGCATCACGTCCGAGAGTGCCGCCTCCAGGGCAGCCTCCTGCTCGACTGTCATAGCGCGACGGTTGGCGCAGGCGATGAGGCGGCGGTACGCCTCCACGAGGTATGCCACCCGCTGCGCTCTGCGAGCGTTCTCCTGCTCACGCCTGCGGGTGAGCAGGTGCGCCACGAGGCCGCCTGCGAACGCGCCTAGCAGTGCTGAGAGCAGGGGCACGAGCACGGCCCAGGTGGTCACTGGCCCTCCAAAGGATCGACGGCAGCCCCCGTCCGCGTGGCGAGGGCTAGCCCCCAATCTAGGATGCTGGACTGCCGAGAGGGCTGAGGCGAGTGACGAAGGAGCGCGCGGCCTTACATCCGGTGTTCCAGAAGTCGCCTGAAAAGGGGTGCCTCCGGGGGGTCCTAGTCGCGGTCCGCACAGAGTCCGCAAGAGAGTCGAAAGCCGCTGGACGCTGCAAACATAACCAACGGCGTTTGCGCTGGTCAGATGCCCTGCCCAACACAGCCGATGTCAAGGGCCATCTGGAACTGAACGGTGGCGGTCTTGAAACCTGAACGGTGGCGGTCACGAGAACTGAACGGTGGCGGTCTTGAAACCTGAACGGTGGCGGTCACGAGAACTGAACGGTGGCGGCCATGGGATCTGCCCATGGGGGCTGGGCCGCCACCGGCCGGGACGGTCAGGTCAAGGGGCTCACCCCTTGACCTGCCAGTGCTTGGGTGAGGCGGACGGAGTCGCCGCTGGTCTGGCAGATGTGGGCGTGGTGGAGGAGCCGGTCGACGGTGGCGGTGGCCAGGGTCTTGGGCATGAGTTCGTCGAATCCGGAGGGGTGCAGGTTGGAGGAGATCGCGATGGAGCGTTTCTCGTAGGCGGCGTCGACGAGCCGGTAGAGGCCTTCGGCGGCGTCGGCGGCGACCGGGAGCAGCCCGATGTCGTCGACGACCACGACGTCTGCTCGCAGGACTCGGGCGATGGCCTTGGTGACGGTGTCGTCGGCACGATGCCTGCGAAGGAGGACGCCGAGGTCCTCCAGGGTGAACCAGGCGACCTTCAAACCCTGCTCGACGGCGTGTTGGCCGAGTGCTTCGAGCAGGAACGTCTTCCCGGTCCCCGACGGCCCGCACACCACGAGGTTCTCCCGCCGGTGCACCCATTCCAGGGTGCGTAGCGCCTGCTGGGTCGGGGGCGGGATGGAGGACGCGCCGGGCTGCCAGGCCTGGAATGTCTTCCCGGTCGGGAACCCGGCTGCGGCTCGTCTGGTGGCCAGTGCGGAGCGTTCCCGGCCGGCGACCTCCTCGGCGAAGAGGGCCTTGAGGACCTCTGCTGGTTCCCAGCGCTGGGCCTTGGCGGTCGCCACGATCTCGGGTGCGTGGCGGCGGATGTGCGGTAGCCGTAGCCGGCGCAGCAGGTCCTCCAGGTCCGGCGGCAGCGGCGGCGCGGACACCGAGGTGGTAGCCCTCGTCGTCGTCATCGGTTCATCTCGTTCTGGTCCTGCTGGCCGAGTCGTGCCCAGGAGCCGGTGCCTTGGGTCAGTGAGGAGTTTTCACCGGCCCGATGCTCACCGGCAGCTGGTCGGCTCGCGTGGTGGTCGAGGATCGAGGACAGGTCGGCCTCGGCGAACCGGCCGTGGACGGCGGCGTGTCCGAGTGCCCAGTCGACCTCGACGGGGTCGAACAGCTTGGCCAACGCCAGTGCCTCGGTCATCTTGACCCGCATCCGACTGGTGCCTGCGGCGGCGGCCTCGACCAGCCACAGCCGGGCTCCTTCGCCCAGGTCGAGGAACTCCGCCTCGGCCGGGTTCTTGGCTCGTGGTCGACGCTCCAGCGGCCCTTCGGGCTGGGGCGGGAAGTGGTCGTCGTCGATCCTCGGGCTACCGGGCGTGGCCCGTGCGTGGCGAGCAACCTCGGCCGGCCCGTCCTCGCCGACGTGGACGACGATCACCTGCTCGCCCGCGCCGACGCCATGGGTCCGCACCCACACCGTGGCACCGAGCAGCTGGTGCGGGACGGAGTACTGGCCGGACTCGAACGTGATCATCGGCGTGTTCGCCGGGACTTGGCGCGTGGTGCCGAACGCGACCGTGTGCGGCACCATGGCGACCGGGTGCAGCCGAAGGCGTTCCTCGGCGAGCATCTCGACCGGCGGCCGCTTCGTCAGCCGATGTGGGCGGGTGTTGACCTTCTCGCAGAACGCCAGGCAGGCTGCCTCGAGTTCGACGAACGAGCCGTACTCCTCGAGCAGGTTGGTGTCCTTCGGGACGAGATCGGCCTTGCTGATCTTCACCGACGACTCGGTGCCGCCCTTCGATGCCGGATCAGCCGGGACGCAGGTAAGCACGGTGACCGAGTAGTGCTCCGCGAAGCCGACGAGCTGCGGGTTGCGGACCGCGATCCCGGCGATGTGCTCAACCGTGACAGTCTTCTCGTTGTCGGTCAGCACGTAGGTCGGCACCCCGCCCAGTCGGCGGAACGTCTGGTCCAGGGCGGCGAACACGCTCGGCATGGTCTTGTCCCGCAGGGGGAGTACGACTCGGAACCGGGACCAGGCGACCCAGGCGACGAACAGCACGGTCTTGACGCCGTCGATGACCGGCCCGTCGCCGTAGTCGTACTGCAGCCACATCCCGGGCTCGACCACCCACGGCCGGTGCACCCGGACCCGACCGGCCCGATAAGACCCCTTGACAGTCGCGACCGCGCGGCGGGTGGTGCGTTCCGAACCGGTGTACCCCAGTGCGACGAGCTTGTCGTGGGCGACGTCGGCGCGGACCTTGCCCTTGGACCGTTCGACCCACTCCTCGACCTTCGGCAAGTACTCGTCGATCAGCATCGGCCGCTGCACGGCCTGGACCAGCTCGCCGGCTGCAGCACGCCGCTCGACGTAGTGCTTCACCGTGTTCGGGGAACACCCGGCCAACTCGCCGGCATCACGCAACGACCCGGTCAGGTCGTAGGCATTCAAGATTTCCATGATCTCCTCAGCAGACTTCACTTCATCCCTTCCTCGGGGCGATGGGGCGCTTCAGCACCGCTCATCGCACCCGAGGAAGGGGCCTCAACCACGGACCGTGGCGAGGCAGACGACGTCGTGTCGGGCAGATCCCAAGACCGCCAACGTTCAGTTCTCATGTCCGCCAGCGTTCTGCTTCGTGGCCGCCTGCGTTCAGTTTTTCCTGGCCGCCGACAGCCGATACCATCACATCATGGCTCAGAAGTTCGTGAGCAACTGAATGACCTAGTGATGAAGGCTTCGGCGGAAGTCTTTCCGAAACGCAGGACTTAGCCTCCGAGGTCCCGTCGGAAGACTTGCCGCGCGAACTCATCTCGCGAGTCGCGCCAGGGTGTTTCGCACCGCGAGGACGGCCCGGTGGGTGGCGCTGCCTTGGCGCACCACGGTCTCGAGGCGGCGATGGGGAGAGGCGGGGAGGTTGAGGGTGCGGCAGCCGTCAGGCAACCCGGAGGCGAAGGCCAGGGCGGGGAGGAGCGCCATACAGCGGCCACTGGCGACGAGATCCAGGTGGAGGCGGAGGTCGGTGGCCTCGAAACGGACGTCGGGGAGGAAGCCGGCGGCGCGGCATACGGACTCGGCCCACTGGCGAGAGGTGGTGCCAGCGGGCTCCAGGACCCACTGCGCCTCGGCGAAGTCGGCGAGCGAGCGGCGGGAGCGGGGCGTTGCCGCCGGCACCACGAGGAGCAACGGGTCGTCGGCGAGCGGGGCGGCATCGAGGTCGCCTGGCCAGGGCGCGGCGTCTCCGGGATAACGCTCTGTCAGAACGAGATCCAGGTCGCGGGCGCGCAGGCGCGGGATAGCGACCTCCGGCTCCACCTGACTCGCCTCCACCCGCAGGCCAGGGTGTGCGGTCGACAGCGACTCGACAAGCGCGTGGACGTATGCCGACATCGCGCTCTGGAAGGCGGCGATCCGCACCGTCCCGGTCAGCGCTGTCAGGGACGCGGCCACGTCGGCCTCAGCGTCGTCGAGCACCTGCAGGATGCGTTCAACGTGACCCACGAGCACCAGCGCCTGCGGGGTGAGCCGAACGCCGCGGCCGTGCGGCTCCAGCAGCGCGACGCCCACCTCCTTCTCCAGTTGCGTGAGCTGCTGCGAGATGGTCGACGGGCTATAGGCAAGCGCTTCCGCCACCGCGGCCAAGGTGCCGCGGTGGCTGAGTTCGCGCAGGACGCGGAGCCGGCCAAGGTCATACATCGCGGATTCCTTTAGATCGTCAATGAGTAATCGTCAAAAACATTCGCTGGACCACAGAGTGCCAGAGCCCTAGCGTCATGACCATGACCACGGACAGCACACCGCGCAGCGGCGCGCACCACCACCGCGCCGGCGCCCGCGACTGGAGCGCTCCCCCGCCCCGGTCGTCGGCGCGTGCCTTCCATCGCACGCTGCCCGGCTACGTGCCCACGCGGCTCGCCGCACTCCCCGAGGTTGCCCGCGACCTCGGTCTCGGGCAGGTCCTCGTCAAGGACGAGACCAACCGCCTCGGCTTGCCAGCCTTCAAGGTGCTCGGCGCGAGCTGGGCTGTGCACCAAGCACTTTCGGCCCTGGAAGCGGCCGGCGAGCCCCGCCCGCCGCGCCTGACCACGGCTACCGATGGCAACCACGGCCGGGCCCTGGCCCGCACGGGGGCGCTGCTCGGCATACCGGCAACGATCTTCATTCCCGACGGGGTTCACCCGCAGGCGGCCGATGCCATCCGGGCCGAAGGCGCCGAGGTCGTGGCCACCGGACTCGACTATGACGGGGCGGTGGCGGCCGCCACGGCATACGCCCACGAGACGGGCGCGCTGCTCGTCCAGGACACGGCGTGGCCGGGGTATGAAGAGATCCCCGCGTGGATCGTCGAGGGCTATCGAACTCTCGTCGAGGAGGTCGATGAGCAACTCACCGCGGACTTCCGCGCACCCGATCTCGTCGTCATCCCCGTCGGCGTCGGGTCACTCGCGCAGGGGGTGATCGAGCACTACCGGGCCCCGGGCCGCGCCGGCCGCCCCGCCCTCCTCGCCGTCGAACCCGTCACCGCCGCATGCGTCCTCGCGAGCCGACAGGCCGGCGAACCCCTGTCGGTCACGACTACTGCGACGACGATGGCCGGCCTGAACTGCGGTACGCCGTCGAGTGCGGCCTGGCCCGCGCTCTCCGGAGGTCTGGATGCCGTTGTGTCCGTGACGGATTCGGACGCCCGCGCCGCCCAAGCCATCCTCCGCGCCGCGGGCGTCGACGCCGGCCCGTGCGGCGCTGCCCCACTCGCCGGGCTTCTCGCCATGGCCGCCACCGGCGCGCTCACCGACCTCGACCTCCCCACCGACGCCACCGTGGTGCTCTTGTGCACCGAGGGCGCCGCCGCCAATCCCGCCTGAACGGACCTGACCATGGACACTCCACTGCACATCAACGGCGAGCGCCTCTGGTCGCGCCTGATGGAGCTCGCCGAGGTCGGGGAGTATGACGCCCACTCCGGCCTGCGCGGCGTCAACCGGCTCGCGCTCACCGACGCGGATTCCGCGGGTCGTCAGCTCGTCGTCGGATGGATGCGCGCGGCTGGCCTCGCCGTGCGAGTCGACGCCATGGGCAATGTCTTCGCGAGGCGAGGCGGCACGGATCCCGATGCCGCCCCGGTCATGTCCGCGTCCCACATCGACAGCGTCGCGACCGCGGGTGCGTTCGACGGATGCCTCGGCGTGCTGGCGGCTTTGGAGGCCGTGCAGGCCCTCGACGAACTCGCGCTCTCCACGCGGCGGCCGATCGACATCGGCTTCTTCACCGAGGAAGAAGGCGTTCGCTTCGGCACCGACATGCTTGGCTCGGCGGTGGCGTGCGGGCGCATCGACATCGCCCACGCGCACGCCCTAACGGACGCCGAAGGCACCACTCTCGCAGCGGAATTGGCCCGCACCGGATGGAACGGAACGCATCCGGCCCGGCTCGAACCGCCGCACGCCTACGTCGAATGCCATATCGAGCAGGGCCCCGTTCTCGCCGCCGAGGGCCTGACTCTTGGCGTGGTCACTGGCGTCCAGGGCATCAGCTGGCAGGAGGTCACCATCGAGGGCCGCTCCGCGCATGCTGGGACCACCCCCACCGAGCTCCGGCGCGATGCCGGTCTTGCCGCCGCCCGCGTCATCACCCACGTACAGGAACTCGTCGACTCCGGTCGGTATGGCGAGTTGCGCGGCACCATCGGTCAACTGCGACTCGCCCCCGGACTGACGAATGTCGTTGCGCACCAAGCCATCCTGACCGTCGACCTCCGCAACCCCGACGAAGAGGCGCTGTCGGCGGCGGAAGGCGAGCTCGCGGCATACCTCAAATCCTTGGAAGAAGCCGGCCTGACCGTCCGCACGAAGCGGATGGCGCGCACGGCGCCGGTGCCCTTCGATGAGGGTGTGCAGAAGGCGATCGCGCAGGCGATAGAGGATCTTGGCCACGAGTTTCGGCACCTGATCTCCGGCGCCGGACACGACGCGCAGGAGGTGGCCGCGATTGCCCCGACGGCGATGATCTTCGTCCGCGGCGAATACGACGGGATCAGCCACAATCCGAGGGAGTATTCGACCCCCGAGGCCTGCCACGCGGGCGCCGACGTGCTCGCCACCGTGCTTTACCGACTCGCGAACGAGGACTAACGAATGACCGACATCTCCCCCGAGCTGCTGTCGTTGCTCACGGATCTGGTTGCCATCGACTCGGTCAATCCCGGGCTCGATTCGACCGGTGCGGGCGAGGCGCCGCTGGCCGATCATCTCGAAACTTGTTGTGGGGAGCGGGGACTCGCGGTGACGCGACACGGATCACCGGAGCGCCCGAGCCTGCTCATCTCGACCACCCGCGGCGCGCCCGGGCCGACGCTGGTCCTGTGCGGGCATCTCGACACCGTCGGCCTCGCCGGGATGAGCGAGCCGCTCAACCCGCGCGTCGAGGACGGCCGTATGCACGGTCGGGGCACCTATGACATGAAGGGCGGCTTGGCGGCGGCTCTGGTCGCGGCGGTGCGGCTGGATGTTCCGGAGCATCGTGGGCGCGTCGTCGTGGCCGCCGTCGCCGATGAGGAGAACCTCAGCCAAGGGATGGAGGACGTCCTGGCCTCGCTGAGCGCGGACGCCGCCGTCGTGACCGAGCCGACCGAGTTGGAGGTGGTGACCGCGCACCGCGGCTTCGCGTGGCTGACGGTGACGGCGTATGGCGTTGCCGCGCATGGCTCTCGGCCGCACCTTGGCGTCGACGCCATTGTCGCGATGGGTCCGGTGCTCACCGGCCTGGCGGAGCTGCAGACCACCTTGGCCGAGGCCGCGCATCCGTTGCTGGGACCGGGGACCGTGCACGCATCACTGATCGAGGGCGGCACCGAGGTGTCAACGATTCCGGACCGTTGCGTGCTGAGGGTCGAGCGCCGCACCCTGCCCGGTGAGTCGGGAGCCACGGTGCTGGCCGAACTCGACGCCGTCGTGGATCGCGCTCGTGAGGCGATGCCGGACGCACGCTTCGAAGTGACGCTGGACTTCCAGCGCGAGCCACTCGAAACCAGCGCCGACCATCCGCTGGTGGAGGCCGCCCTCGACGCACGTGGGGTGGTCATGGGCGCGGCGAGTTCCCCTGTGGGAGCGAGCTTTTGGGCCGACAGCGCGCTGCTGGCCAGCGCGGGCATACCGACGATTCTGCTCGGCCCGATCGGTGAGGGCGCGCACGCCGACGTCGAGTGGGTCGACCTCGCGTCGGTCGAGCAGACGGCCCTCATTTTGTGCGGCATTGCGGAGCGCCTGCCCGACCTCTGAGCGACGGCATACTGAGGCATGAGCGACTTCGACGGCGACGCCACCGCTACCGACGAGGCACATGTCGGCGCCGGGGACACGACAACTCCTCGTCACGTCGTGATGCTGAACCGCCGCGACGAGCAAGGCCTGATGCATCCAGGGCTGGCGCGGTCGAGCTGGAACACAAAGCGCGCAACAACCGGGTCCGCGCGATCTAACTGAAGACCGCAAAGATCAGCCGTCGGCCCCGCGCGCCTGATGGGATGCCTCGATCAGGACGTGCAGCCGATCGCGCAAATCCTCGAGTTCCGACAGCGGCATCCCGAGGCGCGCGACGATGCCAGCCGGCACGGCCGGTGCATACTCCCGCAGTGCAGCGCCCTCGGCGGTCAATGTCACCGCCAACGCGCGCTCGTCCTTGGCATCCCGGGCGCGCGTCACGTAGCCGACTGCTTCGAGCCGCTTGACCAGCGGGGACAGCGTGGCTGGCTCCAAGGAGAGTCGCCCGGCCAGTTCGGTGAGGGAACTCGGCGACTTCTCCCACAGGGCCAGCATGACGAGGTATTGCGGATGCGTCAGGCGCATCGGCTCGAGCAGCGGGCGATACAGACCGATGACATTGCGGGCGGCGACGGCGAGCGCGAAGCAGACCTGCTGATCGAGAGCCAGCAGGTCAGGCTGGGGAGCTTCGGTCTTGGTTTGCATGATTTGCCAAGCCTACCTCTCCGCCCTAATCTTTAGCGCACTATTCATTAGTCCCCTAAGCATCAAGGATGTGTCATGAGCAAGTCGGACTTCGAAGGCCTTTCGCTGCCCTATCGCATCGGCTGGCGCATCCGGTACGTCATGTATCACCTCTATGGCCCGGCCGCAGGAGATGGCCCCTCGGATCCGCACTGGCGCCTGCGCGAGGAACGGCGCCGTCGCGTTGAAGCGGCCCGCGCGGCGCGCGCAGAAGGCTGACTCCACCCCGTCGACCGGCGGGCATGATGGGGGCATGTGCGACACCCTCGTGCGCATCACGGACGATGCGGTGCTCTTCGCCAAGAACTCGGATCGCGATCCGGTCGAGGCCCAACAGGTGGAGTTTCACCCCGCCGCTGATCACGGAACCGGCCGAATCCGGCTGACACACACCGATATCGACCAGGTTGGGCAAACCTATGCCGTGCTCATTTCGCGTCCGTGGTGGATGTGGGGCGCCGAGATGGGCACCAACGAACACGGCGTGACGATTGGCAACGAGGCGGTCTTCACCCGGCGGGCGGGCGGCGGCGGGGGCGACTTGACGGGGATGGACCTGCTGCGACTGGCGCTGGAGCGGGCGAGCGATCGGCATACGGCCGTCCAGGTCATCGTCAGCCTGCTGGAGCAGCACGGCCAGGGTGGCGGGGCGAGTCACGAGCACCCGCGCTTTCGCTACGACAACTCCTATCTCATCGCCGACCCCACCGGCGCGGTGGTCCTGGAGACGGCGGGCCGGCGGCACGCGGTGGAGGAGGTGCGCGGCGCGCGCTCCATCTCCAACGGCCTGACCATCCCCGGCTTCGCCGAGCGGTATGCCGATCCCCTCCGCGGCCGGGTCGCCCAGTGTTCCGTGCGCCAGGCGCGCACGGGCCCGGCTGCGCAGGCTGCAGACGGTGTGCTCGACCTGATGGCGGCGCTGCGCGATCACGGCGGCAACGGATCGATCGCCTATCGGCGGGCCAATGGCGCTCTGGCGGCACCCTGTGCCCACGCCGGCGGCCTGCTCACCAGCACCCAGACGACCGCTTCGTGGGTTGCTAACGCGACGACCGGCGAACACTGGGTGACCGGCACCGCCGCGCCGTGCACCTCGCTCTTCAAACCGGTCGCCCTGGCTCCCCCGTCGTGGCCACAGCCCACCGGGCTGAGCAATCGCGCCGACACCGCCCACCTGTGGTGGCGGCACGAGCGCATTCATCGCGGCTGGACCCGCGACCCGCAGGCGTATGCCGACACGCGCCGCGAGCGCGACGCTCTCGAACGCGAGTGGGTCACCTCAGGTGCCTCTGCGGACGAGGCGTGGCCGCTCGCGTCCGCCTGGGAGGAGCGGGCCGCGGCCGTCGTGCCCAGTGGGGATGCCCGGCCAGCCCTGGTCCGCGGCCTCTGGCGCCGCTGGGATCGAGCATCGAGGATGGCGGGATGACCCGCATACTCATCGTGGGCGCCGGCCTGGCCGGGCTGAGCGCAGCGCGCGAACTCACCAAGGCCGGCATGGAATGCCTTGTCCTGGAAGCGCGCTCGCGCGTCGGGGGCCGTGTCATGGGAGGTTCGGTGGCCGGGCAGGCCGTCGAGTTCGGCGGGACGTGGATCGGCGAGGGACACGAGCGCATGTATGCCCTCGCCGCCGAACTCGGCCTGCCAACCTTCCGCACCCATAACGACGACGGCCAACTCCTGGTCGACCTCGGCGGCCGTCAGTCGCGCATGAAGCCGACGAAGGGCGCCGTGCCGAAGCTCAGCCCGTTCGCCCTCGCCGACCTCGGGCAGGGGCTGCTGCGCTTTGCGCGGCTGGCCAAAGGCGTCGATCCCGAACGGCCGTGGCAGCACGCACACGCAGCGACGCTCGATGGGCAAACCTTCGAAACGTGGATCCGCCGCAACCTGCGCACCCCGAGCGGGCGCGCCTACTTCCGGATCGCGACCGAGGCCGTTTTCGCCGCCGACCCGAGCGACCTCTCCCTCCTGCACGCCCTGGTCTACACCGCGAGCAATGCCGACTTGGAGACGTTGCTCGCGGTCGACCACGGCGCGCAACAAGACCGCGTGGTCGGCGGGACGGTCCGCATCGCCGAGGCGCTGGCCACTGGCCTGGACATCCGGCTGGGCTCCCCCGTCCGCGCAATTCAGCAGTCCCCCAACGGCATTCGAGCCGTATGCCGCGACGGCGCCACCCACGCTGCCGACCGCGCCATAGTCGCCATCCCACCCACGCTGGCCGGCCGCATCGACTACGACCCGATCCTGCCGAGCTGGCGCGATCAGCTCACGCAGAAGTTGCCGGCCGGCGCGGTGGCCAAGACGTTCGCGGCATACCCCACCCCGTTCTGGCGGGCGGCCGGGCTCAACGGGCAGGCCGCCTCGGATCGCGGACCGGTCAAGGTGAGCTTCGATGTCTCCCCACCCGACGGCCTGGTGGGCCTCCTGTTGGGCTTCGTCGAGGGCGGTGACGCACGCCGTTGGGTTCGATTGACGCAGGCCGAGCGCCGGCGCACGGTCCTGGACTGCTTCGTTCGGTACTTCGGCCCGCAGGCTGCCAATCCGATCGACTATGCCGAGCAGGACTGGAGCGCCGAGGAGTTTTCGCGCGGCTGCTATGGCGCCCACTTCGCCCCCGGGGTGTGGACGGCATATGGCGAGGCCCTGCGACCGCCGATCGGCCGAATCCATTGGGCCGGAGCCGAATACGCCACGCGCTGGAATGGCTATATGGAGGGCGCCGTGCGTTGCGGCACGGACACCGCGCGCGAGGTTCTCGCGTCGCTCAGCGCAGGCGCACCGACAGGCACGTGACGCAGCCTTCGAGTTTCTCGAACTCGCTGATGTCGACGGTGGTCACGCGGTAACCGCGCGCCCTCAGCAGCTCGGCCGTCTGCGGGGCGCTCGCGGACATCAGCAGGTGGTCCGGGTCGAGGATGACGACATGGGCGCCGCCCTCCTCCGGCATCCCTTCGTATGCCGGGAAAGCGCCCGGCCAGTCCACCACCGGATCCCAGCCGATTACGGTGCCGTCCGGCAGCGCCGTGACCGCCGACTTCAGGTGCAGGGCGCGCTCGACGGTCACGGCTTGGGTCCGAATGCCGAACTCCCCCAGGTGATTTGCAAGCTGCTGGATCCCCGCACCATTCGTTCGTCCCCCGAGCCCGACATATGCCGTGCCCCCCACCCGCAGCACGTCTCCCCCGTCAAGCGTCCCCGGCGCCTCGATGCGGGCGATCCGGTAGCCGAGTTCGCGCAGCGTCGCCTCCACCCCGGCCGGTTCGACGCGACGCTCGGGCGCACCCGACCTCGCGAGGATGGCGAGATCACCTTGGACGACGACCGGGTCCTCGATGAAGACGGCATCGGGACAGTCATCAGCCGGCGGCACCTCGACGGTCTCCCAGCCCGCGCAGCGGAGAGCTTCGGCATACGAAAGCCATTGGGAGAGCGCGCGATCGAGGTCCACAGGCTGCTTGTCGATGTGTGTAACGAGGCCGTCGGCGAGCAATAGACCGGGGCGGCGGATGAGGGCGCGACGAACGGGCATACGCACCAGGGTATGCATCGCTCGCGCATCCCTCGCGGTCTCGGCCAGGCAGCGCTATCTTGAACAGACTTGTCGAGCGTCCAAGAGTGGAGGTCACCGAAATGTCCCTGCCCCTCGCCCAACAGTTACGCCGCCGTAAGCCGATCGTCTTCCAGCACCGCCATCACAAGGGCGAGGAACTCGCGCGCAATCTGACGACCTTCCAACTCATGATGTTCGGGGTCGGGGCGACGGTCGGGACCGGCGTCTTCTTCGTCCTCGGGGAGGCGGTCCCCAAGGCGGGCCCGGCCGTGCTGGTCTCGTTCCTCGTCGCTGGTCTGGCCGCGGGCTTGTCGGCGCTCTGCTATGCGGAGATGGCGTCGGCGATCCCGGTCAGCGGGTCGACCTATTCCTATGCCTACCACGCGCTCGGCGAGCTTGTAGCGGTCGTCATCGCGGGCTGCGTGCTGCTGGAGTATGGCGTGGCGACGGGGGCCGTCGCCGTCGGCTGGAGCGGCTATTTCAATGAGCTCCTGCACGAGACCATCGGGTGGCAACTGCCCCGGGCCTTGTCGATCTCGCCCATCCCGGGCACCGACGGCGTCGCCACCGGGGGGCTGATCAATCTGCCCGCTGTCGTGCTCGTGCTGCTTTGCATGCTGCTGCTGATCCGCGGCGCCTCCGAATCGGCGAAGATCAACGCGATCATGGTCCTGATCAAGCTCGGGGTTCTGCTGCTCTTTTCCGTCATCGGGTTCACGGCCTTCAACGCCGACCACTTCTCCAACTTCTTTGGCAAGGGTTTCGCCGGCATCAGTGCCGCAGCCGGCACCATCTTTTTCTCCTTCATCGGCCTTGACGCGGTGGCGACGGCGGGAGAGGAGGTCAAGGATCCACAAAAGGCCTTGCCGCGCGCCATCATTGGCGCCTTGACGATCGTCTCCGGCATCTACCTCGCCGTCGCCGCCGCCGGTTTGGCCGCCAAGCCCGTGTCCTTCTTCGAGGACTCCGAAAACAGCGAGGCCGGCCTCGCCCTGATCCTCAAGGAGATCACCGGCAACGAGGTCTGGAGCACCGTCCTGGCTGCCGGTGCCGTGATCTCGATCTTCTCCGTCACGTTGGTGACGCTCTATGGCCAGACCCGAATCTTGTTCGCGATCGGCCGGGATGGCTTGATCCCCAAGCGATTCCTCGAAGTGAATCCCAAGACCATGACGCCGACCTTTAACACCATCGTCGTCTCGATCGTGGTCGCGCTGATCGGCGGGTTCGTGCCTGCGGACTATCTCTGGGACACGGTCTCGATCGGCACCCTGATGGCCTTCTCCATGGTCGCGATCGGGATCATGGTCATGCGCCGGACCCATCCCAATCTGGAGCGGCCGTTCAAGATCCCGGGCTATCCGGTGACACCGATCCTGACCGTCGTGGCCTGCCTTTACATCCTCTCTGGCCTGGCCGCCATCACCTGGGTCATTTTCGCGGTGTGGATCTCCATCGTGCTGACCTTCTACTTCGCCTACGGGCGGCGCCACGCCACCTTGAATCACTATGTGGACGAGGAGGAGATCGCCGAACCGAGCGGTCGTCGCCGGGAGGGTGAGGAATGACCTATCTCGTCGGCTACAGCCCCCACAAGGAAGACGGCAGTGCCATCGCTCTCGCATGCCAGTTCGCCCGGTCTGAGGCGGACCGCGTCCACGCCCTGACCGTCGTGCCGCGCGGCTGGGAGACCGCCGTTGCGGGCGACACCGACCGAGCCTTCCAGCAATGGGCCGCCCAAGAAGGTGAGGCCAGTTCGGCTGCAGCCCTGGCACTTCTGGCGCAGCATCCCGATGTCCTGGGGGAGGCGACCTGGGTCAGTGGACGGTCCGTACCGCAAGCCATTTTGGAGGCCACGGATCGTCTGGCGGCCTCGCTCGTGGTGGTCGGTTCGGGCGAAAACGGTCCGCCCGGCCGGGTCACCGCGACCTCCAAGACCGACCGATTGCTGCACTCGGCGCAAGTCCCCGTCGCGATCGCCCCACGGGGTTATCGCGCCGACGGTGACGCCCGAATCACCCGCGTCACCATGGGTTTTCGCGATGATGACGCCAGTTGGACGTTACTCGATCAGGTGTCGTCGATCTGTCTGCGCGTCGGCGCGAGTCTGCGCCTGGTGACTTTCGCGGTCCGCCCGCAGACCATGGTGACGTCCGCCGTCCGCGGAGCTGAACTTGGTGTCTTCCAGCAGTGGCTTGCGCAGGCCCGTTCCGGGCTCGACGAGGCGGCGGCGCACCTGCGCGACAGCGGCTTTGCGGCCGATGCCGTCACGACGATTGTCTCCGAAGGCGCATCCTGGGCCGCGGCCCTGGCCAGCGTCGACTGGGCCAGCGACGAGGTGCTCGTGGTCGGGTCCTCCTCCACGCATCGGCTCGCGCAGGTCTTCCTCGGCTCCAGCGCCGCCAAGATCCTGCGCAACGCCACTGTCCCGGTCGTCGTCGTGCCGTGACCTCGGGCTATTCGCTGGCCTCGACATGGGTCGGTGCTGCACTCTGGTGGGTATGACGCTGCCTCCACTTCCCGCCGGCTTGGTTACCCGGCCGCTCGCGATGAGCGACCTCGACGCGACCTTCCGGGTGTATGTCGAGGACGAGTTCGTCAATACGGGGCACCGAATGGTGGAACCGGAGGACATCGAATCTGATTGGTCTCGTTCGTCTTTCGACCTGGCGACCGATTCCGTGGGCGTGTTCGACGGCGAGGAACTCGTCGGCGCCGCGGAAGTCTTCGGTGCGCGGCGAGCCGACGGGGCGGTGCTGCCGAGTCATCACGGGCGAGGCATCGGCAGCTGGCTCGCGGCGTGGACCGAGCGGACCGCCCGCGCCAAGGACGGCTCGCTCGTGGGGCAGTCAAAGTTCGATGGCTCGCCGGCGGAGGCGCTGCTGCGAGGCCGCGGCTACCGCACGCTGTGGACCTCTTGGGTGCTGGAAGTGCCCGAGGGCGCGGAGATTGCGCCGCAACCGCTCCCGCCGGGGTACGCGATTCGCGAGTTCACGGCGGAGGATGAGCACGCGGCATACCAGCTGATCGAGGACGCTTTCAACGAGTGGCCGGACCGCACCCCACAGGCCTTCGAGGACTGGCGGCCCCGGATCGTTGGGAGAACTGGGTTCTCCCCCTGGCAGATTCGCTTCGTCAGAGACAGTGCGGGCGAGCCGGTCGGCATCGCGTGCCTCATCCTCGACAGCCAGAACTGTGCATATGTCGATCAGCTCGCCGTCCGCCGCGACCACCGCGGTCGGGGGCTGGCTCGGGCGCTGCTCGTGGATGCCTTTGAGGAGGGTCGACGGCGTGGGGCGACGCGCTCCGAGCTATCGACCGACAGCCGGACGGGCGCCTTGGGGGTCTATCTGGCGGTGGGCATGGTCGTGACGCAGAGTTGGCACCACTGGGTCACCGACGTCTAAGACACCCCACGACGTTTCCTCACTCGCCAGCGCCCACGCGGAGCGTGGGACCCTCCTCCGGTACTTCGCGAGGACCCCGTCCGGGAGATTCGCAAAAGGGTTTAGGTTCAGGCCATGGAGATCCGGGTGCTCACGCAGAATCTGCGCGGTCCGAGTGATCCGCCGCCGAACGATTGGGCGTCGCGGCGACCGCGCTTCCGGGCGCTCCTCGATCGCGTCCAGCCGGATTTCATCACCACGCAAGAAGCGCACTTCGCGATGCTTCAGGACCTGCGGCGAGACTCTCCAGCCGATGCGCCGCTGGAGTGGACCGGCCTCGGCCGGCGCGGCGGGTCGAGCGACGAGCACTGCGCGGTCGTGCACCGGGCGGATCGGTGGGAGGTCACGGCATCCGACCACCTCGCGCTCTCGGCCACTCCCCGGACGATCCCGTCAACGTGGACAGCCACGCAGGACTGCCCACGGATGGTGACGTGGGCTCGCTACCGCCATCGGGTCTCCGGGGTGGAGGTCACGATCGCGAGCACGCACCTCGACCAGCTTTGTGCGACAAGCAGATCCGCGTCCGCTCAACAGCTCGTCGAACTGGTTGAATCACTCGGCGACGGACCGCTGGTCCTCGCCGGTGACTTCAACGATGAGCCCGGCAGCCCGGCATACCGCACCCTGGCTCGCGCCCTCACGGCGATCTTCCCGACGAGCGAACCGCGGCAGACGTTCAATGGCTTTGGCGCGGGTGGCGGTTGCATCGACTGGATGTGGCAGCGCGGCTTCGACGCTGCCGTCTGGCATGTGCTCACGCCCGAGCCGCCGGTGAGTGACCACAATGGCGTGCTCGCCCAATTGGTGCTTGACGAGCCGGCTACTGCGGCTCGCTGATGTCGGCTACCCGCGCGGCGAGGGCCTGGAGCAGGGGATCGGCGTCGAGGCTGAGCGCCATGCCATGGCGGCCGGCGCCCATGGAGATCCGGCGACCGGGGATGGACGCGTCCGCGATGACCGGCCAGGCGGTCGAGGCGCCGAGCGGCGTGATGGTGCCGCGCTCGTAGCCCGTGACCGCCTTGGCAGTCGCCGCGTCCGGCATCGAGAGGCGATTGACGCCGAGCAGACCACGCAGCTTCGGCCACGAGATCTCGCGATCGCCGGGGACGAGGACGAACAGGAAGTCGTCATCGGCCCGGCGCACCACGAGCGTCTTGATGATGTCCGCGGGCGTCACCCCGCGTGCTGCGGCCGCCTCGGCGAGTGATGCAACCGGACCATGTTGCGTGACAACGAAATCCAGACCGAGCTCACTCGCGTGATTGGTGGCCGGGGTCGCGTCGATGTGCTCGCTCACGAGCCGATCGTATGACCGTTCCCCGACCACCCGACGTCAGCGCAGCGCGAGCGCGGCGAGCGCGGCGTTGACGATCGAGCCGGAGGTGAGGTCGTGCGCCTCATACAAGTCCGCTACCGTGCCCGACTGCCCGAACGAGTCGACGCCGAGCGGCACGCACGGCACCCCGAGCGCGGAACCGAGCCAGGCGAGCGCGTGCGATGACGCATCGTGCACGGTGACCACGGGAGCCCGCATGTCGAACGCCGCCCGCAAGGCCCCCGGGATCGACGGGGTCGTCGCCGTGCGGATGCCCTGGCGCAGCGTGCGCTGCCACGCGGCATACAGCCGGTCGGCGGACGTCAGGTCGATCACATGCGCGAGGATGCCCTCGTCCGCGAGTTCCGCTGCGGCCGTAAGGACTTCGGGCATGACCGCACCGGAGGCAGCGAGTTGGACGACCGGCGCTCCGTGTGTCTCCCCCGCGTCGACAAGCCGGTAGGCACCGGCCAGCACCTGCCGCCGCAAGGTCGCCTCGCCCAGCCGCTCCCGGGCCGCCTCGAAAGGCGCCTGGTCGATCGGGCGAGTCGTGAGCCGGAAATAGTAGCTGCCGTCCTCGGTCTTGCCAAGCGCATCACCCTTGCCGGGGTCGGCGATCCGCGCCAATGCGTGGCAGAGCAGCCAGTCGACGCACGCGCCATATGCCGGCTCCAGCAGCGTCGTGTTGGGCAGCTCGATCCCCACGGACGCCGTGATCGTCGACTGGTGCGCGCCGCCCTCGGGGGCGAGGGTCACGCCCGAAGGCGTGCCGGCGACGACGAAGCGCGAGCCGGAGTAGGCGGCATACACATAGGCGTCGAGTCCGCGCAGGACGAAGGGGTCATAGAGCGTCCCGACCGGCAGGAGCAGCTGGTCGGAGTGGTCCCACGCGAGGCCGAGCATCCCGAGGTTGAGGAAGAGGTTCATCTCCGAGATGCCGAGCTCGATGTGTTGTCCCGCAGGCGATTCCGTCCACTTCACGAGCGGATCGGGACTCCACGAAACCTTCTCCTCCGGGTGGAAGACACCCGTGCGGTTGATGAAGCCGGCGAGGTTGGTCGAGGTCGCGACATCCGGCGCGGTGGTGACGATGTGATCGCCGACGCCGTCGACGCGCGAGAGGCTGACGAGGATGCGGCCGAAGGCCTCTTGGGTCGACATCGGCTTCGCCGACTTGAGCCCCGTTGCGGCCGGGACCGGCAGCGGCTGCCGCTCTTGCGCCGGATCGCGGCGCAGGTGCTCGGCGCGCACGCCGGCCCACTGACCGGCCGCGGTGGTCGGGTCGAAGCGGTCCCACTCGGTGTCGCTGGTCAAGCCGAGGCGCGTGCGCAGCTCGCCGACCTGCTCTGTCGAAAGCAGCGCGGAGTGGTTGCGCGGGTTGCCCGCCAGCGGCAGACCCCAACCCTTGACGGTATAGGCGAAAACCACACTGGGACGGTCGGTTTCGGCGTCGCAGGCGCGGTACGCCGCAAGCATCGCCTCCACATCGTGACCCCCGAGATCGGTGACCAGGCTCGCGAGGTCCGCGTCCGGCATACCGTCGAAGAAGCCGACCACCTCGGCGGGCGCGCCGTCGAGGAAACGCTCGCGAACGCCAGCCGGGTCGAGCCCGAACAGGGATTGGTAGCGCTCGTTGGGCATGGCATCGATCCACGCCTCCAGCGCCGCTCCCCCGGGCTGGGCGTATGCCGCGGTGAGCCGAGGACCGTACTTCACCTCGACGACATGCCAGCCCGCTGCCTGAAATTGACTGCGCCACTGTTGGATTCGGATGCCAGGCACCACGCGGTCCAGAGATTGCCGGTTGAAGTCGACGATCCACATGACATTGCCGAGACCCTGCGTGGCCGGGTCGGCGATGGCCTCCCAGATGTTGCCCTCGTCCAATTCGGCGTCGCCGAGCAACGCGATGAAACGCGAGGCGGGGCGGGCACCGAAGTGCGCATCGACATACCTGCGGGCAACGGCCGCGAAGAGCGGCGCCGCCGGGCCGAGGCCCACCGATCCGGTCGAGAAGTCGACCGGATCGGGGTCCTTGGTGCGGGACGGATAGGACTGCAACCCACCGAACGCCCGCAGCGTCGGGAGATAGGAGCGGTCGAGATTGCCGAGGAGGTAGTTGATCGCGTGCAGCACCGGCGAGGCGTGCGGCTTGACGGAGATGCGGTCCGGCGCGTCGAGGTGCGCGAAGTAGAGCGCTGTCATGGCTGTTACCAGGCTGGCACTGCTGGCCTGGTGACCGCCGACCTTTACCCCATCGCCGGTGGCGCGGTCGTGGTTCGCGCCGTCGACAATGCGCGTGGACAGCCAAAGGACGCGCTGCGCGATGTCCTCGAGCAGCTTCGAATCCGGCTGCACGCCAGTGCTTTCGGTCACTTCATGCAAAGGCACCGCGCTCGCTCCGCTCGCACTCTCTCGCTGCTCCGGTGAAATAGGAGCTCCTGCGTCGCTCATTTCACCGGGTCCCACAGCGAGTGGTAGGCGTTGACAGCCTGCTGCCCGCCGAGGTGGGCATAGAGCACCGTCGAGTCCGCCGGGATGTCCTTGTCCTTGACCAGGTCGATGAGCCCGGCGAGGGACTTGCCTTCATAGACCGGGTCGGTGATCATCGCCTCGAGCTGCGCGCCCATCGCCATGGCGTTCATCGTCGACTCCACGGGCAGACCGTACAGCTCTCCGGCCCAGCCCTCGAGCACCTGGATTTCGTCATCGCGGATGTCGCGGCCGAGCTCGATCAGCTCGGCGGTGTGGCGGGCGATCCGGGCGACCTGATCGCGGGTCTTCTCCAGGGTGGCGGAGGCGTCGATGCCGAGCACGCGGCGCTTAACTCCGGTGAGTTCCTCCAGCGCGGCGAAGCCGGCGATCATGCCCGCGTGCGTCGAGCCAGTCACGGTGCAGACGACGATGGTGTCGAAGAAGACGCCGAACTGCTTCTCCTGCTCGGCGACCTCGAAGGCCCAGTTCGCGAACCCGAGCCCGCCGAGGGGGTGCTCGGAGGCGCCGGCGGGGATGGCGTATGGCGTGCCGCCCGCCTCCTCGACCTCGCGCAGCGCGTCCTTCCAGGAGTCGCGGATGCCGATGTCGAAGCCGGCGGGGTCGAGCCGCGAGTCCGCGCCCATCATGCGCGAGAGCAGGATGTTGCCGACCTTGTCGTTCACTGGGTCATCCCAGGGCACCCACTTCTCCTGCACCAGGCGGCATTTCATGCCGAGGTGGGCGGCGACGGCCGCGACCTGCCGGGTGTGGTTGGACTGGTAGCCGCCGATCGAGACCAGCGTGTCGGCGCCGGAGGCGATCGCGTCCGGGACGATGTACTCCATCTTGCGAATCTTGTTGCCGCCGTATGCCAGCCCGCTGCTCACGTCCTCGCGCTTGGCCCAGACCTGGGCGCCGCCGAGGTGGTCGGACAGCCGCTTGAGGTGATGGATCGGGCTGGGGCCGAAGGTCAGCTGGTGGCGGGGAAACTGGTCGAGCTTCATTGGTCGTCCTTTGCGGTTGTGCCGGGTGGTTCGGCGGGGTGTGGTTGTGGTCATGGGGCGGAGGTGGTGGCCTGGTCGAGAGTCGAGAGCAGCGGGCCGAGGCTTTGCCAGGTCTCGTGCGAGACCTCCGCCGCCGCGGCGGTGTCCCCCGTCTCGCACAGGTCGACGAGACGGGTATGCAGTGCGACCGACGCCCGGCCGGTGAGCGAGGCGAAGCGCAGCCGCTCCAGGCGGCGCAGCACCGGCGTGAACTGGTCGAGAACGGTCACGATCGCCGAATTAGCCGCTGCCGCAACGGGAATCGCGTGGAAAGCGTCATCTGCGGCAAGTGCGGCGTCGGCATCCCCGGCCCGCATGGCGGCGGCAAAATCCTGGTTGGCCGCACGCATGGCGTGCAGGTCGTCGCTGCTGAGCCGCGCCACGGCGAGTTCCACGGCCAGCCGGTGCATCGCCGCGACGACCGACTGGGCGTCCCGGATCGCGCTGCTCTCGAGCGGAGCGACGATCGTCGACCGACCGGGCGCGGCCGACACCAGGCCCGCCGCACTCAGCCGCAGGATTGCCTCGCGCACTGGCGTCCGACTCACCCCCAGCCACTCGGCCAGGTCTTGATCGCGCAGCTGCTCCCCCGGCGAGAAGGTGCCGTCGACGATGGCGTCCCGCAGTCGGGCATACACATCATCGCGAAGCAGCCCGCGCTTCAGCGCACTAGTTCCGGCATTCTTCGGAATCGGCATGCAATATATTGCATATCAGCGTCGCCGAGTTGTCAACTGGCGACTCATCAAGCCCAAGCGCCAGCCAAGGCGGGGCGACGTCGGCCCCGGGATCGTGCGGGCGGCATACGTCCGGAACTGTCAGGGAGTGGGCAGACCGCAACCGATTCGTCACGCGCCACCCTGAGCAGATCTGGATCAGCAGTGGCGAGCGGTTGCCTGAGCCTTTCGGCGGTCGCGAGCGCCACGCAGTCGGCGAGGCTCACTGGGCAGCGCTTGCTGCCGTAGTGCCTGGCGCGCAACAGAGCCGCGCGGGTGGCGATAGCGGTGTCGACGTCGACAACGTCCAACCCTGCTTGCTGGAGCAAGGCCAAGTCACCGAGCAATTCATCTTCACCGAATCCGAACACGCGGACGAGCAGGTCGATCACTTCTGCCAGGTTGGCGCTCGATATGGCCGTGATTCCACCAAAGAGCTCCTCGACCTGCCCTGCGCACGGTTCGCCGCGCAAAAAACCCACGAGGGCGAAGGCGTCGAGCACGGTCATTCGTGCCGCGCCTCCCGCGTTGCGTCGGCCGCACGCCGCTTCACCTTCCCAGGAAACCGTCAGGCTTCTCGCCTAGCATGCGACCCTTACTTTTCCCGCTCACCACTGACAAGGCAGGCCCGTGGCGAAGAAGAAGCAAGCAACCACCGACACATCAGCGGCGCGACGCGCGCAGCTTGAGGCGGTCCGCAAACAGCAGGCGCAGGCCGAACGCCGGCGCGGGATGGCGATCTGGGGGTCTGGCTTGGCCGTCCTGCTGCTGATTGCCGGCGTCGTGGGGTTCACCATCGTCAAGGACCGGCAGTCCGCGGACAAGGTCAGCCTCGATGGCGTCAAGAGCGTCGAATACAAGGGTGGCGCCCATACCAATCAGCCGGTGAAGTATGCCGAGAACCCGCCCGTTGGCGGCGAGCACAACGGCACGTGGCTCAACTGCGGCGTCTACGACAAGCCGGTTCCGAACGAGAATGCTGTGCACTCCCTGGAGCACGGGGCGGTGTGGGTGACCTACGACCCGAAGCTCCCGAGCGCCGATGTCGACAAGCTCCGCAAGGAGATCCCGTCGACCTACATGGTGCTCTCGCCGTTTGACGGCCTGCCCAGCCCGGTTGTCGCCTCCGCCTGGGGCAAGCAGCTGACGCTGACGGGCGCCGACGATCCGCGCCTGGAGGCCTTCATCGCGGCCTACCGGCAGGGTCCCCAGACGCCCGAGCCCGGCGCGGTCTGCACCGGCGGCATGGACGCGGACGGCAAGGTCTCCTGATGGCCCAGCCGGCCACGGCGCCCGAGGCACCCTGGGCCGGGGCCGATCCGCATACGGACTCCCCCAAGCCGGCGCTCGGCCGCCCGGCGCTCGCCATCGTCGCTGTCCTGGGCCTCCTTGCCGCCGCGCTTGCGGGCTTCTTCCTCAACCGCGCCGACGGGCACCCCGGCAACTCCAGCGCCGAGGCGGGGTTCGCTCGCGATATGTCGACCCACCACGCGCAGGCGGTCGAGATGTCCTTTCTCATCCGCGACCGGACCCAGGATGAGGACCTGCGGCGGATGGCCTTCGACATCATCACCAGCCAGCAGCAACAGATCGGTCAGATGAGCGCCTGGCTGACGCTGTGGGGGCTGCCGCAGACCGGCACGGACCCGGCGATGAGCTGGATGGGCGATATGCCGGGCATGGATCACGGCTCGATGAGCCACGGCGAGGCGATGGCCTCGATGCCGGGCATCGCCTCAGCCGAGGACATGGCGAAGCTGACGGCAGCCAGGGGCGTGGAAGCCGAAAAGCTGTTCCTGCAGTTGATGATTGCGCACCACAAGGGTGGCGTCGAGATGGCCAAGGCCGCCCTCGATCGGGCCAAGGAACCGGCCGTCCGCAACCTGGCTCAAGGCATGGTCAACGCACAATCCGCCGAGATCGAGACCATGACGGAGATGCTCGCGCAACGCGAGTGATCCGCATACCTCACAAGCCAGCGGCCGGGACCTGCGATGAGGTCCCGGCCGCTCTTGCTTGAGGTGCGTGGGTATGCCGTGTGCGCCGGCGCGCGCAGTCAGTCGCCTTGGGCGTCCAGCAGGTCGCTGACGACCTGAATGTAGTCGGCCTGGGCGGTCTCGGCATCGGTGCCGGCGAGCTTGGCCCACGCGTCATACTTCGCCCGGCCGACAAAGTCGGTGAAACCGGGGCGGCGCCCGGACACATCGCCGTCGGTGGCCTGCTTGTAGAGGGAGTAGAGGCGCAACTTCGCCTCATTGCCCGGGTCCTTGGTCAGGCCCGAGACCGCCGCCACTGCGGAGTCAAAGTCGGTGATGTCAGCCATTGCGCTTGAGCCACTCCTCTGCGATCTGCACGGCATTGAGCGCCGCGCCCTTGCGTAGATTGTCTCCCACGACGAAGAGCACCAGGCCCTTGCCGTCCGGGGCGGCCTGATCGGCGCGAACCCGGCCCACGAAAACCTGGTCACGGCCGGTGGCTTCGAGGGGATTGGGGACGTCCGTCACGACCACGCCGGGCGCGTTCTTGAGCAGGTCGAGTGCGTCCTCGGGCGAGATGTCGTTCTCGAACTCGGCATGAATGGCCAGCGAGTGGCCGCTGAACACCGGCACGCGCACGCAGGTGCCGGAGACGCGCAGGTCGGGGGCGTGCAGGATCTTGCGGGACTCATTGCGCAGCTTCTGCTCCTCGTCGGTCTCCAGCGAGCCGTCGTCGACGAGCGAGCCGGCGAGGGGGACGACGTTGAAGCCGACGGGCACGGCATACACCTGCGCCTCGGGGACCTCGATGGCCCCGCCGTCGAGGGCCAGGCCCATCGGGTCGCCCGCGGCATACCCGCCGCGCAGCTGGCGGTCGAGTTCCTGGACGCCCTTGCCGCCGGAGCCCGAGACGGCCTGGTATGACGCGACGTGCATGCGCTTCAGGCCAGCCTTGTCGTGCAGCGGCTTGAGGACTGGCATGGCGGCCATCGTCGTGCAGTTGGGGTTGGCGACGATGCCCTTGGGGATGTCGAGGAGGTCGTCGGCGTTGACCTCGCTGACGACGAGCGGCACCTCGGGGTCCTTGCGCCAGGCGCTGGAGTTGTCGATGACGACGGCGCCGGCCGCGGCGACCTTGGGGGCGTACTCCTTCGAGCTCGACCCGCCATTGGAGAACAGGGCGATGTCGAGGCCGCTGAAGTCCGCGGTCGCGGTGTCCTCGACGACGACCTCGGCGTCACGCCACGGCAGGGTCGTGCCCGCCGAACGTGCCGAGGCGAAGTAGCGGATCTCGTCGACGGGGAAGTCCCGCTCCTCAAGGAGGGTCCGCATGACCCCGCCGACCTGACCGGTTGCACCGAATACACCAACACGCATGAGTCAAGGATAAGGAGCGCGTCCACCGAGTTCCGGTTGCGCCCGCTAGGTGGGCAACGCGCGGCGTCGTGCGGTGACGCGTCGGGGTTCCCCGCGAAGTATCGCAGCGACGTAGGAGCGGAGAACTTCGTGGGGTGGCTAAAAGCCGAGGCGCTGGAGTTGTTTGGGGTCGCGCTGCCAGTCTTTGGCGACCTTGACCCGCAGGTGCAGATAGACGCGCCGGCCAAGCAGGGCCTCGATCCCGGCGCGGGCATCGGTGCCGACCTCACGCAGCCGGGAGCCGCCCTTGCCGATGATGATCGCCTTTTGACTGTCGCGCTCGACGAAGATGTTGACGCGCACGTCGAGCATCGGCTTGTCCTCGGGCGTCTCCTCGCGTTCGGTGATCTCCTCGACGACGACGGCGATCGAGTGCGGCAACTCGTCGCGGACACCTTCGAGGGCGGCTTCGCGAACGAGTTCCGCGATCCGGGTGTCGGTGTCCTCGTCGGTGATGACGCCCTCGGGATAGAGCGGCCCCGGCGCCGGGGGGAGGTATGACGCGAGCACCCGCTGCACGTCCTCCACCTGGTCGCCCCGGGACGCCGAGCAGGGGACGATGGCGGCCCAGTCGGCGAGCTGGTCGATGGCGATGAGGTGCTCGGCGAGGCGCTTCTTGTCGACCTTGTCGATCTTGGTCGCGATCGCGACCACGGGCAGTTTCTTGCCGCGCATGAGCTCGGTCAGTTCGTTGGCGATAAACCGGTCGCCGGGTCCGATCCGCTGATCGGCCGGCAGGCAGAAGCCGACGACATCGACATCGAGCAGGGTCGCGCGGACCAGGTCGTTGAGGCGCTCCCCCAGCAGCGTGCGCGCCTTGTGCAGGCCGGGGGTGTCCACGAGGATCAGTTGGCTCGTCGAGCCGGTGACAATGCCCCGGATCGTATGCCGAGTGGTCTGGGGCTTGGAGGAGGTAATCGCCACCTTGTCCCCCACCAGGGCATTCGTCAGGGTCGATTTGCCGGCATTGGGGCGGCCGACGAGGCACGCGAAACCGGCTGTATAGGAAGGCTTCTCGGGCGTCATACGCGGTGCTCCGTCCGGGAGGTGGCGGGTTCGTGATCGACGAGTTCCCCCGTCGCATCGAAAACCGGGGGCAGCGGGGTGAGCAGGACCGAGGCGATCCGATGCCGGCGGCCGGCCATCCGCTCGGCGGTGAGTGTGTAGATCCCGACATCGCAGTGCGACCCCAGGATGGGCACCTGGCCGAGGCGCTTGGCGATCAGACCGCCTACGGTGTCGACACCCTCGTCGTCCTCGAGGTCGACATCGAAGGCGTCGGCGAAGTCATCGACATTCATCGTCGCCGGGATCCGGAAACGGCCGTCGCCGAGATCCTCGACGCCGGGGGTCTCACGGTCATATTCATCATCGATCTCGCCGACGATTTCTTCAAGGATGTCCTCGATCGTCACCAGGCCGGCGGTGCCGCCATATTCGTCGACGACGATCGCGATGTGCACTGAGCCGCGTTGCATTTCGCGCAGCAGGTCATCGACCGGCTTCGATTCGGGAACGAACGGCATCTGCCGCATCAGCGATTCGATGGGGATGGTCGTCAAATCCGCTCCGCCAGAGGTCATTTGGCGGACTACGTCTTTCATGTAGATCAGGCCGACGATGTCATCGGGCCCGTCGTCGATGACCGGCAGACGCGAGAAGCCGGAGCGGCTGAACAGCGACATCGCCTGGCGAGCGGTCTTGCCGACCTCGATGGAGACCATGTCGGTGCGCGGCACCATGACTTCGCGGGCGACCGTGTCGCCGAGCTCGAAGACGGAGTGCAGCATTTCGCGTTCGTCGTCTTCGATGAGCGCGTTCTCGCCGGCGATGTCGACCAGGTCGCGCAGTTCCGACTCGCTCTGGAAGGGGCCGTCGCGATAGCCGCCACCGGGCGTCACGAGATTGCCGAACATCACCAGGAGCCGGGCGACCGGCCCGAGCAGCCGACGCAGCCAGACGACAACGGGCGAGAGCGCGAGCGCGATGGCGTCGGAATGTTGCCGGCCGAGGGTGCGCGGTGAGACGCCGACGACGATGAAGGTCATCACCGCCATGATGGCGATGGAGATCAGCAACGCCTTCCAGAAGCCGTCGACGATCGAGGTGACCGCGAGCGTCATACACACTGCCGCAACGGATTCGGCGACGGTGCGCAGGAAGGCGGTGACCGAGAGGTATGCCGCCGAGTCGGCCAGGATGACGCCGAGGCTCGTGGCTCCCCCGCGGCCTTCGTCCGCGAGTTCCTCGGCACGCACCCGGCTGGAGCGGCCGATGGCAGCCTCGGCGAGCGCGATGAGTGCGGCGAAAAGGACCGCGACCAGCGCGACCGCGATCAGTTGGCCGGTCATGGGCTCAGGCGCGCGGTCGGCCGCGGCCGGCGAGGAAGGTGAGCAGGAGCTGACGTTGCAGCTCGAACATCTCCTTCTCCTCTTCCGGCTCGGCGTGGTCGTAGCCGAGCAGGTGCAGGATGCCGTGCGTCGTCAGGAGCAGCATTTCTTCGGCGGTTGCGTGTCCGGCCTCGGCAGCTTGCTTCGCGGCGACGGTGGGGCACAGGACGATGTCGCCGAGCACGCCTTGCTCGGGCGCCTCGCCGTCGCGTCCGGGACGCAGCTCGTCCATGGGGAAACTCATGACATCGGTCGGCCCCGGCAGGTCCATCCACTTCTCGTGCAGCACGGTCATCGTGGCCTCGTCGACCAGGCGCAAACAGAGCTCGGCCTGCGGGTGCACGCGCATCTCGGCCATGACATAGCGTGCGAGGTCGACGAGTTCGACCTCATCGACAGCGGAGTCAGTCTCGTTGAGGACGTCGACGCTCACCAGTGGTCCTTCCCGGGCCAGAATGCTTGTGCTGCAACGAATCCCATCGACCGTAGGCATCGACGATGTCGCCGACGAGGCGGTGTCGCACGACATCCACGGAGGTCAGATTGGCGAAGTGAACGTCCTCTATCCCCCGCAGGATGTCCTGCACGACCTTCAATCCGCTCTGCGTCCCACCCGGCAGGTCGACCTGCGTGACATCCCCCGTGACCACGATCTTGGACCCGAACCCGAGCCGGGTGAGGAACATCTTCATCTGCTCCGGCGAGGTGTTCTGCGCCTCATCGAGGATGATGAACGCATCGTTTAAAGTCCTACCACGCATATAGGCTAAGGGGGCTACCTCGATGGTGCCGGCGGCCATCAGGCGCGGGATCGACTCGGGGTCGATCATGTCGTGCAGGGCGTCATACAGCGGGCGCAGGTAGGGATCGATCTTGTCGTTCAAAGTGCCGGGCAAAAAGCCCAGCCGCTCGCCGGCCTCGACTGCGGGGCGGGTCAGGATGATCCGGTTGACCTGCTTGGCCTGCAGCGCAGCAACGGCTTTGGCCATCGCAAGATAGGTCTTGCCGGTGCCCGCGGGGCCGATGCCGAAGACGATCGTGTGGGCGTCGATGGCGTCGACATAGTGCTTCTGGTTCAAGGTCTTGGGCCGGATCGTGCGGCCGCGGTTGGAGACGATATTCATCGTCAGCACATCCGCCGGGCGCTCGGCGGACTGGCTGCGCAACATCCCGATCGACCGCTCGACGGCGTCCCGATTCAGGGGTTGGCCGGCGGCGAGCACGGCGAGTAGTTCGTCGAGAGTGCGCTCGATGAGGGCGATATCGGCGCTGGGCCCGGTCATCCGGAACTCGTTGCCGCGCACGTGGATCGACGCATGCGGGAACTGCCGCTCCAGGGTGCGCAACAGCTCGTCGCGCGGTCCGAGCAGGGAGACCATGGGGACCGACGACGGGATCTCGACGATGTGCAGCGGCTGCACGGGCTGCGGCGCGCCGCTCGCCTCTGGGGAAAGGTCACTCATGGGTTCGGCCATTCTATGCGGCCTCACCCGCCCAGCCACCGAATATGGCTCAGCCGGGCGGCCAAGCCAGCCCTCGTCCGCCGAGTAAGTGGATGTGGCAATGGAAGACCGTCTGCCCCGCGTCGGCGCCGGTATTCGTCACCAGTCGGTAGCCCGTGTCCAATCCCTCAGCCTCCGCCACCTGCGCCGCGAGCGCCAAAACACCCGCCGCATCTGCGGGATGCTGCGCCAACTCCGCGGCATTCGCGACATGCCGCTTGGGGATGACCAGCACATGCGTCGGGGCTTGCGGATTGATGTCCCGGAAGGCGAAGGCGGTCTCGGACTCGGCCACGACCTGCGGCTCGATCTCGCGGGCGACGAACTTGCAGAACAGGCAGTCGGCTGACATACGCAGCAACTTAGCTGCTCCGCCCAGTCAACCCGCTTCGGACGTGGCGCGTGGAGAGGGCGTGACAATGTCCCTCGTGGCGCGGACCTCGGCAGAACTGGCGGCGCTCAGCGCCGACCAGGCCCTTGAGGTGCTGTATGCCGCCCAGTGGACTCCCATGGTCCGGCTCGCCTGGCTGCTTGTCCGGGACCAAGGCGCGGCCGAGGACATCGTTCAAGATGCGCTTGTCGCCCTGCATCGGCGTTGGGATCACCTGCAGGACAAAGAGCAGGCGGTCGGCTACCTGCGGCGCAGCGTCGTCAATGCCTCCCGGTCGGTGCTGCGCCACCGGTCGGTCGAACGCGATTACCTGATCAAGGCCGGTCCCGATGCCGAGCGCGAATCCGTCGCCCCCAGCGCGGAGCACAGCGCCCTCGGCAGCCTCGGCAACCAGGCCATGCTCGCCGCCTTACAGCACCTCCCCCGCCGCCAGCGTGAGGTCCTGATCTTGCGCTATTACAGCGACCTGTCGGAGGCGCAAATCGCCGACACCCTCGGGATCGCCCCCGGCTCGGTCAAAGCCCATGCCCACCGCGGCCTCAGCGCCCTGCGCTCGCATCTCGACGACCCGACCCGCTCCCCCCGGGAGGACTCCCCATGACCACCGACGACCTGCGCGATCTCGAAGATTCGCTGCGCGGCGCCCTGCAGACCGACGCGTCCGCGGTCACCCCCTCCGACCGCCTCTCCGCGATCCAGGACGCCGTCCGTATGCAGTCCGCCCCCGCCCCCCGGCATACTCGCTGGTTGGTGCTGGTCGCCGCCGCGGCGGCGGTGGCCATGGTCGCGACGGCGACGGTGCTCGCCATGCTGCCCGGCCGGTCCGGGACCGGCGACCCGGCCGCAACAGGCAGCAGCACGACCGTGCTCTCCACCACACCATCGGACCCGGCGAGCGCGCCCCCGAACACCGTGCTGCCCGGCGCCGTCCCGATCTATCTGCTCGTGCGCGACCCCAGTTCCCCGGACGGCTTCGGGCTCACCCGGACCTTCCTGCGCAAGGACGACCCTCGGCTCGGCCTACCGGCCGATGCCACCCCGGGCCAGGTCATCGCCGCGGCGCTCGCCTGGACCGGACGGCGCAGTGATGGTCCTGGAACCGTGGGACCGAGCGGCGGTTTGGATGTGCAATCAGTCGACATCTCGGACGAACGCATCACCATCACCGCCAAGGGTCTCGACGACGCCGTGACGTGGGTGGCCGGCGTGTTGGACCGGGCGCGGCTGAGCCTGATCCTCACGGCGCAGGCCATCGTCGGGCGCGGCGACATACCCGTGCGTTTCATTTCAGTGGAGGGGTATGGGGTGGTGCGCGGCGCCGACATCAACCAGGACTTCCACCGCCCACCGCCAACCCAGATCGCGGCGCTGGCTAGCCCCATCTGGCTGGACCGGCCGGGTTGGGACGAGACGCTCACAGCTGGTGTCCCGCAGACCTTCTCGGGTCTTTCGACGCACCCGGGCGCCGTCCTGAGCTGGCGAATCGACGGCGGGCCGACCGCACAGAGCGGCGAGGTGCGCGTCGGCGATCTGGTGCCGCAGGCACCCTTCACGATCACTCTCGACCCACTCGCGGCGGGTTCCTACACGCTGCGGGTGCAGGTCGCCAACGACCCCAACACGACCGTCACCATCCCGCTGCGCGCCGAATAGCCTTCAGCGCCAGCGGTCTTCGGCCGACAGCACGGCAATCGCTGCCGGGCCGGCCGAGGAAGACCGCAGCACACTCGTGCCCAGCCGCACCGGATGAGCACCAGCGGCAGTGAGCTTGGCGAGTTCGCTCTCCCCGATCCCGCCTTCGGGCCCGACAATGAGCAGCACCTCACCAACGGCCGGAATCGGTTGTCCCGCGAGGGGAACGACCGCGTCCTCGTGCAGCACATACGCGATGCACGCCGAGGAGATCCGTCGCGCGAGGCCGGCCGTGTCGACCAGATCCTCAACCTCCGGCACCCACGCGCGTCGGCTCTGCTTGGCCGCCGCGCGCACGGTATCGACCCACTTCTGCCGGGCCTTCTCGGCCCGCTCCCCGCGCCACTGGACAATCGAGCGCTCGGCCTGCCAGGGGATGACGCGATCCACGCCATACTCCGTCGCCGCCTCGATCGCCGCATCGTCACGGTCGGCCTTCGCGAGGGCCTGCACGAGCGTGAGACGCGCCCCGGGCGGCTCCTCATCCTCGACGCGCTCGACGTCGATGCGCAACTCCCCCGGCGTAGCCTCCGCGACCGTGCCCGTGACTCGGCGTCCCTGCCCGTCGCTGAGCATCAGCCGCTCACCCACGCGCATCCGCTTCACGGTCGCTGCGTGCCGGCCTTCCGCCCCGTCCAGGGTGTAGGCCGTGCCGACCACGGCCAGATCGAGCTCGCCGGGGTCAGTGAGAAACATCGCAAGAGTCACGAGATCACCGCGGCTTGAAGGCGTCGCGCAGCTTGCCCATAAGCCCGTGGTCGCCCGCCGCCAACCGCCCGGCCGGGGCCTCCTCGTCGCGCAGCGTCGCAAGCTGGCGAAGGAGCGCCTCCTGCTCGGCGTCGATCTTGGTCGGGGTGCGCACATCGGCGTGCACGATGATGTCGCCGCGGCCGCCGGCGCGCAGGTGCGTGACGCCCAGCCCGCGCAGGGTCATCGTCTCGCCCGGCTGAGTGCCCGGTTTGATATCGATCTCCTGGGCCCCGTCGAAGGTGTCCAGCTTCATCCGCGCCCCAAGCGCGGCCGCCGTCATCGGCACCGGCAGGCTCGCGTGCAGGTCATCGCCACGCCGGGTGAAGACGGGGTCAGGGGCGACGGACACCTCGACATACAGGTCGCCGGCGGGACCACCACCGGGGCCGACCTCGCCCTCGCCCGCGAGATGGATGCGGGTGCCGGTGTCGACGCCGGCGGGTATGCCGATCGTCAGCGTCCGCTGGGTGCGCACCCGGCCGTGTCCGGAGCACTCGAAGCACGGGTTGACCAGCACCTCGCCATACCCCTGACAGGCCTGGCAGGGCCGGCTGGTCATGACCTGGCCGAGGAAACTGCGCTGGACCTGCTGGACTTCGCCGCGCCCGGCGCAGACCTCGCACTTGCGGCGGCCGGTGCCCGGCTGGGAGCCATCGCCCTTGCAGGTGCCGCAGGTCGCGGCGGTCTCGATCGTCAGGTCCTTTTCGCCGCCGAAGACGGCATCCACCAAGTCGATCGGCAGGCGCACGAGGCCGTCCTGACCGCGGCTGGTCCGCGAGCGCGGGCCGCGCGACGGGCCGGCGGCGCCGCCGAAGAAAGCGTCCATGATGTCGCTGAACGAGAAGCCCTGGCCGAAGCCGGCCTGCTGCCCGCCATACGGGTCGTTGCCCATGTCGTACTGGCGGCGCTTGTCCGGATCGGACAGCACGTCATACGCCTGGGAGACCTTCTTGAACTCCTCCTCGGCCTCGGCGCCGGGGTTGACGTCCGGGTGCAGCTTGCGGGCGAGGCGGCGGTAGGCCTGCTTGATCGCCTCGGGGCTGGCGTCCCGGGACACCCCGAGATCCTGGTAGTAGTCGTTCACCTGATCCTCGTTATCGAATCTGTCGTGTCGTCACTGCGCGAGCAAGCCGGAGATATATGCCGCCACGGTGCGGACCGCGGCCATGCTCGTGGGGTAGTCCATCCGAGTCGGACCGACCACCCCGAGGCCGCCGACCAACTCGCCCCCGCTGCCATACCCCGTGGTCACCATGGAGGTTGACTGGAGCTGGGTCACGGGATTCTCGTGGCCGATGCGCACGGCGATGTGCTCGCCACCGGCGGCTGTGGAGAGCAACCGCAAGAGCACCACATGTTGTTCCAGCGCATCCAGAACCGGCTCGAGGGTGGCGGGGAAATCCAGCGGCTGGCGCACGAGATTGGCCGTGCCGGCGAGAGTGACCCGCTCTTCGCGCTCCTCGACCAGCGCCTCATCCAAGGCGCCGACGACCCGGCGGACGATCTCGCGCTCGTCGGGGGCAAAGGCATCCGGGAGCGCGGTGAGGGCGGCGGCGTCGTCGACGAGGCGGCGTCCGGCGGCGGCGGTATTGATGCCGGTGCGCAGGCGAGAGATGAGCTCTGCGGCGTCGGCGGCGAGGTCCTGCCCGGCGTCGAGGACGCGCTGCTCGACCCGGCCGGTGGTCGTGATGAGCACGACCATCAGCCGCTGGCCGCCCATCGGCACGACCTCGATGTGCCGCACGCTGGAGCGGGTCAGCGAGGGGTACTGCATCATCGCGACCTGCCCGGTCAGCGACGACAGCAGCCGCACGGTGCGGTCCACGACATCGTCGAGATCGACGGGATCGTGCAGGAACTGGGCGATCGCGGCCTGCTCGGCGCGGCTCATCGGCTTGATCTGCGAGAGCTGATCGACGAACAGGCGGTAGCCCGCGTCGGTCGGGATCCGGCCGGCACTGGTGTGCGGTGCCGCGATCAGGCCCTCCTCCTCCAACGCTGCCATGTCATTGCGGATCGTCGCGGCCGAGACGCCGAAGCCGTGCCGCTCGAGCAGCGCCTTGGAGCCGACGGGCTCGCTGGTGTGGACATAGTCCTGCACGATCGCGCCGAGCACGGCCAGGCGCCGCTCGTTCGACACCGGTCGATCGGTGCTCATGTGCGCCTCCCTCCAGGCCGTTTGCTGCGCGGCTGGCACTCGCCGCCGCGGAGTGCCAATTCTACGGTGTGCCTCGTCGGGGCACGTACAGTCGCCGGGTGAGCGATCGGTATGGCGGCGATGTCCTCTCCGGCGACTGGCGGCGCCCGGCGCGTGGTCGGGCCGTCGATCAGGCGGCGGAGCCGGGGCTGGTCGTCGAGGAGGTCGAGACCGGTTGGGTCGGTGCCATCGTCGGCGTCGAAAAGATCGGGGGCCAGCAGGTCGTGCGCCTTGAGGACCGGCGCGGCAGGGTGCGAGCCTTCCCGCTCGGGCCCGGGTTCTTGGTCGATGGCTCCCCCGTGCGGCTCGTGCCGTATGTCGCCCCGCAGGCCCCGCGTGCCCCGGTGCGCACCGCGAGCGGATCCTATGCCGTGGCCGGCGCCCGCGCGCGGGTGGCCGCCGCGTCGCGGATCTTTGTCGAGGGCACGCACGATGCCGAATTGGTGGAGAAGGTGTGGGGCGCCGATCTGCGGATCGAAGGCGTCGTGGTCGAGCCCTTGCATGGGGTGGACGATTTGGCTGCGGCGCTCGCGGATTTCGGGCCATCGGGGACGGCGCGGGCCGGGGTGCTCGTCGATCACCTGGTCTCAGGGACCAAGGAGTCGCGGATCGTCTCGGAGACGATGCGGCGCTTCGGACCCGACCGGGTCCTGATCGTCGGGCATCCGTATGTCGATGTCTGGCAAGCGATTCGGCCCGATCGGGTAGGCTTGGCGGCGTGGCCGGTCATACCCAAGGGCCAGGATTGGAAGGCAGGCATCGCCGCCGCCCTGGGGTTGCCGCATACGTCCGCCCAGGACATCGGGCTGGTCTGGAAGCACCTGCTCTCGCGGGTGCGGACGTATGCCGACCTGGAACCCTCCTTCTCCGGCCGAGTCGAAGAACTCATCGACTTTGTGACCGCGCCCGAGGGCCGCTAGCCAGCGGGGTCGGGGATGACCCTGGCGCCGCCCCGGACACGACCCGGGATTCTGGCGGAACGGGGATCACGCGGGCGCCCGGTGCGGTTGTATGGAGTGCAGGCACGCTTCCCGGGACCGTCCCGGGAGCCTCGCACCAAGGGGATACACACGCCATGACGCAGCAGCCGAACCCGGACCCGGTCTACCCGGACCCGGCCGCGCCGAGCTACCCGACCTATCCGCCGACCACGCCGCTGCCGAACTCCGGCGCGCCGGCCTCGCCCAACGACGCCCCGGCCGCCCCGTCGTCGTGGAATGCCGCCCCGCCGCCGAACTATCCCCCGCCGGCCTACCCAGCACCGGCCTACCAAGCTCCGGCGGGCCAGAGTGCCTGGCAGGACAATCTCGGCACGATCGGCGCCTCCGGCCCGATGACTCCGGCGCAGGAGCGCAACTGGGCGATGCTCTCGCACCTGATCCCGCTGGTCTGCTTCGTCCTGAGCGCGGGGACCCTCGGCTTCGTGGCGGCCCTGGTCATCTACCTGATGTACAAGGACCGCGGCCCGTTCGTCCGCGCTGCCGCCGCTAACTCGCTCAACGTGCAGATCATCACCGGGATCGGCCTGCTCGTCTCGGCCATCCTGATGCTGCTGCTCATCGGCTTCATCACCTACCCGGTGATTTGCGTCTGGGCGATCGTGGTCCACATCATCGCGGCCACCAAGGCCAACGCCGGCGAGTGGTACAACCCCCCGCTGACCCCCCGCATCATCAAGTAACCCCTTCGGGACCGCATGTAGGTTTCCCGCCCGATGCCAGAAACCCTTTGTTTGTGTCAGATTCTTTCCGGCACAAACGAAGGGTTTCCGGCATTGGGCGGGAATCCTTCACCCGGCGAAGCCGAGCAGGCGGCGGACGACGGTGTCGGCGAGGAGTCGGCCGCGCAGGGTGAGGACGAGCCGGTGAGTATGCGGAGTGGGAGCCGGTTCGTCACCTGGTGCTGAGCCGTCCATGTCCGCGGAGTGTTCGGTGACCAGGCCGTCCGCGACCAGGGCGGGTATGGCTGCCACCCCCGCGGGCGCGAGCGCCCCGACGGGCAGCCCACCAGCCAGGCGGATGCCTAGGAGGACTCGCTCGTCATACTGCTGCTCGGGGGTGAGCACCTCGCGCGCGGCGGCCGGGGAGACGCCCTGGGCGAGCCGATCGGCATACGCCCCAGGGTGTTTCACATTCCACCATCGGACGCCAGCGACGTGGCTGTGGGCACCGGGGCCGAAGCCCCACCAATTGCCGCCCTGCCAGTAGCGCAGGTTGTGGCGGCACTCTTTGCCCGGCCGGGACCAGTTGCTGACTTCGTACCAGTCGTAGCCGGCCGCTCTCAGCAACTCGTCGGCGAGCTCGTACTTATCGGCCTCATCGTCATCATCCGGCAGGGTGATCTGTCCGCGCCGTACCTGCGCCGCCATCTTGGTGCCGTCTTCGACGACCAAGGCGTATGCCGAAATGTGGTCCGGCTCCAGCGCGATCGCCGCCTCGAGGCTCGCCCGCCAGTCCTGCAGCGACTCCCCCGGCGTGCCATAGATCAGATCCAGGCTCACGTCCAATCCGGCGGCCTTGGCGGCAGCGACGGCGGTCGCGACATTGGCCGGATCGTGCGTGCGCTCCAGGGTCGCGAGGACGTGAGGAACGGCGGACTGCATCCCGAAACTCACGCGAGTGAATCCGCCGGCTCGCAGGTGCGCCAACGATTCTCGGGTCACGGAGTCGGGATTGGCCTCCGTGGTCACCTCGATGTCATCGGCGGGCCGCCAGATCGCGGCGATCCGGCGAAGGTGGGCGGTCAGGTGCTCGCTGGGCAGCAGGGTCGGTGTGCCGCCGCCGACGAAGACCGTCGCGAGCGGCAGGGTGTCAGCGGGCGCAAGGACTCCGGCTGCCAGTGCCACCTCGCGGGCCAGGGCTTCCTCGTAGGTCGTGCTGGCCCCGGCCGGCCCGCTCAGCTCCCCCGGTGCGTAGGTGTTGAAATCGCAGTAGCCGCACCGCACCCGGCAGAAGGGCACATGGACGTATGCCGAGATCTCGCCGCCGCCGGCCGACTCGAGAGCCGCGTGCGGAAGGTGGCCATCCGCGGGCGCGGGGTCACCATCAGGCAGGGCACTGGGCGGCATACCGGCATCCTCCCAGCCCACGACCCGGTCCCCTAATCACGTGAGTAACACAGGGCCCGGCGTGTCCAGCGCGACACGCCGAGGGTCCGAAGATTTCTCGAATTGGTCGAGTCGTAGGGCTTGATGGAGGGTGGTTCTCGGGATAGAAATAGGTCATCGCAAACGCCTCCGGGCGGGAGCGAAAGATTCGGCCCTCGGGCCGGGTCACGATGCGGAACTTGTTCTGCATCAACCGATTCCGGCGCTTCGGCGCAGGAATCACGAGACGGGCTTCGGCCCGACTCAAACTGTCTCGGCTTCGGCCGATGACTCCGATCACGACCTCGGTCGTGATCACCCGCACCGGCTTCGGCTGGTGCAACGAACTCGACTCCGGTCGAGATCGACGAGGGCCTCGGAAACTCATACTTTCCGAGGCCCTCACTCATGCCCCCCAGCGCGAGCGACGCCGACCACAGTTCACCAGTGCGAGGCCTGACGGCCGCCCGCGCGCCGCGCCGTGGTCCGGGGGCGACATACCCTGGCGGGATGCAGCGGTGGATCGACCTGGATGGCGTCGTCAATATGCGCGACGTCGGTGGCCTGCCGACCCGCGACGGTGGCCTCGTGCGCCCCGGGCGTCTGATCCGGTCCGACAACCTCCAAGACCTCTCCCCCGGCGCCGTCTGCCACCTCGTCGACGACCTGGGCGTGACGGATATCGTCGACCTGCGATCGCACAAGGAGTTGCACGCCACCGGGGACGGCCCGCTGCGCGCCACCACGCTGCGACACCACCACCACAGCTTCATCCGCGAGCAGGCGCCGGGCGTGGACGTGCCCGGCTTCCTGGCTGCCGATCCCGTCGGCGAGCCGCGTCCCAAGGATGCCAACTTCTGGAGCCAGCACTATCGCGGCTACTTGACCGAGCGTCCCGACTCGGTATCGGGGGCGCTCTCGGTCGTGGCAACGGCGACCGGCGCAACCGTCGTGCATTGCGCCGCCGGCAAGGACCGAACCGGCACGGTTGTCGGCCTCGCGCTAGCGGTCGCCGGAGTGCCGGACGAGGAGATCATCGCCGACTACGTCCTGTCCGGCGAGCGCATCCAGCGGATCATCGACCGTTTGATCGACCGCGATCCGTATCGGGAATCCTTGCGAGACAAGCCCGTTGCGGAGCAGGTCCCCCTCGCCAGCTCGATGGAGGGCCTGTTGGGGATGCTCGCCGCCGACTATGGCGGAGCCGCCGGCTGGCTGCTCGCCCACGGCTGGACCGCCGACCAGGTCGCTGCCCTCCGCGCCAAACTCCTCGCCTGAGCCCCGGCTCGACGACTCCCATTTCTCTCCGGATGCCGCAACCTTGCGCTTTACCCTGCTTTCGAGCAGGGGTGAAGCGCAAGGTTCTCGACGCAAGTGCAGGCTTCCCGGCGAAATCAGCCCACACCAGAGTGAGTCAGCTGCCGGCGTAGGTGCCGAAGCTCCACGAGTTGCCCTCGGGATCCTTGACCGAGAAGCCACGCGAGTCGTAATCCTCCTCGGTCTTCAGCGGCCGAATAAAATGCGCGCCAAGGGATTCCGCGCGCGCCGCTAACTCGTCGGGGTGCGCCGTCACGACATACACGCCCATCGTGCCGGGAGCGCCACCAAATTCGCCAGCGGCTTTGCCAGCCGTCGCAACCATGACTCGCCCGCCCTCGGGCCAGATCATCTCGCTGTGGTGGATGGTGCCCTGGTCCTCGCCGGGTATGACGATTCCCACCTCAAAGCCCAGGTCCGCCAGCCACTTTCGGCCGGCCGCGGCGTCGGTGTAGACGATCGAAGGCCAGATGTTGTGATCGGGGCGGGGGCTCGGCTGTGTGCTCATGCCCCGAGTCTCCCGCCCGAAGGGTTGTGATGTCTTGGACGAGTGGGCAGTCGAGAGGTGAGACTGGGCGCTAGTCCAGGAAGGGGCAACATCGTGAAGGCGGACCTCAAGCGGGAGATCACGACATACGTCGCGCCGCGGGGGCGCTTCGAGATCGTCACGGTGGCGCCGGCGCAGTTCCTCATGATCGACGGCCACGGCGATCCCAACACCGCGCCGGAGTATGCGGACGCGCTCGCCACTCTGTATCCGGTCGCCTACGGCCTGAAGTTCCTGTCCAAGAATGAAATTGGCCGTGATTACACCGTCATGCCGCTCGAAGCCCTGTGGTGGGCTGACGACCTCGAGACCTTCACAAGTGGCCGCGACAAGTCGCAGTGGGACTGGACCGTCATGAACCTCATCCCGGACTGGCTCACCGCCGCGCACCTCGACGTTGTCCGAGACCGCGTTGCTCGCAAGAGCAGCGCACCCGTGCTCGACCGGCTTCGCCTGGAGCCCTTCGCCGAGGGCTTGTGCGTCCAGACGCTGCACCTCGGGCCGTATGACGCGGAGGGCCCCGTCCTTGAGCGACTGCACCACGACGTCGTGCCGGATCACGGATTGCGGCTGCGGGGAAAGCATCACGAGATCTATCTCAGCGATGCCCGCCGCACCGCGCCCGAGAAGCTGCGGACCATCCTGCGTCAGCCGGTCGAGCCCGCGTGAACCCGCATCGGGCGCGCTAGGCCGACAAGACTGGCACGATCTCGTGCCGCTCGATCCGGCCGGCCATCAGGTCCAGCACCCCATATGTCCCGACCGGCTGCCGGCGCTTGTCGGTCGGCGAGCCGGGATTGAAGAGCCGCTGCCCATCCTCGATCGTGTCCCACGGAATGTGGGAGTGACCGAAGACGACGAGGTCCGCGGTCGGGAAGAGACGGCGCATCCGCGCGGGGCGTCCGGTCTTGGGCCCGGAGTCGTGGACCATCGCCACCCGCACTCCGTCAAGGTCGAGTTCCAGCGTTACGGGCGCGCCCCAGGCGGCGACATCGGGGCCGTCATTGTTGCCAAGCACGACGTGCACGGGAGCGTATGCCGCCAACTCCTCCAGCACACTCGGCGTGCACACATCCCCGGCATGCAGGATCACCTCGGCGTAGGCGAGCGGCTCGCCAAGGCCCGGCGGAACGCCTTTCCAATGCCGGGGGGCGTGCGTGTCGGACAGCACGATGACGCGCACGATCAACCCACCCGCGCCAGAGCATCATCGCGGAGCCAGTGCGTCGGAGCGGCTCCGGCGAACTGCCGCCAGTCGCGGACCAGGTGACTCTGGTCGGCATAACCACACCGAAACGCGATCTCTGCCAACGGGGTTCGACCCATAAGTCGGCGCGAGCGCTCGAAGCGCATGACCCGCGCAGCCAGCTTGGGCCGCGGCCCGAACTCCTGCGCGAAGCGCGCGGTGAACTGCCGCCGGCTCCAGCCCACCTGCTCGGCCACCTCCGCGATCGACACCCCACCACGCCGCGAGACGAGCAGGTCCCACGCCGCAGCCAAGGACGCATCGACCCGAGCCACTCGCACCGGCTGGGTATGCAGTCCGGTCACGACCGCGTCAAAGCGCACCGTATCCTCGCCAAGGCCGTTGCCGGACAAGGTGACTGGGTCATCCAAGGCGACGATCATCGTGAGGTGACGCGACGGCATACCGACGTGCACGCCGGCGGCGAAGCCGGTGGGCCGATAGCCGGTCAGGCTCGCGACATACGGCCGCAGCGGGGCAGGCACCGGCCCCTCGACATACTCCTCGACCGGCGCCTCCATCCCCACAGATTAGGGGCGAGTCAACTCCAGATGCCGTGCCGGCGGTTCCAGTTCTGGGCGCCGGTATAGGCATCGACCATGCCCCAAATCCAGACGACCAACATCATCGGGATGCCGATGAGGACCAGGATCAGCGGCCAGCTGACGAGGTAGATGACGAGCATCGCCACGCCCTTGCCCACCTCGCCATTGATCATCGTCCCAAGCCCGGGGATGAAGAAGGACGCCAGCAGCGAGAGCCCGGGATTCTTCGGGGCGATCTGGCCCACGGCATACGACGGCTGGCCGGGTTGTCCGTAAGGCTGCGGCGACCCATAGACCGACGGAGCGGCATACGGCTGGGGCGGCGCGGAGTAGGGCTGCGGGGCGGCATACGGCTGCTGGGGGTATGCGGACCCACCCGCCACCTGGTCCTGCGGCCAGGCACTCGGCGCCGCCGGCGCACTCGGCGCGGCCCACTGCGCACCGTCCCAATAGCGTTGCGTCCCATCGGGTAGGGAGTACCACCCGGCCGGCGCGCTCACTTCTTGGCCTTGTCTGCGCTGGAGGAATCCGAGGTCAGGGCGGCGATGAAGGCTTCCTGGGGCACCTCGACCGTGCCGATATTCTTCATCCGCTTCTTGCCCTCCTTCTGTTTCTCCAGCAGCTTGCGCTTGCGGCTGATGTCACCGCCATAACACTTGGCGAGCACGTCCTTGCGGATAGCGCGGATGTTCTCGCGGGCGATGATGCGCGCGCCGATAGCCGCCTGAATGGGGACCTCGAACTGCTGCCGCGGGATGAGCTCTTTGAGCTTGCCGGCCATCATCACGCCATACGAATAGGCCTTGTCCTTGTGCACGATCGCGCTGAAAGCATCCACGGTCTGGCCCTGCAAGAGGATGTCGACCTTGACCAGGTCGGCGACCTGTTCGCCATCGGGTTCGTAGTCAAGCGAGGCATACCCGCGGGTGCGCGACTTCAACTGGTCGAAGAAGTCGAAGACGATCTCGGCGAGCGGCAGGGTGTAGCGCATTTCGACGCGCTCCTCCGAGAGGTAGTCCATGCCGCGCAGCGTGCCGCGCTTGCTCTGGCACAGCTCCATGATCGCGCCGATGAACTCGCTCGGGGCCAAGATCGTCGCCCGCACCACCGGCTCGCGCACCTCGGCGATCTTTCCGCCGGGGAACTCGCTCGGGTTGGTGACGGTGATGACCTTGCCGTCCTCCATCGTCACCGAATAGACGACATTCGGCTGGGTCGAGATCAGGTCGAGCCCGAACTCGCGCTCCAGCCGCTCGCGCACGATCTCCAGGTGCAGCAGCCCGAGGAAGCCGCACCGGAAGCCGAAGCCGAGCGCCGCAGAGGTCTCCGGCTCGAAGACCAGGGCTGCGTCATTGAGCTTGAGCTTGTCGAGCGCCTCGCGCAGATCCGGGTAGTCGGAGCCGTCGATGGGATAGAGGCCGGAGAAGACCATCGGCTTCGGGTCTCGATAGCCCCCGAGCGCTGCGGCTGCCGGCTTGGAGGCATTCGTGACGGTGTCGCCGACGCGCGACTGACGCACATCCTTCACGCCGGTGATGAGATAGCCCACCTCGCCGACGCCAAGTCCCTTGCCCGGCACCGGTTCCGGCGAGATCACGCCGATTTCGAGCAACTCGTGCTGGGCCTTTGTGGACATCATCGCGATGCGCTCGCGCGGATTGAGATTGCCGTCAATGACGCGGACATAGGTCACGACGCCGCGATAGGTGTCATAGACCGAGTCAAAGATCATGGCCCGCGCGGGAGCGGCGGGGTCGCCGACCGGAGCTGGGAACTGCCGGATAATCTGCTCCAGCAGTTCCTCCACGCCGGCGCCGGTCTTGCCCGAGACCTTCAGACAGTCCTCGGGCTCGCAGCCGATGAGACCCGCGAGCTCGGCGGCATACTTCTCCGGCTGGGCGGCGGGCAGGTCGATCTTGTTCAGGACCGGGATGATCGTCAGCTCGTTCTCCATCGCGAGATAGAGATTGGCCAGCGTCTGCGCCTCGATCCCCTGCGCGGCATCGACGAGCAGAACCGCGCCCTCGCAGGCGGCGAGGCTGCGAGAGACCTCATAGGTGAAGTCGACGTGCCCCGGCGTGTCGATCATGTTCAGGGCGTATGTCGTCCCGTCCAGTTCCCAGGGCATGCGCACCGCCTGGGATTTGATGGTGATGCCGCGCTCGCGCTCGATGTCCATGCGGTCGAGATATTGCGCCCGCATCGCTCGCTCGTCGACGACGCCGGTCAACTGCAGCATGCGGTCGGCGAGCGTGGACTTGCCGTGGTCGATGTGCGCGATGATGCAGAAGTTGCGGATCAACTCCGGCGGCGTGGCGTGCGGCTGCAGCGCGGCGCGGGCGCGGGGTGACACGTGGATTCGATCCTTCGAGCCGGGACGGGTGGGACTGACCCCCAAGTCTCCCATGCCGCACCGACAGCCCGGTCCGGCCGCGGATCTGCCGGGTCATGGGAGAGAACATGGACATAGGCAACGGTAATGATCCGTTGCGTATGTCCAGGTTCCGGCAATGGGCGGGAATGTGCGCCCGCCACGGGGTTGTCGGCGGCATACGGAATGATCGGGAAGCGCGAGCCGTTCTGGGGATCAGTCAGGAGGATGTATGTCGATCCACCCCCCGCCCATGCCGCCGCCCGGCATGGTGCCTGCCATGCCGATGCACGACGAGCGGCGTCGCCGGGAGATCCGCGGCGCCCTGCGGCACCCCTTGGAGAATCTCACGCTGATCGCCGCGATCGTGGCCTCGGTGCTGGTGATGGGCTTCTCGCTCTATTACGTCATCGATGCCTTCCGCCATGACGAGACGCCGGGGACCTATCCGCTGCTCTTCACGCTCGCACCCGTGCTGCTCTGGCTGGCCCGCGGTCACCTGATGGCCAAGATGCGGCTCGGCGCGGTCAAGGTCACGCCGACGCAATATCCCGAGGCCTTCGCCATGGTGCAGGAGGCGGCCACGGCCTTCGGGATGCGCAGGGCGCCGGATGCCTATGTCGTGCTCGGCAATGGCATGATCAACGCCGCCGCGTCCGGGCACGGCTTCCGCCGGTTCATCTTCATTTACAGCGACCTGTTCGAGGTCGGCGGCCGGTTGAAGAATCCCGATGCGCTGCGCTTCATCGTGGGGCACGAGGTCGGGCATATCGCCGCAGGTCATGCTTCCTATTGGCGCTGGTTGGGAACGTTCGGCGCGCAGATCGTGCCCTTCGTGCGGCCGGTCTTCTCGCGCAGCCAGGAGTACACCGCCGACAACTTCGGTTATGCCTTCTGCCCGCAAGGTTCGGCGCCGGCGATGCAGACGCTGGCGATCGGCAAGTACCTCAATCCGACCGTAGACATCAACGCCATCGCGGATCGCGCCGAGACGGAAAAGGGCTTCTTCGTCTGGGTCGTCAACGCGCTCGCCTCCCACCCGGTGCTGGCGTGGCGTGCCCACGCGCTGCGGGACCGGTCCGCGCCCGGCCGGTTGCTCTGGCGACCTCGGGAGCCCAAGCAGTTGGGTATGCCGCCCGTCTACCCCGCTCTGCCCGGTCCCGGGCCGATGCCCCCCGGCTCGTGAGTTGCGGGTCTCGTGATGAGTTCCGTGCGGGCGGTCGGATGGTGATGGCGCGATGGTGATGGATCAGGTGTTGGCCCGCCTCGCCCGGATGCTGCGGATTCGGCCGCGCCCGCGCAGGACTCCGCCCACGGCACCGCCAATTCGGCACCAGCCGGATCGGCCGGGTGCCGGTGGGGGTGAAGGGCGGAGCGGGGAGCGTGCCAGCGATGCAGCGGGCACCTACCCGGGCGACTTTACGGGTCCCCTGCCACCGCTGAGCTACTCCCCGCGGCACGATGAGCTGCCGGATCCCGGAGAGGTCGTGTGGGCAGCCGTGCCCTTCCAAGAGGATCACACCCGGTCCAAGGACCGACCGGTTCTCGTGATCGGCCACGACGGGCCGTGGCTGCTCGCCCTGCCCTTGACCAGCAAGGATCACGACCGGGACGCCGCTCAGGAGGCCGGCGAGGGTCGTTTCTGGATCGATATTGGCGCCGGCGACTGGGATCACCGCCATCGCCCGTCCGAGGCCGCGCTGCACCGGATCATCCGATTGGACCCGGCGCGGGTGCGCCGCCACGGGGGCCAAATCAGCGCGGCCCGTTTTGCCGAGGTGGTCGCGGCTCTTCAGCGCCACCACCGGTATTCGACTAGCTAGCGAGCAAGCCCGCGTCTCGACCGCGTCTCGGCGTCAGCGAGCGTAGGCGCGGACCGGACCCACGACATACACCTGCACCTCGTCCGCCAGCGGCGGGCGGCCAGCCACGCGGGCGCGGACCACAGAGCCGTCGGGCAACTCGATCCCGAGGAGGCAGTCGTGCCCGAAGTACTCGCGGGCACGGATGATCCCGGCCGTGCCTCCCACCCCCGGAAGGCCCGGGACGCCAAGGCGCAGTTGTTCCGGTCGCAGCCCGAGGACGACCGGACCCTCATCGACACCGGAAGCGACCGCGACCTCCACGTCCCCCAACGCGCATCGAGCGCGCCCAGCGACGAGATCCGCGGGCAACTCCACAAGCTCCCCGAGGAAACGCGCCGCACTGAGGTCGGTGGGCGCTTCATACACCCGAACCGGACTGTCGTGCAGGGCGATTCGCCCGCCCTGCAGGACGGCGACGGAGTCCGCCATCGAGAGAGCTTCGTCCTGATCATGCGTCACCAGCAGCGCCGTCGCACCCGCCGTAGCCAGCGCGCTGCGGACCTCTGCGCGCAGACTTCCGCGCAGGGCGGCGTCGAGCGCGGCGAAGGGTTCGTCGAGCAGCACCATCTCCGGGGCGGGAGCGAGCGCCCGGGCGAGGGCCACCCGATGCTGCTGTCCGCCGGAGAGTTCGTGGGGGCGCGCCCGCTCATAGCCGGACAGACCGACGAGGTCGAGCAATTCGGAGACCCGGGCCGAGCGGCGCTCGCGGCGCGGCAGCCCGAAGGCGACATTCGCGGCGACATCGAGATGCGGGAAGAGCGCACCCTCCTGCGGCACCAGCCCCACGCCCCGCGCTTCGGGCGCACGCACCTGCCCCGGCCCCACCAGCACGCGCGCACCGAGCCGGATCGTCCCGCGCCGCGGCGTCACGAAACCGGCGATCGCCCGAAGGAGCGTTGTCTTGCCGCACCCGCTCGGCCCGAGGATCGCGGCGAGGGTCCCCGATTCCACCTCGAGGTCGACACCAGCGAGGACCGTCCGCTCCCCCAGGTCGACGTGCAGATCGTGGATCTCCAGTCGACTCACGACCGAGCCTCCTGCTCAGCAGCCTCGCCCCACGCGCCGGTCAGGCGCATGAGGGCGAACGTGGGGAGCACGGCGAGCACGACGAGCAGGATTGCGTAGGGCGCGGCGGCGGCATACGCCCCAACTCCCGTGTGGCTCCACAACCGGGTAGCCAGCGTGTCCGAACCTGTCGGTCGCAGGAGCAGAGTGGCGGGGAGTTCCTTCATCGCCGTGAGCAGCACGAGAGCGGCGCCGGCTCCGATGCCGGGTGCCGCGAGCGGAAGCGTCACGCGCCGCAAGACCGCGCCGGGTCGTGCCCCGAGCGAGCGTGCGACCTCCTCGATCCGCGGCGAACTCAGCGCGACCGAGGCGCGCACGGAGGCGACGGCGGCGGGGAGGAAGAGCACGACATACGCCAGCACCAACAGCGGCGTCCGCTGATAGATGCCTGGCAGCATGCGGATGCCGAGGAAGACGATAGCGAGACCGACCACGAGCCCGGGGAGGGCGTGCGCTGCCCAGATCGCCTGTTCCACGCCGGTCGCGAGGCGTCCTCGATGCCGGGCCGCCAGGACGCCGACCGGGATGGCCGCCAGGGTGGCGGCGACGGCGCCGAGGCCCGCGAACCAGGTGGTCGCGCCGAGCGCGGGCAGCAAACGATCCCATTCGAGGCCGCCGGAGAGACCCGTCACGAACCAAAAAAGGAGCGAGGCTCCCGGCACGACCAAGGCGAGGGTGAGCACGGAGTATGTCGCGAGAACCGCAGCAATCCGATTGCGCCCCAACGGAAGTCGAGCCGGCGGGCGAGCACTTCCAGCAGCGACGCTGGCCACCTCGCGACGCCGCGCCAACCGCTCGCCCGCCGCGAAGCAGACGGTGATGAGGACCAGCAAGAGCCCCAGCACGGCCGCCGGGGTGCGATCGAAGCTGGCGCTATAGGAGGTGTGGATGACGCGGGTGAAGACGTCATAGCGCAGGATCGAGACAGCGCCGAAATCGCTGAGCGCGTAGAGCGCGACGAGCAATCCACCCGCCGAAGCCGCTGGTATGACGCGCGGCAGGGTCACCGCGCGCAGCGCCGACCAGGGTCCGCGTCCGAGGGTCCGCGCAACTTCCTCAGCGCCGCCATCACTCTGGCGCAGCACCGCGAGCACGGGCAGGTAGACGAAGGGGTAACAGCACAAGGTCAGCACCAGCACCGCGCCGCGGAAGCCGGACACCCCCGGCAGCCAGGAGATCCAGGCGAAGGCGGCGACATAACTCGGGACGGCGAGGGGCAGCGGCGCCAGCGCCGCGAGCAGGCGACGCCCGGGCAGGTCGGTGCGCGCGACCAGCACCGCCAGTCCGACACCGGTGACGACAGACGCGGCGGTGACCGTCATGGCGAACGCCAGGCTGCGCCCGATGAGCGCGAAAGTCCTCTCGCGCAGCAGGATGGCCATGATCTGGCCCCCACCCGCTTCGCTCGCGCGAATCACGAGATAGACCAGGGGGATCAGGGCAAGCACGGCTATGCCCACCGCCGGCAGGGTCAACTGCCAGGGTGGGCCAGCCGTATGCCGTGACCCCCGGACGCGGGTGCCCTCGGCTGTCGTGGTGCTCAGGTCAAGCCCACCTCATCGAGCATGCCCAGGGTCGCCTCAAGGCTGTCGAGTTGGCCGAGGTCGATGCCGGCGCTGGTCAAGGAGGCGAGGTCCGGCAGGTCATGCTTGTCGGTCGTGACGCCCGCGACGACGGGATACTCCGCTGTCTCGTCCGCGAAGTACTGCTGCGACGGCTTTGAGGTCAGATAGGCCACGACCTTGGCTGCGGCGTCCTGCGTGTCGCTGGACTTCAGCACACCCACGCCGGCGACATTGATCAGCGCGCCCGGGTCATCGGCATTGAGGAACCGGATCTTGGCGTTGACCGCATCCGCGCCTTTCTCGGCGACCAGTTCGTGCCAGTAGTAATGGTTGATCAGCCCGAGGGATACCTCGCCGGAGTCGACCGCCGCGAGCACCGCGCCATTCTTTTCATACGCCTGGGGCGAGTTGGCCTTGAACTTCGTCAGCCAGTCCTTGGCACCGGCCTCGCCCTTGGTGACACGCAGTGCCGTGACGAAGGAGTGGAAGCTCGCGTTGGTCGGGGCGAAGCCGATCTTGCCCTTGTACTTCGGATCGAGGATCGCGTCGATGCTGGTGAACGTCTCTGCCTCCGGCGCGCTCGCTGGGTCATAGGCGACGACGCGGGCGCGGGCGGAAGTGGCCACCCAGGAGCCGTTCGCGTCCGCATACCCCTTCAGGACCGCGCCGGTGGTGGACGAATCGAGGGTGCTTAGGCGGCCGGCCTTGGCGAGCGCGCCGAGCGCCCCGGCGTCCTGGCTGAAGAAGACATCTGCCGGGCTGCGGTCGCCCTCTTCGAGCAGCTGCGCGGCCAGGGCGCTCGAATCGCCATAGCGCACATCGATTTTGGTGCCAGTGGCCGACTCAACCTGGCTCAGCAGCGGCCCGACGAGGGCCTCATTGCGCCCTGAGTAGATCGTCACGGTTTGCGGTGCGGCGGCGGTCGCGTCGGTCGTGCTGGTGCTAGATTCGGTCGCCGAACTTCCGCACGCGGAGAGCAGGAGCGAGCCGGCGAGGAAAGCGGTAGCAGTGGACGTCTTGCGCATCACGGGAAGAACCTTCCGAGTGGGAGAACGACTTCTGAAGTCTAGTTAGGTAAGGCTTACCTATTCAAATCGGTTGCCCATTCCGTCGCGGAGAGCACGGCCCCTGGTCTCGGCCTAGGGCAGTCGTCGCCCGTCGAGCAGGGCGGCTGCATAGGTCGAGGGCACCCGATCGCCCTCCACGAACTCGGCCAATCGTTGCCGCGCTTCCTCCACGAGATCCAGGTGGCGCCGAGTCAGCTTCTCCCGCAGCATGATTCGAACTTCACCTTCTTGGCCTTGGGACCCGCCGCCAGCAATCCGGCCGTTGACCCAGACCGTCGGGACGGCATTGCCGACGCTGTCGAAGAGGTACGCCGTGTGGTTCGGGTCGAGGTAGAAAGTCCGGCCACGCCAGCCCATCGTCGTCGGGTCCAGGGTCGGCAGGAGTGCCGCCCAGGGGCCGGGGCGCTCGGCCGCAGTCGGCTGCCTGCGATCCTCAGCCGCGGTCGGCTGTGCGCGGAGCGCGGTCGGGGCCCGTTCAGCCGAAGACCTGAACCCGCTCATTTAGGCTGTCCACGACATACACCCGACCCTGGCCGTCGATGTCCAGTGCGGCCGGGTTGATGAACTGACCGGGGCCGGTACCGCGGGAGCCGAAGGTGCCCAGGCGCCGCAGCGAGCGGTCCAGGACGACGATCCGGTTGCCCTGGAACTCACTCACATAGACCCGATCGCCGGACACAGCGACGTCATAGGGCGTGCGCAGCGTCGTCAGCTTGCGCAGCAGGGTGCCATTGCGATTGAAGACGTAGAGCGCGTTCTCGGTGACGGCCGCGGCATACACCCGACCGGAGGAGTCGACATCGACCCCGGTGCAGCCGCGCAGCAGACCGGGGCCGCTGCCGGGGATGAAGGTGGTGCCGCAGGGCTGAGTCCACAACACGGTGCCCTTGCGGTCGGTGGCGACGATCCGATGGTTGTTGCTGTCCGCGTGGTAGATCCGGTTGCCGGTGACCACCAGATCACGCGCCAGTTGGTACTGCCCGGTCCCGCTGCCCCAACTGCCGAAGCTGCTGACGAAGCCGCCGGAAGCGGTGTAGGTCTTGACATTGCCCTGTCGGGTGTTGGCCACCCAGACCCGTCCGGTGGCTTGTTCGACCGTCACCCCTCGCGGGTAGTTGAGCGCGTAGGGGTCGGTGCTGCCGCGGAAGCCCCACTGGCGCACCGGGCTCCCGGTGGCCGAGAACTGCTGGATCCGGTGGTTGTAGGTGTCGGCGACGTAGACGTTTCCGGTCGCATCATTGACCGCGACCCCCATCGCCTGGTTGAACCCGCCGAGCGGAGGATCGGGCACCGGGTCGGGGAAGTGGCGCACAAAGGTGCCATCGGGGGCGAAGACCAGGACCCGGTAGTTGCCGAAGTCCGGGGCATAGAGGTTGCCGTCCAGCCCGATCGTCAGTTCGCGTCCGCCATCGCCGAACTGGCCGGGCCCGGTGCCCTCGGAGCCGAAGGTGAGCAGGTGTTCGCCGGTGGTGGCGAACTTCTCGATCTGGCTGGCCTGGGTGTCGGAGGCGTAGATCCAGCCGTTCGCGCTGTCCACGGCCAGGCCGCGCATATCGCCGGCGAACTTGCCGGGGCCATTGCCGCGGGCCCCGATGGTGCGCACGAAGGAGCCGTCGGCGCCGAAGACCTGGATCAATCCCTTGCTCGCGTCGGCGACATAGACATTGCTGGCCGAATCGACGGTGATCCCGCGAATCAGGCCCAGTTGCCCGGGCGCGGTCCCGACGCCGGTGATGGCCCGCTTGAACACCCCGTCCTTGCTGAAGACCAGCACCGAGGAGAAGAGAAAGGGCACATTGTGGGAGCTGACGGCATAGACATCCCCGTCCGGCCCGACCGCGATGTGGGTGACATAGGGGTAGGGGACGGTGACGCCGAAGACATAGGTCGGGATGTCGCGCACGAAGCTGCCGTCGGCCGCGAGCTTGACGATGCGCCGATCGGGGTGGTTCATGTCGGCCAGATAGACCGATCCGTCGTTGGGGTCGACCGCGACGCCGTGCGGGGCGCTGTTCTGTCCGGGCCCCTTGCCCCGGCTGCTCAGCGTCTGCAGTAGTTGGCCGGAGGGTGAGTACCGGCGCAGCACATAGTTCCAGTAGTCGCCGATCAGGATGCTGCCATCGGGCGCCGTGGCGGCGCCCCAGGCATACACCCCGGCGTGGCCGGGTCCGCCGATGGTGCGCTGGTATGCCGGAGCCGTCCAGGCCTTGGAGGCGCCTGCGCTCGGCAGGGCGAGGCCCATCGCCAGCACGAGGAATGGGCCGAGCAGTCGCCAGCGCAGTGGCCGGGTCGAGTTGGGCGAGACACGCATGCTGACCTGCCGATTCTTGCTCAGGAGTAGTGGCGCGAACGCTACTGCACGCAGCACCCGTTGTCAGCGTCTTTCTCACGGATCCGTCGGTGCACGCCCTCGGACCGCCCTGGGACAGCCCGGCACGGGTCCGGGAAGGCCGAAGGCCACCTCGCCCGGTGGGCGGAGGTGGCCTTCGAGGCTTCGGGACGCCTTAGAGGGAGGCGGCCTTCTTGGCCATGGCCGACTTCTTGTTGGCGGCCTGGTTCTTGTGCAGCACACCCTTGGAGACAGCCTTGTCGAGCTTCTTGCTGGCGGTCGCGAGGGCGTCCTTGGCCGCGGCAGCGTCGCCGGAGTCGGCGGCGTCGCGGAACTTGCGGATCCACGTGCGCAACTCGGACTTGACGGCCTTGTTGCGCTCGGTGCGGATCTCGTTGGTCTTGATCCGCTTGATCTGGGACTTGATATTTGCCACAGGTGATCTTTCTTCGGTTTGGTCGGTATGCCTTTGAGGGCGGCAGGACGGCTCGGGACCGGCGTGGGGATACCTTGCGTGAGCTGCCCTGGGTGGTGCTGCGGTGCGCGCACGACCATGCGCGCACGCGAAGGACAAATCTACCAGCGCGGACCCGACCGCACGAAATCGCGGACCCAGGCGTGACGGCAGCGACTACGCCTCGGCCGAGCGGGTAAGCGTGTCGGCAAGGCGAGCGAGCGCCTGATCGTAGTCGACTCGCCCGAATCGGAAGGGGCCGAAGCTGCTCAGATCCCAATCTCGGTGGCCATTTCGGAAGCCCGACCAGGTCACCATGGAGTCGCTGACCTCGATGTTCGCGGTTAGCGGCCAACACCCCCAATCCCCGCATTCACAGCCGAGCAGAACGGTGTCGCCGTCACCGAACCAGGATGCCTGGGGTGTCCCGAGAAAGTGAGCAAGCTGGCGGCGGATCACCGCTGCCCGCAACCAGGCATACGAGCCGGCCAGCCCAGGCTCGCGGGTCCGTCGGGCTTCCGGCAGCTCTGCGGCACCGGCCAGGTCGATCAGGCTGCGGCCATTGATGAAGATCTCGACCTCGTCATCGGCGGATCGATACACGAAATGGATCCGATCCATCCTCCCGCCACTCATCGCCCGTGCTCCGCGGCGATGGTCAAGATGGCGCGCTCCACGGCATACACCGGGTCGCGACCCCCACCCTTGACTTCGAAGTCGGCGGCGGCCACGGCTTGTATGCAGTGGCCCAGGGCATCGCCGCTCCACCCGGACAGCGCCCGGCGGGCGCGATCGATTTGCCAGGGGGCCATGCCCAGGTCTCGGGCGAGGTCTGCGGAGCGACCGCGGCCGGCCGCCCCGACCTTGACGAGCTGGCGCAATTGGCTGGCCAGGACCGCGACGATCGGGACCGGGTCGAGGCCGGTGGCGATGGCGTGCCGCAGCAGCCGCAGTGCCTCTGCGGCGTCGCCAGCGATCGCAGCATCGGCGACGCGGAAGCCGGTCGCCTCGACCTTGCCCCCGTGGTAGGTCATGACGACCTGCTCATCGATTAGGCCGGTCGTGTCGGAGATCAGCTGCTGGCAGGCGCTCGCCAGTTCGGCGACATCGCTGCCGAGCGCCTCAATCAGGGCCCGCACCGCGTCCGGCGTGGCCTTGCGGCCCGCGCGGCGGAACTCATTGGTCGTGAAGTCCTGTTTGTCGCGGTCTGTCTTGATTGCGGGCGTGTCGATGACGCGCGCTTTGGCAGACTTGAGGGCATCGACGATCTTCTTGCCGCGAGCACCCCCCTTGTGAACGACGACCAGCACGAGATCCTCACTGGCGTCGGGTAGGACCGCCAGCAGGTCCGTCTGGAAGGCCTCGGAGCCCTCATCGGCGTCGCGGATGATCAGCGCTCTAGCCTCTCCGAACAGGCTCGGGCTCGCCTCCATGGGGAGGGTGCCCGCGTCATACGCAACCCCCGACAGCCGGGAGATCTCGATCTCCGGCTGCGCCAGCCGCAGATCGGCCGCCACCTGCGAGAGGGCCCGCTCGATGAGGATCGACTCGGGCCCGTGGATGAGCACGAGCGGCGGCACCCGCTGGGCCACGGCAACCGTCTCACTCACGGGTTCAGCCTGCCATGGAGCACCGACAGGCCCACTTCATGCATGGAATGCCCCGTCACTCGAGGGACAGTTGGGGCTCGGCGGACGGCTCCAGCCCGAGGCCCTCGAGGCGCGCGGCCACGACCTCCTCGGCGAGTTCGAGAGACTCGGCAAGTTCTTCAAGGGTCAGGCCCATCTCGACGCCATCGCGCAATTCCTCGTCGTCCTGCTCGGTCCACGGATGGCCCAAGGTGACAGCGGTGCGGGCGTTCTCGGGCGGTGGCGGTGGCGGGGCGGCGGGCTTCGCGGGCTCGGCATGCGCCGCGCCGTCCGAGTCCACACGTTCGGCGGCCTCGCCCGCATCTCCCGCCTGACCGGCCGCCCCGTGCAGGCCGCGCTTGCGCGGTTCCGGCACGTCCCGCGGCGGCGGAGCGCTCTGGTCCAGCCGCTCCAGTGCGGAAATCACCAGGCGTCGGTCGGTGGTGGGCCAGAAAGGTGGCAGCGAGCGCTGCAGGAAGCCGGCATATCGCGCCGTCATCATCCGGGAATCGAGGAAGGCGACGACGCCGCGGTCGGTCGAGGAACGCACGAGCCGGCCGGCGCCCTGCGCCAGCCGCAGAGCGGCGTGGGTCGCCGAGACCGCCATAAAGCCATTGCCGCCCATCTTGCCGATGGCTTCAGTGCGCGCCGACGACAGTGGATCGTCGGGTCGCGGGAAGGGGATGCGATCGATGAGGACGAGCTGACACGAGGACCCCGGCACATCGACGCCCTGCCAGAGGCTCATCGTCCCGAACAGACAGGTCTTCGGCTCACGCGCGAACTGCCGCACGAGCGTGGAGATCTGATCCTCGCCCTGGCAGAGAATGTCGATCTCGCTCTCTCCCAGTCGATCTCGCATCGCCTCGGTCGCCTCTTTGGCGGCCCGAATCGAGGAGAACAGCCCGAGGGCGCGCCCGCCGGCCGCCCGAACCAGGGCCTCGATCTCATCGAGCATCTGCTCGCTCAGGCCGCCGCGACCCGGCGGCGGGAGGTGCGCTGCGACATACGCGATCGCCTGCTCGCCATAGTTGAAGGGGCTGCCGACGTCGAGGCCGCGGTATGCCGGGGAGCCCGCCCCGCGCAACCCCATGGTCCCAGCGAGCGCATCGAAGGTGCCGCCGAGTTCGAGGGTGGCGGAGGTGAGGACGACGGTGCGGTCGCTGAAGATCTTGTCGCGCACGAGCATCGCGACACTCATCGGCGCGACGTGGAGGATCGGTCCGCGGCGCTGGTCGATGCGGTTCCACAGGACGTCGAGTTCGCGCTCCTCAATCATCCGTGCGGAATTGTCGAAGACCTCCTCGACGGCAGCGATCGCCACTTGACCGGCACCGTCGAGTTGTTCGCCCGGCTGCGGCTTGAGGTCCGATTGCACCGCGCGGGCGGCGTCGCGGACCGTCTGCAGCGCCAGAACCAATTGATCCGGGATGGCGTCGATCCGGCCGTCGGGTTGGGATTCGAGGGCGCGCTCGAGGACGAGGGCGGCATCCTCGAGGAGGTCAGAAGAGTCGGCCTTGCGGGCCCGGCGGGCCGCCGTCCGAACCAGACCTGGTGTCAGTTCGTCCGTGATCGTCGAGGTGATCCGGTCGACAAGTTCGTGTGCCTCGTCGATGACGAGCAGCTCGTGCTCGGGCAGCATGAACCGGCCCTCGAAGGCGTCAATGGCCAGGAAGGAGTGGTTGGTGACGACGACATCGACGTCCTTGGCCGCGGCGCGGGAGCGCTCAACGAAACACTCGGCGGCCATCGGGCAGCGCGACCCCAGACATTCCTCGGCGCTGACACTGACCTGACGCCAGGCGCGCTCGGAGACACCGGGCACGAGTTCGTCTCGGTCGCCCGATTCGGTCTCCTGCGCCCACGCCCGCAGGCGCACGACCTCCTGGCCGAGTCGCCCGACATTCGCATCCGCCTCCGCGACCTCGAAGAGGCCGTCCTCCTCGTCCGGGAAGCCGCCCTCGAGCTTGTGCAGGCAGACGTAGTTTCGCCGCCCTTTGACCAGGGCGTATGTCGGGCGGCGACCCAGATGCGGAGCCAAGGCCGTCGCCAGGCGCGGCAGGTCGCGGTCAACGATCTGGCCCTGCAAGGCGAGCGTGGCCGTGGCGACGATCGCCGGCTGGCCGGTCCGTTGCGCGTGCAGGATCGCGGGGACGAGGTAGCCGAGGGACTTACCGGTGCCGGTGCCGGCTTGGACCAGGAGGTGCTCGTCCTTGTCGATGGCGTCGAGCACGGCCTGCGCCATCGCGCTCTGCCCGGGGCGCTCCGTGCCGCCGAGGTCGGCGACCGCGGCGTGGAGGAGTTCGGGCAGGGACGGCATACGAGCAGCCTAAGCGGCGCGGCGGCGCGCGCCGGAGTTATCCACAGCCCTGGGCGTCAGGGCAGGGTCGCGAGGATGTCGAGGGTCGTGAGGCGGGCGTCCAGACCGGGCGCGGGATTGGTGATCATCAGTTCGTCGGCGCCGCACGTGGCCCGGAAGTCGGCCAGATATTGCGCCACATCCTCGCGATCCCCGATGGCCGTGTAGGTCATCATGTGGCGCGCCTGGTCCCCCACCGGGGAGTCGATGAGCTGGTCCAGTGTCGCGTCATCCAGACGGCCCGCATATGCCGGAACGCGGCCGGCCAAGCTGCGCACCCGGCTGCGGAGCACCCGGGATGCGAGGTCTTGCGCGGTCGCGCTCTCGGCAGCGGCGATGACATTGACGGCGGCGATCGCATAGGGCTGGGCGAGTTGCTCGGAGGGCTGAAAGCTCTCACGATAAGTCGTCATCGCCGCCACCAACGCGTCGGGGGCGAAGTGGCTCGCGAAGGCATAGGGCAGCCCGAAGGCGGCGGCGAGCTGGGCGCCATACAACGAGGACCCAAGAATGTAGAGGGGCACCTTGGTGCCCGCTCCGGGGTGCGCGGAGACGGTGGGGATCAGCGACTCACCCGCGAGATAACCCTGCAATTCCCTGATGTCCGAAGGGAATTCGTCGGAAGCACGCGGGTCGCGGCGCAGGGCGCGAAGCGTCACCTGGTCGGTGCCTGGCGCGCGCCCGAGGCCAAGATCGATGCGGCCCGGGTGCAGTTCCGCGAGCGTGCCGAACTGTTCGGCCACGATCAGCGGTGCGTGATTCGGCAGCATGACCCCGCCCGCGCCGACCCGGATGGAGTTCGTCCGGGCGGCGACATGCGCGATGAGGACCGCCGTCGCGGCCGAGGCGATGGCGGGCATGTTGTGGTGCTCGGCATACCAAATCCGCGTGAAGCGGCCGGTGGCCTCCGCGTGCTGGGCCAGCACGACGCTGTCGGCGAGCGCCTCCGCCACCGGCTGCCCGTGGCGCACCATTGCCAGGTCGAGGATGGACAGCGGGCTGCGGTTCTCACTCACTCCCCCACCGTATGCCGCGGGCCGCGCCCTCAGCGCGCGTCGAGTTCGGCGATCCGCTTGGTCGGCGCGGTCAGGCGGTATGACGCGTCCATCAGTTCGCGGACCTCCGCCCAGTCCGGTTCGCCCTGGGTCAGGTCGAGCGCAAGCCAGCCGTAGGGGCCGGCATACGCAGGGATGTGGATGCGCGCATCGGCCTGCAGCAGCGCCCGCTCGCTCTCGTCGGGGCGGAAGACGAGGGCCCGGCGCAGCGCCCAACTGTCGTGGTCCCCCTTGACCGGGGCGCCGTACTGGCAGAAGACCTTGACGGTGTAGAAGGTCGGCGTCCCGTGCGAGATCTTCTCGGCGGCCCCGGGAAAGGTGAGGGCGAGGTCGCGCACCCGGTTCAGCAGCGGATCGTCGTCGTGGAAGCGCGGTGGGTGGGCCATCGTTTGATGCTGGCACACGGTCCTACGCCCCGGCGATGTGAGGAGCGTCGCGAGTTCGTGCATGAGGGCATCGGCACATCTGGGTGATTGAATCGGCCCATGCCGAAGGTTGATGTCAACGGGATTGCGCTGCACTACGAAGAGCAGGGCGCGGGGGCGCCGGTGCTGCTCATCATGGGTCTGGCGACCCAACTGATCGCCTGGCCGCCGGCTTTCGTTGACGGGCTTGCCGCGCGCGGCTACCGCGTGATCCGCTTCGACAACCGCGACATCGGGCTCTCCAGCAAGACCGGGGGGCCGGCGCCACAGGCGAAGGATGTGCTGCGGGGCGTGGCCTCAAAGCGGCTGGCCAAGTCCGACTATTTGCTCTCCGATATGGCCGATGATGCGGCGGGTCTCATTGATGCGCTCAACCTCGGCCCGACCCATGTGGTCGGGGTGTCGATGGGCGGAATGATCGCGCAGGAGTTGGCGATTCGGCACCCGGACAAGGTCGCTTCCTTGACCTCGATCATGTCGAATACCGGCAGCAAGCTGCACGGCAAGCCAGCCGCATCCTTCCTTGGAGAGTTCCGCAAAAGCTTCCTCGCCGCCCGCCCGACGACGCGGGAGGAGGCGGTGGAGTTCGGGATGAATGCGTGGCGCCAGATCTCTGGACCGCACCTGGACGAAACCGAACTGCGCGGCATGATCGAGGCCGCCATCGAGCGCGACCCCGACCCCATCGGCCGGGTCCGCCAGATCAGCGCCATCCTCGCCAGCCCGGACCGGACGGCGCAACTGCGTCAACTCGACGTGCCGACGCTTGTCGTGCACGGGTTGATCGACCGGCTCGTGACGCCGAGCGGCGGCATTGCGACCGCGAAGGCCATCCCCGGCTCGCGTCTGCTGATGTTCCCGGACATGGCCCACGACCTGCCCCGCCCGCGGATCCCGGAGATCCTCGACGCCGTCGTGGCGAATGCCGAGCGGGGTGCCGCGGCTCAGGCCCGCCGACAGGCGTCCTGAGATCCACCACACGGCCTAGGGCTGGCCGGGGATCAGCTCGCCGCCTCGGATGCGTCGTGGCAGACAGCCTCGATGTTGTTGCCATCGGGGTCGCGCACAAAGGCACCGAAGTAGCCGGGGTGGTATTCCGGCCACAGCCGCGGGGCGTGCAGACTTTCGGCGCCGAGTGCGATGGCCTTGTCGTGGAAGGCTTTCACCGTCTCGGGGTCGGCCGCGATGAATGCCACGTGCATCTCCCGGTTCGGCTCTGCACCAGGCCATTTGCTGATCCAAAAGGCTGGCCTGCCCTCGGAGCCATAGCCGATGGCCACGCCGAAGTCCATCAGCCTGGAGTGCCCGAGCACGCCCAGGACTCCGTCATAGAAGCGCGTGCTTTCCTCGAAGTCCGAGCAGTTGATGCCGAAGTGATCGATCATGCCTCGCATCCTGCCAGCAGGCTCCGACATAGGGTGGCCGAGATGGGCCGAGGAGGCTGAGGTGCGCGCGTTAGTGAAGCCGGGACCAGGTCCTGGTCTGGAGATCGCCGAGGTTCCGGAGCCAGTATGCGGACCGGGCGAGGTCCTGGTTCGGGTGCGGCGGGCGGGCCTGTGCGGGACCGACCTGCATATTCATGACTGGGACGAGTGGGCGGCGACCACGATCCGCCCGCCGATGATCGTCGGGCACGAATTCTTCGGCGAGGTGATCGAGGTCGGGGAGGATGTGCCGGCCGGGAGCATCGCCGTGGGCGACGCAGTCTCCGGCGAGGGGCATATCGTCTGCGGACACTGTCGCAACTGCCGAGCCGGCCGAAAACATCTGTGCATCAACACGATCGGCGTTGGCGTAAACCGTGACGGCGCGTTCGCCGAGTATGTTGCGATCCCTGCCGGCAATGCCTATGTCCAGCCCGCCGACCTGGACCCGGACCTCGGCGCGATCTTCGACCCCTTCGGCAATGCGACGCATACGGCGCTGCAGTGGCCGATGGTCGGCGAGGATGTGCTGATCACCGGCGCCGGCCCGATCGGGGTGATGGCCGTGGCGATCGCACGGCATGTTGGGGCGAGGAATATCGTCGTGAGCGACCCGTCCGCATACCGCCGGGCACTGGCGCAGGCGGCCGGCGCAGACCTCGTGGTCGACCCGACCACCGAACGACTGCGGGACGCGCAGCGGCGGCTCGGCATGCGCGAGGGCTTCGACCTGGCGCTGGAGATGTCGGGAGCCGCGGCCGCCGTGGAGGAACTCATCGACAATATGAATCACGGCGGTCGAGTTGCCCTGCTGGGTCTGCCGAAAGGCCCCTTCCCCATCACCTGGGGCAGCGTCATCACCCACATGCTGACAATCAAGGGCATCTACGGCCGGGAGATGTTCGAGACGTGGTACGCGATGAGCGCGATGCTCCAGACCTCGCCCACGCTTGCGAACGCCATCGCCTCGGTCATCACCCACCGGGTGCCGGCCGCGGATTGGGAACAGGCCTTCGCGATCGCCCGCTCGGGTGAGTGCGGCAAGGTCGTCATGAACTGGGAGGACTGAAGATGTATGGCGAACTGCGCGCCGACTTGCTGTCGACGCTCGAGGAGATCCGCGCAGCCGGGCTGTTCAAGGACGAGCGGCAGCTCACCAGCCCGCAGGCGGCGCACATCGAGACCCGCCGAGGGCCAGCCCTGAACTTCTGCGCCAACAACTATCTCGGCCTGGCCGACCACCCCGATGTCGTGGCAGCTGCCCGAAATGCCCTGGAGGAGTGGGGTTTCGGTATGGCGAGTGTTCGGTTCATCTGCGGCACGCAGTCCCAGCACAAAGACCTGGAGGCGGAGCTGTCGGCCTTCCTGGGCACGGACGACACGATCCTGTATTCGTCGTGCTTCGACGCCAATGGCGGCGTCTTCGAGGTGCTCTTCGGCGAGGGTGACGCGATTATCTCGGACGCTCTGAACCATGCCTCCCTGATCGACGGCATCCGGCTGTCCAAGGCCGCGCGGTATCGCTATGCCAATGCGGACATGGCGGACCTGTGGGGGCAGTTGACCGCTGCCCGCGACGCCGGGGCGCGACGGATTGTCATCGTGACCGATGGGGTCTTCTCGATGGACGGATCGCTGGCCCCACTACCCCAAATCTGTGACCTGGCAGAGGAATTCGGCGCGTTGGTCATGGTGGACGATTCCCATGCGGTGGGATTTATCGGGGCCACTGGTGCGGGGACGCCCGAGCATTTCGGGGTACAGAAGCGAGTCGACATTCTCAGTGGCACCTTGGGCAAGGCCCTGGGTGGGGCGTCCGGTGGCTTCATCAGCGCCCACCAAGAGATCATCGACCTGCTGCGCCAGCGTTCTCGGCCGTATCTGTTCTCCAATGCCGTCGCGCCCTCGGTCGTCGCCGGCTCGCGGGCGGCCCTGGCGCTAGCGCGCGATTCCTCGGACGCCCGGGATCGTTTGCAGGAGAACGCCAAACTCTTCCGGTCGCTGATGTCCGAAGCAGGATTCGAGTTGCTCCCCGGCGAACACCCGATCGTCCCCGTGATGTTCCGGGGCGATGACGGAGCGCGCCTGGCGACGCGGATCGCGGACGCCATGTTGGCCGATGGTGTGTATGTCATCGCCTTCTCGTATCCCGTTGTCCCCCAAGGCGCTGCGCGCATCCGAGTCCAACTGTCGGCGGCGCACTCGAGCGCGGATGTCCGAACCGGCGTCGCTGCCTTCGTCGCCGCGCGGGATCGCCTAACGTGACCGGGTGACTCGATGGACTGCCGCCGACATCCCTGACCAGACCGGTCGCACCTACGTCATCACGGGCGCCAACTCCGGAATCGGGCTAGAGGCCGCAAAAGCATTGTGCGCCAGCGGTGCTCACGTGATCTTCGCGTGCCGGAATGTCGAGAAGGCCGACGCTGCAAGGGCGGCGATCGATGGCCGTCACGAGTCGATGGCCCTCGACTTGTCGAACCTGGATTCGGTGCGCTCGTTCGTGGGGGCACTCGGCGCGCGCCCGGTGGATGTGCTGATCAACAATGCGGGCATCATGGCCGTCCCGCATGGGCTCTCGGCGCAGGGCTACGAGTTGCAATTCGCCACCAACGTGCTCGGCCACTTCCTGCTCACCGGCTTGCTCCTGCCCCAGATCACCGACCGCGTGGTCACCCTGTCCTCGCTCATGCACCGCGCCGGCCGCCTCGCCCTGGACGACATCAACGCCGAGCGGCGCACCTATCGCTCGTGGCCCACATACGCCCAGAGCAAGCTCGCCGACCTCAGCTTCGCCTTCGAATTGCAACGGCGCCTGACCGCCGCCGGCTCGCCCGTGCGCTCGATGGCCGCGCACCCGGGCTATGCCGCCACGAACCTGCAAAACCACGCCCGACCAATGGAGCGGATGGTCATGGGGATCGCGAACCGCTTCCCCATGGTCGCTCAACCGGCGCACCTCGGTGCCCTGCCCACGCTGTATGCCGCCACCCTCCCCGACCTGCCCGGCGGCAGCTATGTCGGACCGAACGGGCCGGGTGAGATGCGCGGCTACCCGCGGCTTGTCGGCTCCTCCGCCGCCGCCCGCGACACCTCCGCCGGCGCGCAGCTGTGGGCCCTGTGCGAGGCACTCACCGGCTCTTCCTTTCCCGTCGCCGCGTGACGGCCGAGCGCTCACCTCGCAGCGGAGCGCTCATCTTGCTGCCGAGCGCAGCTATACCTACGCTCCACCACGATTTCCGCGCTCCACGGCGAACGGAGCGCTGCGGCGCCGCGACGACCGGCGACCGCTCTGGTTAGCTACCCTCATGGTGGCTGCGCAGGAGGCTCGGGCGGAGCGGCTGCTGCGCGAAGTCATCGCTGCCACCCTGCTGGCCCGCGCGGAGGAACTCGGCGGGGCGATCCACCTGGAGGAACTGGGCGACTTTCCCCTCCCCGATGGCACCCGGTGGCGCCTGATCGATCCTGGCGGCGGCGGCATCTGGAACCCCAGTGCGCTCACGGCGACACTCGCGATCACAACCTCTCCCGACGGTCCATATAACGATCGCGAGGAGGAAGGCGGACTCCTCCATTACGCCTACCAGGGCAAGGCGGGGTCGAGCGACGGTAAGAACACCAAGATGGTCCGGGCCTTCGAGTTCGGCCTGCCCCTCATTCGCTATACGAAGGTAATGCCCAACTGGTATGTCCCGACCTTCCCCGTGTATGTCGTGGGGAACAACCCCATCGTTCGCGAGTTCACGCTGGCGCTCGATGAGTCCATTCGCGCTATCCCGAGCGAGAGCACGATGTCGGCGGTCGAGAAGGCCTATGCAACCCGTCTCGTACGGCAGCGCGTGCACCAGCCGGCTTTCCGGGCACGGGTCATGTTGGCCTACGAACGGCGTTGCGCCATATGCGTTTTGAAGCATGTAGAGCTGCTGGACGCAGCGCACATCATCGAGGATGCCAATGACTGGGGCGATCCCGTCGTCACGAACGGGCTCAGTCTGTGCAAGATTCACCACGCCGCATATGACCGCCAACTCCTCGGCATTAGCCCGGACTATGTCGTGCGGGTCAATCGCCGTCTTCTTAGAGAAGTCGACGGTCCCATGCTGAAGCATGGCCTGCAAGAAATGGACGGCCGGACTCTGCACGTGCCGGTCAAAGGCAGCGACCAGCCCGACCGCGACCGACTCGATCAACGCTTCCAGGGCTTCCTCAGCGCCTGAGCGGGCCTGACTGCTACTCCGAGGCCGCGGCCGAGCGCGCACCTCTCCGCGGAGCGCTCATATCGCAGCGGAGCGCTGCTATACCTATGCTCCGCCACGTATTCAGCGCTCCACCGCTAACTCAGCGCTTCCTCGGTGCTCGACGAGCCGCTTCCCACCAACGGGCAACCGCACGAAAAGGGACCGGTCGTCGTCGACGACCGGCCCCATTCGTTGCCTACCTGATTCGGCTACTCAGCTGCAGCCGGAGGTGGAGCCACAGCCTTCGCAGACGTAGCAGGAGCCGGCGGGACGCATCTTGGTGCCGCAGGTCATGCACATCGGGGCGTCGGCGGCCTTGCTGTTGCCGAACTTCGCGAGCAGGTCGGCCGAGCTGTGGACGTCCGCGCTGACCTCGCGGGCCGAGGCGGCGCCGGCGCCGGAGTGGACCTGGGAGGCGTCGAGGCGGTGCACGCCCGCCTGCTCCGGGGTCTGCTTGGCCTCGGCGGTCTTCTTCGGGGCGGAACTGCCGATGCCCTGGGCCATCGACTCCAACTCCTCCTCGAGTTCCTCGTTCGACTCCTCGGCCGGGGCATACGAGCCGGTCTCGAGTTGGCGGGCGCGCTCGTCGGCGGTGTGGATGCCGTAGTAGGAGCGGGTCTCGAAGTCGAGGTGGTCGAGCGCGAGGCGGCGGAAGACGTAGTCCATGAGGGACTGCGCCATGCGCACATCCGGGTCGTCCGTCATACCGGCCGGCTCGAAGCGCATGTTCGTGAACTTCTCGACGAAGGTCTCCAAGGGCACGCCATACTGCAGCGCGACCGAGGTGACGATCGAGAAGGCGTCCATGACACCGGCGAGCGTCGAGCCCTGCTTGCCGAACTTGAGGAAGACCTCGCCGAGGCGACCATCCTCATACGTCCCGGCCGTGAGGTAGCCCTCGGCGCCACCGACCGCGAACGACGTGGTCTGGGAGGTCCGGCGCTTCGGCAGTCGCTCGCGGGTGGGGCGGTAGACGACCTTCTCGACGACGGGGGCAGCAGCGGGCGCGGCCGCGGCGGCTTCCTTGTCCTTGGCGGTCGACCCGGCGTCGGACAGCGGCTGGCCGACCTTGCAGTTGTCGCGGTAGACGGCCAGCGCCTTCAGACCGAGCTTCCAGCCTTGGACATAGACGTCCTCGATCTCCTCAACCGTGGCGGTCTCGGGCAGGTTGACGGTCTTGGAGATGGCACCGGACAGGAACGGCTGGGTCGCCGCCATCATCCGCACGTGACCCATCGGGGAGATGGCGCGCTCGCCCATCGCGGTGTCGAAGACTTCATAGTGATCGGTCTTCAGGCCGGGGGCGCCAACGACGTGACCCTTGTCCGCGATGTACTCGACGATCGCCTCGATGGTCTCGCCGGTGTAGCCGAGCTTCTTCAGCGCGCGCGGGATCGTCAGGTTGACGATCTGCATCGAGCCGCCGCCGACGAGCTTCTTGAACTTCACCAAGGAGAAGTCCGGCTCGATGCCCGTGGTGTCGCAATCCATCATGAAGCCGATGGTCCCGGTCGGGGCGAGCACCGAGGCCTGCGCGTTGCGGTAGCCATTCTTCTCGCCGAGCTTGATGACGTCATCCCACGCCTTCGTGGCGAGCTTGTGGATGTCGGCGTCCATCGTGTGGCGGGTGCGCACGACATCATTGGCCGCCTGGTGCTTGCGCATGACGCGCTTGTGCGCGTCGGCATTGCGGGCGTACCCGGCATACGGGCCGACGATGCCGGCGAGTTCCGCCGAGCGCTTGTATGCCGCCCCGGTCAGCAGCGAGGTGATGCTCGCCGCGAGCGCGCGGCCGCCCTCGCTGTCATACCCATGACCGGTGGCCATGAGCAGGGCGCCGAGGTTGGCGTAGCCGATGCCGAGCTGGCGGTAGTCGACGGTGGTCTTGCCGATGGACTCGGTCGGGAAGTCGGCGAAGCAGATGGAGATATCCATCGCCGTGATGACCAGCTCGACGACCTTCTGGAAGGTCGCGGCATCGAAGGTGTCGTCGTCCTTGAGGAACTTCAGCAGGTTCAGCGACGCGAGGTTGCAGGAAGAGTTGTCGAGCGACATGTACTCGCTGCACGGGTTGGACGCGGTGATCCGGCCGGTCTCGGGGTTGGTGTGCCAGTCGTTGATCGTGTCGTCGTACTGAATGCCCGGGTCGGCGCACTCCCACGCCGCCTCGGAGATCTTGCGCATCAGGTCGCGCGCGTCGACCTCCTCGATGACCGAGCCATCCTTGCGCGAGGTCAGACCGAAGGAGGTGCCCTCCTCGACCGCGCGCATGAAGGTGTCGGTGACGCGGACGGAGTTGTTGGCGTTTTGGTACTGGACCGAGACGATGTCTCGCCCGCCGAGGTCCATGTCGAAGCCGGCGTCGCGCAGCGCGCGAATCTTGTCCTCTTCGCGGGCCTTGGTCTCCACGAACTCGTAGATGTCCGGGTGGTCGACATCGAGGACGACCATCTTGGCGGCGCGGCGGGTAGCGCCACCGGACTTGATGGTGCCGGCGGAGGCGTCAGCGCCACGCATGAAGGAGACCGGGCCGGAGGCGGTGCCGCCGGAGGAGAGCAGCTCCTTGCTGGAACGGATGCGCGAGAGGTTCAGGCCAGCGCCGGAGCCGCCCTTGAAGATGAAGCCCTCTTCCTTGTACCAGTTGAGGATGCTGTCCATCGAGTCGTCGACGGAGAGGATGAAGCAAGCACTGACCTGCTGCGGGCTCGGGGTGCCGACGTTGAACCACACCGGGGAGTTGAACGAGAAGACCTGATGCAGCAGGGCGTGGGTGAGCTCGTGCTCGAAGATCTCGGCGTCTTCGTCGCTCGCGAAATATCCGTGCTCCTTGCCGGCCTTGGTGTAGGTCAGCACGACGCGGTCGATGAGCTGGCGCAGGCTGTGCTCGCGCGCCTCGGTGCCGACGGCGCCACGGAAGTACTTGGTCGTGACGATCGTCGAAGCGTTGACCGACCAGAACTCGGGGAACTCCACGCCCTTCTGGTCGAAGATGACCTCGCCGGTCTTCCAGTTGGTCTGGTTGATGTCGCGCTTCTCCCAGGTGACCGCGTCGTAGGGGTGCACGCCGGCGGTGGTGTAGATGCGTTGCATCGTCAGGCCCTTGGCCTTTCCGGAACGGGCGGCACTGGGACGGGCGGTCTCCGTCATGGATCTCTCTCCTGGGTGGTGTGGTGGTGCGTATGTCGTGTGGTCACCGGGCACCGGCCGCGCATCGCGACCGGCGCCCGGGAGTCCTATGGGGCGCCGATCAGCGGATCGTCGACCGGGCTGCGCTCGGCCCGCAGCAGCGTGATGGCCGCCTCGAAATCCTCCAGCGAGTCGAACGCCTGATAGACGCTCGCGAAGCGGAGGTAGGCGACCTCGTCAAGGTCGCGAAGCGGCCCGAGGATGGCCATCCCCACGTCGTGGGCATCGACCTCGGCATTGCCGGCGGAGCGCACGCTCTCTTCGACCAGCTGAGCCAGCAGCGCCAGGTCGTCCTCGGAGACCGGGCGACCCTGGCAGGCCTTCCGGACGCCGGCGAGGACCTTGGCTCGGCTGAACGGTTCGGAAACACCCGAGCGCTTGACGACCGTCAGTCCGGCCGTCTCGATCGTCGTGAACCGGCGATTGCAGTCCGGGCACTGGCGGCGCCGACGGATCTGCGCCCCGTCGTCACTGGTGCGCGAATCCACGACGCGAGAGTCGGTGTGACGGCAGAACGGACAGTGCACGACGACTCCGATCTACGCGACGTTGGGGATGACACCGGGGACAAGATGGGGACAACCTGTGAGTAACAACGCTGCGGATGTGCACTAGATGTGGACGAACTACATGCGTGTAACCACTAGATGTAGGACTCTACGGAGAAAGTAGCCACTACGTCAACCCTTTGGGTCCACCGGCGTGGCGGCGTCCCACCAGCCGTCAGCGAGGCCTCAGCGCGCCGGAATGACGAGCCGCTGACCAGCGAGAAGCCGGTCGCTCGAGAGCCCATTGGCCACCTGAATCGCCGAGATGGCGTTGACGATCCCGCGCTCGGGCAGATAGGTCTGGGCCAGGCCGGAGAGGGTCTGGCCGGACTGGACGACGACGACCCGCTCCCCGCTTCCCGAGCCGACCGCAGCGCCGGACCCCGCGGCATACGCAAGGGCCAGGCTCGCACAGAGCGCGACCGCCACAAAGAGGGTGATCGACAGTCGACCGAGGCGGGTCAAGCGGAAACCAGTAGCCTCTGGACGCACCGGCCGCGACGGGGCCACCCGCGCTGGCGCAGGGGTCGGCACCAGGCGAAGGTGGCCACGGGAGCGCCCACCACGAGTTCCCACGAGGCGCCCTGCCTCGACACCATCCCAAGCGATTGCTGCGCTCATATCCCTATCTCCCTTCGGCGTGTCTATCGAATGTTCGTTCGATAGCACGGTTGTACGATGTCTAGCACGATCCGAGCCCGAGGAGCAAGACACGCTCGTACAGATGTTTGATCTGAACGCGTCGACCCCCTAGGCTCAAGGTCATGGCAGAAAGCCTGACAGGGGGCACTGACAGCCCCTCTGAGCAGGGAAAATGCGATCTACGAAAGGGACGGAAGGCAGCGATGAGCACAGAGGATGGCAGCGGCCAGGTCCATTCACTGCCCGAACGCGACGGCGGCGAGGCCCTGACGGTGCGGCAGCGACGCGTCCTTGAGGTGATCCGCAACAGCATCGACCGGCGCGGCTACCCCCCGAGCATCCGTGAGATCGGCGAAGCCGTCGGCCTGGTTTCTCCTAGTTCTGTTGCCCATCAGTTGCACGCCCTGGAACGCAAGGGCTACCTCCGGCGCGACCCGCACCGCCCGCGCGCGATCGAGGTCGTCTCGCCGGACGCCCCCAAAGCCCGGGGCTACCGGCCCGGGGACCACGTGGAGGAGCAATTCATCGACGAAACCGGTTCGGGCGACGCTCGGCCCGAGGCGTCATATGTCCCGGTGCTCGGCCGGATTGCGGCCGGCGTGCCGATCACCGCAGAGGAGGTCGTCGAGGACGTCTTCCCGTTGCCGCGGCAGATCGTCGGCGAGGGATCGCTCTTCCTGCTCAAGGTCGTCGGTGACTCGATGATCGACGCCGCGATCTGCGATGGCGACTGGGTCGTCGTGCGGCAGCAGCCCACCGCCGACAATGGCGATATCGTCGCCGCGCTCTTGGACAGCGAGGCGACGGTAAAGACGTTCAAGCGCAAGGACGGCAAGGTGTGGCTGATGCCGCACAACGCCGCCTTCTCCCCCATCGACGGCGATCACGCGACGATCCTCGGCAAGGTCACGGCCGTCCTGCGACGCGTCTGATTCAGACACAGGGGCGCACCCCTTGGGGTGCGCCCCTGTGCTTTCGGTGCCTCAGGCCAGGGCCGTAACCTCGGACGCCACTGCGTGCAGCAGCGGGGAGATGTCGGCGTCGATCCGCAGGGTGGCGAGGTCATCGCCGCGTGTCGGTCCCTTGGTGACGATAGCGATTGGTTTGCCTTGTGCCGCAGCCCTTTTGACGAAACGCAAGCCGCTCATCACCATCAGCGAAGAACCAATCACGAGCAAGCCGGACGCCGCATCCGTCAACTCGAAGCAGTGCGCGACGCGCTCCGGCGGCACGCTGGCTCCGAAGAAGACGACATCGGGCTTGAGCCGGTCGCCACGGCATACCAGACAGCGGGGACTGCGGAATCCCTCGATGAGTTCGGGGGCGAGCACGACATCGCCGTCCGGGCGGATCTGCGCCGAGACCCGCGATCCACCGCCGGGATCGCGGTCGATGCCGTCGGCCGCCTGCGGGTTGGCCTCGGCGAGCCAGGCCTGGATCTGCTCGCGCGGATAGCGGGCCGAGCAGTCCAGACAGACGACATCGGCTAAGCGGCCGTGCAAGTCCACGACATCCCGGGCGCCGGCCACCTGATGGAGCAGGTCGACATTCTGGGTGATGACCGTGCCGACCCGGCCGTCGGACTGCAGGGCGGCAACGGCCCGGTGCCCGCGATTGGGGCGAGCGGCGGCGAAACGTAACCACCCGGCATACGACCGGGCCCAATAGCGTTGCCGCGCAGCCGCACTGGAGACGAACTCCTGATGCGACATCGGGGTCACCCGGCGCGTTCCATCCGGGCCGCGGTAGTCCGGGATACCGGAATCAGTGCTGATGCCCGCGCCGGTCAAGACCAGCGGCGGCCCGGAGCCGAGGTATGCCGCGAGTTGCGCGACATGGGTGGGCGACGCGGACACCCCGTCAGTATGCCGCGCCTCAGGTAGTTCTTCGGGCTGGCCTATAACGCTGCATTATGGTTGCCCGATGATCGATGCTGCCGGGCTCCGCGTGATGCGCGCCATCGCCGACGAGGGCAGCTTCACCTCGGCTGCGGCCTCGCTGGGCTATTCGCAGCCGGCGATCTCGCAGATGGTTCGGCGGCTGGAACAGCGGGTTGGCACGCCCTTGGTCGATCGCGTTGGACGCACTGTCCGGCTGACCGAAGCCGGGCACGCCCTCGCACGGCACGCCGGGACCGTCCTGGCGGCGCTGGACGCCGCCGAGGAGGAGGTAGCGGCGCTCGCGGGTCTGCGGGCCGGACGCGTGCGCCTGTCGGCTTTCCCGTCGGCCTCCGCGACCTTGGTGCCGAAGGCCTTGGCCCTGGTGCGGGATCGCTTTCCCGGGGTGTCAATGACCTTCACGGAGGCCGAGCCGCCCGAGTCGCTCGCGGCGCTGCGCGCCGGCGAGTGTGATCTGGCCGTGGCCTTCACCTATGCCGGCACCGATGTGGCCCGCGGCGAGGAAGATCTCGACATCTTCGTGACTCGGCATCTGCTCGACGACGAAGTGCTTGTCGCGCTGCCCACCGACCATGCGCTGGCCAGCTTGGAGGAGCCGGTGCCCCTGCGCGCCCTGGCCGATGCCGCCTGGATCGCCGGCTGCCCGCGGTGCCGCGGGCATCTGCTCGATCTCGCCGGGCGGGCCGGGTTCACACCTGCGGTGAGCTTCGAGACCGAGGACTATGTCGCCGTTCAGGGCTTGGTCGCCGCTGGGTTGGGCGTTGCCCTGATTCCCGACTTGATCGCGCGCACCGCTTTCAATCCGGATGTCGTGATCCGTCCGGTTGTCCCCGCGTCGCGACGCGAGATTGTGGCGGTGACAACCGCCGACCTGCAGCATGTTCCGGCCGTGGCGGCCGCCCTTGAGGCCTTGACCGATGTCGCCGGTTCGCCGGATCTGCTGCCGACCTTCCCCGCCGTCGCCGCCGATCGTGTCGACTCCGAAGCAGTCCTCGACTATCACCTGTGAGTGGTGCGGGTGAGCACGTGCTCGCCCTCGACCCAGACGGCGATATCTCCCGAGAGATCGGTGCGCAGGACGGTGCTTCCCAGATTTGCCTCAAGCTCGAGTAGTCGTGGTGACGGGTGACCGTAATCGTTGTCGGCACCGACGCTGATCAGCGTCAACGGCGCCGCCTCCATCGACATGAGCTCCGGGTCGATATTGGCCGAGCCGTGGTGCGCCGCCTTGACCACGTCGTAATGCGCTTGTACTGCAGGGCTTTTCAGGAGCGAGGTTCGTAACGCGGCGCCGGCTTCCTTCTCGATATCGCCCGTGAGCAGGGCGTCGAGATCCCCGCTGTGGGCACTCAACACGATGCTTGCATTGTTCGGGATGGAGCCCGCGATAATCGGCCGGACGGGCGCGAGCACCCGCAGCTTTAGCGGCCCCAACGCGAACTCCTGCCCCAGCGCTGCTTCCTGGATGGGTATGCCGCGCGCCCCCGCGAGCCGGTGCACAGCGGCAACCCGATCGGCGGGTTCGGCGACCGGCGAGACAACGATGGCTGCGGTAGATCGACCCCGCAACGCCCCAGCGAGACCGTCGACATGGTCGGCGTGGAAGTGGGTCAGCACAACGAGATCGAGCACGCGCACGCCAAGGCGTCGCAGGCAGCGGTCGACCGCGCGCGGCTCAGGTCCGGCATCGACAAGCACCGCATGGCCGGGCGTGGTCGCCAGGACGAGCGCATCCCCTTGGCCGACATCGCAGGCCACCAGTTGCCACGGACCGGGCGGCCACGCCATGGAACCCACCGGGAGGGTCCCTCCGAGCACGAGCGTCAAAGCCACCACTGCGGGCCCAGGGTGGGCGTGAGCTTCATACGCGATGCGCCGGCTGCCGAGCAGCCCCGCGATGGTGAGTGCAGCCAATAGCGCTGCGCCCCAGGCTCCTTCGGGCCATCCCACACTGGCCCACGGCACAGCGGCGGCGCGATGCGCGACCTCCGCAATGGCGAGGGCAGGGGCGCCCGGGAGCCACGCCAGCGGCCCGGTGGGCAGCCCGACGCTGGACAGCACCGCCAGCACCAGCCCTGCGATGGTCACGGGTGCGACCAGCGGGGCGGCCAGGATGTTCGCGGGCACCCCGACGACGCTGACTTTGCCTTGGAGGATGACCACGATCGGCGCCGTCGCCAACTGCGCCACCATCGGCACCACCAGAGCGGCAGCGACGACCGGCGAACGGCCGGGAAGCCGTTTCGCTAAGGCGGCCGTCCACGGCGCAGCGAAGAGCACAAGCCCTAAGGTGGCGAGCACCGAGAGCGCGAAGCCCGCATTGCGCGCCAGCCAGGGGTCGACCATCAGCAGCACAACGATCGCGGCGGCCAGGGCGGGCGCCCCGGCCGCCCGGGTGGACCGCAGGACCGCGAGGACGCCGATCGACCCCATCACCGCAGCGCGGATGACGCTGGGCTCCGGGCGCGTCACGATGACGAAGGCGATGATCACGACGAGCAGGCAGGCCGGCCGGCCGCGACGCGGCACGCCCACCAGCGCAAGCAGCGGCAGGACCGCGACGAGCAGCAAACTCACGTTTGCGCCGCTCACGGCTGAAAGATGAGCGAGACCGGCGTCACGCATGTCGTCCGTGAGTTCGGGCGGCGAGCGCGAGGTATCGCCGAAGACCATGGCTGGCACCAATCCGGCGGCATCCGCAGGCAAGTCGGCCACCGCGTTTCCGAGCCGCTCCCGGACGTATGCGGACCACCCGACCGCGCGCGTCGGCCCGCCTCGCAGGCGTGGCGCCGCGAGCGGTTTCCCGACGGCCAGGATGGGCTCCGCGGGGTCCGCTGGGCGCAGCCGCATCAGCACCGAGATCGGTTGCTGCCAGGTCAGGCCGGCGAACCGTTGATCGCCGACGACGAGGATCTGGGCAGCTTCGCGAGTTGTGACACCACGTGCCGTCATGGATTCAACTTTGAGCCGCAAGACATTTCGGCCGTTCCCGATGTCAATCGGCTCGCCAACAACCCGACCCTCAATGCGCCCGACCGCCTGAACACGCGCAAGATCGTCGACCTGGCCGGCCCGGCGCTGAGCGTCGGCGGCCCCAGCGGCGAGCAGCGTCATACCCATGACGCAGAGGCACAAAGCTGCCCACAGAGCGGGGCGGTGTCCGCGCCTGTGGCGTGGCCGACCCCACCAGGCCATCGCGGCACCCACAGCGAGCAGGCTGACTGCGGCCACGCATCTCCCGCGTGCCCCGGTGCCCAGCGTCGTCGCGATGAGCGCCCAGGCCGCCAATGCGGGAGCCAGCAGTCGCAGATCCACCCGACGCTTGGGCGCCGTGCGCTTGGGCGCCGGACGGACTCGCCACACGTGCCCGTTGTCGTCGACGACGACGCGGCGATCGCGGGTCCGGGAGAGCACGTTCAGAGCACAACCAAGGGGGTGAGTTGGGCCAGGAGCTTCTCGCCGATGCCGCTGACTTCACCGAGTTGGTCGATGCTGGCGAACTTCCCATTCTGCGCTCGCCAGTCCAGAATCCGTTGCGCCAGAACAGGTCCGACGCCGGGCAAACTGTCGAGGGCGGACAGGTCGGCCGTGTTGAGCGACACTTTGGCGCTCGCGCCGGGCGACGATGCACCCCCTGTCGGGCCAACCGCGCCAGGCACGTCCTCACCCGGTTTCGGGACCCGCACCTGCTCACCGTCCACGACGGGTCTCGCGAGATTGACGGCGGCGAGATCGGCTTTCGACCCAGCCCCACCGGCCGCCTCGATGGCGTCGAGCACCCGGGCTCCGGCCGGAACGCGCACCACTCCCGGTGAGCGAACCTGGCCAACGACATGCACCAGGACCGTCGCCAACGAGCCGCTATCCGTTGCGGATGGCCGCGCAGATCCTCCCCCATCCCCCGTCGCAACAGCACCAGGAGCCCCCGTCGAGGACGTCGACGCCAGCGGCGCGATCGGCTGCGCCCCGGCCTCGGCCCGAGCTACCCGTAGCCCGAGGATCGCGCCCGCAATCAGCGAGGCAACGAGGAAGGCCAGGACCACCGGGTGGGGCACCGCCGTGAAGCGCTCGCGCAGCCCCAAGGGCATCGACACGACCGGCGGCCGCGAGTGCCGACCAGCTGGCACCCCCACGAGGTCGTCAGCCCCCGGATCGTCCTCGGGTAGCGCCTCGCGCAGGATCGCCCGCAGGCGCTGCGCCGGATCTTCGCGGTGGCCAAATGTCATGTCCCCCAACGTAAGAATGACATCGGCCAGCCACCAGGGGTCGCCAAAATCCGTGGATAACCCCGATCAGCCGCCCGAGCCTGTGGACAAACATGCCCACACTCAGTTGCCCAGCGAGCCACGCCGAGAGTCAGGACGAACAAGAGGCCGCCGTCGAGTCGGCGACTTAGCCGACGGCCAACCGGGGACGACCTACAACGGCACGACGTTGACCAGCTTCGGCGCGCGCACGATGACCGTCCGCACGCCACCGGCAATCGCCTCGGCGATCCGCGGCCGCGCGAGCGCCAGCTCGCGCAGCTCGTCTTCGGAGATCGACGGCGAGACCTCGATCCGGTCGCGCACTTTGCCCTTGATCTGCAGGACGCAGGTGACCGTCTCGTCGACGAGTAAGGCCGGGTCGGCCACCGGGAAGGTCTCTCGCACAAGGGATTCCGGGTGCCCCAGCCGCGCCCACAACTCCTCGGCGATATGCGGAGCCATCGGCGCCACCATCAGCACCAGCTTCTCAGCCGCCTCGCGCGGCACCGTCTCTAGCCGCGTCAACGCGTTGTTGAACTCCGTCAACCGCGCGATCGCGGTGTTGAAGGACAAGCCCGCATAGTCACCGCCCACCGCATCGATCGCCTTGTGCAGCGCTCGCTCCGTGGCCGCATCCATGGGCGCGTCAACCACGCGCAAAGCACCCGTCTCTTCGTCAATCACGTTGCGCCACACGCGTTGCAGGAAGCGCTGGCTGCCGACGATCGCCCGGGTCTCCCACGGCTTCGACTGATCCAGCGGCCCCATGCCCATCTCGTAGAGGCGGAAGGTGTCGGCGCCATACTGTGCATACATGTCATCGGGCGTGACGATGTTCTTCAGAGACTTGCCCATCTTGCCGTACTCCCGGAAGACGGGCTCGCCCTGCCACGACCAGGTCAGTTCGCCATCGGCGCCCGCGTGCTCCTGCACCTCAGCGGCCGGGACCGTCTGCCCGCGACCGTCGCGGAAGGCATAGGCCTGGATATAGCCCTGGTTGTAGAGCCGCCGGAAAGGCTCCTCCGACGAGACGTGGCCCAGGTCGAAGAGCACCTTGTGCCAGAAACGGGCATACAACAAGTGCAGCACCGCGTGCTCGACCCCACCGACATACAACCCGACCCCACCGACATCGCGCGAACCTGCCGGCGCACCGGCAACGGCGCTCTCGCGCGGCCCCATCCAGTAGTCCTCGTTCCCCGGCGCCACGAAAGCCTCTTCGTTGCGCGGATCGAGATAACGCAGCTCATACCAACAGGACCCGGCCCACTGCGGCATGACATTGAGCTCGCGACGATAGGTCTTCACACCGTCGCCGAGGTCGAGCTCAACGCTCGTCCACTCGGTCGCCCGCGCGAGCGGCGGCACCGGCTCGGAGATGTCGTCATCGGGATCCAGCGCCTGCGGCCGGTAGTCGTCGACCTCCGGCAACTGCACGGGCAGCATCGACTCCGGCAGCCCGATGGCGTGACCGGACTCGTCATACACGATTGGGAACGGCTCGCCCCAGTAGCGCTGGCGAGAGAAGAGCCAATCGCGCAGCTTGTAGGTCGTCGTGCCCTCGCCGATCCCCTTGGCCTCAAGCCAGGCGATCATCTCGGCTTTCGCCTCGGCAATTCCCTTGCCGTTCAAGGAGATTTCGTCGTTGGCGCTGTTGATCGCCGGGCCTTCGCCGGTGAAGGCGGTCGACTCGTCGTGGCCCTCGCCCGGCTGCACGGTCCGCACAATCGGCAGGTCATAGGTGATCGCGAAGTCCCAGTCGCGCTGGTCCTGCGCGGGCACGGCCATGATCGCGCCGGTGCCATAACCCATCAGCACGTAGTCCGCGACGAAGACCGGAATCCGCTCCCCATTGGTCGGGTTGATCGCGAAGCCGCCGGTGAAGACGCCGGTCTTGCCCTTGCCTTCCGCCTGCCGCTCCAGATCCGTCTTGCCCGCTGCCGCGGAGGCGTATGCCGTGACTGCCGCCCTCGGAGAGGCCGCACCTCCCGTCCAGGCCGGCTTCGTGCCCTCCGGCCAATCCCCCTCGGGGACAAGTGTTTCCAGCAACGGATGCTCGGGCGCCAGCACCATGAAGGTCGCACCGAAGAGCGTGTCTGGGCGGGTTGTGAAGACATCGATGCCCTCGTCGGAGCCCGCGATCGGGAAGCGCACCTGCGCCCCCCGGCTGCGACCGATCCAGTTGCGCTGCATCAGCTTGACCTTCTCCGGCCAGTCCAGCCGGTCCAGGTCGTCCAGCAGCCGGTCGGAATAGGTCGTGATCCGCATCATCCACTGGCGCATATTGCGGCGGAAGACCGGGAAGTTGCCGATATCGCTGCGGCCGTCGGCGGTGACCTCCTCATTGGCCAGCACCGTGCCCAGCCCGGGGCACCAGTTGACAGGGGCCTGCGAGACATACGCCAGTCGGTGATCGTCGATGACGGTCGCGCGCTCGGCGTCGCTCAACTCGGCCCAGTCCCGTCCGCCGGGCACCTCCCGCTCGCCCGCCGCGAAGGCCGAGATCAGCTCGGCGATCGGACGTGCCTTCCCGCGCCCGGCATCGGCGTCGGCGTCGAACCAGGAGTTGAAGATCTGCAAGAAGATCCACTGCGTCCAGCGATAGAACTCCGGGTCCGTCGTGGCGACCGAACGACGGTCGTCGTGGCCCAGGCCCAGGCGCCGCAACTGCCGGCGCATCGTGGCGATATTGTCCTCTGTCGTCTTGCGCGGGTGCTGGCCGGTCTGCACGGCATACTGCTCCGCCGGCAGGCCGAAGGCGTCATAACCCAGCGCGTGCAGGACGTTCTTGCCGAGCATCCGCTGGTAGCGGGCATAAACATCGGTGGCGATATAGCCCAGCGGGTGGCCGACGTGCAGGCCAGCGCCACTGGGATACGGGAACATGTCGAGCACGAAGAGCGGTCCGCCGCTCAGCTCGGCCACGGCCTGCGGGTCGGCGAGCGAACCGGTCGGGTTGGGGGCGTGATAGGTGCCCTCCTCCTCCCAGCGGTCCTGCCAGGCGACCTCGATCTCCTGGGCCAGCTCGGGCGTATAGCGGTGCGGCGTCTCGCTCATCGACTCTCTCGTCATCATTCGGTGGTGCTGCTCAGGCATCAAAAAACCCCTCCGGACACGAAGGGGTATGCCGCGGTGACGTCCTCTCGGTCGCGTCAGCGCGGCTGACTAAGCAGCAACGACCCTGCCATGCCCTCAAGGCTACCTCAGGCTGGCAGGGTCGCTGGGGCCGCTCAGGCCCAGGAGGGCGGGGGTGGCGGCGGGGCCGTTCCACCGCCGCCACCGAGGTCGGTGATCTGCTCCTGCACATCGACGATGGTGGAGTCCGCGAGCACGTCGCCATTGGGCGTCTCGTCGAAGGTGGGGTCGGGGTATGCCGTGCCCTCGGCCCCCGGTCCGTTCGCCTCATCCGCCGCGGCAGCTCCTGTCTCTCCGGCCTCCGCAGCAGGCGACGGCACGGGCGGGGGCGGCGGGGCGGCATACCCACCCATTGGCGCATCTCCCACCGGCGCGGGCATCGGAGCTGCGGGAGGCGGGGCGGCGACAGGTGGCGGCGGCGCAGCAGAGGCCGCAGCGGCGGCCGCGGCAACGGCACCGGGCGGGGGCGGCGGCGCGCCCGGTGCGCCATAGCCGGGAGGGGCCGCCGGGGAAAGCGAGAGGTTCAGTCCGCCACTGGATTCCAGCGAGCGCAATTGCTCCATCACCCGCTGGTAGTCCTCGGCCGAGCCGGGGCGCCCCATCGCGTTGAGATAGGTGAGCACCCCGAGATCACGCAGCAGGCGATCGGCGGGACCACCCGGCATACCCCCGCCCCCCATCGGCCCGCCCCCCATGGGGCTGCCGCCCATCATCCCCGAGTTGGCCATCGCCGCATCGGCCTTCTGCTGCAGGTCCATTGCCGCGGCTTTCGCCTTGTCCAGGAACCCCATCGCACACTCCTTCGTCGGACACCTTGATTTGTGGAAACGATATGCCGCAGCCCGCCTCGGCGCTACGGTTTGAGCGAGGCCGTCCACCGGCGGCCACGAACCCGATGGGGAGATGAGATGACCATTCACGGGTCGCTTTTTCAGGACTTCCGCGAGAAGGAAACGCAAGATCCGTTCTCATTGCAGAACAAGAAGATGCTCCGGGTCGACATGCGCTACGGAGAGGTGATGGCCAAGGCCGGCTCGATGGTGGCCTATCAGGGCGATGTCCGCTTCACCAAGCAGAGCTCCGGCCTCGGTCGGATGTTCAAGTCCGCGGTCTCCGGCGAGGGCGTCTCGATGATGACCTGCTCGGGCCAGGGCGATCTCTTCCTCGCCGATGACAATCGCGAAGTGCAGATCATGTACCTCCAAGAGGACGCGATCTCCGTCAATGGCAACAACGTGCTGGCCTTCAGCAACTCCATCCAGTGGGACATTCACCGCATCCAGGCGCGCGGCGCGGCGATGACCGGAGGCCTCTACAACGTCTCGCTGCGCGGCACGGGCTATGTCGCGATCACCACCAAGGGTGACCCGGTTGCCCTTGACGTCGCCTCCTCCCCCACCTTCGGCGACGCGCAGGCGGTCGTCATGTGGACCAATGGCGTGCGGATGGATGTGCGCGTCGACACCGGCGGGATCGGCTCGATGATCCGCGGCGGCACCGGCGAACTGCTGCAAATGGCCTTCTCCGGGCAGGGCTATGTCCTGGTCCAGCCGAGTGAGTCCGTCACCGACGGGGGCCACCAGCAGCAGAGCGGCGGCTCAGGCAGCATGCTTGGCGGCCTGCTCAACTGACCTCCCATTTCTCTCCGGATGCCACTTTGTTGAGGTTCGGGTGACTTTCTAGGCACTCCGAACCTCAACCTTTCGGCATCCGGAGAGAAATGAGTGACGCGGGCCCCTGCCGTATGCCCGATGCGCCGGGATCAGCCGACGCGGCCGTCGCCCTCGGGCCAGCCCAGGCCTTCGCGGTCGGTGGCGTCCGCCGCGGAGGCCGGCGCCTCGGCCCGGGAATCGTCAACAGATCCGGCCGGGTCGGTCGCGTCCTGCCGGGCGTCGGCCGGCGGGAACTCCGGAGCGAAGGCCGTGCCCGGCATGCCGGCGTTGGCCGCGTCGTCGAAGGCCGAGTCGGCGGGCGAGGAGCGGCCCGGACCGCGCTCGGCGACCTTGTCCACGGCATTGCCCACGGCGACTGAGAACTTCTGCATCTTGTCGTGGTACTTCCCGTCAGTGCGGGCGTCCACGGCCTCGGTAGCCTTGGCCACCCAGTCGTCGACCTTGCCGCGGTTGTCGGCGGCGAGGGCACTAGCTTGCGCCTTGGCGTCCTCGAGAGTCTTCTTCGCCAGCCGGTTCAGGTCCTCGACCCGGCGGTCGAGATCGAGATCGTCGATGGTCTTCTTGAGGGATTCGTTGATGGACATGGGTCCCCTCCTGCTCGGGATCGCTGGGCGACATCTGGCACCGCCCGTTCCGCTCGGACTCAACGCCGAGCCGCGCGGCGCTGTTCCCTCGACTCTACGGACCCTGGATGCCCGCGAGGGCCGTTACGGCTCCTCATCCCAACGGCAGATCAGGTTGGCGACGAGCGCGGTCCACCCGGTCTGGTGCGAGGCGCCGAGACCTGCGCCGGTGTCGCCGTGGAAGTACTCGCTGAAGGTCGGATGTGCCTGCCACAAGGGTCCGGTCGGGATGTCGCGTGGGTCGCTCGGTCGACGACCATCGGGGCCCAGGCGGAAGAGGCCGATGAGCCGGTCCTCGATGGCCTCCGCGACCGCGGCGACGCCGATATAGCTCCCCGAGCCGTGCGGAAACTCGACCTGGACGTCGGCCGCCATCCCGGCGGCATAGGTGCGCAGGGCGTCGGTGAGCAGGACGTTGACGGGGAACCAGATCGGGCCGCGCCAGTTGGAGTTGCCGCCGAACATCGGCGAGTCGGAGTCGCCCGGGTTGTAATGAACCGGCAGGTCCGCGCCGTCGAGCTGAATGACGATGCCATCGCGGTAGGCCGCGGACATCGACCGGATCCCGCCATCGGCCAGGAACTCTCCCGGGTCCACGAGCCGCCGCAGCACCCGCACGAAGCGGTCCTCCGTCAGCACCGAGAGGGTGTCGAGCGAGCCGTCGGTCGGGTGAATGAGCGCATCGAGCAGCTCCGGCCGACGGGCCTGCAGCCAGGCCCGGTGCCGGGTGAAGTCGGGCAGCGCCCGGTCCACCCAGGACGGCATGGTCGCCACGGCGATCAGCGGCAGCAGGCCCACCATCGAGCGCAGTCGCACCGGCTGCGCGTGACCATCCGCCTCGATGATCACGTCATAGAAGAAGCCGTCCACCTCATCCCACAAGGCGATGTTGTCGCTGCCGAAGGCCTCCATCGCCTCGGCGATCGCGAGGAAGTGTTCGAAGAACTTCGTCGCGACCTCGTCCCACGCCGGGTCCTCGCGCGCCAACTCCCAGGCCATCCGCAACATCGCCAGGCATTGGAAGGCCATCCAACTCGTCGCATCCGACTGCTCCAAACGCTGCCCCTCCGGCAAGGGCGCGCTGCGATCGAAGGGCCCGACATTGTCCATGCCCAAGAAGCCGCCCTCGAAGAGATTCGACCCGTCAGCGTCCTTGCGGTTGACCCACCACCCGAAGGCGAAAAGCAGCTTGGTGACAACTCGGACCAGAAAGGCCCGGTCGCGGCGACCGTCGATGCAATAAACCTGCCAGGCGGCCCACGCGTGCACCGGCGGATTGACATCGGAGAAGTTCCACTCGTAGGCCGGGAGCTGGCCGTTGGGGTGCATGGCCCACTCCCTGCACATGAGCATCAGCTGCTCCTTGGCGAAGTCCGGGTCGATGTGCGCGAGCGCGACGCAGTGGAAGGCGAGATCCCAGGCGGCGAACCACGGGTACTCCCATTCATCCGGCATCGAGATGACATCGGCGAGCGACAGGTGCCGCCATCGGGTATTGCGTCCGGCGGGCTCAGGGGCCAGCCGGGCCCGCGGAGGCGCCGGTTGCGCCGGGTCACCCTCGAGCCACTGGCGCACGTCATACCGATAAATCTGTTTGCCCCACAGTAGGCCGGCGAAGGCCCGGCGCGCGATGCTCGCGTCCTCCTCCCCCGTGCTCGGAGGTATGACGCCCGCATAGAACTCGTCCGCCTCGCCGGCTCGCGCGGCGAGCGTCTGGTCAAAGCCCGCGAACGGATCGCGGCCCTCGCGGTCGCCGTCGCGCGTGAGGCGCAGGCGCACCGTGACGCTCGCCCCCGGGTCGATGGCCTCCCACTGCCACCAGAAGGCGGCCTTGGTCCCCCAGGCCCGCCGCAACATCGAGGCGTCGCCACGCACCACGGCGGCGTCGATCGCGTCCTTGGGGTGTTTGCTGCCACCGGCCACCCCGAAGGCTGCCTCCTGGTTGGTCTCGTTGTCGCAGAACAGAACTCGTGGCTCACCATCGGCGACCAAAAGATATCGACCGAGGTATCCGTGCTCGGACAAGATGGCCGCTTGATCGGCCGCGCCGCGTGCCGCACTCAACCGAGGAACCCGAGTGTCCCGGCCCCACGACCAGGTGTTGCGGAACCACAGCGTCGGCAGCAGATGCAGGGGCGCGGCCTCTGGGCCGTGGTTCGTGGCGGTGATCGTCACGAGAATGTCCTCGGGTCCCGCCTTCGCGTGCGTGACCTCGATGTCGAAGAAGCGGTCCTCGTCCAAGATGCCGGTGTCCGTCAGCTCCCACTCCGGCTCGGTGCGAGACCGGCCGCTATTCTCCGCGACCAGATGGTCATAGGGATAGGCGCGCTGCGGATAGCGGTACACCATCCGGGCATAGGAATGGGTCGGCGTGGCATCCAGGTGCCACCAATACTCCTTGACGTCCTCGCCATGATTGCCCTGCGGGTTGGTCAGCCCGAAGTAGCGCTCCTTCAGCCGGTCGTCGTGACCATTCCAGAGGGCCAGACCGAGGTTGAGGAAGCCATAGCGATCACACAGACCCGCGATCCCGTCCTCGCCCCAGCGGTAGGCACGCACGTGCGCCTGATCGAAGGGGAAGGACGCCCACGCATCGCCGTCTGCGGAGTAGTCCTCCCGCACCGTGCCCCACTGCCGGCCCGCGACATACGGCCCCCACAACCGCCATGGGGCATCCGGCCCCGAGGACTCGGCGAGCCGGGCCTGCTCGACCGTGGCTGGCGCGGCCGGTTCGGGACCGGCGGAGTCGGGTGTCGTGGTCATGGACGACAGCCTGCCGCAGGCGGCTGACAACCCCACCTCCTGAGGCCGGCAATGCTGTGCATTCCGTGTGAGTTCCCAGATCGAGCAGGCCCTTGTCGGATGCGGCGTTTAGCATCACGGGATGCAATGGCGACTGGGTCGGGCCGAGAGCGGCGCCCCGCTGCCCGGCTCACCGGGGCCGGCTGCGGCGCCCACGCCTGCCCCGCCCTCAGCACCCGATGCCAAACCGTCACGCACCCGCGCCGCACGTCCCGCATGGTTCTGGCTCGCCCTCGCGCTGGTGGCGCTGATCGCCACGGCCGCCTTATGGCGCACGCTGCACCTGCCTGAGCCCTATACCGACACGCAGGCCCGCGCTGCCGCGAGCCCCTTGATCGAGGAAGCACAAAAGGACCAGGCGCAGCAGCCGGCGGCGGGGGCCGCGGCATACTCCCGAATCGCGCCCTCCTTGGTGGTGATCCGCACCCAAGGCGGCGGCGATCGCGGGCTGGGCACCGGCTTCATCGCGCGCGCCGACGGGACGATTCTGACCGCCAATCACGTCATCGACGGCGGCGGTTCGATCCAGGTGACTTTCGCCGATGGCACCAAGAGTTCGGCCAAAATCGCTAGTCAGGAGCCCGAGCGCGACCTCGCGACGCTCACCCCCGCCCGCCTGCCGCAGGTGGTCGTGCCCGCCACCCTTGGTGCCGCCGGGCCCATCGGGTCGTCGGTGCACGCGGCGGGCAACCCGCTCGGCCTGACCTTCTCGTTCTCCTCCGGCGTCATTTCCGCGACGGGCAGGTCGATCGATGCCGGCAATGTCACCTTGAAAGACCTCATTCAATTCGATGCGGCCGTCAACCCCGGCAACTCCGGCGGCCCGTTGCTCGATGACCAGGGCCGGGTCGTCGGCGTCGTGACGGCCCTGGCCAATCCCTCCAATCAGCCCTTCTTTGTCGGCATCGGATTCGCCGTGCCGATCGAGCAGGCCGGCGGCGCCATCGGCGCCCCGCCGATGTAACCCCAGGAAATCGGAGCCCTCGTGGACAACGACCCGCTGACCGCCCGCCCCTTGGAGCAGACGCTCTATGAGGTGAAGAAGACCATCGTCGGCCAGGACGAACTTCTGCAGAAGATGATCATCGCCCTGCTGGCGCGCGGTCACCTGCTGGTCGAGGGCGTGCCCGGATTGGCCAAGACCCTGGCGATCAAGGCGCTCGCCGAGACGATCGGTGGGGCCTTTCAACGCATTCAGTTCACTCCTGACTTGGTGCCCGCGGATGTCGTTGGCACCCGGATCTATAACCAGCAGAGCGGGGAGTTCCAGGTCAACCTCGGGCCCGTCTTCGCCAATCTGGTGCTCGCGGACGAGATCAACCGCGCGCCGGCCAAGGTGCAAAGCGCCTTGCTTGAGGTCATGCAGGAACGACAGGTCACCATTGGGCGCGAGACTTTCGCCTCGCCCAAACCCTTCCTCGTCATGGCCACGCAGAATCCCATCGAGTCCGAGGGCACCTATCCGCTGCCTGAGGCGCAGGTCGACCGCTTCATGATGAAGGTCAAGGTCGGATATCCCTCTGCCGCAGAGGAGTTCGTCGTCGTCGAGCGGATGCTCGGGCTCGGAGAGAAGCCGCAGCGCGTCATGGATCCCGAGCAACTCGCCAGCCTGCAGCAGGCCGCCGATGCCGTCTACGTCGACCCGGGGATCATCCAGTATGCCGTCCGGCTCGCCACCGCGACCCGCAACCCGGCGCTCGCCGGGCTGCCCGACTTGGGTCGCTTCGTGACCTTCGGCGCCAGCCCGCGAGCGTCGATCAATATGGTGCTCGCCGCCCGGGCGCTCGCCTTCCTGCGCGGTCGCGGCTATGCCCTGCCCGAGGACTGCCGGGACCTGGCCCTCGATGTGCTGCGCCACCGACTGGTGCTGTCCTATGAAGCGCTCGCCGACAATGTGGACCCGGATGACATCGTGCGCGCGATCATCAATGCCGTTCCGCTGCCGGACATTTCGCCGCAGGTGCCCGAGCGTGAGCAGGTGCAATGGCATCCGTCCACGACCTGACCCCGGCCGCCCTCCTGCGGCGGATCGAATGGACCGTGCTGCGGCGTCTCGATGGCGCCCTGCAGGGCGACTTCGTCACGCTCTTTCGCGGGGAGGGGATCGACTTCCAGGAATTGCGTGAGTACGTCCCGGGCGACGATCTGCGCCGGATCGACTGGAATGTCACGGCCCGGATGTCGACGCCCTATGTCCGCGACTATGCCGAGGACCGGGACCTGACCGCGTGGTTGCTGCTGGACCGGTCCGCATCGATGGCCTTCGGGCCGTCCCAACGCGGCAAAGACGATGTCCTCGTGGAGTTGGTGGCCTGCTTCGCGCACATTTTTGGCCGAGGCGGCAACAAGGTCGGTGCGATCGTCTTTGACGACGGCCCGACCGCCACGATCCCGCCGCGGGCCGGCCGGGTGCAATCGCTGCGCCTGATCCATGAGGTCTTGTCGCGCCGACCGCACTCGACATCGACCACCGATCTCGCGGGGTTGGTGCGTGCCGGGGTGGGTGTCATTCGGCAGCGCTCGCTCGTCATCGTCATCTCGGACTTCATCAGCGGCCCCGGGTGGGAGCGCCCGCTGCGGCAACTGGCCGAACGGCACGACGTCGTTTGCATCCAGATCGCTGACCCACTGGAATCAGAGCTTCCCGATGTCGGCGTGATCTCGTTGCAGGACAACGAAACCGGAGAGCAGATCCTGGTCGACACCTCCGACGCTGTCTTCCGCGCTCGGCTGCGCGAGCTGGCCGGCGAACAACAGCGGGCACTGACCGCCGGGGTCCGATCGGCCGGGATCACGCTGCATACGATCACCACGGACGAGGACCTCGGCCGCGGATTCCTCGCCATGGCGAGCCGGCGAAAGCTGGCCCGGCGATGACGTTCGGCATCCCGTGGGCCCTGCTCGCTTTGCTCGTGCTGCCCGTCCTGGTGTGGGTCTATCGCAGTGCCTGGCGACGGGCCCGCGCCGGGCGAGAATCCCTGGCGCGCACCGGCCTTCGCCCCGCTGGTGACGCGGCCAGTGGGCGTGGGCAGCATGGCGCCCCCGCCCTGCTGCTTGCCTCCCTGGCGCTGCTCATCGTGGCCTCCGCCGCGCCCGCATCGACCCTGACGATCACCAAGCCCGAGGGGACGGTGATGCTGGCCTTCGATGTCTCCAACAGCATGCTCGCCGAGGACGTCAAACCCCATCGGCTGACAGCCGCGAAGGCTGCCGCTAAGGCCTTCATCGCCAAGCAACCCGCGTCCGTGCGCATCGGACTTGTGGCCTTCTCCGACACCGGCATCGTCACGCAGCCCCCGAGTGACGATCCGGTGATGGTGAGTCAAGCGGTCGACCGGATGACAGCTCGCGGCGGAACGTCGCTGGGGTCCGGCATTTTCGCTGCGCTGCAGGCTATTTCGGGAGGCAAGCTGCAAGCCGACCCGGAGACGCTGGCCAAGGATCCGGACAGCATTGATATCGGCTATTACGGTTCGGGGCGGATTGTCTTGTTGTCCGATGGCCAGGATTCTTCCCGCGTCGATCCGCTGGCCATGGCCCGGCTGGCGTCGGTTGCGGGAGTCCGGATCGACACGGTCGGCCTCGGAACCGCGCAGGGCGCCAGCGTCACGATCAACGGGGTCACGCAACAGACCCAACTGGACTCCAGGCGCCTCACCGATATCGCCGACGCCACCAATGGCGCCTACCACGAGGCGAGCGATGCCGCAGGCTTGACGGCCATCTACCAAAACATCAAGCTCACCGACACCTCGCGGCGCGAACTGACGGGCCTCGCGCCATACTTCATGATCGCCGGGCTGCTCCTGGCGGCTGCGGCCGCGGGAGTCTCGCTCGCGCGCACGGGCCGGGTGATCTCCGCATGAGGTTCGCGTGGCCGGCCGCGCTCTTGGCGCTGGCGATCATCCCGCTGCTCATCGCGGCATACCTGTGGGCGCAGCGGCGCCGGCGCCCGCGGGCGATCCAGCACTCGAATGTTGCGCTCGTCCGAGCTGCCCTTGGTTCGCGCAAGCGGTCGTGGACCCGGCACCTGCCGCTGGTTGCGATCCTGCTCGGGCTGGCCAGCCTGGCCGTCGGGGCCGCACGTCCGACCTCACAGATGCAGGTGCCGAAGAACCGCACATCGATCATCGTTGCCCTGGACGTCTCGCGCTCGATGTGCTCGATTGATGTCGACCCCAACCGGCTCACCGCCGCGAAAAAGGCGCTGCAGGAATTCGTCGACGCCCAGGACCCGCAGACGCGGATCGGCCTGATCGCCTTCGCCGGCTATGCCGAGATGGTCGCCCCGCCGAGCACCGACCGCGACCAGCTTCGCGCCACGCTCGATGCGCTCCCCACGGGGCGAGGCACGGCCATCGGCGCTGCCATCCTGCGCTCCGTTGATGCCATCGCCAGCATCAACCCTCAGGTAGCGCCCATCGGGCCCGACGAGGTGCCGAATCCGCCCCAGGAACAGCAGTTCCCGCTCCCCGCGCCGAATCTCGACAAGATCTCGCCGCCGACCGCGGATCCAGTCGCTGATGTTGTCGTGCTTCTGACCGACGGTGCCAACACCCGAGGCGTGCTGCCGATGGATGCGGCGGCGGCCGCCGCTAAGCGCGGCATCCGCGTCTTCCCGATCGGCTTCGGCACGACGAATCCGACGCGGATGGCCTGCACCGCCGACCAACTCGGCTCGGACGCCTACGCCGAGGGCGGGCCGTATGGCAGCGGCAATATGGCCCAATTCCTCCTCGTCGACGAGCCCACGCTGGAAGGCGTGGCCAAGGCGACCGGCGCGAGCTACTCTCCCGCCCGCTCCGGCGCGGAGCTAGCCCAGGCTCTCGGGGATGTGCCGAAAGAGACGATCCTGACGACCCAGAAGCTCGAGCTCTCCCCCGCCTTCGCCGCCCTTGGCGCGATGCTGCTCCTGCTCGGCGTCGTCATCGCCAGTCGGCAGCGCGTGTTCCCCTGAGTGTGCCTTCGCGATGGGGTCGGTCCCGAGCGGTTAACGTCGGCCGGTGACGCCCCGAGACCTGATCGTGCGCCCGCTGCGCTTGTGGTGGCGCCTGACCGTCATCGAGGCCATGGGTTTCGTCGCCCTGGGCCGCGGGCTGGCCCGCCGCCCCCATATCCCGCCGGGCGCCCGTCCGCTGCGGTATGCCCGGGGCCGGTGGGCTGCGCCGGCGCTGTTCGGGTTCGCTGCTCTCGCCGAACTGATCGCCATCGACCTGCTGGTCCCGTGGGAGCGCTTCGAGTCGTATGCCGGCACCCGGTGGATCGTCTTCCTCCTGGGCGTCTATGGCGTCCTGTGGGTGGTGTTCTATGTCGTGGCGCAACATATGTATCCGCACTTGCTGCACGCCGACGAGTTGGAGCTGCGAAATGGCCACTTCGCCGTCGCGCGCGTGCCTCGGGATGCCGTGATCGGTGCTCGACCGCGGCCGATGCGCGAGGACGAGTCCGACCGTGTGGTGCTGTCCGATCCGCTCGCCCCGGCGAACCTGGATCTCGACTTCGACCGTCAGATCGCCATTCGCGGCATGCTCGGCGGGGTGAAAAGGCGGACGTCCAAGTTGGCGATCATCGTTGACGATCCTCGCGAGGCGGCCGACCTGCTGGCCACCTGGGCCGACCCTGGCAGGTCGCGGGCCGGCTAACTTCCGAACGGTCAGGCGCGGGCGGCGGCCGTCACAAAAGGCGCGAGGTCGGCGGCGAGGTCCGGGCTGACGAGAGCCACGACATAGGTCCCCTCGGCGCGGTGCTCGGTCTCGCCGATCTCGCCCGTCTCGTGGATGCGGGACATCAGGTCGCCCCGGGCGTAGGGGACGGTGGCCTCAACGCGCACCGAGGGGCGCGGCAGTTCCTCGGCAATCAATTCGATCAGCTCGGCGATCCCGGCCCCGGTGTGCGCGGAGACGGCGATGGAGTGCTTCTCGTGGCGCAGAATCCGGTCCACCACATCGGGGACCGCGATATCGGCCTTGTTGATGATGACGACTTCCTTGACGTCCGCAGCATCGACATCGGCGAGCACGGCCCGGACGGCGCTGATCTGGCCCTCCGGATCGGGATGCGAACCGTCCACGACGTGCAGCAGCAGGTCGGCGTCCGCGACCTCTTCGAGCGTCGAGCGGAAGGCGTCGATCAATTCGTGCGGCAACTGCCGCACGAAGCCGACCGTGTCGGTCAGGGTGAATTCGCGGCCATCCGGCGTCTGCGCGCGGCGCACGGTGGTGTCCAGCGTCGCGAAGAGTTGGTTCTCGACGAGCACACCGGCGCCGGTGAGCCGGTTGAGCAGCGAGGACTTGCCGGCATTGGTGTAGCCAGCGATCGCGACGCTCGGGGTGCCTTTGGCTTTGCGGCTGTGGCGCTTGGTGTCGCGGTGGGTCTTCATCTCGCGAATCTCGCGGCGTAGCTTGGCGATTCGCGTGTTGATGCGCCGACGGTCCAGTTCGATCTTCGTCTCACCAGGACCGCGCGACCCGATGCCCTCACCGCCTGCGACCCGGCCACCCGCCTGCCGGGACATCGACTCACCCCACCCACGCAGGCGCGGAAGAAGGTATTGCAGCTGGGCGAGTTCGACCTGCGCCTTGCCCTCACGGGACTTGGCGTGTTGAGCGAAAATATCGAGGATCAGCGCGGTCCGGTCGATGACCTTGACTTTGACGATGTCTTCCAACGCGCGTCGCTGCGACGGGGCGAGCTCGGAATCGCAGACCACCGTGTCGGCGCCTTCCGCGATGACGACATCGCGCAATTCCTGTGCCTTGCCCGAGCCAAGCCAGGTGCCCGGGTCGGGCCGCTGACGCCGCTGAAGCAGCCCGGCAAGCACCGTGGAGCCGGCGGTCTCGGCGAGGGCCGAGAGTTCGCGCAGGGAGTTTTCGGCGTCCTCGGCGGTGCCTTCGGTCCACACCCCGGCCAGCACGACGCGCTCGAGGCGCAACTGGCGGTACTCGACCTCGGTGACATCCTCAAGTTCCGTGGACAGGCCGGCGATGCGTTGCAGCGCCGCCCGCTCCTCGCGGTCGAACTGCTCGCCGTCGCGGTCGTCGTGGTCGTAGGTCGTCCCCGCCAGGGCGCTCGCGCGGCGGGTCAGGACGTCTTGCTCGTATGCGTCATCACTCATGCTGACCCCAGCGTCTCATGCGTCGGTGGGGGCAAGCCACGCTATTTCTCGGGCACCTGGCCATCCGCGGTGCGCCGCGGAATGTTCAGCCGGGCATCGCGGGCCGAGGTGCGCTCGGCGTTCGCCTCCTGGTCGTCCGCCATCTGCTGGCTCTCCCGCTCGGCCTGCACGCGCTGGGTATAGAGCTGCACCTCTTGCGCGATTCGGGCCTCGTCCCAACCCAGCACCGGGGCGACGAGTTCGGCCACGGCCGCCGCCGAATCGACTCCACGGGAGGGGGTTTCGATAGAGATTCGCGTTCGGCGTGCGAGCAGGTCGTCCAGGTGCAGCGCGCCCTCGTGGGTGGCGGCATACAGCAGTTCCACCCGGAGGTACTCCTCCGCACCGGGCAGCGGTTCGTAGAGGCTCGGGTCGCCGTCGGCGAGCTCGAAGATTTCGTTGACGAGCGAGCCGTAACGACCGAGGAGGTGATCGAGGCGCCATACGGGCAGATCGACCTTGCGGGAGAGACGGTCGAGCTGGTTCATCAGGGCGGGGTAGCCATCAGCGCCGAGCAGCGGGATGTGCTCGGTGACACTATCGGCGACGCCCGGGCCAATGTCCTCGCGGGCGGCGTCGATGGCGTCGGCGGCCATCACGCGATAGGTCGTGTACTTGCCCCCGGCGATCGAGATCAGACCCGGCTGCGGGCGGGCAACGGCATGCTCACGGGAGAGTTGCGAAGTCTGCTCGTCCTCGCCGGAGAGCAGGGGGCGCAGGCCGGCATACACACCCTGAATGTCGGCGTGGGTGATGGGTGCGGTGAGCACCGAGTTGACTTGCGAGAGAAGGTAATCGATGTCGGCCTTGCTCGCGGCGGGGTGCGCGAGGTCGAGGTTCCAGTCGGTGTCGGTCGTGCCGATGATCCAGTGCGTGCCCCACGGGATGACGAAGAGAACCGAGGATTCCGTGCGCAGGATCAGCCCGACCTCGGAGTTGATCCGATCGCGGGCGACGACGATGTGGATGCCCTTCGACGCCCGAACATTGAAGCGGCCGCGCCCGCCGGCGAGGGTCTGGATCTCGTCGGTCCACACGCCCGTGCAGTTGACGACGACGGAGGCCGAGACGGTGGCTCGGGTGCCGGTCTCGATGTCCTCGACGACGGCACCGGTGATGCGCTCCCCGGCCCGGGTCAACTCGACCACGCGGGCTGAGTTGAGGACGGTCGCGCCATAGGCCGCAGCGGTGCGGGCGAGCGTGAAGGTGTGGCGCGCGTCGTCCATCTGCGCGTCGTAATAGAGCAAGGCGCCCGTCAGGGAATCCTTGCGCAGCGCGGGCACCAGCCGGCGAGCGCCATTGCGACTGAGTTGCTTGTGCCCGGGCACCGAGCGCGCCCCGCCCATGTTGTCGTAAAGCGTCAGCCCGGCCGTGACATAGGGCCGCTCCCACGCGCGGTGCGTCAGGGGATAGAGGAAGGAGACCGGCTTGACCAGATGCGGCGCGAGCCGGGTCAGGGCCAACTCCCGCTCCTTCAGCGCCTCGCGGACCAGGCCGAAATCGAGCTTCTCGAGATAGCGCAAGCCGCCATGCATCAACTTGCTGGATCGGGAGGAGGTTCCGGAGGCGAAATCGCGCTGCTCGACAAGGGCGACGGACAGGCCGCGGGTCGCGGCATCCAGCGCCGCACCGGCACCGGTCACCCCGCCGCCGATGACGAGCACGTCGAAATCGCGCTGCCCGAGCCGGTTCCAGGCCTTGGCGCGGTATGCGGGGTCGATGCGCGGTGGGGTCGCCATACCGGCATTGTGCCAAGGCGGCTAGGTTGACTCCCGAATCGCACCCCGTGATGAAGGCGACGAAGGAGCATCACCCGTGAGCGAGCCGACATACGTCCTGGCCGTGGACCAGGGCACCACGAGCACCCGAGCCATCCTGTTCGACCACTCCGGCTCGGTGGTCGCGGTGGACCAGCGCGAGCACGAGCAGATCTTCCCCCGCGCGGGCTGGGTCGAGCACGACGGCCACGAGGTGTGGGAGAACACCCGGATGGTCATCGGCGGCGCCCTCGGCAAGGCCAATGTCAACCGGTCAGCGGTGGCCGCTGTCGGCATCACCAACCAGCGCGAGACGACGATCGTCTGGGACCGCACCACGGGTCAGCCGATCGCGAATGCCATTGTCTGGCAAGACACCCGGACGGGGCGGCTGGTGGAGGAGCTGGCCGGAGACGAAGGCCCACGCCGGTATGCCGATCGCACCGGACTGCCGCTGGCGACCTATTTCGCCGGCCCCAAGGTCCGCTGGCTGCTCGACAATGTCGAGGGTGCCCGGGAGCGGGCCATGGCGGGCGACCTGCTCTTCGGGACGATGGATTCGTGGGTGCTGTGGAATCTCACCGGCGGCGCGGATGGCGGCTTGCACATCACCGATGTGACGAACGCCAGTCGCACGCTGCTGATGGATCTGCAGACGCTGCAATGGGATTCGGACCTGTGCGAGGCGATCGGCGTGCCGATGTCGATGCTCCCGCAGATCCGCTCCTCCTCGGAGGTCTATGGCGTCTGCCACCCCGGCATCCTGGACGGCGTGCCGGTCGCCGGGATCCTCGGCGACCAGCAAGCAGCGACCTTCGGGCAAGCCTGCCTCGAGCGCGGAATGGCCAAGAACACCTATGGCACCGGCAACTTCATGCTGCTCAACACCGGGACCGAGATCGTCCCGTCCGAGAATGGCCTGCTGACGACGGTCTGCTACCGCCTCGGTGACGAGCCGGCCGTCTATGCCCTGGAAGGGTCGATCGCCGTCACCGGATCGCTGATCCAGTGGTTGCGCGACAACCTCGGCATCATTTCGGCCGCCCCGGAGGTCGAGAGGCTGGCCCGGTCAGTGGACGACAACGGCGGTGCGTATGTCGTGCCTGCCTTCTCCGGTCTGTTTGCGCCGTATTGGCGCCCGGATGCGCGCGGGGCCATCGTCGGGTTGACGCGCTTCGTCAACCGCGGCCACATCGCGCGGGCCGCGTTGGAGTCCACGGCATACCAAACCCACGATGTGCTGGAAGCGATGAATGCCGACTCCGGTGTCGCCCTGACCGAATTGAAGGTCGACGGCGGCATGACCGCAAATGACACCCTCATGCAATTCCAGGCCGACATCCTCGGGGTCGATGTGATCCGGCCGGTGGTGGCCGAGACGACGGCTTTGGGGGCTGCGTATGCCGCTGGCTTGGCCGTGGGGTATTGGTCCAGCACCGACGACATTCGGGCGAACTGGCAGGAGGGCAAGCGGTGGTCGCCGGTTATGGACAGGGGGGATCGCGACCGGCTGTTGCGTGGCTGGGACAAGGCCGTGCAGCGCACCCTCGACTGGGTCGATGAGGACGTCGAACAGGACTGATCGAGCACGATGAGCGAGCACTACTTCACCGCCCAGCCGGCGAGCGAGGCGGACCTTCGGGAGCGCACGGTGACGCTGGCGGGTCGCGAGTTGCCGGTCACCGTCGCCTCCGGCATCTTCTCGCCCGAAGCGATCGACCGCGGGACGGCAGTGCTCTTGCGCGAGGCGCCGGAGCCGCCGGCGGAAGGCACCTTCCTCGATCTCGGCTGCGGTTGGGGGCCGATCGCTCTCACCCTAGCTCTGCACTCCCCCGCAGCCACGGTGTATGCCGTGGACGTCAACGAACGCGCGCTGGATCTGTTGCGGCGCAACGCTTCTCGGCACTCATTGACGGGGGTTCGACCGACGGGACCGGACGGCATACCCGAGGATGTGCGCTTCGATCTGATCTGGTCCAATCCGCCGATCCGCATCGGCAAGGCTGCGCTGCACGAGGTGCTGACGCGGTGGCTGCCGCGGCTCGCGGCGGGCGGATCGGCTTACCTCGTGGTCGGGAAGCAACTCGGGGCGGACTCGCTGCAGCGCTGGATCGCCCAGCAGTGGCCGGACTTCGTGGTCGAGAGGTATGCCAGCGACAAAGGCTTCCGGGTGCTGCGGGTGCTCGCGCCCTGACTCACGCAGGCCGCCACCGAGCGGACGGATAAATCCGCCTCGGTCAGGGCAAGTCGACGGTGCCGTCGGCGACGAGCACGGCCGGGCCGGTGAGTTCGACGTGACCGTCCTGACGGATCGCCACGCGCAGCCGGCCACCGGGCACATCGACGGTCCACGGACGGTCACCATCGAGGTCGCCCGCCCACAGGTGCGTGGCGACGGCGGCGGCGGCAATGCCGGTGCCGCACGATTCGGTCTCCCCCACGCCGCGCTCGTGGACGCGCATGGCGATATGGCCGGGGCCGAGGATGTGGACGAATTCGACATTGGTGCCGGCTGCCGGGGCGGGGTTGACGGTCGGCGGCTCGGTGAGGTCGAGCGCGGCCAGGTCGACGGCGGGGGGCACGGCGACGACGGTGTGGGGATTACCCATGTTGATGCGCAGCGCCGAGAAGGGTTCGTGGCCGGGCACATGGACCAGGGCGTCGATGCCGTCCGCGCCCTCGGCCTCGTCTTCATAACGCCACGGCCCCATATCGACAACGACATCATCGCCCTCGAAGCGGACCTGCTTGACGCCAGCTCGCGTGGCAACGCCGAAACCCGTTGCGGGAGCTAGTCCCTCGCGTCGAAGCCACGTCGCAAACACCCGGACGCCATTGCCGCACATCTCGGCGATGCTGCCGTCGGCATTGCGGTAATCCATGAACCACGGCGCGGCCTCGGCGTGCTGTCGAACCGTCTCATCGGTCGCGGTCGCAGTGGGTGCGATCCGGATTACACCATCGCCACCGATCCCGGAGCGGCGATCCGCCAAGGCGGCGGTCGCGGAGGCCGTCAGGGCGAACTCGCCTTCGCGGTCGTCTAGCAGGACGAAGTCGTTGCGGGTGCCGTGCCCTTTGGTGAATCGGACGGTGCGCGTCATGGCGCTATTGTCCGGCACTCGACGGGTGGCCACTGCGCAGGACCCGCTCGAGCGCCTGTTGCGCGAGGTCCGGTGCGGCGGCGTCGAGCCACTGGATCCGCGGATCGGGCCGGAACCAGCTCTCCTGCCGCCGGACCAAACGCCGGGTCGCCTGGGCGGTCGCGTCGATGGCGTCATCCTGCGTCAGATCGCCGTCCCATTGCGCGAGCGCCTGCTGATAGCCAATGGCGGTGCGGGCCGTGCGACCCTCGCGCAGTCCTCGACCGATCAGGTCGCCGACTTCGGCGAGGAGGCCGTCAGTCCACATCCGCTGCGTGCGTATGCCGATCCGCTCATCGAGCGCCTCCCGCGCCATGCGCAGACCAATCGTGATGGTGGGCACCCGATAGGAGCGCTGCGGCAAGGCGGCGAGAAATGGCTGGCCCGTGAGTTCGTTCACCTCTAATGCCCGGACCACGCGACGGGCATTGGTCGGCAGGATATGTTGTGCCGCAACGGGATCTAGGCGAGCCAACTCCTGGTGAGCGGCCTGCGGGCCGTGCGTGTCCGCATACTCCTGCCACCGGGCACGGACCACAGGATCGGTCGGGGGGATGTCGAGCGCGTCGAGGGCGGCGCGGACATACAACCCGCTCCCCCCGACGAGAATGGGCACCCGGCCGGTCGCGGCGATCGCCTCCAGATCAGCCCGAGCCGCGCGCTGGTAGGCCGCGAGGCTCGCCTCCTCGCGCACGTCCAGGACGTCGAGTTGGTGATGGGGCATGCCGCGCCGCTCCTCCAGAGGCAGCTTCGCCGTGCCGATGTCCATCCCGCGATAGAGCTGCATCGCGTCGGCATTGACGATCTCGCCATCGAGCCGCTCCGCGAGGTCCAGCGCAACGGCCGACTTGCCCGTGGCGGTCGCGCCGACGATGGCGATGACCGGCGCCGCAGGCTGGGCCATCAGTGACCGAAGGGGTCCGGATCGACGCCGGGCATCCACGTCAGGCCCGCGACGCCCCAGCCTTCGCCGCGAATTGCCTTGCGCGCCTTCTTCTTCCAGCGTTCGTCGAGGCGATCGACATAGAGGAAGCCGTTGAGATGGTCGTACTCGTGCTGCATACACCGGGCAAACCAGCCGGTCGTCGAGAAGGCCAGCTCGCGGCCCTCGCGGTCGAATCCGGTGACCTCGGCGCGCTCCCCACGACGCAGGGGGTAGTGCAGCCCCGGCACGGAAAGGCAGCCTTCGGACTCGTCATCCTTGTCCGGCTTGCCCTCCGGGGGTTTCGTGGCACGGACAAAGGGGTTGACGATGACCCCGGTCTCGGGGACGCCATCGTCATTGGCCATCTGCCACGTGAACACGCGCAGCCCGACTCCGACTTGGGGCGCCGCGAGGCCCACACCATTGGCCGCGAGCTGGGTCTCGAACATGTCGTCGATGAGTTGCTGCAGGTCAGGACCAAAGTCGGTGACAACCTCGGCTCGACGGTGCAGGACCGGCTCACCGGTGATCGTTATGGGGCGCGCGGGCATACCTCCATTGTCGGCCATGCGCTGGTCCGCGAGTCACAGGCAACTCCCAGTTAAAGCACTGACCAAAAGGGTGGTCTCGTGCTTAGAGTGGGGGCGAACGCGGATGCCGGCCGGCACTCGTGAGCCGAGCGAAAGGAGTCGAGACATATGGGATTTCTTGACGACGCAAAGGGCAAGCTTGAGGACCTCGTCGGAAACAACCCCGACAAGGTCGAAGAGCTGAGCGACCAGGGCATCGAGAAGGCGTCGGACCTCGCGGACAACGCGACCGGCGGCAAGTTCTCGGACCAGATCGACTCCGCTGGCCAGAAGGCCGATGAGGCCATCGGGCAGTAGTTGCCCCGCACGCCGTGAGCGGGCACCCGGATCACCGGGTGCCCGCTCGTTGCGTTCACCCCTAGGGGTGAATTTGCCGAGATCTTTGGGTCGTGGCCCAAGTCCCCGATCGCTAGACGAGGGTCAGGAAGTCGGCGGGTGCTAAAACTTCGGAACCGGCGCGGCGAGGCACCGGAAGCCACCGAGGACAGGGAGCGCACCGTGGGATTCATCGATGACATGAAGGACAAAGCCGACGACGCGTGGGACGCGACCAAAGACAAGGCCGACGACGCCGGCGACGCGGCGGGTGACGCCTGGGACGCGACCAAGGACAAGGCCGAGGACGCTGCTGATTCGGTCGGCGACGCCTGGGACAGCACCAAGGACAATGCGGCAGATGCCGCGGACTCCGTCGGTGACGGCGCGGACAACACCGGCGACTCCGCAAGCGACGCCTGGGATTCGGCCAAGGACTCCGCGGGCGACGCGTGGGATGCCACCAAGGACGCCGCCGGCGACGCCAAGGACGCGGCCTCGGACGCGTGGGATGACGCAAAAGATGGCGTCGACTCGCCCGACAACAACCGCGGCCTCGACGCCGACGGCAATCCGGTGGGCGAGGACCCGCGCTTCGCCTGATCCTTTCCGTCGGGCCTGACCACCCGACTCGACACCGCCGCCGGGCGCGCACGCGCTCTGGCGGCGGTTCGGCTTTAACCGGCCTGACCAGGACGTATGCCGTACGGCTGGGTTGCACGTGGCCAGCCGGGGTGGCCTAGCTGCAGGAGGGAGCGGCGATGCGGGGCGGGGCGCCGAGGGACGGCATACCCAAGGAGACGGCGGGCTTGACGCGCGGGGCGCCCGCAGGGGGGGCGCCCTCGTTGAGGGCGGCCCAGGCGTCGCCGCCGGGGCTGCGGCGCACGGCATACGCCCCGCCCTGAATGCCCGAGTCGGCGATCAGGTGGTGGGGAGCGCCATAGGTGACGCCGACGGTGACGAGGTCGCCGGGGCGAGCGCGATCCGCGCCCTCGGGCACAGAGAAGTGCACGAGCCGGTTGTCGCGGGCGCGGCCCGACATCCGCGCGGTCGCCTCGTCCTTGCGGCCCTCACCAGGGGCAACGAGGACCTCGACTTCACGGCCCTCCTGCGTGCGGTTCTCGGCCCAGGAGATGTCCTCCTGCAGCGCGATGAGCCGGTCAAAGCGTTCCTGCACAACGGCTTTCGGGAGTTGGTCGGGCATCGTGGCGGCGGGTGTGCCGGGGCGGATGGAGTACTGGAAGGTGAAGGCCGAGGAGAACCGGGAGGCCGCGACAACCCTCAGCGTCTCGTCGAAGTCGGCATCGGTCTCGCCGGGAAAGCCGACGATGATGTCGGTCGTGATCGCCGCGTGCGGGATCTGCGCGCGGACCTTGTCGAGGATGCCGAGGAACTTCTCCGAGCGGTAGCTGCGGCGCATCGCCTTCAGGACCCGGTCTGATCCGGACTGCAGCGGCATGTGCAGTTGCGGCATGACATTGGGGGTCGAGGCCATCGCGTCGATGACGTCATCCGTGAACGCCGCCGGGTGCGGGCTGGTGAAGCGCACCCGCTCGAGCCCCTCGATGTCGCCGCAGGCGCGCAGCAGCTTGGCGAAGGCGCCCTTGTCGCCGAACTCCACCCCATAGGTGTTGACATTCTGGCCGAGCAGCGTTACCTCGATAACTCCCTGGGAGACAAGGGCTTCGATCTCAGCGAGGATCTCGCCGGGGCGGCGGTCCTGCTCCTTGCCGCGCAGGCTGGGGACGATGCAGAAAGTGCACGTGTTGTTGCAGCCGACCGAGATCGAGACCCACCCGGCATACGCGCTGTCGCGGCGCGTGGGGAGGGTGGAAGGGAAGACCTCCAGGGATTCGAGGATTTCGACCTCGGCGCGCTTGTTGTGGCGGGCGCGGTCGAGCAACGCCGGGAGCGAGCCGATGTTGTGGGTGCCGAAGACGACATCGACCCACGGGGCGCGCTCGACGATGGCGCCGCGGTCCTTTTGCGCCAGGCAGCCGCCGACCGCGATCTGCAGGTCGGGCTTCTTGAGCTTGGCCTGGCGCAGGGTGCCGAGATTGCCGTAGAGCTTGTTGTCCGCGTTCTCGCGCACCGCGCAGGTGTTGAAGACCACGACATCGGCCACCTCGGGCCGCTCGCCCGCCGGGAGGCTGGCGATGTCGACATAGCCCGCCGTCTCGAGCAGGCCCGAGAGCCGCTCGGAGTCGTGGACGTTCATCTGGCAGCCGTGGGTGCGGACGTCGTAGTACTTCTCATTCATCGCCCGTCAAGGGTACGTGCTGCGCCCGTCAACCCCCTCCCCCGCTCGCGCGTGCAGGAGGTATGACGCCGCACCAGCTCGTTCGCCGCTCACCGTCTGCAGTGGTTCTGGCGGCGGTTGCCGCTGGTGTTGTGGCGTGCGGGTCGGGCGCTGCCGCGCCCACCGGGGGCACCTCGGGGACCTCGTCGCCGCCGGCGTCGGCGGCCACGTTGTTGCCGACGGCATCGGCCACGTCGTCGGCCACGTCGTCGGCGACGCACACCACATCTGCGCCCACGCTTCCGGGCGCGGTGGAGCCGTTCACCGCCTTCCTCCTCAACCCCAGCGAGACCGCGGCTGCCGCGGTGCCCTTTGCGGACACGGTGCGCCTGGGGCTCGGCCCGACGCTCTATCAACAAGTCCCCAGAGGCGACCTGGCGAATCCCGACCGATGGCGGATCACGCCGCCGGACAACCTCTTTCGGGCCAGCGTCGGACCGTTCTCGGCGTTGGCGACCGCGCGCGCCTTCCTAGACCGGCCGGGCGCCCCGACGGATCCACGGGAGGCGTTCGCTGTGGCGGGCGGTCCGCATACAAACTGCTTCGGGAACGCCAGCCCGGCGCCGGAATCGCTGGCGAGCGCGGACCGGATCAGCCTCACCCCCGCGGAGGGCACGATCGACAGCTGTATCCAGTGGTTCAGCGTCGACGCCTTCCTGGTCGACGGGGCGATCGTTGCGGTGACCCTCGACATCGGGGAGCCGTAGGTCGTCGCGCGACAATGGGCGGGTGAGCACGATTGATCTCAATGCCGACATCGGGGAGGGTTTCGGGCGGTGGTCGCTGACGGACGACGCCGGCTTGCTCGATGTCGTCACCAGCGCGAATGTCGCGTGCGGCTTCCACGCGGGCGATCCCGCGACGATGCAGCGCGTCTGCCGGTTGGCGGCGGAGCGGGGCGTGGCGATCGGGGCGCAGGTGTCCTATCGGGACCTGGCGGGTTTCGGGCGGCGGTTCATCGAGGTCGAGTCGGCCGTTCTGACGGCGGACGTGATCTATCAGATCGGGGCGTTGGAGGCCTTTGCCCGGGCGGCGGGGACGCGGGTGTCCTATGTGAAGCCACACGGCGCGCTCTACAACGCGGTGGTGCATCACGAGGCGCAGGCGGCGGCCTTGGTGACCGCCGTCTTGTCGTATGACGGGCAGCTCGACGTCCTCGGCCTGCCCGGGTCCCGCTGGCTCGCCCTCGCAGCGGATGCTGGATTGCGCACTGTCGCAGAGGGTTTCGTGGACCGCGGCTACACCGCTCAGGGCACTTTGGTGCCGCGCTCGGAGGTGGGCGCCTTTGTCGAGGAGTCGGCGATGTCCGCCCGGGCGGTGCGTATGGCGCGTGAACGCCTCGTGGACGCCGTCGACGGATCGCCGGTCCCGGCAGCCGTCGAGAGCCTGTGCGTGCACGGCGACTCCCCCGGCGCGCTGGCGAGCGCCCGTGCGGTGCGCGCGGCTCTGGAGGCCGCCGGGGTGCGACTGGCCGCTTTCGTGGCGGAGTGAGTGCCGGTGCAGCTGTTGCCGTGTGGCTCCGAAGCGCTTCTGGCGCAATTCGATTCGCTGGATGCGGCGCTGGACTTCGATGCGGCGGTCGGCGCCGCCGCGATCCACGGGGTCGTCGAGACGGTGCCCGCGGCGCGGACCGTATTGGTCATTTTCGACCCATTAGTGACCGGCCCTGATCTGCTCGCCGGGCACTTACGGCGCGTGGCTTCCCGGCCTGCGTCCCCGCGGCCCGCGGAGGCGAGCGCGGTCATCGAGATTCCCGTCGTCTATGACGGGCCGGACCTGGATGACGTCGCCCGGCACCTGGGGATTGCACCCGCGGAGGTGGTGGGACGGCATACGGCATGCCCCTGGCGGGTCGGGTTTGCGGGGTTTGCCCCCGGCTTCGCCTACCTCCTCGGCGACGGCTCGCTGGAGGTGCCGCGGCGGGCCGAGCCTCGGGTGCGCGTCCCGGCGGGATCGGTGGCGCTGGCTGGGGAGTTCGGCGGCATCTATCCGCGCGACTCCCCCGGCGGCTGGCAGCTCATCGGCCGAACGGACGCGGTCCTGTGGGACGCCGCACGACCCGAGCCAGCTTTGCTCGTGCCTGGGCGGCACGTGCGGTTCGTGGCGGTGGCGCCATGAGTTTCGTGATCGAAGCGCCCGGCATGATGGCGTCGGTGCAGGACCTCGGGCGGCGGGGGTACGCGCGGCTCGGCGTCAGTCGTGGCGGGGCCGCGGATCGCGGCGCGCTGCGCCTGGCGAACCGGCTTGTCGGGAATCCGGAGGATGCTGCTGGGATCGAGGTCACCGCCGGCGGCTTCCAGGCGTATGCCGAGCGCGGCCTCCTCGTGGCCGTCACCGGCGCGGTTGGGTCCGTCCGGATCGGCGGCCGCGCGGTGGGGACGAATGCGCCGGAGTCATGGCGGCGCGGTGAGCGCCTAGAGATCGGCGCGCCCACGGCGGGCCTGCGTTCATATCTGGCCGTCGCCGGCGGCGTCGCGACGACGGTGGTGCTGGGGTCACGGGCATACAGCCGACTCGGGGACCTCGGCGCGCCCCTGAGGGCCGGCGAGCGGGTTCCGGTGGGGCGAGCCCCCGGCAAACATCCCGTGGTGGAGCATGCCGCGGTGCCGCCGCCCGCGACCGGCGAGCTGACCCTCGCGGCCACCCTGGGGCCGCGCGCGGGCTGGTTCGATGAGGCAGTCCTCGCGACGCTGCTGGGTGCGGCCTTCGAGGTCACCGGCGAACTGGACCGCACGGGCATACGCCTGGACGGGCCGGCCATCCACCGGATGACGGACGCGGAGTTGCCGAGCGAAGGGATGGTGCGTGGCGCCGTGCAGATCCCCGCTGGTGGGCGACCGATCATCTTTCTCAGTGATCACCCGGCGACGGGTGGCTACCCCGTGCCGCTGGTGCTGACGCCTGCTGCTGCGGACGCGGCAGCCCAACTCGTGCCGGGAATGTCGGTGCGGTTCGCCCTGTGCGGCTAAGGGATTGGGTTGGATAGGCGCATGACTGAACCCATGCCTCGCGAGCCGGTCACCCGGGGTCACGCCACGTTCCAGAGCGCCTACCCGCCGAGCGAGGAGACCTTCGCTGGCGACATCATGCTGCGGCTGGCGGGCGGGGTGTGGGAGGACACCGACGAGATCCGCGACCACTTCGTGGAGACGGCGGAGGATATTGACGACTACTACCCGGACGGGCCGGCAAGTGCCGACGACGTGCCGGCGATCTTCGATCGGGTGCTCGCGGAATACCGCCGCGTGGTGACCGATGTGTCCTATGACGCGGCCTTCCTGACCGCGCTGCCGGAGCTGCTGCTGAGCCGCGGCATCGTCATGTCGTGGGGCGACGGGTTCGACACCGGCGAGGCGGTGGAGTATGCCGCGGAGCTCGCCGAGGTTGCCCGGGACGAGGGCTATTCGGTGCGCGGCTACGCCTATGTGCACACCCAGGACATCGACCGGTTGGTGATGACCGGGCACCTGTTCGTCGGCTTCGGTGTTTTCGGCGACCGTGATGATGCGGCTGCTCGCGCGATCGGGCAGGAGATCGTCGACATCCTGCGCGCCGCCGACCTGCCGGTCGAGTGGACCGGCAGCACCGACGCCCGCATCGAGTCTCAGCCGCTGCTCTACGAGTTCCCCATCGACGACTGAGTCGGGTTGCGGCGGTGCACTTTTCCGCCCATTGCCGGAACGTGGACATACGCAACGGATCATTACCGTTGCGTATGTCCATGTTGTCTCCCATGAGCGTGGCTGCCATTGGCGGACGGCGGGGTTGTCGGTGGCGCGGCATACGGTCTTGGGTATGACGAAACTCGCCACCTCCGCCACCGAGGCTGACCGCGGCACGCCTGAGCGCGACGCGCACGCGCGCCTGCTGTCCAGCGCCACCGCCGCGCTGCGCCGGCTCGTCGGGCGGGAGGATGCGCAATTCCGAGATGGGCAGTTCGACGCGATCGAGGCGTTGGTGGCTGGCCGGGCGCGGGTGCTGGTGATCCAGCGCACCGGATGGGGGAAGTCGGCGGTCTATTTCGTCGCCACCGCGCTGCGCCGGGCTGAGGGCGCCGGCCCGACGGTCATCATCTCTCCCCTACTCGCGCTCATGCGCGACCAGATCGGTGCCGCCGAGCGCGCGGGGATTCGAGCGGTGACGATGAACTCCGCCAATGCGACCGACTGGGACGACGTGCGTGCTGCTCTCGCGGCGGACGAGGTCGACGTGCTTCTCGTCTCGCCGGAACGTCTCAACAACCCGCGCTTCCGCGAGGAGCAATTGCCCGATCTCGCGCGCCGGTGCGGGCTGCTCGTGGTCGACGAAGCGCACTGCATCAGCGACTGGGGTCACGACTTCCGGCCCGACTATCGCCGCATCCGTGATCTGCTCGACGGCCTGCCGCCGGACACGCCCGTGCTGGCGACCACCGCCACCGCCAATGCCCGAGTGGTCAGTGACGTCGAGGCGCAACTGGCCACTGGCGGGGGTTCTGTGACGACGATCCGCGGCGGGCTCGCTCGGGATTCGTTGCGACTGGGCGTGCTGCGCTCGATGAGTCCAGAGCAACGCTTGGGCTGGCTGATCGCGCATCTCGGCGATCTTCCAGGCAGCGGGATCGTCTATGCGCTGACCGTCAGCGGTGCGGAGGACATCGCCTCGGGGCTGCGGGCGGCGGGGCACGAGGTGGCGGCATACACCGGGCGGACCGATCCCGCCGATCGCGAGCGACTCGAAAACTCGTTGCGGCACAACCACATCAAGGCGCTCGTGGCGACATCTGCACTCGGTATGGGCTTCGACAAGCCCGACCTCGGGTTCGTCGTGCACGTGGGAGCACCCTCGTCGCCCGTCGCCTACTACCAGCAGGTCGGTCGCGCCGGGCGTGCCACCGAGCGCGCCGACGTCCTACTGCTGCCCGGTCCGGAGGATCAGGACATCTGGCGCTACTTCGCCTCGGTGTCTATGCCGCGCGAGGAGCAGGCGAGTGCGGTGCTCACGGCGCTCGCGGAGGCCGGTCGGCCGCTATCCACCGCAGCCATCGAGACCATCGTCGATATTCGACGGACGCGGCTGGAACTGCTGATGAAGGTGCTCGACGTCGATGGCGCTGTCAACCGCGTCTCGGGTGGCTGGATGTCGACGGGGCACGCGTGGACGTATGACGCTGAGCGCTACGCCTGGGTGGCTCAGCAGCGGCAGGCTGAGCAGGACCAAATGCTCGCGTATGAACGTAGCGGTGAGTGCCGGATGGCTTTCCTGCAGGCGGCCTTGGACGACGAGACCGCCGCGCCGTGCGGGAGGTGCGACAACTGCGCTGGTGTCTGGTTCCCGACCGACGTGCCCGATCGCGTGATCGGCGCCGCCCGGGATCAGTTGACGCGGGTCGGCGTGCCCCTCGAGCCGCGGGCGATGTGGCCGACGGGCATGGACCGTCTCGGGGTGACCTTGAAAGGCAAGATCGCGCCCGAATTGCAGGCCGCCGAAGGCCGTGCCTTGGCCAGACTGTCGGACCTCGGCTGGGGTCAGCGGCTGCGACCTCTCCTCGCGGCGGACGAGCCCGTGCCAGCCGAGTTGTTTCGAGCCGTCGTGCAGGTGCTCAAGGAATGGGGGTGGCAGGAGCGGCCGGTGGCGGTGGTCTCGATCCCCTCACGTGCTCGTCCGCACCTGGTGCGGTCACTCGCGGCCGGGATCGCCGAGGTCGGGCGCCTGCGCGACCTCGGTGACCTCGATCTGGTCGATGGCGGCCCGGTCGGTGAGGCGGGGGGCAACTCCGCCTTCCGGCTGGCCGGCGTATGGCAGCGGCTCGCCGTGGGTGCGTCGCTCGCCGATGCTTTGGCTGGCATCCCGGGACCGGTGCTGCTGGTGGACGACTACGTCAACTCGCGCTGGACGATGACCGAGGCGACCCGGGTGCTCCGTGAAGCCGGCGCCCCCGCTGTCCTGCCTCTGGTTCTCGCCATCGACGGCTGAGTGCCGCGCCTTGGTTCGAGGAGCCAGGCGCCCATCCTCCAGCACCGCGGGCTCAGGGAAGCCCTCGGGGCAGGAGATTCGTCGCTGCGCTCGCTCGTTCCTCGCTCGGCTCCGCTCCTCGACTGCCCCTCCGGGCTTCCCCCAGTCCTCTCCCGACCGGCAACCACGCACGCGCGACCCCCGAAGACGTCACTGCGCACGAGACCCATCCGCCTCACGCGCAACAGGCTGTCAGACCACTCTGATATTGCGTCGATGACCCGAATTATGTTGCGCACCAAGGAAATAGTCACCATCAGGGGTTGCGCGACGGGGTCGAACGGGTGTATCATCGACTATAGCGATCACCCCTCACGACAGCACCGGAACTGGCCCTTCCGGGCCGAGTCTCGCGGTCGTGTTAGCGCGGGTCGCGGAATGCCGCGACGCCCTCGCCACCGTGCACGAATGCGTGTCACTCGCTGGGCGGGATGAGGTCGAAGAACTCCTCACCGAGATCGGTCGGCTGCTGTTGATGGGTGAGGCGGCGGAAGTCGCGATCGTCTCCGACGCCATGACCCGCGGGTTGCCCGGGTCTGGTGCGGTGGCGTTGACGGCGACGGATTGGGTTGCGGCGGTTTCGCCGCGACACACGGCGCGGTCCGCATCGAGCCTGGTGAAAGTGGCCGACGCGGTCGCGCCAGCCACCGTGACGCGCGCGGCCGGGCCGCTCGCGGCTGGTCAACCCGGCGAAGCCCTCGGCGCCGCAGTGCTCACCGGTCAAGCGTCCGTGGCAGCGGCGACCCTGGCACACGCCGAGATGCGGCGCCTAACCCCGGACCTGCAACCCGACACCCTCGACACCGTGTGGGGCGTGTACGCCGACTACGCGTGCGGCGGTGATCCGCGG
>JAIUPO010000002.1 GCA_020160805.1 Actinomycetota bacterium | reverse complement strand
TACGCTGGGCCTGTACTCGTCAACACCGGCGAGCCTCAGCTGCGATCAGCGAGGTGCCCGGTCAAGTTCGATGAGCCACCAAAGGCTACGAACGCATTGAGGTCTTCTTTGATCCCCGCGCCGAGCGTGAGCCGTCTCCCCCGCCACCGGCGACGGACTAGCCCTGCGTCACAAGGGCTTGCGCCACACAGAGACGTGGCTCGGGCTGTCCGAGGTGAACGGGCTGCGGTCCCAATCCGCGTACCTCACCTCGAACTCCAGGCCCGCCAGTTGCGCCATCAGATCGCACTCCGGCGCCCAGGCATAGCGAAAGTTGGTGCAGGAATATCGGATCGACCCATCACGCTCGCGGGTGTAGTGATGCGATGTGCCCTGCTGAGTGCTCAGGTCGTAGGTATCGATGCCGGTATGCCGTTCGCTCACGTCGAACGGCGCCCCGCCGGCTCCGGGTGGGAAACGCCGAAGCTGGGGGACCCACAACTCGATGACGAAGCGTCCGCCCGGTGCGAGATGGCCTGCAGCATTGCGGAAACAGGCGACCTGCTCCGCCTGGGTTCGAAGATTCCCGAGCGTGTTGAAGACGAGATAGACCAGACTGAAATCGCCTCGCACCTGCGTTGTCGCCATGTCGCCGATCGTGACCGGCAGCTGCTCAGCCGACACTTTGGAACGCAATTGATCGATCATCGGCTGCGAGAGTTCGATACCCGTTACCGGCACCCCGGCACGCAGCAGCGGCACGGCCACCCGCCCCGTCCCGATCGCGAACTCCAGCGCAGGTCCGGCCCCAGCGAGGCCAGCGAGGAAGCCGACGGTCTCCCCAATGACCTCGGAATAGGCCATCTCTCCCAGCTCCTCGTCATACCTCCCCGCTGCCTCGGCGTCCCACAGATCGCTGCTCGTCACGGGTTCCATCCTTGCCGAGGCAGAGGCCCGGGGGCCACTGAGATAACCAGAGCGTGGATAGGGTCGTTGCGGACGGGAGGTGCGTTGTGGGACACGATCACGGGCACGGGTCTGCGGCGACGGCCCACCGCTGGCGATTGCAGATTGCCTTTGGATTGGTCGCGGCCTTCTTCATCGTCGAACTCGCGTCAGGGCTGCTGGCACGCTCGCTCGCGCTGATCAGTGATGCCGGGCATATGGCGGCTGATGTGGTCGCGCTGGGCGCCGCTTTGGTGGCGACCCGTATTGCGACGCGCCCCGACGCCACGGGCCGACGCACCTACGGCAGCTATCGCGCTGAGGTCTTCGCCTCCGGGATCGCCGTGCTGCTGATGCTCGGCGTCTCGGTCTATATCGTCATTGAGGCAATCCGTCGGTTCGGCGGTGCGCCCGAGGTCGCGTCCGGGACCATGATGCTCGTCGGCGCACTCGGCTTGCTCATCAACGTGATCTGTATTGGCTTGTTGCGCAACGGTTCCGAAGAGTCGCTCACCCTCAAAGGCGCCTATCTCGAGGTGGTCGCCGACACCATCGGTTCGGTTGGTGTCATCGCCGCGGGTGTCCTCGTCCGGGCCACGGGAGATCGATGGTGGGACACGATCGTCGCCCTCGCGATTGCCGTTTTCGTGGCGCTGCGCGCGATCTGGTTGGGTCGCGAGGTGCTGGCCGTGCTCGGCCAACATGCGCCCAAGGATGTCGATCCGCACGAGGTTGCGGGAGCGCTGGAAGAAGTGGCCGATGTCGCGGAGGTGCACGACTTGCACCTGTGGACCTTGACGTCCGGGATGAGTGTCGCGACCGCGCACTTGGTCACCACACCGGGACCCGCAGACGCTCACCGCATCCTCACCGACGCGGGGGCACTGATGCGTGAGCGCTTTGGCATCGAGCACGCGACCATTCAAGTCGAGCCACCCGACTCCAGCGCGTGCTCGCGCACGTCATGGTGATCAAGCTGGGGATTAGGTGAGGCCGACCAGGCGGCGGCTCACGGCATACAGCTGATCCTGCACGGCGTGATCGAGCGCGGCGGGGAGCGGGTCCTTGGGTTTGTTCTCGTCGAAATAGGTGCCCGTGGTCCCGGCAACCTCCGGGCTCGTGGCGAGGTATGCCAGTCGTGCGCCGCCCTCGTCCGGGCTGATCATCCGCACCTTCTTGACCACGCCCAGAATCGGTCGCAGCCAGGCGGGTGCGCCGCGCCAGATGTTCGTCGCGACGACGCCGGGATGGAAGGAGTTGGCCGTCACGCCAGTGCCCTCGAGGTCACGCGCGAGGTAGTTGGCATAGACGACATTCGCCAGCTTGGAGCGGGCATAACCGCGCATCAGCTGATAGCCCTTGGCGAGTTCCAGGTTCTCGAAATCGAGCGTGCCTCGATAATGCGCGCCGGAGGAGGTGATGACGATCCGGCTGGGCGCGGAGGCGATCAGTCGGTCCCGCAGTAGCTCCGCCAACAAGAAGCCGCCAAGGTGGTTGGTCGCCAGGGTGGCTTCGTGACCCTCCGTGGTCAGCAGGTGTTTGCCGAAAACCGAGCCAGCATTGAGGGCGAGAACATCGATCCGCTGCTCCTCACGGAGCAGAGTCGCGGCCAGATCACGCACCTGGGCAAGATCGGCGAAATCTGTCGTGAGTCCTCGAACCTGCGCCGTCGGCAGCCCAGCACGGATCTGCTCAACCGCTGCACGGGTCTTGTCTGGAGACCGGCCAACCAGCACCACCCGGTGACCCTGCGCGGCGAGTTGCTGCGCGGCGGCTTTGCCGATGCCATCGCTGGCCCCCGTGATGACGATCGTGCGTGGTGTCACGCCGTCATCGTAGGCACGCCCCCAAGCGGGCGCTGTCGCCGGGTGTGTTGCCGGCCATCCGCTGTCGGCTAAAGGGCGAAGACCTCGCGCAGGAAGTCGGTGACGACCTGCCATTGCTGGTCGATGTCGGCGCCGAGGAAGACGTGTTCGGCTCCCGGGACGATGACCAGGCGACTCTCCGCGCCCACGTCCTGGGCGGCCGCGTGCAAACGTTTGGCTTGGTCTAGTGGTGACATCGAGTCGGCATCACCGTGCATGATCAGCATCGGTGGCGAGTCTGCGCTGACGTGAGTGACCGGCGAGTAGGCCATCGCCAGCCAGCCCCGCGCGTCGGGATCGACTCCGCGCCACAGAGATTCGGTCAGATCGGGCAGAGCGCTGAGGTCGGACGCGCCATACCACCAGACAATCGCCGCGACATCGGTGCGCCCCGAGCCCACGCCGAGTCGGCCGAGGAAGTGCGGATCCGGGCGGGCCGCACTGCCGGCCAAGCCCGCGAGCGCGGCAAGGTGGGCGCCGGCGGAGTCACCCCAGACGGCGAGGCGGTCCGGGTCGAGGGCGAGCTCGTCGGCATAGTGCCGCAGATAGCGAACGGCAGCGATCAGATCGCGCACCATGTCATCCGGGGCGACCTCTCCGACGAGCCGGTGGTCTGGTGTCGCCACGGCAATGCCGGCGTCGATGAGCGCCTGGAACATCCGCTGCTGCCCCCACTGCAAGGGAGTCAGCCGCCGGTCCCCCTCGGCCCACCCGCCGCCGTGCACCCACATGACCACAGGTGCCGGTTGATCCTGTTGCGGGACATGCAAATCCAGAACCATGGGTCGGAAACCCGGGACCTGTGCATAGGTCAGCCCGGTCCAGGTTGTCGCACCCCGCAAGCCTGCCGATGTCAGCGGCGGAAGATGGGTCATCGGCGGCCAGGGGCCATCCTCGGCCGGTGGGCGCAGTGCGGTGATATCCACGGGCACCAGTGTCCCTGCGCGCCCGGGGATCGGCCAAATGGTCCGCCAGCGATCTCTCCTAGATGAAGATCGTTTGCGCGCCCGCACTGATTTCGATGAAGTCTGCCGCGCTGATCACACCCTCGACCCCCGGGTGCAGGTCGGCTTCCAGCAGCTTCATCATGTCGAAGGAGAGGCGGCAGGCATACATATGAACTCCGGCAGCCTGGAGCAGGTCGAGGAACTCGGGGACGTCGGGGATGTCGAGGTCCGCCATCTGCTTCTTCATCATCCGCGTGGCGATCGCGGTCATGCCGGGGAGCTGGCCCATCGCTTGCGGCATCGAGACATGCTCCAAGCCCGGGCGCAGATAGCCGAGCTCCGCCATGTGCATGGCGGTGTTCCCGAGCATCGTGAACTTCAGCTTGTCGTTGGTCTTCTTGTTGATGATGTCCAGGCCCCAGAAGGTGAAGAAGATGTGCGTCTCGATACCCTCACCGGCCGCGGCATTGCCGAGGATGAGACCGGGATAGGCCATATCGAGATTGCCTTTGGAACAGATCAGGGCCATCTTGCGGGGGCCGGCGTATGCCGTGGGCGCGCCATCCGTGGACGCGGCCGCAGCGGGTGCCTGGCTGGCACCACCGAAGTCAGGGATGAGGAAACCGTCGGGGATTGCTCGCATGGTTGACCTTCGATCGAGTGGTCGCCGTCAGACGCAGCCGACGGGTTTGGGGAGGCCGGCGAGGTAGGCCAACTTCTTGGCTGGTTTGCCGGGAAAGAGGAGGAACAGCTCCTTGATGTCGAACCCGCCGACGGTCTGCATGCGCCGCAGGGTCGGGGTCACCCCGGTCGTCGCGGAATCGGTGCGCATGAAGCGAAGGGGTGCCCAGTGCTGTTCGGTCAGGTCATCGATACCGATCAGATCCGCCAGAATCGCCGCCAGATCTTCACTCCCCCCGGCCCGATCGGTGAGGAACCCCTCGTCGTTGACCGTGAAGGTGTGGCCGTCAATAGTGTTGATGGGCATGACTTCTCACTTCTTGGCTGTGGCCGGCACCTTGCCGGACATCGACATCTCGTTCGGCACCGGCAGCGGCTTCCCCGGCAGCAGCACGTTCCAATAGATCTTCTCGAAGGCCAGCTTGCCGAGGTGGTTGATGCGCGAAGCTCCCGAGGAGCTTCATAGGCCCGACGACCGGCGCCGGGAAGAGACCCGTGAGCGGCTCGGTGTCGTAATTGAAGTCCAGCAGCAGGGCCTTACCGCGGCCCGCTTCAACGAAGCAGTTGGCATGTCCGTCATAGCTGCTCGGGAGGGGCTGCCCGGCCATGGCAGCCGTCAGATTGCGCACGAGGTGGTCGACCTCGAAGTGCGCGACCGCCCCGGCCTTCGACGTGGGCACATTCGTCGCGTCACCGATGGCGAAGATTCGCTCGTGCGCCACGGACTGGAGGGTGTGTTTGTCCACCGGCACGAACCCCAGGTCATCACCTAAGCCCGAGTCGATGACGAATTGCGCTCCCATATTGACCGGCACCGTGACGAGCAGATCGAAGGGGAGGTGGCGCCCGTCATACGATTCCAGGGTGCTAGCCTGCGGGTCGACACCGGCGACGGCGAAGTCCGATGCGAGCCGAATGCTCTTCTCCTCCAAGAGGTTCCCCAGCCTGGCTGAGGCCACCGGCTTCGTGAAGGCTCCGTCGAGCGGGGTCACATAGGTGATATCGACCTTGTGACGCATCCGCCGACCGCGGAAGTAGTCGTCAGCGAGGAAGGCGAACTCCAACGGCGCGACTGGGCATTTGATCGGCATCTCGCTGATGTGAACGAGCAGCCGGCCGCCCTCGAAGTTCGCCAGAGCGGCGTGCAGGGCCTCAGCGCCGTCCAGGGTGTAGAAGTCGAAAGCGCTACGCCGCCAGACTCTTTCGTCCATCAGACCGGGGGTCTGGTCCGGCCGAGGGGCGGCGCCGCTGGCGATGACGAGCCAGTCGTATGCCAGCGCACTTTCGCCTGCGAGGTGCACCTGTCGGCCATCGGGATCGACCCGCTCGATGGTTTGCCGCAGGAAGGTGACCTGCTTGCTCAGCTGGGCCGCGCGCGAGCGCACGACCTGCTCCGGTCGATAGGTGCCGAAGGGGATGAAGAGGTAGCCCGGTTGGTAGTGGTGGTCATCATTCTGATCGACGACGGTGATCGTCAGGTCCGGCAGGTTAGCCTTCGCGAGTTTGTTGGCGAGCATCGTTCCAGCGGTGCCGGCTCCGAGAATGACCAGTCTTGTCACGCCTTCAGGCTATACCCGCTGGGGTATTGAAGCCGAACCTTCACCTGTCTCTCGCCTCACAGTTAGACCCCCGCTCTCGCAGCCGTCACAGCGGCACGATGGGGATCCCATGGTGGTGGGTTCGGGCGACGAGGCGACCGTCGACCAGCAGCTGCGGGCCGTGGGTGACGACGGCATACCCATCGGTGCCCTGCGTCGGAGGAAGCCCCTCTAAGGTGATGTGCGCCAAGGGGATTCGCTCGCGTGCTTGCGCTATGGCTGCGTCCACCGCAGTCGATTCCTCGCTCGGCCAGTACTGGCGAGTGATCGATTCCCAGACGACAGTCAGCACATCGGTTTCCGCGGGTCTGCTGAGCTGATCGGCGATCCACCTCGACGCCGGCGCGCGGTCGACCGGCACGGGGTGCTCGGCGGCGATGCCGAAGGCTGCACTCAGTCGGGCGTGACGATCCACTTGCCAGGGCCAGACGAAGGACGTGAGGTAATCGCGCCCCTCGACGGTGGCGATGTCCACTGGCGCGAGGTCGCAGCCGCGGCGCGACACAACCTCGAACGGCTGCGGCCGAATGCCGACGGCTTCCGTTTCGAGTGCCAGCTGGGAGTCCGCAGGACCGGCAGCCCAGCCGGGTCCGGTGAAGCGATAGCGCGCCACATTGAGATTCAGACCCGCCGAAGCCCCAGGCTCCAGCAAGCGCACCCGGTGTATGCCGTGGTGGCGGATCGCCTCGAAGAGCCCGACCGCGAGCGCGGCCGAGCGACCCACCTCATTGGTTTGCGGCGGGAGGGTCAGGGACTCGCGCAACTCCTCGGCATACTCCGGAAGCACGGATCGCAGCACGGGCCAACACTTTTCGGCCGGCTCGGTCCCGCCGAGGCAGGGATAGAAGGGGCGCAGCTGAGGTGCGTCCCCGCGCAGCACGATGCGGAAGATCCCCGCGAGGAGGCGCAGGTGCACGGCGTCCGCGCGCGTCGCACCCAACGCGTCCCGACAGATCTGCGCCGTCGGCCCGCCAGCCTCCAGGTCGTCGGCCAGCTCGGCCAGCAGCACGCCATACAGATGCTCGCGATGGTCGAAATGCCGCCGGAACTGCTCCGCCAGACTGCTCATCCCCCGACTATGCCGCCACATGCCCCAGAGTCTGGCGCCCAATGCACGATTCTCTCCGGATGCCGGAAGTCTGCGCTTCGCCCTGCTTTAAAGCGGGGGTGAAGCGCAGACTTCCGGCATCCGGAGAAAAATGAGTGACAACGCGCACGCGCAAGGGCGCCGCCTCGACGCATGGGGGGTGTCGAGGCGGCGCCGGTCGCCGCCCGAAGGAGGAGGGTCGGCCGCGACCAGGTGAGGCACAGCCTCACCGGCAGGGGTTGATTGGCGCTCAGGTAGTGGCGGAGTTGGTCGCCGAGCCGCTCGGGGTGGGCACGGGCAGCGTGCCCTGACCGCCTTGCTGGCCCTGCTGGCCGGGGGCACCCGGCATACCCATGCCCGGACCGCCCATGCCGCCGCGGGGGCCACGGCCCATGCCGCCCTGACCGATCTCGACGGTCTTCAGGTCCGCGGAGACCTCGACACGAACGGGCTGGCCGTCCTTGGTGCCGAAGGCGTCATAAGACCCGTCCTCATCTTTGACCACCGACGTCACGGTGACGGCGGAGTCCTTCGCGGTGATGGCGGCCTTGACCTTGGTCAGCTCATCGCCGGTGACCGGGGTGTGGTCGTGACCGCCCATGCCACCGCCCATGCCGCCGGGGCCTCTGCCGCCCTGGCCGACCTCAACGGTCTTCAGGTCCGCAGACACCTGCACCATGACGGGCGAGCCATCCTTGGTGCCGAAGGCGTCATACGACCCATCGTCGTCCTTGACCACCGAGGTGACGGTAATCGCCGAATCCTTCGCGGTGATCGCGGCCTTGACCTTGGTCAACTCATCGCCCGTGACCGGGGTATGCCCGTGCCCGCCGCCCATGCCGTGGTCGCCATCGCCCTGACCCATGCCGTTCTGGCCCATGCCGTTCTGGCCGGGGGCGGTGCTGCCGCTCTGGCCGGTAGACAGGCTGGGCAGGCCACTGGAGGTCTTCGTGCTGGACGAGCTGGCGGACGAGGTGTCGCCGGACGCGGCATACGCAATCGCCCCGCCGCCTGCCATCAGCAGACCCGCAGCGCTCGCGATAACTGCGCCTTTGCCGATCTTGTTGGAAGCCATGTCATGTGCTCCTTCGGAGTCTGGGGCGGCCCGTCCGCCCGCTGTTCTGCCTCCAGAGTCGGCTCCGAACCTGTCACAAAGCTGTGCTGGAAATATGACTTGGCTCTTGGATCGGGCTTCCCCCCGGGCCCGTTCTCGCGATAGCTTGCAGCGCATTCCTGCACGTCACACTTCCCCGGGGGTCCCATGTCCATGTCCTCACGCTCATCCCGCGCTCTTGCGGGCCTTGTCGTCGGCCCACTGCTCGTCGCGGGTGCCATGGCCACGCCGGCCAGCGCCGCGCCCACCACGCTCGACGTCGCGACCACCGGCAAGGACACCAATGCCGGCACACCGAGCGCGCCGCTGAAGACCGTGCAGGCCGCGATCAACAAGGCCAAGCCCGGCACCACGATCCGCATCCACAAGGGGACCTACAACCAGCAGCTGATCATCCGCAAGTCCGGCACGGCCACTGCCCCCATCACCGTGACGACGGCGGGCGACGGTCCCGTCATGATCACCTCCGATCAGCCGGCCGAATCTTGTGACTCGCGCCAGCCCTCCCCGCGGCGCACGATCTTGATGCAGGCCGGATCGGACTACTGGACTTTCCAGGGTCTGTCGATCCACAACGGCATTTACATCAATGGTGGTGGTGGCCATGAGGTCTACACCTGGCACGACGATCTCGTGGATGATCGGATCTGGGAGCCGCGCCGGGCCGTCCCGGGCGCCTCAAAGAATGACCCGGTGGCCGCCAAGACGGCGGTTGCCTACATGGAGAAGGTTCTCGGCCGCTCCCTGAACCCGGCCGACGGCAACCAATTCATCGGCAACCGCATTACCGGCCGCGGCATCCACGCCACCTTCACCCGAAATGGCGTTATTAAGGACAATGTCATCACCGAGGTGACGTGCGGCACCGGTCCCGGCATCTGGCTGATCACCTTCAGCAACTTCTGGCAGGTCACCGGCAATGATGTCTCGCATATCGCGGACTCCGGCGACACCCATTTCATGCAAGAAGGCATCCGCCTGGGCACCGCGTCGAACTACAACCTGGTCTCGCGCAACAAGGTCCACGACCTCGGCGACGACGGCCGGGGCATCGCGACGGATGTCGATGCGAGCTTCAACACCTTCGAGTACAACACGGTCACCAATGTCCCGATCGGCTACAACGACGAGATGTCGGGCTGGGGCAATATCTGGCGCAACAACACCGTCTCCAACTTCTCCATCCTTGGCTTCGGGTTCCGCATGAAGGACCGCGTCCTCAAACTGCCGTCCAAGGACACAAGCACGCAGATGTCGATCGTCACCAACAACATCGCCAGCGGTGGACGCAAGGGTGCGGCAGGCCTGTCGATCGGGGCGATCGCTGGAAGCAAGTTCTCCGGCAACACCTTTGGCAAGATCAACCTCGGCGCGTATGTCGCGGGCTACTGGGCCAAGCAGGGCAACACCTGGAATGGCACCACCAAGCCCCCGAGCTGATCGAGGGTATGCGGGTCACGCGACCGGCGTGACCCGCAGGATCACGTCGGCGCGCCCGCCATTAGATGTCAGCACATAGAGCGCCCCGTCGGGAGCTTGCTGGACCGTGCGGATCCGGCCGTATGCATCGTCGAGTTCAGGAACCTGCGCGCTCGCGACGACCGCCCCCGCGGCGTCGAGGGTCAAGGCCATCACTCCGGAGCCCTTGAGCTCGGCGACGAAGGCGGCCCCGGCATACTCCCCCCAGGCCGGACCGGTGACGAACCCCAGACCGCTCGTCGCGACCGTTGGAAAGCCCGAAGACCAGGCCGCCCGAACGGCATTCGGGTACTTCACGAGGTCCGTCATCGGGACGCTTTGGTAGTAGGTGCCCGATCCCGACGGATCGACCGGATTCCAGCCATAGTTGCGGCCCTTGAGCACCAGGTTGATCTCGTCGTCACGGTCCGGACCGTGCTCCGCGTTAAAGACCTGATTCGTTCCCGGCCGGAGCGCGAGACCTTGGACATTGCGATGCCCGTAGTTCCACACAAAGCGACGCTTCCCGGTGCTCGTCGCCCACGGGTTGTCTTTCGGCACGCTCCCGTCCAGCCCAACGCGCAGGATCTTCCCCGCCAAATTGTCGCGGGCCTGCGGTGCCTTCGGCAGCGCCCCATCGCCGGTCCCAACGAGCATGCGACCGTCCGGCATGATGAGCAATCGGCAGCCGAAATGCGAATGCTGGAAAGGAATTCCGGCGATGACCGGCGCCCCAACACGAACGGCGGATCGACGATCCGCCGAGAGGCGCCACCGGATGACGCGCACATCATTCGGCGCCTTGTGGGTCTGGCAGGTGTAGAAGATCCGGTTCGTCGCGAACCTCGGGTCGACGGTCAAGCCGAGCAATCCACCGGGCGCGAGCAGGTTGAGATCGGCGAAACCGGCACTCACCCGCTGCAAGGTCACGCCCGGTTCGGTGCTACCGAGCCACAGCCGCCCAGGGCGCTCCGTCACCAAGAATCGCGTGGAGTCGATCCAGGCGATATCCCACGGAATGTCGAGCCCGGATGCCACCGTCTCCACGGTCAGCGCCGGGACCGCGCGCGTCCACGACGGACTGCTGGCGGAGGAGGACGGGTCTGCCGAGCTGGCGGGCACGGCAGCCGACGCGGCAAGCACAGTCAGCGCGCACGCGGCGGTCGTGGTCCAACGGAGTCGGGTCATGGCCTATGCATAGCGCCATGTCCGCGATGTGGGAAGAGTCCGCCGCTGCTGCCCACCAGCTCAAACCTCCCGTCGTTGCGAAAGTCCAGGCCACGGATGGCGCATACCTGGCAGGCTGGGCGTATGCCAGCCTTCCGTCAGGTCGATGTCTTCACTCGGATTCCGTTGCGCGGCAACCCTCTTGCCGTGATCCACGATGCCGACGATTGGTCGACCGAGCAGATGGCGCGCTTCGCGAATTGGACGAACTTGTCCGAGACGACCTTCCTGCTGAACCCCACGGAGCCGGCAGCGGATTATCGAGTCCGCATCTTCACGACTGCGGGTGAGCTGCCTTTCGCCGGGCACCCGACGCTTGGGTCCGCGCACGCCTGGCTGGAGGCGGGCGGCATACCCCAGGCCCCGGGGAAAGTGGTGCAGCAGTGCGGGCTCGGCCTAGTCACTATCGACCGCAGCGAGCGGCTCGCTTTTGCCGCGCCAACTCTCCTGCGCGCCGGCGCCGTCGAGCCTGCGGATGCGGAGCGCGTCCGCACCGCCTTGGGACCCATCGAGGCCGATGTCGTGGGTATGCAGTGGATCGACAATGGTCCCGGCTGGATCGGCGTCGAATTGACTGATGCCGCAGCGGTTCTCGCGCTCGATCCCGACCCGGTCGCACTTCGAGGCCACCAGATCGGGGTCGTGGGACGGCATACCTCCGGCGGCCCGGACGGAGTGGACGTCGAGGTGCGCGCCTTCTATTCCGATGGACCCACCGTGGCCGAGGACCCGGTCACCGGCTCACTCAATGCCGGTCTCGCGCAATGGCTGATCGGTTCCGGTCGCCTCCCGCAGCAGTATGTCGCCCGGCAGGGCACCGCCCTGGGCCGGGACGGGCGGGTTCACGTGCATTCGGCCGGCGGCGAGATCTGGGTCGGCGGCGAGACGGTCACCGTTTTGCGTGGTGAGGCGGACCTCCAGGCGCCGATGTAAGGATGGCCCCCATGAGCACCGAGCAGGGGAACACCACGGGCGCTCCAGCACTCGCCTTCCGCGGCCTGGCCAAGGCCTATGGCGACAAGGTCGTCGTCAGGGGCATCGATCTGGACGTGCCGACGGGCTCGTTCTATGGGCTCGTCGGACCGAACGGGGCCGGCAAGACGACGACCCTGTCGATGGTCACCGGGCTGTTGCGGCCGAACCAGGGACAAGTGTGGATCCACGGCGTCGACGTCTGGGCGGACCCGGTGCGCGCCAAGCAATTGATGGGCGTTTTGCCCGACGGCCTGCGGCTTTTCGAGCGCCTCTCAGGCACTGAATTGCTGTCTTACCTCGGTCGCCTGCGGGGCATGCCGGTCGATGTCGTCGACAGCCGCAGCCGCGAACTGCTCGAGGTCCTCGACCTCACCAGCGCCGGGGACAAGCTCGTCGCCGATTACTCCACCGGCATGCGCAAGAAGATCACCCTTGCCACCGCGCTGCTGCACTCGCCGCCGCTGTTGCTGCTCGATGAGCCCCTGGAAGCCGTCGACCCGGTGTCGGCGCGCATCATCCGCGAGGTGCTGCAGGCGTATGTCGCAGGCGGGCGCACCGTCGTCCTCTCCTCGCATGTCATGGCCCTCGTCGAGGACTTGTGCAGCCATGTCGCCGTCATGAATGACGGCGTGATCGTCACCTCCGGCCCGCTCGCCCAGGTGCGCGGCGAGGCGGCCTCGCTCGACGACGCCTTCTTCCATATCGTTGGCGGCCGCGACATCGGGCAGGGGGGTCTGGAGTGGTTGCGCTCCTCGCAGGGCTGAAACTGCGGCTGCTGCGCAACCGCCGCACGATGGGCCTCGGCGTCGCGGGCCAGGTCATCGCCCTCCTCCTCGCGGTGGCGATCGGCGCTCTCGTGGGCCTCGCCTTCTCGCTGCTGCGCGGAAGTCCGGACACGGCAATCGTCGTGATGGCCAACGTCTCTGCGTCCTTGTTGCTGGCCTGGATGATCATGCCGATGGTCGCCTTCGGGGTCGATGAAACGGTCGATCCCCGCAGGTTCGCTCTCTTGCCAATCCCCCGCCCGGCCCTGCAGCGCGGCCTGCTCGCCGCGGCCCTCGTCGGCTATCTCCCGTTGGCCAATCTGGTGGCCTTGGTGGGTATGGCGGTCGGTCTCGCCCGCTCCTGGAGCATGCTTCCGCTCACGCTGGCCGCGGCGCTTGGGCTGCTGTTCATGTGCGTCATCGGCTCCCGCGCCCTGGCCGCGACCATGGCCGGCCTGCTCGGTTCGCGCCGCGGCCGCGACCTGGGCATGCTGCTCAGCTTCGCCTTGTTTGCCGTCTATTACATTTTCTCCACCATGCTCGGCTCCCAGCGCGCCGAGAGCTTCGCGGGCGGTGCGGCGGGCTCGATCGGGCGCGTGCTGGCATACACCCCGCCGGGAGCTTTGGCGGTGCTGCCGAGCGATCTCGTCGACGGCAACTGGCCGCAGGTCGCCATCCGAGGTGCCCTGGTCGTCGCCGCCTTCGCCGTCGGCTGGCGGTGGTGGGGCTGGGCACTCGAACGCAGCTTGACCACGGTCGGTTCACAGACCGAGAACTCCGCCGCGGCCCACGGCTTGATCGACCCGACGGCGACGGCGACCTCGTTGCGCGGCACGGCACGGCTGGTGCTCGGCCGAGACCTGACGATGATGTGGCGCGACCCGATGCGCCGGATGCCAATTCTGATGGTGGCCCTGGTCGGGATCGGCTGGCCATTCGTGGTCCTGCAGAGTCCGCGGGCGGCCTACGCGTGCCTCTTCGCCGCGGTCATCAGCGGAACCCAGGCCGCTGGCGCGTATGCCATCGAGGGATCAGGCCTGTGGCTGCACCTCGTCGCCTTCGGCGACCGGATGCGAGCGCGCGGCGAACTGTGGGGGCACGCGGCGACCGCGGTTCTGGTCGGCGGGATCGTGACCGTGGTGTCGATCCTGATTCAGGCCACCGTGCGGCATGGGTGGGTGCACGTGCCCGCCGTTGTCGGCCTATGCGCGGCCGGCTTGGGCACCTCGTGCGCCGCCGCGATCTACTTCGGCGCGCGCCTGCCCTATGCCGTCCCCCAAAGCCGGACCTCGATGTTCGCCTCCCGCGTGCCGGGACAGGGAGGTCGCGCGGCCGCATCCTCTCTGGGCGTGATGTTCGCCGGGCTGATCGGCACGGCACCGGTCGCCGTCCTTGCGGTGCTGGGTGAAACCGTCAACCCACTCTTTCGGTGGGTGACGCTGATCGTGGGGCCGATCGTGGGCGCGCTCGCGCTGTGGTGGGGCGTGCGGCTGGCCTCGGAGCACTATGTGCGCAGTGCGCCCGAGATCTTCCAAACGGTGGTCGCCGGCGATCGCGTATGACCCTTGCGGCTCCCCATTGTCGGAACGATTTGCCAGGATGGGGGCCGTGAGCAAGCCGCCCCCTCCTCCGCCTCCGGGCTGGCGGCGCGCTGCGGCCGACGAGGGCCAGCAGCCGCCGCAGTGGGGTGACCCCGAATGGGGTACTGAGCCGGATGCCGACTTCGAGCCGACCTCCTCGCCTGCGGAGGCCAACCGTCGCGTGCATCGGGTCGGTCAGGTCGCGGCGCGCGGCGGTCGCGGCGCCGCCAAGGTCGTCGGCGCCGGGACGCGCGCCGGCGCCCGGCGCTATCAAGCCTTCACCGGGGCGCATGGCGCGGACGCGACCGGGCTCTCGCGGCTGATCCAACTGCATACCGTCAACGTCGCGGGCGATGCGGCCCTGACCGTCTCCCTGGCCGGCACCGTTTTCGCGCTGCCCACCGACGAGGCACGCGGGCAGGTCGCCCTCTTCCTGGCCTTGACCATGGCGCCCTTTGTCATCCTCGCCCCGCTCATCGGGCCGCTGCTGGACCGCTTCCGGCACGGCCGGCGCTGGGCGATCGGCACCACCGTCGCCAGCCGCGCCTTCCTCGCCTGGGTGCTCGCGGGGGCCATCGTCGCGGACTCGGCGTGGCTCTTCCCCGTCGCCCTCGGCGCGCTCGTCGCGAGCAAGGCGTATGCCGTCACCCGGGCCGCCGCCGTCCCGCGCCTGCTCCCGGACGGGATCACGCTGGTCAAGGCCAATTCCCGGCTGACGATCGCTGGCCTGCTCGGCATGATGGCCGGCGGCGGCATCGCGGGGGCCTTATCGCGCATCGGCCCCGAGTGGTCGTTGCGGGCGGCCTTCGTCATCTATGTCATCGCCACCATCTTCGCCATCCGCCTGCCCGCCGCCGTCGATTCCGACCGTGGCGAGGGCGTTTTTGCCGGTGGCGACGGCTCGTCGCCTGCGCGGCGGCTGCGGGCGCTGCCGGTCAATGTGCGTTATGTGCTGTGGCTGCTCACGGGCGCCCGGATGCTGTCCGGCTTCCTGACGCTCTTCCTCGCCTTCCTGATGCGCGAGCATCCGATCCCCGGCCTGCACGGCTCCCTCGTCCTCGGCTTGGTCGCCGGTGCCGCCGCCATCGGCAGCGCGCTCGGCAGCTTCGTCGGCAATCGCAAGCACAATCCGCCCCCGCCCGTGCTCGCGACGATCCTGCTGTGTCTCGCGCTCGCCGCGGCCCTGACCGCGGCCTTCCTCTATTCGGTATGGAGTCTGGTCGCCCTCGGCCTCTGCACCGGCCTGTTCGGTCAGCTCGGCAAGCTCAGCCTCGATGCGCTGATCCAGCAGGAAGTCCAGGACCACCTTCGCGGGCGGGTCTTCGCCTGGTCCGAAACCCTCCTGCAGACCTTCTGGGTGATCGGCGGCGGTGTGGGCATCGCCATCCCGTTGAAGCCACAGCTAGGTTTCGGCGTCGTCTCGGTGCTCGTGGTGCTGGCCGCCGCAGCGGCACTGCGGTCGCGGGCAACGGCGGCCGGCACGGCAGCCCTGCCAGGCCACGCCACGACCGAGCGCGCCCGATGAGCCATACGCGCGCCGCAGCGCTCGTCGAGCAGGTGGGAGCGGAATTGCGCGAACGCGGTGAGCGGATGACGGGACCCCGGCGCGCCGTCCTGCTCGCGCTGACCAGTCTCCCCGGCCACCCGAGCGTGGAGGATATCCATGCCGCCGCGGACGGCGGCCGACTCCCCCGCAGCAGCGTCTACCGAGCCCTGGAGGCGCTCTCAGCCCTGGGGGTCGTCCAGCACATCCACCTCGGGCACGGGGCCACGGCATACCACCTGCGCGACACCGACCCGGCCCATGTGCACGCGGAGTGCCGCGGTTGCGGGGCGGTGCTCGACCTGCCCGCGAACGCCCTCGATCCGGTGGTTGAGCACCTCGCCTCGCTCGGTTTCCGACTCGACGCGGCGCATACTTCTGTCTCGGGCCGCTGCGCCGACTGCCGCTGAATCGTCAACCCCCACCGGAAGCGACCATGACTTCACACCCCATCGCCGGCATGCCCGCCGCCCTCGACGCGGACACCTGGGCCGGCGCGAACTGGCCGCTCGGTGCCCACTATGACGCCGCCAGCTCCTCGACCACCTTTGCGGTGGCCGCTCCAAGCGCAGCGCGGGTGCGGCTCGATCTCTACTCACGCCCGACCGGCACGGAGCCGGTGTCGACGGTCGATCTGCACCGGGGCGAGGACGGCATCTGGCGGTCCCGGATGGGCGGAGTTGGCGCCGGCGCGCACTATGGCTATCGCGTGTGGGGCCCGGGCTGGGAGGTTGATCCTGCGTGGACTCCCGGCAGCACGGCGGGCTTCGTCAGCGACCTCGGGCCGCGTGGTGAGCGGTTCAACCCCAATAAGCTGCTCACCGATCCGTATGCCCGCGAGATCTCGCATTCGCCGGCCAGCCCGGCGGTCGTCGAGGCCGGGGCCGATGGCGGGGTCTTCGGCTGGGGTCCGCGCGACTACCGCGGAAAAGCCTTGCGGGAGTGGGACACCGGGCCATATGCCCCGAAGGCAATCGTCGTGGCGGACGCGACCTCGACCGGGACCAAGCCGCGGATCGAGGCCCAGGATGCCGTCGTCTACGAAGCCCATGTCCGCAATCTGACGCTGCACCCGAGCGCGCGGCAGTTGGCCAGCCACCTGCGCGCGATGCCTGGCTTCGGGGCGGTCGGCGATATCCCCGAGCGGCTGCAAGGCACCTATGCCGGTGCCGCGCTGCTGGCGCCCTACCTCAAGGCGCTCGGCGTCACGGCGATCGAGTTGTTGCCGGTGCACGAGAGCAGCGGGAGCGAACTGCATACCTCCGGCGCGTCGAACCACTGGGGCTATATGACCCTCGGCTTCTTCGCCCCGAACCGGCAGTATGCCGCCGACCAGAGCGCGGGCGGCCCCACCCGCGAGTTCAAGGCGATGGTCGCGGACTTCCACGAGGCCGGCATCGAGGTCTACCTCGATGTTGTGTACAACCACACAGGCGAGGGTGGCACCTGGGGTGACCTCGACACGGTCGGCTTCACGAGCTTCGGCGGCTTCTCGACAACCGACTATTACGTCCTCACCGACGAGGGCGTGCTCGTCGACGGCGCCACCGGCTGCGGCAACCAGACCGATCTATCGAGCCCGGTCACGCAGCGTCTGGTTCTGGAGTCGCTGGCCTACTGGTGCGACGAGATGGGCGTCGACGGATTCCGCTTCGATCTCGCGCCCGTTCTCGGCCGGATGCCCGATGCGGCCCCGCGTGAGGCGTGGGATCACCAGCGGCGCTTCTTTACCGATCACCCGTTGCTGCTGGCGATCCGGGACTTCGCCAACGCCCGCGAGATCGAGGTGATCGCCGAGGCGTGGGACTTGTGGGGTTATGAGGTCGGGAACTTCCCCGATGGCTGGGCGGAGTGGAACGGTCGCTATCGCGACGGGGTGCGGCGCTTCCTCAAGGGCGATGGCAATACCGGCGACTTCATGGCGATGATGAATGGCGACTATCAGGGCTTCCGCGACCAAGGCGGCCCGCAGCGATCCATCAACTTCGTCACCGCCCACGACGGTTTTTGCCTGCTCGATCTGGTCGGTTATGACGGCAAACTCAACGGCCAGCCCTGGCCTTTCGGCCCCTCCGACGGCGGCAGCGATAGCAATGATTCCTGGGGCAGCGGCGGCAATCAGGCCCTGGTTCGGCAGCGGATGCGCAATGTCGTCGTCGCGCTCTTTCTCGCCCGCGGCGTGCCGATGCTGTGCTCCGGCGACGAATTCGCCCGCACCCAAAATGGCAACAACAACCCCTACAACCTCAACACGATCGGCATGTGGAACAACTGGTCCGCAGTGGCCACCAACGCCCCGACGCAGGTTCCGGTGGGGGTCGACGGGGCGGCATACCACGACACCTTCGGGACCGCCGGCTCACCGGCTGGGGTCAACCCTCAGCTGGTCTTCACCACCTTCCTCGCGACCTTGCGCCGCGACCACCCCGGCCTGCGGCAGCGATCGTATGGCGATGACGAACTCGGCGGCGATGACGTCAGCTATGTCTACTTCCAGCCGGACGCAGCCGACCACCCGGCGAATGGGGACCGGGCGCTGCGGCTATGGATCGACGGGACGGCGGTCGGTGCGGCCGATCTGCTCGTGCTGATCAATATGGCGGATGAGCCGGTTCGCTTCGGCGTCCCCGCCGGCCCGGACACGGTGGCGTGGCGCCGAATCATCGACACCGCAACGCATTTCGAAGCGGGATATAACTGCTGGTCGCTCGCGAAGTCCGATGTGATCGCCGGCGATTATGTCGCCGCGCCATGGTCGATCGTTGTGCTCTCCGAGGGCCCGCCGGGACCCGAGCAGCCTGAGCACTCGCCCGACGGCCCACCGGCGTCCAGCATGATCACCGAAGTCGCCGACGTGATCGTCGACACGGTGCGCGATTGGTTCCGCCGGAAGCGCTGACCGGCGCCTCCTTAGCCCGTGCTAGGTTCGGGGACGACCTCACGGGGGAAGTCCGGTGCGAATCCGGCGCTGACCCGCAGCGGTGATGCGACCTCGGTCGCCAGCCCGAATGCCCGCGAGCGTCACGACCACTGATTCGATCCCCGATTTTCCCCGCCGAGGTATGCGGAGGAAGGACCCCCGATGAACCACGCCTCATCCCGCCGTGCGACCGTGACCCGAGCCGGCGCGCTGGCAACCGCCGCCCTGGCTGGCATCGCACTCGCCACCCCTGCTTCGGCCGCCCCCACTCCCGATGACCGTTTCGCTGGCCGCGCTGCGGCCGGCTGGCTCGCTCGCCAGTTCGTCGACGGCACCCACCTGCAGACCGACTTCGGGGGCACGTCCTATGACGACCCCGGCCTGACCCTCGACGCGATCCTCGCCTTCGCCGCGGCCAAGACCAATGGCGCGCGCAGCCGCGCAGCGATCGAGTGGCTGAGTGAGCCGGCCACGCTCGGTGGCTATATCGGCAGCGGGAGCGAGTCGTATGCCGGCGCCCACGCCAAATTGGCGCTCGCGCTGCAGGTCACGGGCCAGGATGCCCGCGCCTTCGGTGGCCGCGACGTGATTGCCGAATTGGTTGCCCTGCAAGGGCGTTCAGGACGGCTCTCGGATGCCTCCCAGTGGGGCGACTACTCCAACAGCTTCGGCCAGAGCTATGGCGTCATCGCGCTGAAGCGCGCTGGCCTCACGGCCCGCGCCAACTCGGCTGCCGCCTTCCTCGCCCGCCAGGCGTGCGCAAATGGCAGCGTGCCGATCGCCTTCGACACCACGCCCTGCGTGGGCGACCCGGACGCGACGGCGCTCGCCATCCAGGCCTTCGCGGCGACCGGCAGCTCGGGTGCCGCCCAGAAGGCCGGGAGTTGGCTCTCGGCCTATGTCAAGACATCGGAGCAGACCAACGCCAACACCGCCGGGCTGGCAGCCGCCGCCCTGGACCGGGTCAGCATGCCGGCCGCTGCGCGCCTGGCCCGCGGCACCGTGCTCGCCAATCAGCAGGGCTGCACCACGCCGTTCAGTCGCCGCGCGGCCATCGCCTATGCCGTGCCTTATGACGCCGCCGCGGCCCCTCGGGCCACGACCCAGGCCATTCTCGGACTCGCCGGCGCGAACCTCACAACGCTGACCAGCCGCGGAAGCATCGACTTCGCCCCGACGCTGTCCTGCTGAGTTAGCGGGGGCCGTCAGGCGCCGCCGCGCACGAGATGGATCGGTGGCTGCCCTGACGCGATCCGCGTCAACTGCTCGCGCAGCATGGCGACGGCTCGTGGACGGAAGGCCGTCGACGGGCCGCCGACATGGGGGGTGATCAGAACACCTGGTGCCGTCCACAACGGATGGTCGGGTGGGAGCGGCTCAGGCTCTGTGACGTCCAAGGCGAAGCGCAGCCGATCGGTATGCCGCAGAACGGCTTCGGTGTCCACCACCGCGCCGCGGGCGATGTTGACGACGAGCGCGTCATCGGGCAAAGCCCCGAGGAAGTCGTCGTCGACGAGCCCCCGCGTGGCCTCGGTCAAGGGCACGGCGAGGACGACGACCTCGGCGGTCGGCAGGAGGCTCGCGAGCTGCGACATGCCGTGGACCTGGTCGACGAATTCATCGCCGTCGCGTGCAGTTGAGGCAACCGCGATCACCTCGGCCCGGAAAGGCAGCAGCCGGGCGACGATCGCCCGACCGACCCCGCCATAGCCGATGACGACCACCCGCCGGTCGGCGAGCGAGGGCAGGAAGCCAAGGCGGAGCCAGGCTCCTTCGGTTTGCGCCCGCGCGAAGTCGGGGATGCCGCGCTGGGCGGCCAGGATCAGGGCCAGCGTGAGTTCGGCCGTCGAATCATCATGCACGCCAGCGGCATTCGCCACCGCGATGCGCTCCGGCACTCGCTCGAAGATGCCGTCATAGCCAGCGGTCAGCAGTTGCACCAACCGCACGCCGTCCACGTGAGCGACCGAGGCAATGCACCCGGCCGCACCGATATAGGGGGCGACGACGACCTCCACCGGCACGTCGGGGACGGGATTGTCGGGATGCCAGACGAGCGGCTCGATCCCCTCGATCTCCCCGACATCGCGCACCCAACTTCGACTGGGGAAGGAGACACGAAGCACGGGCCGAGCCTATGAGAACTCGGCGACATCGCGCTCATTTCTCCGCATCTGCGGCTGTATGATGCCTGCCATGCCGTATTTCCGGATCAAGGAGGCCGCCGACCTGCTCGGGGTCTCGGACGACACCATGCGCCGGTGGATCGAGCAGCATCGCATCCCAGCGGCCGCCGATGACTCCGGCAAGCTCGCCATCGCCGGCGACGATCTCGCTCGCCTGGCCCACAGCCTGGCCGAGGAGGCGCCACGACCGAAGCCGCGGCCGGTGGTCGCCGAATCGGCCCGCAACCGCTTCGTCGGACTCGTGACGCGGGTGGTCAAGGACACCGTCATGGCCCAGGTCGAGATCCAGGCCGGTCCACACCGCATCGTCTCGCTCATGAGCCGGGAGGCCGCCGACGAACTCGGCCTCGAGCCGGGGGTCCTCGCCACGGCCTCCGTGAAATCCACCAATGTGATCATCGAACTCCCCGAGCAACCATGACCCGCTATCCCCGTCTCGTCGCCGGTTCCGGCCTCGTCGCCCTGCTCGCCCTCGCCGGGTGTTCCGGTGGCTCGTCGACGACCTCCTCCTCATCATCCGCCGGAAGCTCGACCTCGTCCTCGACCTCGGCCTCGACCTCGCAGGGTGGGGCGCAGGGCGAACTCACCGTGCTCGCGGCCGCCTCCCTGCGCGATGTCTTCGTCACGATCGGCAAGGACTTCGAGGCCGCCCATCCCGGGACCAAGATCACCTTCAGCTTCGGTCCGTCCTCCGGCCTCGCGACCCAGATCGTCAATGGTTCACCGGCCGACGTCTTCGCCTCGGCCAGTGCCGCGACGATGAAGACCGCCGCCGACGCGGGAGCCGTCGACGCGTCCCGGCTCTTCGCCCGCAACTCCATGACCATCGTTGTGCCGAAAGACAATCCAGCCAAGGTGGATGACCTGTCCGATCTCGCGGACAGCACGGTGAAGGTGGCGATCTGCGCCGCGGAGGTGCCCTGCGGGGTCGCGGCCCACAAGGTCTTCGACACGGCCAAGCTGTCGGTCAAGCCGATCAGCGAAGAGGCCGACGTCTCGGCCGTGCTGACGAAAGTTTCGCTCGGTGAGGTGGACGCCGGCATCGTCTATGTCACGGATGCCAGCAGCGCCAAGGACAAGGTCCAGGCCGTGGAGATTCCGGCGGCCGACAATGCGACGACCGACTACCCCATCGCCGTCGTCAAGGACAGCGCGCATCACGATCTCGCGCAGCAGTTCACGGACTTCGTCCTCGCGCCGGAGGCGGCCAAAGTTCTCGCCGACGCAGGCTTCGCCGGCGCCGGGGGGTGACGATCCCGGCGACCAGCCCAGCGCGGCCCGGCACGATCAGGGGCGACGAGGCCGCCCTGGGCAGAGGACCCTGGCAGTTGCGCCTCCCCGCCGCTATCGCCGCCGCCTTTCTGGTGCTGCCCCTGCTCGCCTTGCTCGTCCGGGTGCCGTGGTCGACCCTGCCGCACCTGCTCACCGAGCCGATCGTCGGCGAGGCGCTGCGGCTGTCGCTGATCTGTGCCTCCGCCGCCGCCGGACTCTCGATGCTCTTCGGCATACCTCTCGCCTGGGTTCTTGCTCACGCGAGCGGGCCGCTGGTCAACCTGCTCCGGGCCTTGGTCACGGTGCCTCTCGTCTTGCCCCCGGTCGTCGGTGGTGTCGCCTTGCTGGCAGCCTTCGGGCGCCGCGGGGTGCTCGGTCGGCCCCTCGATGACCTCTTCGGCATCACCTTGCCGTTCACACCGATTGCCGTCGTGCTCGCCGAGACCTTCGTCGCCCTGCCCTTTCTCGTCCTGACGGTGGAGGGAGCCTTCCGCACCCTGGATTCGGGGTATGCCGAGGCCGCCGCCACCCTGGGCGCCTCCCGGTGGTTCACCTTCCGCACCGTCGTCCTGCCACTCCTCGCTCCGGCGGTGCTCGCGGGCAGCGTGCTCGCCTGGGCTCGAGCGCTCGGGGAGTTCGGGGCCACGATCACCTTCGCCGGCAACTCCCCCGGCCGCACCCAGACCATGCCGCTCGCGGTCTATCTTGCGATGGAACGCGATCCAGATGCCGCCATCGCGCTTTCCCTGATCCTGCTGCTGGTGTGCGTTCTGGTCTTGCTGCTTCTGCGGGGCCGGTGGCTGACCGGAGCCGCCCGATGAGACGCCAGCAGCAGCCGTCGTCCGGCTCCGCCCCTGGCCCTGCGCTTCGCGCGCACGTCGAGATCACACGTCCCGGCGAACGCACCTTCCGGCTGGCAGTCGACCTGGCCGCCGAGCCGGGATCGGTCGTGGCGATCCTCGGACCGAATGGTGCGGGCAAGACCACGCTGCTGCGAGCCATCGCCGGCTTGAGCAGACTGGATGCAGGCCGAATCCAGTTGGGCGACAGCGTGATCGAGGACCCAGCCGCAGGCGTCCGACTCCCCGCGGCCGCGCGCTCCATCGGCGTCGTCTTCCAGGACTACCGGCTCTTCCCGACGATGACGGTCCGCGACAATGTCGCCTTCGCAGCGCGCTCGCGCGGTGCGTCCAAGAACAGCTCGCGCGAGTCGGCCGATCAGTGGCTCTCCCGATTCGAGATGACCGCATTTGCCGATCGGCGCCCCTCCCAGCTCAGCGGCGGCCAGGCACAACGCATCGCCTTGCTGCGAGCGCTCGCCAGGGAACCCGCGCTGCTGCTCCTCGATGAACCCCTGGCCGCCTTGGATGCGTCGATTCGAGGCGTCACCCGGGACGAATTGCGGTCGTATGTCGCCTCCTTCGCCGGCCCGACGCTGCTCGTCACCCATGACCCCTTGGATGCGCTCCTCCTCGCCGATCGCGTCGTCGTCATCGAGAACGGGCGCGTGACCCAGGAAGCCGACCCAGCGACGATCGCGAGCCAGCCCGCTACGGCCTATATCGCCGGCCTGTCCGGCCTGAACCACTATCGCGGTCGGGCCGATCGCGCTCATGGCTCGGTCGTCCTCGACGGCGGCGGTCGGCTGGTCCCCGCGAGTCTTCCAACGGATCCGGGCGAGGTTCTGGTGGCCCTAGCCCCCAGCGCCATCACGGTACACACTGAGCGCCCCCCGGCCGGCTCGGCCCGCAACACCTGGCCGGGCACCGTGCGATCCGTGCAACAACTCGGTGACCGAGTGCGGTTGGACGTTATCGCCGAGCCGAGCGCTCTCGTGGACGTCACCGCGGCGGCCGTCGCGCAATTGCATCTCGCCCCAGGCTCATCGGTGTGGCTCAGCGCCAAGGCGACCGAGGTCACGGCATACTCCGCCTCATGACGTAGCAGATACTTTCGGGCGTGCACAGCGTCATCACCGAACTCGATGTCACGGAAGCCTTCCGGGTTGTGGACCTCGCCGGGGTGGTCTGCAATGGCATTCTCGGCGCGAGCATCGCGCGGCAGCGCCGCTTCGATGTCGTCGGCTTCGTCGTGCTGGGCGTCGCCAGCGGGCTCGCTGGGGGCGTGCTGCGTGATGTCATGCTTAACACCCGGCCGGTGGCGATCACCGATCCCGCCTATCTGATTACCGCGCTTGTCGGCGCGCTGATCGCCCTGATCTTCGCCATCGACGGCCGCCGCTGGCGCTGGCCGCTACTCGTCATCGACGCCTTGGCACTCGGCTGCTGGGCCGCGACCGGCACCATCAAGGCCCAACTCGCCGGTCTCGGACTGCTGTCCTCGCTCTTTCTCGGCGTGATCACCGCCGTCGGCGGCGGCATGGTGCGTGATCTGTGCATCGGTCAAGTGCCCGCCGTGCTCGGCGGCTCGACCCTGCTGGCCACGCCGGCGGCGGCGGCCTCGCTCGCCGTCCTGCTCACACCCGCTCCCGCCCGCCCCACCTGGGGTATGGCGATCGGCATCGTCGTCGGCAGCGGCATCAGCCTCTCGTCGCGTCGCCTCGGCTGGGCCTTGCCCACCGCGGATCCCGATGCGGGAGTGCACCTTTCGCGTCAACAGTTGCGCGCGCTCATGCGCCGCAGCGAACGCGCGGGCGCTCGCCGCGCTGGCCATGTCGTCCCACGCCACGATCGCGACGACGACGTCGACAGCTGACGCGGGTCGGGCCACCGACTTCGGGAGTCCGTCGAGTTCGGGAAACACGCCGATGAATCGGGCCCCACGTGGGCGTGTTTCCCGAACTCGACCGAGCCCCTGCGCACCGAGTGATCAGGGTTCGGTGATTTGGCGCACCGCGGCGAGCGCGCCTGGCAGGTCTTCCTCGCGCACCGAAATCCACGTGTCGGTGCCATGCGGGATACGCAAGCGCAGCGCCGGACCGGACGTCGTGACGAATCCTCGACCGTGCAGCGAATACCGCAGGCCATAGCCGCCGAACTCGGCCATCGGCCGGGCGGTCGACGCCTCCGCACTGCTGATCGTCGGGGCCTGGGCACGCAGCCAGGTGATGCCGAAGCCGCGCACCCGCACGCCCTCCGCGTCGATGAGGACACGGCAACGCGTCATCGCGAAGACCAGCAGACCCACGGCCAGGATGACCGGGGCCGCAACCCAGCGCGCGGGCGTGGCGGCCAGGCCAACGGCGAGCAGAGCCAGCAGGCCGATCACGACGTACCCGCCCGTGCCGGCCGGGACCGGGGCCGACCAGGGCAGGCCGTATGCCGCCCCCTCCCCCGAGCTGCCATCCGGCACCTTCTCGCCCTCGTCGCGCGCGGACGGAGCGGCAGCCGGCATCGGCGTGGTCCGGGCAGCCGCCCGGGTCCCCGACCGGACCGGACTCGCCTCCGCGTCATTCGCGGCCGGAATGTGGGTGGGCAAGAGCCAGGCGATCAGGCCAGCGAGGACCACCCCAGCCGCCAGCCCGAGCGCGACCCAGCCGCCGACATCCTGGGCGGCATACGGATCGGTCAGCCCGCGCTGGGCATACAAGGAGCCACCGATGCCGACGACAAAGAGGCCGGTCAGGCCGCCCGCCGTGGCCCCGAGGATGCGACGAGCCTCCACCGGAAGGGCCGCCGAGAGCATCCCAAGGAAGGCGACAATCCCGCCCTCCAAGAGCACGAGCGAGGTGACAAACACGCGGGGAGTCTGGGTCGCATCCACGCCGTCAGTGCCCCAGTGGGAAGCGACGCGCTCGGGCAGATCGGTGCGGATCACGGCATACAGCAACAGGATCGCGAGGATCCCCGCCACCGCGAGACCGCCGACGACCACCGACCAGCGACGCATCGTCGGGCGGGCGCCGGGGGCCACTCGGGGCATGAAAAGCCCTCAGCTCCCGATGATTTCGCGCGCCTGAGCGGCCGGCATGTAGTCGTAGCGGACGAAGGATCGGGTGAAGCTGCCAGTACCGTGGGAGACTGAGCGCAGATCGATCGGATAGCGCGAAAGTTCGTGCTGCGGCACCTCGGCGCGCACCGTCGTGAAGCCCTCGGTCTGCGCCGGCTCGGTGCCATGCACCTGGCCGCGGCGACCGCGCAGGTCGGCCATCACGGCGCCGACTGAGTCGTCGGCGACCGTCACGACAATCTCATCGACCGGCTCCAAGAGCTGCACCGTGGACTCGGTGGCCGCCTCTCGCAGCGCCTGCGCGGCGGCGGTCTGGAAGGCCATGTCCGAGGAGTCGACCGAGTGGGCCTTGCCGTCATACAAGGTGATTCGGACATCGACCATCGGATAGCCGGCGAGGACACCCTTCTCGAGTTGGTTGCGGGCGCCCTTCTCGACTGAGGGGATGAACTGGCGCGGAACCGCACCCCCGACGACCTTGTCGACGAACTCGATACCGGCACCGCGCTCAAGCGGCTCGATCTTGACCTTGACGACGGCATACTGCCCGTGACCGCCGGACTGCTTGACCAGCCGGCCCTGCACATCGCAGGCGCGCACGAACGTCTCGCGCAGCGAGGTCTTCAGCGGCTCGACCTCGACATTGACGTGATAGCGGTCCTTGAGGCGGCTCAGCAGGTCATCGACATGCGCAGGGCCGAGTGCCCACAGGACGAGTTGGTGCGTCTCGACATTGTGTTCCAGCCGCATCGTGACGTCCTCGGCGACGAGGCGCTGCAGGGCCGTCGCGAGCTTGTCCTCGTCATTCTTGCTCGCCGCGTGGATGGCGACAGGCAGCAGCGGCTCGGGCAGCAGCCAGGCCTGCACCAGCGCGGGCTGGTCCGGTGTGGAGATGGTGTCCGCGGTCTCGGCGTGGGCGAGCTTGGTCACGAGCACCACTTCGCCGGCAATGGCCGAGGTCTTGGACTGCGGGTCGCCGGACGTCGGCGCCGAGATGGCGCCGATCCGGTCGGCATCGGTGTCGTGGCCCGGGTGACCTTCGACCTCGTGCCCGACGACATGTTCCAGATGGCCCGAGACGTGCACGGGGGCATCGGGGCTGAGCGTGCCCGAGAAGACGCGGACCAACGAGAGGCGGCCGACATACTGATCGCTCGTCGTCCTGATGACCTCGGCGACCAGGGGCCCGGCCGGGTCGCAGCGGACCTCGCCGAACTCGTCGAAGTCCGGAGTGGTCACCTCGGGCAGCCACGCATCGGCCGGCGAGGGGAAGCCGGCTTCGAACAGCCGCAGCAGTTCGCTCACGCCAACGCCGCTGGCCCAGTGGGTCGGGATGATCGGGAAGAAGCGGGCCGTCGCGATGGCGGCGCGCAGCGTGTCCCGCAAAGTGGCCGCGTCGAGTTCCTCGCCGGAGAGGTAGCGATCAAGGGCCGACTCGTCCTCAGACTCCTCGATAATCGCCTCGAGCACCCCGCCGCGCAGGTCGTCGAGGATGGCCTGCTGCTCCGCGGATGGCTCGCCCTGGACGCTGCCGTCGGGACCGTGAATCTCGCTGCCGAGCAGGTCGATCAGGCCGGTCACCTTGTCGCCGTCGAGGATCGGCACCTGGAGCGGCTGGGCGTCGCCGAAGGCGCGGCGCGAGGCCTCGACGACGGTGGCGTAATCGTCTTGGCACTGCTCGAGCTTGGTCAGGGCGACGGCGCGCGGCATACCCACGGCGGCGCACTCGCGCCACAACATCCGTGATGCTTCGTCGACGGAGGAGCCGGCCGCAATGACGAACAGGGCCGCGTCCGCGGCGCGCAATCCGGCGCGCACCTCACCGACGAAATCCGAGGCGCCGGGGGTGTCCAGCAGGGTGATCGCCAGCTCGCCGTGGCCAATCGTGGCCACCCGCAGAGCGGTCGAGGCGCCCTCATCTTCCTTGCGCCGCAAGAGTTCTCCGTGCACCAACCGGTCGAAGAGCGTGCTCTTGCCGCCGCCGCTCGGCCCGACGAGGACGACATTGCGGATCTGCGCGGGGGTGGTCGGGACAGGGAGCGCTGCAGCGGTGGAACGGCTCATACGCCCAACCTTAGTCCCGTGTCCCAGAACGCAGATCGGGCCGGTGACCCTGCGGTCACCGGCCCGATCATGGACCCTCTTGGGGTATGCCGTGGGCTCGCCTCACGCGCGCCCGCGGCGGTGAATCACTTGGTCAACGGCTCCAGGTTGGGGTCATTGGCGTAGGCCTCAGCGGCGTTCTCCTTGGTCACGATGACCGGCTCGAGCAGGTTGGCCGGGACGACCTTGACGCCATTGTCGTAGGACTTGGTGTCGTTGACGGTCGGCTCGGTGCCCTTCTGCAGCGCCTGCACCATTTCGATGGTGGCCTTGACGAGGTTGCGGGTGTCCTTGTTGATCGTGGAGTACTGCTCGCCCGCCATGATCGACTTGACCGACTCGACCTCGGAGTCCTGGCCGGTGACGACCGGGACCGGCAAACCAGCAGCCTTGACCGAGGTGATGACGGCGCGAGCCAGGGTGTCATTCGGGGACAGCACGCCGTCGAGGGCGGTGCCGGAGGAGTAATTGGCCGAGACGAGGGTGTCCATGCGCTTCTGCGCGTTCTCGGCCTTCCAGCCCTGGGTGACGGCCTGCTCGAACTTCACCTGACCGGAGGTGACCTTCAGGGTGCCGTCGTCGATCTTCGGCTGCAGCACGCTCATCGCGCCATCGAAGAAGACCTTGGCGTTGGCGTCATCGGGCGAACCGGCGAAGAGCTCGATGTTGTAGGGACCATTGGCCTTCTTCTTGGCCATGCCCTCAAGCAGCGCATTGCCCTGCAGCACACCGACCTTGAAGTTGTCATAGGCGACGTAGTAGTCGACGGCCGGGGTGTTCTTGACGAGCCGGTCGTAGGCGATGACCTTGGCGCCGGAGTCCGCAGCCGCCTTCAACTGGGTGCCGAGCTGCGAACCGTCGATAGCACCGACGACGATGACCTTGGCGCCCTTGGTGACCATCGACTGGATCTGGTTCTGCTGCTCACCGACACCACCATTGGCGAACTGGACGTCCGCCTTGAAGCCCGCGGAGGCGAGGCCGTCCTTGAACAGCTGCTCGGCGAGCACCCAGTTCTCGGACGTCTTCTGCGGCAGAGCCACACCGATGAGGGAGTCAGCCGCGAAGCCGCCGCCCGCGGCACCGCTGGAGGCGGAGCCGGTGCCGGAACCAGAGGCGGAGCTGGTCGAGCTGGTGCCGCTGTCGGAGCGGCCACACCCGGTCAGAGCGAGGGCGGCGACCGAGGAGAGCGCCAGGACCTTTGCGAAGGATCGCATTCTTTCTTCTTTCTTTCGGATTCCCTTGCGGGAGCGGGATCCCTTGCGGGAATGGGGTGGCCGGCCGGTCTGGCCGGTGGGAATCAGGACTCGGTGCGCACGACCTGGTCGACCGGGGCTTCCCGGCCGAGATCGGTCTGGGCCGGCGCAGCGACATCTTGCGGTTTGTTGCGCATCAACCGGCCGATCAGCGAGGGCCGGCCCTGGGACTTCTGGAAGACATCGAAAGCGACAGCGGTCAACAGGACCAGACCCTTGATGATCTGGGTCATGTCGGCGCCGATGCCCTTGAGTTGGAGGCCGTTATTGAGGACGGCCATGACCAGACCACCGATCATCGAGCCGACCACGGTGCCGACACCACCGGAGACGGCGGCGCCGCCGATGAAGACGGCCGCAATCGCGTCGAGTTCCCAGCCGACACCGTCGAAGGGGCCGGAGGAGGTCGAGCGCGCGACGAACATCATGCCGGCGAGGGCCGCGAGCATCGACATATTCATCATGACGAGGAAGTCGATCTTCTTGGTCTTGACGCCGGAGAGCTCGGCCGCGTGCCGGTTGCCACCGACGGCATAGATGTGCCGGCCGACGACGGTGCGGGTGGAGATGAAGCCATAAATGATGACGAGGACCGCGAGGATGATGCCCGACAGCGGCATCGAGGTGCCCGGCCGGCCCGAGGCCATCAGGGCCATCGCCGCGAGGATCGCCGCCGAGATCAGGCCGAGGCGCAGGAGGGTGACGAGCATCGGCTCGACGGTGGCACCGATCTTGGCCTGGTTGCGCCGGGTGCGGAAGGTGCCGAAGATGATCGCCGCGACAATGGCGAAGCCGAGCAGCAAGGTCAGGTTGTTGTAGTCAGTGTTGGGTCCCACCTCGGGCAGATAGCCGGCACCGATCTTCTGGAAGCCCTCGGGCACGGGGACGGTATTGGACTTGCCGATGTACTGGTTCAACCCGCGGAAGATCAGCATGCCGGCGAGGGTGACGATGAAGGCGGGAATGCCGACATACGCAACCCAAAAGCCTTGCCAGGCGCCGATCAAGGCCCCGACGCCGAGGCCGAAGAGGATCGCGACCGGCCAGGGCAGGCTCCAGTCGCGGATCGCCATGGCCACCGAGATCCCGACGGCGGCGGCGACGGAGCCGACCGAGAGGTCGATATGGCCGGCGATGATGACCAGCACCATGCCGATGGCCAGCACCAGGATGTAGGCATTGCCCTGGAAGATGTTGATGACATTGTCGGCCTTGAGCGTCAGCCCGCCGGTCCACCACTGGAAGAAGAGGATCAGCGCGACAAGGGCGAAGATCATCCCGAACTGCCGGGTGTCACCCCCGAAGACTTGCTTGAGCTTGTCCATTACCTGTGCTTTCTCGTATGGGGTGGGGCCGGCTCAGGCCGACTTGGCGGTGGTCGTGGTCATCAGTCGCATCAGTGATTCCTGGTTGGCCTCGCGCTTGTCGAGGCAGCCGGTGATGGCGCCTTCGCAGATCGTGTAGATCCGATCGGAGAGGCCGAGCAACTCGGGCAGTTCGGAGGAGACGACAATGACGCCCTTCCCGGACTCCGCGAGGCGCTGAATGATGCCGTAGATCTCGTATTTCGCGCCGACATCGATGCCGCGAGTGGGTTCATCGAGGATGAGCAGCTCGGGATCGGTGAAGAGCCACTTCGCGAGGACGACCTTCTGCTGGTTGCCGCCGGAGAGTTTGGAGACGCCATACTCCACCGACGGCGTCTTGGTCCGCAATTGCTTGCGGTAGTCCTCGGCCGCAACGAATTCGGCGTGCCGGTCCACCACTCCCAAGCGGGAGGCGATCTTGGTCAGCTCCGCCGAGACCGTGGTGGTCTTGACACTGTCGAGCAGGTTCAGGCCGAGCACCTTGCGGTCCTCGGTGACATAACCGATCCCGGCCTCGATGGCCTTGCTCACCGAATCGAGCTTGACCGGCTTGCCGTCCAGGACCATCGACCCGCTGACAAAGTTGCCATACGAATGACCGAAGATCGAACGCATCAACTCGGTGCGCCCCGCGCCCATCAGCCCGGCGAAGCCGACGATCTCGCCCTGGCGGACAAAGAAGCTGGAGTTCTTGCAGACGAGGCGGTCGGGGACTTGGGGGTGTTGGACCGTCCAGCCCGAGATCTCGAAGAACTTCTCGCCGATCTTGGGGGTGTGATCGGGGAAGCGCGACTCCAGGGAGCGCCCGACCATCCCCTTGATGATCCGGTCCTCGTTGACGCCACCGGCATCGACATCGAGGGTCTCGACGGTCTGACCGTCGCGGATGATCGTGATGCTATTGGCGATCGCTTCGATCTCGTTGAGCTTGTGGCTGATGATCACGCAGGTGATGCCCTTGGAGCGCAGGCCACGGATCAGGTCGAGCAGATGCCGGGAATCCTCTTCGTTCAAGGCGGCCGTCGGCTCGTCGAGGATGAGCAATTGGACATCCTTGTTGAGCGCTTTGGCGATCTCGACCAATTGCTGTTTGCCGACACCGATGTTCTTGATCGGCGTCTCGGGGTCTTCGCGAAGCCCGACACGGGCGAGAAGTTCACGCGCCTTGTTGTTCGTCGCGACCCAGTCGATGACACCGCTCTTGGCGTTCTCGTTGCCGATGAACATGTTCTCGGCGATGGAGAGTTCGGGGATGAGCGCGAGTTCCTGGTGGATGATGACGATGCCGGCGTGCTCCGAGGCGCGGATGTCCTTGAAGGTGCACAGATCGCCGTTGTAGTAGATGTCGCCTTCGTAGGTGCCATGGGGCCACACCCCCGACAGGACCTTCATCAGGGTCGACTTGCCGGCGCCATTCTCCCCACAGATGGCATGAACTTCACCGCGTTTGACGGTGAAGTTCACGTGCTGCAGAGCTTTGACGCCAGGGAAGGACTTGCTGATGTCACGCATCTCGAGGATGACATCCGGATCCGCCATGGATCTCCCCTTCGCTGGTGTGAATGCAGGAAAATTGCCGCGGCAACATTCCTCGCGTTCTTGACCCACGTCAAGCGGCCATACCGGCCATGAGACAACCTACGCCGATTCGTTATGGGCAGTCAGCCGCCGTGTCAGGGCGCAGTCGACGGCTCGTGGTCTCGGGCGGACTCAGGGCGCGGCGAGGGCGTCCTGCACGCCGGTCTCGCGATTGCCCAGGACCGGGTCGCGGGCGGTCCTGATGTCCCACAGGGCTTTTACGGCCGCGAGCTTCTCGCGGCGGCTCCCCGAGGCCCAGGCATCGGCATACTTCCGACCCTCGGTGTCACCGACGCCGATGGCGTCGATGCCGAGCGCCCGGCAGGTCGCGACGGCCCGCGGCAGGTGGTAGTCCTGGGTGACGACCGTCAGCGCGTCGACACCGAAGATCCGCTTGGCACGGGCGCACGAGTCATAGGTGTCGCGGCCGGCGAAGTCCCGCACGATCTTGGTCGCGGGGATGCCGTGCGCCACGAGATAGTCCGCCATCGCTGTGGGCTCGTCATAACTGTGGGTGCGGTTGTCGCCGGAGACCAGGAGGACCTCGACCTTCCCCTCGTCGAAGAGTTGCTTCGCGATGTCGAGGCGATAGGCGAGGTATGGCGTGGGGTCGCCCGACGCGGTCAGGCCGGCTCCGAGGACCAAGGCGACGGGCCGGGTGGGGGCGTCCGCCACGGCATAGCGATCCCCGGCGCTCTCGCGCGAGATCCACAGATTCGCGCCGCCCACAGCCAGGCTGGCGGTGGCGGCTCCGACTACCAGAGATCCCCCGATCAGCCGCTTCCAGCGCATGGCGACAGGCTAACGTGTGCGCATGGGTGGAATTGTGTGGAAGGCCCTCGCCGCGGGTGCGGCGATCGCGGCGGGAACGGTAGCCAATAAGTCGGTCACCGCGATCTGGAGCAGGACCGGCAAGGACCAAGACATCGATCCGCAGAATCCGCATACCCCACTCGGTGAGGCGCTCGCGCTCGCGGCCGTCAGCGCGCTTGCCGCGGCCGTTGCCAAGACGGTGCTGACGCGCAAGGCCGCGCAGTATTACGAGAACTCCGCCGGCCACCTGCCCCAGCCGCTGCGCGACCGCGAGGAAGCCCGCGCCTAAAAAAACCCCACGAAGTTTCCTCGCTCGCAAGCTCGCTCCGGTACTTCGCGGGGACCCCGTCCGGGAGTTTGACAAGGTCCTAGTCGCTTGCGTCAGCCGAGGGCGCGCGCGATCGGGACGCCGGGGCGATAGGCCAAGTGGAGGTATGACGGAGCGTCCAGCACCGTCAGGTCCGCTCGGCCACCCACACGGATAATGCCAATATCGCTGCGTCGCAGTGCTTTTGCTGCGCCCTTCGTGGCTGCCAGGAGCGCCTCCGCAGGCGTGAGCCCCATCTCGCGGACGGCGAGCGCGATCATCAGCGGCATTGACGTGGAATTGCAGGTGCCCGGATTGCAGTCACTCGCGAGGGCGATTTGCACGCCGGCATCGAGGAGCGCACGAGCGTGGGGATAGGGCGAGCGCGTGGAGAACTCGACACCAGGGAGCAAGGTGGCGATGGTGTCGTCGGTGCTGGCGAGCGCGTCGACATCCGCGGGACGAAGGAAAGTGCAGTGGTCGACGGATGCGGCCCGAAGTTCGACGGCCAGTTGCACGCCGGGCCCCGGGCCGAGTTGGTTGCCGTGTACGCGGGGCAGCAGGCCTTCTTCAATCCCGGCAAGCAGGACGGTGCGTGCCTCGTCGCCGTCGAAGGCGTGCGGGGAGTTGGGCTCGCAGAAGACATCGATCCAGCGGGCCTGCGGCGCGCAGGCCCGCAGCATGTCGCCGGTGACTAGCGCGACATACTCCGCCCTTGAGTCCCGGAACTCGGGGGGTATGACGTGTGCCCCGAGATAGGTGGTCTCGTCGGTGACCTCGCGGGCGAGGCGCAGGATGCGTGCCTCGGTGTCGACGTCGAGGCCATAGCCGGACTTGATCTCCAGCGTCGTCGTGCCTTGCGAGCGGGCCTCCTGAACCCGGGCGGCGAGGAGGCGGCGCAGGGTGTCGTCGTCGGCGGCCCGGGTTGCGGCCACCGTGGTGGCGATGCCGCCGCCGTCATAGGGGACGCCGGTCATGCGGGCGGCGAACTCGGCGGAGCGGTCCCCGGCATACACCAGGTGCGTGTGGCTGTCGACGAAGCCGGGGATGACCGTGCGACCTTCGCAGTCGATGCGATGGTCAGCGGGCGGGGCGTGCGCCGCATCCCCAATCCAGTCGATCGTGTTGTTCGAGAAGATGATTGCCGCGTCGCGGCGGACGCCGAGTTCGGCTTCGGGGTCACCGGCTGGGCCGTCGGCGGTGATGAGTTCACCGATGCCGGTGACGAGGGTGGCGTTCATGCCGTGCGCAGGCGCTGGAGCGCTTTGCCCAAGAGGAGGGCGGGGTTCCCGGCGCGGTGAGTGCCGTCCCGGACGACGAATTCGCCGCCGACCATGACATCGGTGACATCGCCGGCGCTGGCGGTGTAGACGATCTGAGCGGCCCGGGTGCCCACCGTGCGAACCGAATCCCGCCGCACCGCAACGAGATCGGCGAGGGCGCCCGGAGCAAGCGCGCCGCCCTCGGGCCAGCCGATGCTGGCATACCCGGCGCTGCTCATCGCGACCGACAACTCGTCAAGGGTGAACCGGCCGCGCTCCCCGCTCTCCAACCGCTCGTGCATTTCCAAGGCGCGGGCCTCGATGAAGGGGTCGATGATCGCGTGCTCGTCGGATCCCAAGGTGATCCGGGCGCCGGCGTCGGCGAGCCAGCGCGCCGGGCCGATGCCATCGGCGAGGTCGCGTTCGGTTGTGGGGCACATGCAGATGAAGGCGCGGGCCTGGCCGAGTCGGCGGATGTCATCGCGGGTCAGGTGGGTGGCGTGGACGGCGGTGAAGCGCTCGCTGAGCAGGCCGGAATGGTCGAACAACTGAGTCGGGGTCAGGCCGTGGACGAGGGTGCTCGCGGCATTCTCGGCCGGCTGCTCGCTGACGTGTGCGTGGATGACGCGCGGTCCGGCGACGGAGGCGAGTTGCAGCAGGGCCTCGCGCGGCACGGCCCGCACCGAGTGGGCGGCCACACCGATGCGGCAGCCGGGGCTGTCCGACAGGTCACCCACCCGGCGCGCCCAGGCGGCGATATCGGGATCGGCGAAACGCTCCTGCACCGGGTCGAGCGGGAGGTGACCCGAGCCGGACAGCCCGCCAGCGAGATACAGGGTGTCCAGGAGAGTGAGTCGGATGCCCGCGGCTTGGGCGGCCGCGATGACCGCCTCCCCCATAGCGTTGGGGTTGTCATAGGGCCGGCCCTCGGGCCCGTGATGCAGATAGTGGAACTCACCGACGGCGGTGAAGCCGGCACTGACCATCTCGACGAAAACGGCGTGCGCGAGCCCGAAGTAGAGCTCTGGGTTGAGGATCGAGGCGGCGGCATACATCTGGTCGCGCCAGGTCCAGAAGTTGCCCGAGGTGTCCTGGACGCGGCCACGGATCGCCCGGTGGAAAGCATGCGAGTGTCCATTGGCATTGCCCGGAAGCACAAGGGGCAGAACGATATCGCCGGGATGCGGGTCGTCCGCCCGGTCGATCGAACGGATGCGATCGCCGGCGATGGTGATGCGGACCTTGGCGGTCATCCCCGTCGGCAGTTGGGCGTGACGCGCCCAAATCGTGGTGGTCATGGGCTTCCTCCGGTGAGGTCTGCCGCAACGGTGGCGAGCGCCTCGACGCCCGCGAGGCAGTCCGGCTCCTCGGCATACTCCGCGGGCGAATGCGAGACGCCGGTTGGGTTGCGCACGAACAGCATTGCGGTGGGTATGCCGGCCTGGGCCAGCACGCCCGCATCGTGGCCGGCGCCGGTGCCGAGGGTCGGTGCGCCGGGGAGTGCGCGGCTGAGTTGGGCGATGAGGTCGGGCGCGAATGCGGTCACGGGGGTCCAGGACTCCTCGTGCACCTCGCCTCCGAGGGCGCGCGTCGTGGCGGTCACATCGTCTATGACGCCCCGCACTGCCTCCGGGTTGTCTCCGCGAGCGTCCAGCCAGGCGGTGGCGTGGCTCGCGATGGCGTTGACGCCGCCAGGCTCGATACGCACCTTGCCGATGGTGGCGAGGCAGCCGCGCTGCTCGGCTGCGCTGCGGGTCTGCTGTATGACGCCCGCCAGGGACAGCACGGCATCGCGCCGGTCTTGGAGACGGGTAGTGCCGGCGTGATTGGCCTCGCCCGGCAGGTCGATCCGCCAGCGGCCGTGCGGCCAGATGTCGGTGCCGATGGCGACGGCGGCGTTGAGGTCGGCGAGTGCTCGGCCCTGCTCGACGTGTAGTTCGACATAGGTGCCGATGCGGGCGAGGGTTTCTGGGTCTTGGCCGATCTGCGCCGGATCGCGGCCGGCGGCGCGCATCGCCTCGGCCATCGTCACGCCATCCTCATCCGTGAGCCCGCGGGCGCGGTCGGCGTCGAGAAGCCCGGTGATCACGCGTGACCCGGCCAGCGCGATCCCGAAGCGGGCGCCCTCCTCGTCGACGAAATTGGCGATGCCGATCGGCTTGTCGGGCTGGTGTCCGGTGTCGCGGAGGTGGTCGAGTGCCGCGAAGGCGGACACGACACCCAGCGGGCCGTCATACGCCCCACCATCGGGGACCGAGTCGAGGTGACTGCCGAGGACGAGCCCGGGTCCGTCGCGGTCAGGGTTACCCCACCACGCCCACTGGTTGCCCATTCGGTCCTCGGTCAAGTCCAGCCCCCTGACCTGCGCCTCCTGCGCAAACCACTCGCGCAACTCGTGATCGGCCCGGCTCCACGCAAACCGCCGGTAGCCCCCGGTTGCCCCATCCCGCCCCACGGGCAGCAGGGCAGCCCACATCCCCGGGAACGTCAGCACCGACATACCTGCACCCAATCAGATCGCCCCCACACGCCGCTGTGGTGGAGTGCACTTTTCCGCCCATTGCCGGAACCTGGACATACGCAACGGATCATTACCGTTGCGTATGTCCAGGTTCTCTCCCGTGATGCGCCAGGGTTACTCAGCCATGGGTATGCGGACGCCTCGGTCGCGGGCGACGTCCTCGGCGATCTCGTAGCCGGCGTCGACGTGGCGGATGACACCCATCCCCGGGTCGTTGGTGAGCACGCGAGCGAGTTTCTCGGCCGCGAGCGGGGTGCCGTCAGCGACGGAGACCTGGCCGGCGTGCATCGAGCGGCCGATGCCGACGCCGCCACCGTGGTGCAGCGAGACCCAACTAGCGCCGCTGGCCGTGTTGACGAGCGCGTTGAGGAGCGGCCAGTCGGCGATCGCATCGGAACCGTCGGCCATCGCTTCGGTCTCGCGATAGGGGCTGGCGACCGAGCCGCAGTCGAGGTGGTCGCGCCCGATGACGATGGGGGCGCTCACCTTGCCGGAGGCGACGAGATCGTTGAAGGCCAGGCCGGCCTGGTCGCGCTCGCCATACCCCAGCCAGCAGATGCGCGCCGGAAGTCCTTGCCACGCAATGCGATCCTGCGCGCCGCGGATCCACTTGTGCAGTCGGTCGTTGTCCGGGAAGAGGTCGAGGACGGCCCGATCGGTCTCGGCGATGTCCTTCGGGTCACCGGAGAGCGCGACCCAGCGGAACGGGCCTTTGCCCTCGCAAAACAACGGCCGGATGTATGCCGGGACGAACCCCGGGAAGGCGAAGGCCCGGTCATACCCCCCCAGCCGGGCCTCGTCCCGGATGCTGTTGCCATAGTCGAAGGTCTCGGCGCCGCCGTCCTGGAAGCCGACCATCGCCTCGACGTGGCGGGCCATCGACTCGCGGGCGCGGTCGGTGAACTCCTCCGGCTTCTTGGTGGCGTACTCGTCCCACTGGTCCAATTCGATGCCGACGGGCAGATAGGACAGTGGGTCGTGGGCGCTGGTCTGATCGGTGACGATGTCGATCGGGATGCCGCGGCGTAGCAGCTCGGGGAAGACCTCGGCGGCATTGCCGACGACGCCGACGGACCAGCCGCGGCGCTCCTCTTTGGCCTTGAGCGCCTTGGCGATCGCATCGTCGAGGTCGTCGGCCACCTCATCGAGATAGCGGTGCTCGACGCGACGTTGCAGCCGGTGCGGATCGACGTCGACGATCAGGCACGCGCCCTCGTTGAGGGTGACGGCGAGCGGCTGCGCGCCGCCCATCCCGCCGCAGCCGCCGGTGAGGGTCAGCGTGCCGGCGAGGGTGCCGCCATACCTCTTCTCGGCGATCGCGGCGAAGGTCTCATAGGTGCCCTGGACGATCCCCTGGGTCCCGATATAGATCCACGAGCCCGCCGTCATCTGCCCGTACATCGTCAGCCCGAGATGCTCCAGCCGCCGGAACTCGGGCCAATTCGCCCAGTCCGGAACGAGATTCGAGTTCGCGATGAGCACGCGCGGCGCCCATTCGTGGGTGCGGAAGACCCCGACCGGCCGGCCCGATTGCACGAGCATTGTCTCGTCGGGGTTGAGGTCGGTGAGGGTGCGCACCATGGCATCGAAGCTGCGCCAATCGCGCGCCGCCCGCCCGGTGCCGCCATAGACGACGAGATCGTCAGGCCGCTCGGCCACCTCCGGATCGAGGTTGTTCATCAGCATCCGCAGCGGCGCCTCGGTGCTCCATTGCTTGGCCGTCAACGTGCTCCCGCGCGCCGCGCGGACCGGGCGTGCCCCGTCCATACCGGATCTCCTCATCCTTGAGTCGTATGCCGATCGTATGACGCCTGCCCACCCGGTCGCCGCTGCCCGGTCGGCGGGGTTGGTCAGGTCGTGCGCCGGCCGCGCGCGGTGAGGGCCAGGATCGCGAGGGTCGCCGCCGCGATGCCCAGGCTCTGCCCGACCGTATGCCGCCGTCCCCCACTCGTGGCCGCCCCCTGCACCTCGCCGGCCGCGGCTGCGGACATCACCGAGCCGGCGCTGGCCGCCGACATCAGGGACCCCGCGCTGGCCGCCGAGGCGATGCTGAAGGCCGACGCGATCGACCCGATGGACCCGATCGACAAGGCGCTGCCGACGGACCCGATGCTGAGCACCGACCCACGACTCGCGATACACAGGATCGAGTCTTCAGAGGCGATGGACCACTTCGACGACATACGGCAACTCTCGCACCATCGGGGAGGCGCGTTGAGGTTCCCAGGTGGGCCGACATGCGTTCGCGCGAGGAGGGGCGTTCAGACTTTCTGAACGGCGACATTTTTGAACACTTCTGAACCGATCGGTGCACAACAACACGCCCTGGCGAGATCTAGTTCGGGAAACACGCCGAACGGGACGCCCGCGCGCCGGCGTGCTTCCCGAACTCGACGGGCGGAGTCGGGTTAGTTCAGCGGGCCGGCGACAGACTCGGCGGCGTGGCGGACGGAGCCGTCGGCGACGGCATACACCGCGGCGGCGATGTCGTCGGCGAGGAAGCGGTCGGGGCCGGGGGCGGTGCGGGAGACCTCGTCGAGGGCGGCGATGATCGCCGCGCTCACCGGGGAGGGGGTCGAGGGTGCCCGCAGTTGTATGCCGCGCGCAGCCGTGAGCAGTTCGATGGTCAGCACCTGGGTCAGGGCGTCGACGGAGCGCCGCAGTTTGCGCGCCGCGCCCCAGCCCATGGAGACGTGATCCTCCTGCATCGCGCTGCTGGGGATCGAGTCGACGCTCGCGGGCACCGCGAGCCGCTTCATCTCGGAAACCATTCCGGCAGCGGTGTATTGGGCGATCATCAGCCCCGAATCGACACCCGGATCATCGGCGAGGAAGGCATTCAACCCGTGGTTGCGGGCCTTGTCGAGGAAGCGATCCGTGCGCCGCTCGCTCATACTCGCGAGGTCGGCGGCGGCAATCGCCAGGAAGTCGAGCACATAGGCGACCGGCGCGCCATGGAAGTTGCCATTGGACTCCACCCGGTCGTCAAGGGTCACGACCGGGTTGTCGACGGCGCTCGCCAACTCCCAGCCCGCGACCCGGGCGGCGTGGTCGAGAGTGTCGCGCACCGCGCCAGCAACCTGGGGAGCGCACCGCAGTGAATAGGCATCCTGGACGCGCGTGCACGCCTCCGGGTCGCGGTGTGAATCGCGAATACCGCTGACGGCCAGCACTTTCCGCATATTCGCGGCACTCAGCGCTTGCCCCGGCTGCGGCCGCAGAGCGTGCAGATCGGCGGCGAAAACATCGTCCGTTCCGAGCAGGCCCTCGACACTCATCGCGGCGGCGAGGTCCGCGATGGTGACGAGCGCGCGGAGGTCCGTGATCGCCATACACAGCATCCCGAGCATGCCGTCGGTGCCATTGATGAGGGCGAGGCCCTCCTTCTCGCGCAGCTCGACCGGCGTGATGCCCGCCGTGGCGAGCGCGTCGCCAGCCGCCAGCAGCTCGCCGCTGGCGTCCCGCACCCACCCCTCCCCCATGAGCGCGAGTGCGCAATGCGAGAGCGGCGCGAGGTCGCCGGAGCAGCCGAGCGAGCCATACTCACGCACCACGGGGGTGATGCCGGCGTTGAGCATAGCGACATACGCGCGCAGTGTTTCCTCGCGTATGCCGGTGCGGCCGGTCGCGAGAGTCTGGATCCTCAGCAGCATGAGGGCGCGCACGACTTCGCGCTCGACCTCCGCGCCCGAGCCGGCCGCGTGGGAGCGAATCAGACTGCGCTGCAATTGCGTTCGCTTCTCAGGGGGAATGCTTGTGTTGGCGAGCGCACCAAATCCGGTGGAGATTCCGTAGTGCGCGACGGAGTCGTCGGCGAGGGCGTCGATCACCCCGCGGGTATGCCGAACCCTCCCCCACGCGGCCTCGCTCACCTCCACGCGCACAGGCTCGCCGAGGTAATCCGCGCCGGGCGGCGCGGAGCGGGCGATGTGGACCACCTGTTCGATGGTCAGGGGTTCGTTGCCGAGGGTCACCGTTGACGTCACAAGGTTCATCAAATCCGAGACATGCCGCGAAATCCACCAGGTCACAAGAACCCGCCAGCCGTGGTTGGGTGGGCACGATGAACGCATGAACGTGCCCTGGATCCAGCAGCCCACCAATGGCGATGTCGTCGAGCTGATCCTCGCCGATCACCGCACCTTCGAAGACCTCCTGCGCGAGTGCCGCCGCGACGACCGGGATCGTGACGCTGCCCGCACAGCTCTTGCGGAGTTGTTGGTCGCGCATGCCGAGGCGGAGGAGAGTGAGGTCTATCCGTCGCTGCGCGCCAAGCGGGCCATTAGCGCCGACAAGGAGGAGCACGGCGAGCACGAACACGCGGAGATCCTGGAGGCGCTGCTCGCGTTCCTGGATGCGAAGGGCACGACGACGCAGAAGTATGAGGACGCCCTCGAGGAACTGAGCAAGGTCGTCGCCCACCACAGTGGCGAGGAGGAACTGTCCATACTCAACCCCGCGCGCGCCGATGTGTCGGCGACCATCCGCCACGAGCTGGGTGCCGCCTGGTGCACCAAGCGCAATGCCCTTCTGGCGAATGGCTGCGCCTCCCGAGCCCAGGTTGCGAAGCTGCTCGCCGAGGCGGTGCGCGAGAAGGTCTTGCCGCCGGCCGAGGTGCGGGAGCAGATGGAGGCGATCGAGGCCGCGGCGAAGGCCAAGACCAAGGAGTTGGAGCAGGAGGCGACCGCGAAGCCGTGAGGACAAACGGGCGGGCCTCTGCGCTGCGACTTTCGGAGCAACTTAGAAGTCTCATTCGACGCCCCGAGAGCGCCGACAACGTGATGGGCATCATCCGACGTGGGCGCGCACGAGATGTGCTGGACGACCGGCCAGCGGAGGAGGTTGTTGGCTACGGCCCGGACAGACTCCCTCGATAGCTGTCGTCACTCGTGGCTCCCAAATGAGCGAAAACCCTTGTCAGAGTTGGGAAACGCCCTTGACCTCAGCATAGAACGCGCGTACTATTGAGGCATTAGCCCGGGGTGGGCAGCGCGAGCGATACGGGGGTGTCGGCATGAGTGTTATGGCCTTCCCGCATGCCGCGTCGGCGCCGGATCCGGACACGATCTGGGAGCGCGCGACGCAGGTCGCGGGGCAGCTCAATGCCTTGCATGCCGAGCTGGTGGAGTTGACGGCGCAGGCGATTGAGCTGGACTGCTGGGGCGGGAATGGTGGCGTCCGGTCGCCCGAGCATTGGCTGGCGCTGCGGGCCGGACTCTCCCCGGCGACGGCGGCGCAGATCACCACGCTCGCGCGCGCCCGGACCCGCCTTCCAATGTTGACGGGCTTGGTGGAGCAGGGGCGGCTGTCCCTTGACCAGGCCGCGGCGGTCGCGGGGCGGGTGCCTGCGGCATACGAGGAAGCGGTCTGCGAACTTGCTCCGCTGATGACGGTGACGCAGTTGCGGCGGATCGTGAACCGCTACCCGTTCGAGCCCGACCAGAAAGCCGAAGACGCCTCGCGCGCGGACGAGTCACCGGAGTCGACGGTAGCTGCTGCTCCGCCGGCCTTCCCCGACCGAGCCGACCAGCCGAGTTCCGTGTCTCTGCAGTGGGATGACGGACGCTTCGTGCTGCGGGCGGACCTTGACGCGGCCGATGGCGCCCTTGTGGAGAACGCTCTCCGGGAGGCCAGGGATGCGCTCTTCACCGCCGGGAACCCCGCAGCGACGTATGCGGATGCGCTGATCGAGATCGCTTCTCGCAGCCTCGGTGCCGTCGAGTCACCGGCCCGTGCCAGTCATTACCGCGTCCACATCCACCTTGACACCGAAGGCGCCTGGGTCAACGCCCGCGGCACCCTCGCGCTTCATCTCGCGGCGCGGCTCGGGTGCACCGCCGCCACGGCTGTCGATTGGCAGACGAAGGGCCGGCCCGTCTCAGTCGGCCGATCTCAGCACGCCATTCCGGAGCGGCTCCGCCGGCTCGTCGAGGACCGGGATCGTGGCTGTGCCTATCCCGGCTGCACGGCGACCCGATTCGTCGAGATCCACCACATCGACCATTGGGCCGACGGTGGCGGCACCGACTACGCCAACTTGATCAGTCTGTGCCCGCACCACCACGACGCGCACCACGCCGGCGACTTCACCATCTCCGAGAGTGGAAATGCGTTGTTGCCCTTCGTATTCCGCACCCGCCATGGTCGTTCGATCCAGGTTGCCCCACCCGACCCACACGGCGGCGAGGCGCCTCCCAAACCAGCGCGGCCGTCAAGGGACTACCGCCCACCGTTGGGCGAGCGGCTCGACACCGATTGGATCTACTTCCGCAAACGCCCCTGAGACGGTGCACTGGGTCGGCCCGGCACCCGATCAATGGGCCCCTCTCTTCGGGGCAAGGAGCGCATCGATCAGGTGAGTTTGCGGACGACCGGAAGCGGGGCGTGGCGCAGGACGGTCCCCATCGGCACCCAGGGCCATGACGGGACGCGGGCGTGGGGCTTGCGCTTCTCGATCGCCTCGACCATCGCCGCGACGCCGGTCGCGGTGTTGACCATGAAGGGCATCGGCTTCGTCACATGGTCGTTCATCTCCGAGCGGATGTAGCCCGGATAGATCACCGAGACATCGATGTCGAGGTCGCGTTCGCCGGCCATCTCGTGGCGGATTCCCTCGGCGAGCGCGGCGACGCCGGCCTTGGTCGCGGCATACGTCGTGATGGTCTTTGGCATGCCCCGCATCGCGGACATGGACGAGATCATGACCAGGTGCCCGGCCTTCTGGGCGCGGAAGATCTCCATCGCCGCCTCGCATTGTGCCAGTGCCGCAACGAAATTCGTCATCGCCGTGGCCTTGTTGGCGTCGTAGCGACCCGTCCCGATGGGGGCGCCCTTGCCGAGGCCGGCGTTGACAATGACACGATCGATGGTGCCGAAGTCGTCGCGGAACGCGCGGAAGACCTCTAAGACTTGGTCGTCGTTGTTGACGTCCAGAGCGCGGATCTCGACGCGGCACTCGTGGTGCGCATTCTCGATCTCGTCACGCAGCTCCTCCAGCCGCCCGGTGCGGCGGGCCGCGAGCGCGAGGTCGTGGCCGAGCGCGGCCATCTGCCGCGCCATCTCGGCACCCAGCCCAGAGCTGGCTCCCGTAATCAAAACCGTTGTCACTGTTGTCCTTTCAGCATTGCTGCCCTTTCAGCGGGCCGACCACAACTCACCCAGGTGGCTCGCCTCGTTGAAGCTCATCAGATGTATGCCGCGCGCCCCCACCCGCACCTGGGTCACCGAGGCGTTGACGACGGTCCGCTGCAGCCGGTCCCAGACCCGCGGCCCCCCGTCGAGCAGGTGCGCACCGATCGCGCTGATGACACCACCCGAGGTGACGACGACCGCGTCCTCCTTGGGAGCGAGGGCCGCGGCCAGCGATTCCAGGGCAGCCGAGGCTCGGGCGGTGAACGCGGCGTACATCTCGGGGTAGTCGCCCTCGCCGAGGACCCAGCGGCGCAAGGCTGCGGCATACACCACATCGAAGGCGCGGGCATCGAAGGCGCGGCGCTCGACGGAGGCTGCGCTCGCGGCATACACCGGATCATTGGCGGGCAGGGCGGCGAGCACGGCAAGGTGGTCGTACTCATCCCACGCCGGGTCACATTCCGGCGCGACCCTCCAACCCGCCGCCGCTGCCGCAGCTGCCCTCGAATCTCGTTGCCGAATAAGCTCACCCGAGATCAGTCGGACCGGATCGATGCCCTGCCTGGCGAGCCACGCCCCGGTCGCGGCGGTCTGCCGGTGCCCCAACTCGCTCAACGCGTCATAGTTCTCGGCGCCCCACGACGCCTGCCCGTGGCGGACCAAGAAGATCCGGCTCATCCGAGCAACTCCGCGCACCGGGCGTCGAGGATCCGCACGAACATCCCCATGCCGGCCGCTTTCGGATTGGTCGTCTGCCTGTGGAAGGCGCGGTAGTAGATCTGCTGCGCGATCACCGCGAGCCGGAAGGTGCCGAAGAGTTCATAGAAGCGCCGGTCCTGCGCGCCGATCGTCAGCCCGCGGCGCTCGGCGTATGCCGCCCACACCTGCTCCCGGGTCCACATCCCGGGCGCATTCGTCGGCTGCAATCGGATCGCCTGCATCGGCTCGGGATCGTCGGCCTGCAACCAGTAGGCCAGCGCCGAGCCGACATCCATCAGGGGATCCCCGACCGTCGACAGCTCCCAATCCAGCACTCCCGCAACGCGACTAAGGTCATCGACAGCGAGAACCAGATTGTCGAAGCGGAAGTCGTTGTGGATCATCGTGTGCGGCTGATCGGCCGGCTGGTTGTCCTGAAGCCACGCGATGACCTCGGCGAAGTCACCGACATCCTCGGTGCGTGCCCGCCGGTAGCGCTCGACCCAGCCCCCCACCTGGCGGGCCACATAGCCCGGACCACGGTCCAGTTCGCGCAGGCCGGATGCCTCCAGGTCGGCTGCGTGCAGAGCCACCAAGGCATCGACGAAGGTGGCGCACAGGCGATCCCGCGAGGCCGGGTCATCGAGCCCCACCCCCTCGGGGAAGTCGCGCCGCAGGATCAGGCCGTCGACCCGCTCCATGACATAGAACTCGCTCCCGATGACCGACTCGTCGCCGCAATGACCGACCATCCTGGGCACGAGCGGATAGACCGGCGCGAGTGCATCCTGGATGCGGTATTCGCGGGCCATGTCGTGCGCCCCCTTGGCCTTGGTGCCCGACGGCGGGCGCCGCAGGATCAGGTCACGCGTGGGCCAGCGCAAGAGGTAGGTGAGATTAGAGGCGCCGCCGCCGAACTGCCGAACCTGCGGCACGCTGTCCAGTCCAGATGCGTCGATCGCGTTCTCGCGCAACCACATCGCCACGGCGCTGGCATCGAAGGAATCCTCCTCGCGCACGGCACCGGCACCGGCGACGGCATCCCCATCGGTCTCCCGGTCGCTCATTTTCCGGCCTTCCTGACCAGCCGTTGCGCACCCTTGCCGAAGGCGCGGTCATACAACGGGCGAGCGAACCGCTTGGTCCCGTAGGCGGCATACCCCTGGCGGTCGGTGAGGATGACCGGCCGGTCCTTCTCGATGCCACGCAGCACCTTGGCCGCGATGTCGTCCGCGCTCGCGCCGGCCTTGGTGATCAGCCGAACCGCCGTCTTCTCCATCTCCTCGTCCTTCCCCTGCAGCGAGGTGTGCAGGTTGGTCCGGAAGAAGGACGGACAGACGACATTGACGGCAATACCGAAGGGCGCCAACTCAAATCGAAGGGTCTCCGACAGCGCCACGACCCCTGCCTTGGACGCGTTGTAGGACGACATCGCCGGCCCATGCACGAGCCCGGCGAGTGAGGCGACATTGACGATCCGCCCCGATCCCTGCTCCTTGAGCAGCGGCACGAAAGTCTGGCAGCCCCGCACCACACCAAGCAGATTGATGTCGATGACCCGCTCCCAGTCCGCGAAGGCCTCGACGTCGATCCGCCCACCGGTGGCCACGCCGGCGTTGTTAACCAGCAGGTCCAGCCCGCCCCACCGCTCGCGCACGTCTGCGAGCGCCGCATCCCAGTCCTGCTGGCTGCGCACATCAAGCCGCAGGTATGCCGCGCCCTCCGGCACGCTGTCCGGCCGCTCCTCCGCGAGGTCCCCGACCAAGACCTCGTCCCCGCGAGCGAGCATCGCCTTAGCTAAGGCCAGGCCGAGCCCGGACGCCCCGCCGGTGATGAGCACCCGGCTCATTGGGCGGCCCCAGCGGCCATCGCCTTCTTGGCATAGGGCGCCAACATCAGCCGAGAGACCACTCCGAGGTGAACTTCGTCGGGGCCGTCAGCGAGGCGCAGGGAGCGCGCTCCGGCATACGCCGCGGCGAGCGGGAAGTCCGGACCGGTGCCGCCACCGCCATGGATCTGGATCGCGAAATCGATGACCTGGCAAGCCATTCGTGGCACCGCGACCTTGATCTCGGAGACCTCGCTGAGCGAGGCGGCCGAGCCGAAGGTGTCGAGTTTCCACGCGGCGTGCAGCACATGCAGTCGCGCCTGGTTGATGGCGATGCGGGCCTCGGCGAACTTCTCCCGGTTGCCGCCCAATTGCGCGAGCGGCTTGCCGAAGGCGACCCGGCTGACCGAACGCTGCAGCGCGAGGTCGAGGCACTTCTCGGTCAGGCCGATCAGGCGCATGCAGTGGTGCACCCGGCCCGGACCCAGCCGGCCCTGGGCGATCTCGAAGGCCCGGCCGGGGCCGCCGATGATGTGGTCGACGGGCAGTCGCACATCGGTCAGGGTGACCTCGCCGTGGCCAAGCGGCTCGTCATACTGCCCGAGGGTGGAGAGCATGCGCTCGACCCGCACCCCGGGGTGATCCATCGGGACCACGACCATCGAATGCCGGTGGTGGCGATCGGCATTCGGGTCGGTGACCGCCATGTAGATGCCAACCTTGCAGTCGGGATGGCCGGCACCGGAGGACCACCACTTGCGGCCGTTGAGGACGACCTCGTCGCCGTCGATCTCGGCGCGCGCCTGCATATTCGTCGCATCCGAGCTCGCGACTCCTGGCTCGGTCATCAGGAAGGCGGAGCGGACCTTGCCGTCGAGCAGCGGCTCGAGCCAGCGGTCCTTCTGGGCCTGCGAACCGTACTTCAGCAAGACCTCCATGTTGCCGGTGTCCGGCGCATTGGAGTTAAAGATCAGCGGTGCGATGAACGAACGGCCCATCTGCTCGGCCACCGGCGCATAGTCGAGATTCGACAACCCGGCGCCGCCGTCGGTGCCGAAGCGCTCGGCATACGGCCCCTCGTGCCCGGCGGGCAGGAAGAGATTCCACAGGCCCTGGCGGCGCGCCTCGGCCTTCGCCTCCTCGATCCGCGGATCGATGCGCCACGGGTCCTCCCCGTGCAGCCGGCGGGCCGCGATGTCCGCGACCAGCTCGGCCTCCAGGGGCTCGACGTGGGTGTCCACGAACTCGCGAACGCGGGCGGACAGATCGGCGGCGCGGGGCGAGAGGCTGAAGTCCATGTCCTTGACCATAACGGCTTATTGAGCAATGCTCAATAGCGTGCCGAGTCGCGACGATCACACCGCCTCACCGCCGGGACGGGTGCGGCTGAGCCCGGACGAGCGGCGCCGCCAGCTGCTCGGGATCGGCTTGCGCAAATTCGTCGAGCGGCCCGCGATGGACCTCTCCCTCGACGAGGTCGCGACGGAAGCGGGCGTCTCGCGCGGCCTGCTCTTCCACTACTTCCCGACCAAGGCGGCCTTCCACGAGGCCGTGGTCGCCGCAGCCGGGCGCCGGGTGTTGCGCACGGTTCGGCCCGATCCCGGGGTCGCGGGCGAGGCGGCCGTTCGCCAACTCGCCGAGCGCTTCATCGCCCAGATCGTGCGCCGGCACGACTTCTATCTCGCGCTCGTCTATGGCCAGTCCGGCCCGCTCGCCGACCTCGACGACCCCGGCGCCACGGCCACCAGCCTGCGCTCCGGCATCGCCGATCTCGTATGCCGTGCCCTGCCCGGCATCGACCCGCGCGTCGCGCACGCGTGGGTGGCGTATGCCGAGGACCGCGCCCTCCAGTTGCCTCCCGGCACCGAGGCTGAGACCGAGGCGGCGCATTGCGTCGCCGCCCTTGGTGCGCTGTCCGCGCTTGCTCTCCGCCCGTGACTGCGCACCCCTGACCCCGCACCCCTAACGCCCGGGCTACCGCCTGGTACTGGCCGCGATCACGGCTCATACCAGGCGGTAGGTCGGTGGTTAGCCGTCAACCTCGCGACCCGACGCGCGGCCGCGAACCGGCCCGCCGAGCCGCGTGATCGCGACCCCGACCAGGCACAGCACGCCACCGAGGACAGTCAGGAGCGTGGGCGCTTCGCTCAGCAGCTGCCACGACATCGCGATCGCCAGGGCCGGGACGATATAGCTCGTCGCGGCCGTGCGCCCGGCCGAGGTGCGGGCCAGCACATAAGCCCACGTCGTGAAGGCCAGGGCGGTGGGGAAGATCCCGAGATAGATCACCCACATCGTCGCCGTCGCCGGCGCCGTCTGCAGATCCGACACCAGGCGGCCGGCCCACGGGAGCAACGCAATCGTCCCGGCGACCGCCCCGAGCCAGGTCAGCGTCGTGGAGTCCACGCTCGCGAGGAGCCGCTTCTGGCCGAGGGTGCACCCGGCATACATCACGGCGGCGAGCAGCGCGAGAGCGAGCCCCGACAGGGCGACAAGCCCACCGCGCGACTGGGTCGCGATGATCGCGACGCCGAGGAACGAGATCGGCGCACCGATCACCAGCGCTCGCGGAAAGCCTTCTCCGAGAACGAGACCGCCGACGATGACGACCATCAGCGGCGCCAGGTTGACCACCAGCGCCGCCGTGCCGGCGTCGATGGCCTGCTCGGCGGTGTTCAGCGCGAAGTTGTAGACGCAGAACCACGCCACGGCCCATGCCGCGATCCCCGGCAGCGACCGGCGCGGCGGCCACCGGATCCCCCGCACCGCGGCGATGACGCCGAGGACGACACTCCCGACCGTCATCCGCAGCAGCGCCAAGGCGCCCGGATCGAAGTGCTGGCCCGCCGCGCGGATCCCGATGAAGGCCGACGCCCAGAAGAGCATCGTGACGACGGCCGCCGCGAGCGTCCGCGGCTCATTGGCTCGGTCGACGTCGCCGCTCATGCGGTGAATCCTGCCCCACCGACGCACCGCTCCCCGGAGCCTACGATCGGGAGGCATGAAGGCGATCACGATCCCGACCCCCGGCGAGCACGACGCGCTGATCCTGGCCGACGTGCCCGACCCGACCCCCGGCCCCGGAGAGGCGCGGATCCGGGTCGCCGCGGCGGGAGTGAATCGCGCGGATGTCATGCAGCGCAAGGGGTTCTATCCGCCGCCGGCGGGGGCATCGGCATACCCCGGCTTGGAAGTCAGCGGCACCATCGACGCCCTCGGGGAGGGGGTTGAGGGCTGGGCGGTCGGCGACGAGGTGTGCGCGCTCCTGACCGGCGGGGGGTATGCCGAGCTGGTCGCCGTCCCCGCGACGCAACTCCTCCCCATACCCGCCGGCATCTCGCTCCGGGACGCGGCCGCTCTCCCCGAGGTGACGTGCACGGTCTGGTCCAATGTCTTCCTCACCGCGAATCTCCAACCTGGAGAATTCTTTTTGTGCCACGGTGGCTCCTCGGGCATCGGCACGATGGCGATCCAGTTGGCCCGCGCGGTCGGCGCCCGGGTCGCCGTCACCGCCGGCTCCCAGGACAAGCTGGATGTATGCCGTGACCTCGGCGCCGAGGTGCTGATCAACTACCGGGACGAGGACTTCGTCGCCCGGGTCAAGGAGGCCAGTGACGGGCGGGGCGCGGACGTCATCCTCGACAATATGGGCGCGAAGTACCTCCCGCGCAATGTCGATGCCCTCGCCGTCAACGGCCGCCTCGTCGTCATCGGCCTGCAGGGTGGGGCGGTGGGCGAGCTGAACCTCGGCCAACTCCTGACCAAGCGCGCCGCGGTGATCGCCACCTCGCTGCGCGCCCGGCCGGCCGGTGAGAAGGCCACGATCGTCGCCGCGGTCCGCGAGCACGTGTGGCCGCTCATCGCCGCGGGCGACGTCACGCCGGTGATCCAGGCGAGCTACCCGCTCGCCGAAGCCGCGCAGGCCCACCGCGACCTCGAGGCCAGCCAGCACATCGGCAAGCTGCTGCTCCTGCCCTGAGCGGCCCGACCGGCTACAGAATTGAGTGCGCCGGATCGTGAGCAAGCCCCTGACCTGCACGTATGCCCGTGCGCCCGGCCAGGGTGGCGCATACCTGTAGTCCGTCGGCCCGCCCGGCCCGTCACCCCCGCTCGTCGAGGAACCACTGCGCCAGTTGGATCTTCTCGACCCCTAGAGCCGGATCCGTCTCGACGACCACCTGCCCCGCACCATCCATGAGCTCGTATGCCGCCGCTCGGCCCTTCGTCAGTGGCTGCCCGGCTCGCCACGGCGCGCCCGGCACCCAACCGCCCGCCACCGCCGTAGCCGTCGCGAGCTTGCCGTCCAGGACATTGATCGAGGACCACCGACCCCCAGAACCCCGGCCGGCCCACAACCCGGCGGACCATCCATCCGGGGCCACCGCGCCCGTCGACCCGTCCGCCCAACACGCAGTGTGGGATCGCAGCACCGCGGTGGATCTCCACGGCTCCGGCGCCTGATCACCACTGCCGAGGGCATACAGATGACACGCCTGACCCTTCTCGACCCCACCGACACCGACCACGTCATGGCCCGAAAAGCCGAGCACGACAACCGGTCGAGAACCTCCCGCGCCGAGCCTCGGGACGACCGTCAGCCCGGCGGGCCCGCGTCGGCCACCCGGCGGAGCGGACAGAACGACTCCGCTCGGCGCAACGGCCAGGTCTGTGGCGGGGCCGGGGCCTGCCGGGATGAACAGGGCAGTGGCGTCGGCCGACCAGCGTTCGCCCGCCGGGTCGGTCATCTGGAAAAGGCTGAAGCTGCCGGGTGTCGCCAGGGCGTACGAGCCCACCACACCGGTCGCGAGGTGACGCAAGGCCACGCGATCTGCCCACTGGCAGGATCGGCGATCGCCCCGCCCAGCACGCGGCCGTCGGGGCCGGGCGAGCGCCCGGGCGAGGGCGACCCGCGTGGGCACCGCGACCGGCTCCGCTGCGCTCTGCAGGAGGTATGCCGTGGCCTCCCCCGCGGGCACCTCACGGTGCCATTTGCGCCAGGTGTCGATGGACTGGGTCACGAGCATCCGCCGGACATAAGCCTCCGGATGACCGCGATCGGTGATCCGGGGCCAGCGGGTGCCGGCGCGCACGAGCACGTCCTGCACAAGATCCTCCGCACCCTCGCGGGAGCCGGTGAGGAGGAAGGCCGCCCGCACCAGGGCGCCATACCGCGCCCGCACCAACTCCTCGAACTCCATGCCACCTCCCCACGGGATTGCCCCCACCGCTATTACACGGCCGAGGCGCACCCGACGGAGGGGTCCATTCGGTCACCTACTCAGTATTGACGCAAGCCAATACCCGGTATACGGTTGCCTCACCTGGCCTGATACTCGGTATCTCGGCCCCGGCCGGGCAGATGGGAGCGGATGTCATGTCGGTCAAATTGGGAATGCTGGCGCTGCTGGCGGAGAGTTCGATGTATGGCGCGCAGTTGCGCAGCGAGTTCGAGGCGCGCACGGGGGGGACGTGGCCGCTCAATGTCGGGCAGGTCTACACCACCCTCGCCCGCCTGGAGCGCGACGGCTTGGTCGAGCAGGATCCGCAGGCCGACGACGAGGGGCGCATCCTCTATCACCTGACGCCGCTCGGCCTCGAAGAGGTCACCACCTGGTGGCGCACCCCCGTCGACCGCGACGAGACGCCGCGCGACGAACTCGTCATCAAGCTCGCCCTGGCCGTCACCACGCCAGGCGTCGACGTGCCGGGCGTGGTGCAGACCCAGCGCACCGCGACCCTGAAACATCTGCGCGACCTGACCCGGCTGAAGGTCCAGGCGACGGACCGGCAGGCCGCGGAGGCCGCCAGTTCCAACGACCTCGCCTGGCTGCTGGTCCTGGAGAACCTCATCTTCGCCGCGGAATCCGAGGTCCGCTGGCTCGATCACGTCGAGTCCCGGTTGGCGCTCGAGGCCGCCCGCCCTAGGACCCCGGCCGCCCCCGACCCGGGAGCCGGCCGGGAGCACACGGCACACGACACGAGCACGGCATACGAATCCATCACCAAGGGGGCCCAGCAGAAATGACCGCACCGATCCTTCGCCTGGTCGACGTCGTCCGCACGCACGGAGAGGGGGAGACGGCCGTCCACGCACTGCGCGGGGTGAGCCTGCAGGTCCAGCCCGGCGAGCTCGTCGCCGTCATGGGCCCCAGCGGCTCCGGCAAGTCCACCCTGCTCAACCTCGCCGGCAGCCTCGACAAGGCCACCAGCGGCGAGGTCTGGATCGAGGACGCCGAAGTCGGGCGCCTCGATGCCACCAAGCTCGCCGCGCTCCGCCGCCGCCGCGTCGGCTTCGTCTTCCAGGACTTCAACCTCATCCCCTCGCTCACCGCAGCCGAGAATGTCGCCCTTCCCCTGGAACTGGACGGTATGTCGGTGCGCGATGGCCGCCGCGCCGCCCGCGAGATCCTCGAGGTGGTCGGGGTCATGGAACTCGCCGACCGCTATCCCGACAAGATGTCCGGCGGCCAGCAACAGCGCGTCGCGATCGCCCGCGCGCTCGTCGGCGACCGGCGCCTGGTCCTGGCCGACGAGCCGACCGGCGCGCTCGATTCGCAGACCGGCGAGGGTGTCCTGCGCGTGCTGCGGGACCGCTGCAATGCCGGCGCTGCCGGGCTGCTCGTCACCCACGAGGCACGCCACGCGGCCTGGGCCGACCGGGTCGTCTTCCTGCGCGATGGCGTCGTCGTGGACACCACCGGCTCCGCCGAGTCCGCCGAAGACATCCTCGCCGGCACGGGGGCCTGACGATGTCCGCCACCGTCACCGAGCGGCCGACCGCGCCGCCCAGCCCAGCACCCACGGCACGCAGCAGCCGCTTCCAGCGCTGGCTCTCCAGCTGGCGCGTCTCGTTGAAGATGGCGCGCCGAGATGCCTTGCGCTACAAGGGCAGAAGCGCGCTCGTGCTTGTCATGGTCGCCCTGCCGGTGGCCCTCATCGTCGGCGGCCTGAGTTTCGCGTCGACGTCGATGCGCAGCATTGCGGAGCGCCTCGACGCCTCCGTCGGCTCGGGGCAGGCGATCATCTATTCCATCTCACCGGAAAAGGTCATCCAAGGAATCGACGGCCAGAGCCAATGGGGTTACAACGAAGACGACAGCGACGCGAGCCGCAAGGCTAAGCCCATCCCCGGCTTCACCGAAGACGGCACGACAGCCGAGCGCACCGCGGCCCTCGACGCGCTCATCCCCGGCAAGGTCGTGTCCGTCCAGACCGGCGAAGTGCGTTGGGTTAACGGCACGAAGTTCCCCCGCGCACTGGTGATGTATGTCGATCCCACCGCCAACCTCGGCCCGAAGCTGACCCTCACCTCTGGCCGGTGGCCGACCACAAGCAGCGAGGTGGTCGTCACCCCGCTCGGCATCCACGAGGGTATGCCGACCAGCGGGACGCTGGACGTGCGCCTGGGCACGGAGACGACGCCGCTGACCATCGTCGGCACGGCGAAGGTCCTCGACCCGGATTTCGGGATGCCACACCTGATGTCGACGGCGCCACTGCCCGCCGCCGAGGGCAGCGTCTGGAGCACAAACTGGATCATCACCGGTGATCCCGTCACCTGGTCCGAGGTCCGCCGCCTCAACGACTACGGCCTGGCCCTGACCAGTCGCTATGTCGTCGAGCACCCGCCGGCGGCGTCCGAACTGCCCGGGGAAGCCTGGGACGAGCAGAACAACTTCGACAACGAGGCGAAGTTGATGGCCGCCATGTTCGGTGCCGTGCTCTTCCTGGTCACCGCCCTGCTCGTCGGTCCGGCCTTCGCGGTCAGCGCCGGCCGGCAACGCCGCTCCCTCGCCCTCGCCGCGAGCAATGGCGCCGAAGTCCGGCAATTGCGCCGCTCCGTGCTCGGCACCGCGCTCGTCCTGGGCGTCCTCGCCGCCGTCGTCGGCGCCGTCGTCGGGGCCTTGGCCGTCGCCGCGGGCACGGCGATCTGGTTCCGGATGCGACCGTGGTCGACCCTGTTCGGGCCGCTGGACATCCCCATCGTGCCGTCCCTCATCGTGCTGATCTGCGCGATCCTGGCCGCCCTCACGGCCGCCATGATCCCGGCGCTGCGCCTGGGCCGCTTGGACATCGTCGGAGTGATGAAGGGCCAGAACGTCTCGCCCCCGCACAACCGCCTGCTGCCGCTCATCGGCGTCGTGCTCTTCGCCCTCGGTGCCGTCGGCGTCTTCGTCGCGGTCACCAGCACCTCCACGGCTGCGGGGGTCGCGGGGGTCTTCGGTCTGGTGACCGGAGCCGTCTGCCTGATCCCCCTGCTGCTCGTATGGGCGGGCCGGCTGGCCGGGCGTTTCCCCGTCGCCATTCGGATGGCCACCCGCGATGCCGCGCGCCAGCGGCATCGCGCGGCCCCCACCGTCGCGGCGCTGATGGCCGGTTCGGCCTTGCTTGCCACCTTCTCGATTGCGTTGGAGAGCAACACCCAATTCGAGGCAAGCCACTACGAACCACGAAATATCGCCGGAGAGGGCCGGATCGGCGTCGCCCCCAACGATCTGACGGGCACGACCGAGCAGATCCGCAGCATCGCTCCAACCTGGCGCTTGGTCCCCATGCCGTACATCGGTGCCGAGTGGCAGGGGAACACCGCACCATCTGCCGAGCCGTGGGTGTCGCTCATGACGCCCGGCTGCTCGGTCCAGGAATCTTTGCCTCAGTTCGACTCTCCAGACGGCATGGTCGAGCCAACCGCAAACCGCTGCCAGCAGGTCGGCAACCAGGGGATCTATAACGCCGGTCGCAGCCAAATCACGGTGATGCCGGCGGCCGAGATCGTGCGCCGCTTCCAACTCGACAAAGCTGATGGCGCCACGATCGCCAAGGACGGTGTCTTGGTCTATGACGCGAAGCTCATCCCCGACGGCAAGGCTCGCCTGCTCACGGGTTCCTTCCGCTACGACGAGAGGTCCGGAAAGAGCACGCTGGTGAGCGAGCCTCGGGAGATCGAGGTTGCGGCCGTGCCGATGCCCGCGAATGCCACCAACCGGGGAGCTGCCTCGTCGAGCCTCGGAATGGTTTTGTCCACCGAGTTCACGCAGCAGCACAACATCCCCACCGTTATCAACGAGTTCCAGGTCTTTGACACCCGCGGCGCCATCACCCGGGCCGACCAGAAGAAGGTCCAGGAGGCCCTCGGTGACGCTGGCTATATGGAGGTCGAGCGCGGCTACGAGCGGCCCGACAAGTGGCTCATGCTCGGTGTGCTCGGCATCGCCGGCTTCCTGCTGGTCGTCGTCACGCTGATCAGCACGGCACTCGCGCTCGCCGAACAGCAGGCGGACATGGGCACGCTGGCCGCGGTCGGCGCGACGAAGGGCACGAGGCGGCGCTTCGCCGCCGCCCAGGCCGCGACTGTTGCCGTCATCGGCGGTGTGCTCGGCATCGCCATCGGCCTCGTCGCCGGCGTCGCGATCGCCTATCCGACGACGACGAGATGGTGGGACCAGAGCGGGGTGGAGCACACGGTGGACCCGACGGTCGGCATACCCCTGATCCCGATGGCGATGATCCTGCTCGGCGTCCCGCTCGTCGCGGCCCTCATCGCCGCGCTCAGCATTCGCCGCGCCCCCCACGTCACCCGCCGCGGGAACTGACCCCGTCCGTATGTCGTGACCGGGCCCAGCAGGGGAGGGTCCGGTCACGACATACGAACTGCTTGGCGGGCGACGGTAGCGGGGACCGGCTAGGACCAATAGCCTTGGAGGACGGCCACTGCGGTGGCCACCGGCACCGCCCATCGATTCCGAGGGAGCCCCGATGAGCACGACCGCATGGACCCAGACCGCGCTGCTGCACGAGCTCAGCCCCGTCGTCGAGGGCGAGCTGAACCGGCATATCAAGGTGGCCAAGGAGTGGTTCCCGCACGACTATGTGCCGTGGTCGGACGGCCGCAACTACGACGGGCTGATGGGCGGCGAGCCGTGGAGCCCGAATGACGCGCCGATCTCCGATGTCGCGCGGTCGGCGCTGATCGTCAATCTGCTCACCGAGGACAACCTGCCGAGCTATCACCACGAGATCGCGATCATCTTCGGTCGCGATGACGCGTGGGGCGAATGGGTGCACCGCTGGACCGCCGAGGAGGGCCGGCACAGCGTGGCGATGCGCGACTATATGTCGGTCAAGCGGCTCGTGGATCCCGTTGACCTGGAACGGCATCGGATGTCGCACATGTCGACGGGCTATGAGTCCCAGCACTCCGGCGACATGATGCGTTCGCTCGCGTATGTCAGCTTCCAGGAGCTCGCGACGCGCATTTCGCACCGCAACACCGGGACGTATACGAACGACCCCTTGTGCGAGCAGTTGCTGCAGCGGATCGCCGCCGACGAGAACCTGCACATGATCTTTTATCGCAACCTGCTCAAGGGTGCGCTAGACCTCTCGCCCGACCAGGCGATGTGCGCGATCCGCGATGTGGTCGTCAATTTCGCCATGCCCGGCACCGACATTCCTGGCTTCCAGCGCAAGGCCGTCGAGATCGCGCTCGCCGGGATCTATGACCTGCGCTCGCACAAGGACGAGGTCGTCGCCCCCGTGCTGCGCTTCTGGAAGGTATGGGACATCGAGGGCCTCGGCGCCGAGGGTGAGGCCGCCCGCGAGGAACTCGACACCTTCCTCGCCGACCTCGAGAAGCAGGCCGCCCGGTTCGAAGACAAGCGCGAGCTGCTGAAGAAGCGCATGGGCGTCGCCTGACCGCTTGCGCCCGCCACACCCGTCCCAGCTGTCACTCGTTTCTCTCCGGATGCCGAAAGTGTGCGCTTCACCCTGCTCTAAAGCAGGGGCTTAGCGCAGACTTCCGGGGCAAAGGCACCCGCGGGCTCTTGAGCTGCTGCCGTATGCGGGGTGGCAGGATTGGCAGGCATGAGCGACCAGCCGCAGCCGCAGCCCGACGAGACCGCCACGGACAACCGGATCGTCGTGCTGACGCCCGAAGGGATGGGCGTGCACGAGTCGGACAGCGACGAGCGTGGCCCGGCCGAACTCGTCGAGCAACCCGCCAAGGTCATGCGCGTGGCGTCGATGATCAAGCAGTTGCTCGAAGAGGTCCGTAGCGCCCCGCTCGACGAGGCTGGCCGCGCCCGCCTCGCGCAGATCCACCAGCAGTCGATCGCCGAACTCAAGGACGGCTTGGCGCCCGAGTTGGTCGAGGAACTCGACCGACTCGCCCTGCCGTTCGGCGCGGGGACAACGCCCAGCGACGCCGAATTACGGATCGCCCAGGCCCAGCTCGTCGGCTGGCTCGAGGGGCTATTCCACGGCATACAAGCGGCGCTTGTGGCGCAACAGAGGGCGGCGCAGAACCAGCTCCAGCAGCTGCGCCGAACCCTCCCGCCCGGCCACCCGGCGGCCGAGGAAGCGCCCAGCCCGGGTCCGCGCCCGAATGGCCCGATCACCGGAATGGTGCCGCCCGATGCCGCCGGCGGCACGGGCCAATACCTTTAAGGCCCAACCGCTTTCGGAACGCGCACGTCAGCGGAGTCGACTAACTTCTGCTAGCAGTGGTTAGTCGAATCCGCACAGATTGCAAGGTCTGCACAGTTGACTAACGTCTGTTAGCAGAGGTTCCTCGTCCCCGTCAGGCGCCTAGCCACGCCTCGCCGCCACGGCCGGCCAGGGTTAGAGGTCGGCGGCGGCGGAGCGGCCGGCGGCACGGCCGGAGAAGAGGCAGCCGCCGAGGAAGGTGCCCTCCAGCGCGCGATAGCCATGCACGCCACCGCCGCCGAAACCGGCGCTCTCGCCGGCGGCATACAGGCCGGGCACGGGCGAGCCGGAGAGCGACAACGCCCGCGAGCCAAGATCGGTCTCGATGCCGCCGAGGCTCTTGCGGGTGAGCACATGCAGGCGCACAGCGATGAGCGGGCCGTATGCCGGGTCGAGGATTCGGTGCGGCGGGAAGGCTCGCTTGCTGATCCGGTCGCCGCGATAGGCCCGCGCATTGTGCAATGCCATGACCTGCGCGTCCTTGGCATAGGGATTGGCGATCTGGCCGTCGCGATCGGCCACGACTTTCTCGATCAACTCCGGATCGAGCACCGGCACGTCCGGCGCACCGGCGACGAGCGCATTCATCTTCGCGACCAGTTCGCCGATGGTGTCGGCCTGGACGAAATCCACGCCCTTGTCGAGGAAGGCCTGCAGCGGCGGCAGCACGTCCTGACGCGCCCGGCCCAGCGTCGCGCCGATGGACTTTCCCGTCAGGTCCGGGTTCTGCTCGGACCCCGAAAGCGCGAACTCCTTGCCAGCAATCGAGCGATTGAGGATCAGCCACGAGTGATCGAATCCCGTCTGGCGCAAGTAGTTCAGCGTTGCGAGCGTGTCGAAGCCCAGCCACAGGGGCGCAGGCAGCCGGTTGCCGAGCGCGTCGAACCACAACGACGACGGCCCGCCGAGAATTCGAATGGCATGGCCCGGCCAGATCGGGTCGAAGTTCTCGATGCCCTCGACGTAATGCCACATCCGGTCGCCATTGATCAGCCGCGCACCCGCCGACTCCGCGACCGCGTGCATCGAGCCGTCGACGTATGCGGGGACACCGGTATGCATGCGCGCGGGCGGGTTGCCCAGCCGCGCCGGCCAGTGCGCGCGGACCAGGTCGTGATTGCCGCCGATGCCGCCGGCCGTGACGATGACGGCCCCGGCGGTCAGCTCGAAATCACCGATGACATCCCGCGAGCTCGCCACCCCGCGCGCGGCGGCATCCGGCGCCAGCACATCGCCACGAACACCCGCCACCGCTCCCTGGTCAACGATCAGTGATGTGACTCGATGCCGTTCGCGCAGAAGGACTTTGCCGTCAAGAATGCCCTGTCGGACGATCGCCTCGAAAGGCGCGACGACGCCCGGACCGGTGCCCCAGGTGACGTGAAACCGAGGGACCGAGTTGCCGTGCGCATCGGCATACCCGCCTCCCCGCTCCGCCCAGCCGACGAGGGGGAACCAGCGCATCCCCAGCCCGTGCAGCCAGGCGCGCTTCTCCCCCGCGGCAAACTCGACATACGCCCGGGCCCACTCGCGCGGCCAGTGATCCTCCAAGCGATCGAAACCCGCGGTCCCGGCCCAATCGGCCATCGCCAGATCGACGCTGTCCTTGATGCCCATTCGACGTTGCTCGGGGCTATCGACGAAGAAGAGGCCACCGAAAGACCAGAACGCCTGCCCACCGAGATTGGCGCGACTCTCCTGATCCACGAGCAGGACGCGCTTGCCCGCGGCGAGCAGTTCGCTGGTCGCGACCAGACCGGCTAGGCCATGGCCGACAACGATGACATCCGCATCCATGCGGCGAATGCTACCCGTCGGTAGCAGCCTGGTCAGCGGTCCGGCGACAACGCTTCCACGCGCACCCCGTCAGGGCCGGCCACGAAGCGCACCTCGGCCAGTGTCCCGACAACGGCATCGGCATCGGGATTGGCGAGCAGGTCGGCAGATGCCGTGGTCGTCGTGACCGCGAGGGTCGTGCAGCCGGCCGCCTTCCCCGATCGCAGGCCAGCCGGCGCGTCCTCGACGACCAGGCAGTCGGCGGGGTTGACCCCGAGCCGCTCGGCCGCCAACAGATAGGGCTCCGGGTCGGGCTTTCCGTGCGTGACATCGGACGCCGTGACGACCACGCGCGGGTGCGGCAGGCGGGTGGCGGCCAGGCGCGCCTGCGCCAGCGCATCGGTGCACGACGTCGCAATCGCTGCGCGCCCGCTGGCCGCGAGCGCGGTCAATGCCGCCACCGCGCCGGGCAGCACCTCGATCCCCTCGACATCGGCGATCTCCAGTTCGGTGATATGCCGCTCGGCCTCCGCATGCACGGTCGGATCCAGCAAGCGAGCGATCACCCCGCGGGCGGGTATGCCGTGCAGTCCCCTCAGTGCTGCCAGGTCCAGCCCGTAGGTCGGGGCCCACGCCGCCCAACTGCGCTCGACGGCCGGGGTCGAATCGATGAGCGTGCCGTCCATATCGAAGAGCACGGCGGCGAAGACGCGAGCCGTCAAAGCGTCCAAGGGGCCAGGCGTTTCGGACATGTCGACCACCCTAGGTCGCCGATTTCCTCGACCGTTCGCCGCGCCCAACGGGCGGTCAGGAGTCACACTGACGGCATGGCTGAATACACCGACACCGAGCACGAAACCATCCGCAATAGCGCTTTCGGCGCGATCGCCCTGGTCTCCAAGGCCGATCCCGGCTTCTTCGCGACCTTCAAGGAATCGATGGCTGGCTCCCGGGCCTTCACCGCGGCGCCGCCGGCGGTCCAGGAACTGCTGAAGTCCGGCGGCTTCCCGTCCCCGCCGCGCGGCGACGCCGCCGAGGTCGAGCGCCAGGTCATGGACGGGCTCTCCCAGGCGATGAGCATCCTCAACGCCAAGGACGCGTCCGCTGCGCAGGGCTATCGGGAAGTTATTGAAGCCGCGGCTGACGCCGTCGCGAATGCCGCTGGCGGAGTAGCCGATTCCGAGAAGGCAGTCATCGACAAGATCCGTTCGGCCCTTGCCGGTGGCGGCTCGGGCGCCGGTCCGGCTGCCCCAGCCGACGGGACGCAGGACTCCATCGTTTAGGCCCGAACTCGACGAGGGGTGGAGGTCAGGTGAGCAACCTGGTCTCGAAGGTCACCGCGACCTTGTCCTCGGTCGCGAGGCAGGCGCGGCGCGCGGGCGGGTCGACGCGGCGCCGCACGAGCACCGGGATCTCGGCGCCGTGGGGATGACCGGTGACGCTGACGGTCCAGGTGTGCGCTCCCGCGCCGTTGTCGATCCGTCCGCGCAGGAGATATGCCGGGGCCGGGCCCCGCGTCCGCAGCACCTCCGTGACGGCGGCCTGGACTCGGGGGTCTTGCGTCGTCACACCTCGCAGAAATTGTGGGTCGCTCTGTCCCGCAAGATGTTTCGCAATGACCTTCGGTCCCGAGATGTCATCGAGCCGCCCGAAGTAGGTGCCGTCTGGAAGCACCAAGATATTGGCGCCAAAGCGGTCGCCGCCGAGGTGACTGCACTCCCATACCTCCGTCGGCCAGGTCTGAGCCAACACGCTGGCCACCGGTCGGCCCCGCACGGCGCAACACTGATCGTGCATGCCATGCGCACACACGAGGAGCCGGGCCGGTGATGGATCGGTCAGCGGAACATCGGCATCAAAAGCCGCCACGGCTGCGCGCAGGTCGGCAGGACGGGAAGCAGTGCCGGGGAGCCACGTGCCTGCGGTCTGCGTGCGCGAGAGCGCATCCACCACAACGAAAGCCCGCGGCGCCTCGTGACTTTCACTGCGGCCCGGGCGACGGATGAAAAGGACTCTGCCCGAACGGGATTGCACGATGGCATTGAGTTGCGGCACCCAACCGGCGACCTCAGGGCTCTTGAGGATCTTGTCCGGCCATGCGCGCGGGACTTCTAGCAGGAGCCACCGCTGCGTCGGTGGAGCAGTCGCCACCATGGGTTCCCGCATTCCGAGCGAACGCACGGAGCAGGCATCCGGCGCAAGCGCTGCAGCGGGATCACGGGAAGGCACGACAGGTCAGGCTAATCGAGATTGCCGGCACCGTCCGGTGCCGCCGGACTCGAAAGGCCGTTGACCTGGGTATGCCGTGTGACGAGCCCGGCCAGCAGCAGCCGGCGAGCCACGTCCATACCCACTGTGGCGACGTCAACATGTCCGTCCGCCAATAGCTTTCGGATGGTCGCCAGGTCCACGGGCTCGATAGTTCGCCGGCCAGCACGCGTGACAAGGACCGCAGACTCAGGGCCGTCCATGAGTCGCGCCGCGAGCCGTGGCCGTAGCCGCAGTATGTCCTCGTCCGTGAGGGAGTCGGCGGCAGCTACTTGCGCGAGCGGGCCGACGGGCGCGGCGCGCTGACTGCCCCGGTGTGCTGTCGCGAGAGCGTTCGCAATGCGAGCTGGATCGATGGCCTGGACGGCGTCGATCAGCGCCGCCTTCACGCGCTCGACCTCACCGGGATCTAGCGCCTCGCGGTCCCAGTCGAGACCGAGCGGCAAGGAGTCGCGCACGGCGGCCACCGAGGCGAGGTCTGCGACGGCCGCTTGGACAAGCTGCTCGGCCAGGTGGGTCCTGGTCCAGGGGTGTATGCCGATCGTCAGGTGAATGCTGACCTCGCCGAGCGCGGCAGCGCTGTGGATGTACCCGCGGGGCAGATAGAGGCAATCGCCAGGTGCCAGAACAAGATCCAGCAGCGGATCGGTCGAGGCCGCCGCCTCAACAGCTGCCCGGCGGCGCTCCCATGTCTGGTCGCGCAAGGGCAGCGGGTGGACCGGTTGGCGGATGAGCCATCGCTTGGTCCCGGCGATCTGGAGGACGAAGACATCATGGACGTCGTAGTGCGCGCTGAAGCCCTTGTTCTGGGCTGGCGTGACATAGGCGTTGACTTGAACGGGATGGCCGAGGTCAGCGCCGAGGTCGCCAGCGAAGTCAATGAGCGGGCCCCAGGTGCGGTGCAAGCCCTGAAGGACGATCGTCGAGCCGCTCGCGAAGAGGTCCAGCAAACGGTCGTCACTGACCTGATCCCCGATCGCGGCACCCACACCACCGGGCCGGGTGAAGGCCGAATCCGGAAGCGTGACACCGTCTTTGGCCACGCGCAGGAATGGCGCACGCAGGCCACGACGTCCGATGAGTTCATCGACCGCCTGGCTATCGAAGAGGTCCGAGAAGTCTTGGTCGAGATCGGCTGCGCGGGCCGCTAGGGGCCGCTGACTCCAGTAGTTCTCGGCGAATTCCGCCACCGGCAGCGGCAGGAGACGTGCGAGGGCGGGGCGGCCACTGGCAGCCACCCCGCCCTTGCCGTCGAAGAGGTCGGTCACCGAGTCAGGTCAGAGCCCGCGCGCGACATCATCGGACATGCTGCCGTCTGCCGGGTCCGTGGCGGAACGCTCGCCGACGGAAAGGTCACCGGCACCGCCATCGGCCCCACCGTCCGCGCCGCCATCACCGGCACCGCCATCGGCCCCACCGTCCGCGCCGCCGTCACCGGCACCGCCATCGGCCCCACCGTCCGCGCCACCATCACCGGCACCGCCATCGGCTCCACCGTCCGCGCCGCCATCACCACTCAGGGCGGGGGATTCCTCGTCCATGGTCTCGATCGGGGCCTCGGTGCCATTGCCAGGAGGAATGCTCATGTGCCTGTCCTTTCGCCACGGGATTGAGGCGGTTCCGCCCCAGGACTATCGAACCGCACCGGCACTGACCGTGGGCCTTCTGACGTGCGGCAACTTTCGATGACTCTGCCAAGAGCACCCTCAGGGGTGGGCGGTCAGGCCGACACCCGAACCGCGCATCAACACTCGATCCGCGCATTGACACCCGGTCCAGCGGGTGTCAATGCACGGATCGGGTGTTCACGCGCGCGGCGGCCACCGGGAGCGCCGCGTCAACTCGTCGAGCCGGGCTCCAGGCGGGCCCCGGCTGGCACCGTCGTCCCCCGCCGAATCCTCGAGTCAGCGCCGCACAAGGTCACCGCCGACTCCGACGGTGGCCAGCGCCTCGGCACCGCCCCCACGACAGCGTCCGCCTCGATGACAACCCGCTGGTCAAGCACCGAGCCGGCCACCACTGCCCCTGACTCGACGCGCACGCCCGCCATCAGCACGCAGTCCTCGACGCGGGCGCCAGCTTCGATCACGCAACCCGGCCCCAGCACACTGCCGCGCACCATGCCGTCCACGACGACGCCTGGCGACAGTAGGGAATCATCAACCGACCCGCTGGCCCCCACGCGTGCCGGCGGCAGCTCCGGGAAGCGCGTGAGGATCGGCCACCTCGGATCGTCGAAGACATCGACCCGCCCGCGCAGCAGGTCCCGGTGCGCCGCAAGGTATGCCGAAGGTCGCCCGAGATCTTTCCAATAGCCTTCCAGCGCATAGGCATCCGTCCGCCCGCGCGCCACCAGCCGAGGCAATAGGTGCTCCCCGAAGTCCCCCAACCCCTCCTCCAATCCTGGGTCAACCGCGGCCCGGTCGCGGCGCAGCGCGTCGAGTTCGCGCAGGAGGGTGGGGGCGTCATACACAAAAATCTCCGTGGCGATCCGCCCGGAGGCGGCGACGGACGGTTTGTAGTCGATGCCGGCGACTCGCCGTCCACGACCCATCCGGACCACCGCTTTGTGCTTGGCCTCCGCCAGCGACACCTCGGTGGTCACGACGGTGCACTCGGCCCGGCGCGACAGGTGGGCCTCGATGACGGAGCGGACATCGAGCCGGAAGATGTGATCGGCGCTCGTCACGACCACGACATCTGGCGCAGCCGCGGCGATATCGTCGGCCATCCGCATCAGATCGTCCGCATTACCGGTGCTGAAGCCTTCGAGCCCGGACGAGTCGCCCTCCTCCGGCACCAGCCGCCGATAGCCGCCGCGCGTGCGGTCCAAGTCCCACGGCCGTCCCGACGCGAGATGCTCATCGAGCGAGGCCGCTTGGTATTGCACGGACACCCAGACATCCGGGATCCCGCTATTCGCGAGATTCGACAGGGCGAAGTCGATGAGTTGATAACTCCCGGCAAAGGGCAGGGCCGGCTTGGCGCGCTCTCGGGTCAGCACGTCCATCCGTGAGCCCTTCCCCCCAGCCTGCACGATCGCGAGGATGCGCGGAGTGCGCGCGACAGGGACCGCTTGGAGTCGGGGCATGAACTTAGACTGCCGGACATGACGAGCGGCGAACGCACATACGACATCATTCTTTTCGGAGCCAGCGGCTTCGTGGGCGCCCTGACGGCGCAGCACTTGGCGGACCACGCCCCGGAGGGCACCCGCATCGCGCTGGCGGGCCGGAACCAGGCCAAGCTCGAGGGGGTGCGGGCCGATCTCGGCCCGGCCGCCGCTAACTGGCCGATCGTCATCGCGGACGCCGCCGACGAGGCCGCCCTGACGGCCCTGGCCCAGGACACGAAGGTCGTTGTCACGACCGTCGGGCCCTATGCGAAATACGGCATGCCTCTCGTCGCCGCCTGCGCCGCGGCGGGCACGCATTATGCGGACCTGACCGGTGAAGTTCTGTTCGTGCGCCGCAGTGCCGACGCCTATCACGAGACGGCCGAAGCCTCGGGAGCCAAGATCGTCCACGCGTGCGGCTTCGACTCCATCCCCTCCGACCTCGGCGTGCTGCTCACCGCAGAGCGTGCGGCCGCCGACGGCACGGGCGAGCTCGGCCAGACGGTCAACTATGTCCGCAAGCTGCGCGGCGGCTTCAGCGGCGGCACCATCGACTCGATGCGCACCCAGGCCATCGAGATGCGCGCCAGCGCGGCAGATCGCAAGATCGTCGGCGATCCCTACGGCCTGAGCCCGGATCGCGGCGCCGAGCCCTCGCGCGGCAGCGGTCACAAGCCCAAGGCCACCTCACCCCTCGATGTGGTCAAGGGCGTCGTCAAGGGCCTGCCCGTCCGCCGCACCGACGATGGCCACTGGACGGGTCCCTTCGTCATGGCCGCCTTCAACACCCGCATCGTGCGACGCAGCAATGCCCTGCTCGGCCACGTCTACGGCCGCGGCTTCCGCTATCAGGAGGTCATGGACTTCGGCACCTCCGCCAAGTCCCCCGCCATGGCGACGGCGATGACCGCCGGTCTGCTCGGCGTTGCCGGAGGTATGCAGTTGCCCCCCACCCGTGCCCTCCTGGACCGCGTGCTGCCCAAGCCCGGTGAGGGCCCAAGCGTCGAAGACCAACAGCGCGGCGCCTTCCGGATGGAGATCGAGTCGACGACGACCACCGGCGCGCGCTATCGGACGACGGTCGCTGCCAAGGCCGACCCGGGATATTCCGGCACGGCGATCATGCTCGGTCAGGCCGGTCTGTGCCTCGCACTGGATTCCCTGCCCGATCGGGCCGGAGTCATCACGCCCGCCGTCGCCATGGGTGACGTTCTCGCGCAACGACTTCGCGATCAGGACTTCACGCTGACGACGGATCGCCTCGACGCCTCCGCGGGCTGACACCACAAGCCGTCCCCGACGATGAAGCGCTTCCTGGCCGGCATGCTGACGATGGCACTTCTCGTCGTCGGCGCCTTCTTCGTCCTGTTCGGCATGCTCCGCGAGCCGGGCACCGGCCGGATGCACGATGTCTCGCTGGGGCCCGGCATCCGTCCCAGCCAGCCGCCGGCGGACCTGCGCCCGGGCGAGACCTGGCTCGGCGATGTCGACCTGACCTCCTCAGCGCTCGTCACGCCCGATGGCCCCTTGCGTGATGTGCGCGCCAAGGCCACCAATGTGCGGGTGATGGATTCCGGCCTAGCCGTCGGCGATGTCACGCTCGTCGCGACCCTGCCCTTCGCCGTCGCCGCGAAGCAGGTCGGCGAGGGCGTGGAGCTGTATGACGCGGGCGGCGGCCTGGCGGGCGTGCGGCGCAGCGCCGAGGTGCTCGGCCTGGAGCTGGCGATCAGCGCGACCGGCCGGGTGAGCGTCGACCACGGTGATCTGCTCATCGTGCCCGAGACGGTCGACGTCGGCCTGCCCGGACTGGTCAACGACGCCTTGAGCAGTGCCGCACGCGATCTGGTCACCGTGCGACAGGCGATCGAGGGCCTCCCCGAGCGCCTGGTCCTCACGGCAATCACAGTGCGCCCCAGTGGTTTTGAGGCGACCCTGCGCGGCACGGATGTGGTTATCGCCCGACCTGGCGGCTGAATCGGCGCGCCTGGGCGGACCGATTGTGCGTGCCCCGCGCGTCAGGACTAGCGTTGAGCTAGGAACCCGCTCCGGCACCGGCCGGGGCCGCCGAACAGGAGGGGTCATGAACACCGAATCGCCGATGCACCAGATGACCGATGAAGAGGCTTGGGCCTTCCTTGGGTCGCACGAGTTCGGCCGCCTGGCTTTCCACCTGGCCGGCGAGGTGCACATCACGCCGATCAACTACTGCGCCGACCGCGGGCGCCTGATCTTCCGCACCGCCGAGGGCAACAAGCTGCTCGGCGTGACGATGAATCAGGATGTCGCCTTCGAGGTCGATGAGTTCACCGAGACCGAGGCGACCAGCGTCGTGCTGCGTGGCTTTGCGCAGACCCTGGAGGGTGACGAGGCCGACTTCGCCGACGAGCTGCCCCTGCGGCCGTGGGTCCCGACCGAGAAGCATGTCGTCATCGCCGTCACCCCCAGCGAGATGAGCGGCCGCCGCTTCGACTTGCAGCGCCCCTGGCTGCATCAGCGCACCGACTGACCCGTCAGGCGGACGGGACGTTCTCCAGTTCCGCGAGCCACACGGCAGACGAAACATCCGACGGTGCCCGCCAGTCACCGCGCGGCGAGAGCGAGCCGCCGGGGACGACCTTCGGGCCATTGGGCAGCGCCGAGCGCTTGAACTGGTTGGCGAAGTAGCGCTTCCCGAAGACCTGCATCCAGTGCCGGATCGTCGCCAGGTCGTATGCGGACCGCTTGGCTTCCGGGAACCCGGGCGGCCACTCCCCTGCGGCCGCGTCTGACCACGCGTGCACGGCGAGGAAGGCGATCTTGCTCGGCAGGTAACCCCGCCGCAGGACGTGGAAAAGCGTGAAGTCCTGCAGTGAATAGGGCCCGATATTGTCCTCGGTGCTCTGCGGCTTCTCGCCCTCCCGGGTGGGCACCAGCTCGGGAGTGATCTCGGTGTCGAGGATGGACCCGAGGATGCGACCGACTTCCTCGTCAAATTGCCCCGAGGTCGCCACCCAGCGAATCAGGTGCTGCATCAACGTTTTTGGCACGCCGCTGTTGACGCCATAGTGCGACATCTGGTCGCCGACGCCATAGGTGCACCACCCGAGCGCCAGCTCCGACAGATCGCCGGTGCCGAGCACGATGCCAGCGCGATGGTTGGCAATTCGGAACAGATAGTCGGTGCGCAAGCCGGCCTGGACGTTCTCGAAGGTCACGTCATAGACCTCCTCGCCACGGCCGAAGGGGTGGTCCATATCGGTCAACATTTGCTTGGCTGCAGCGCGAATGTCGAGAGTCTCGAAGGAGACGCCGAGCGCCTCGGACAGCAGCGTCGCATTGTTCTTGGTGTGCTCGGTCGTCGCGAATCCCGGCATCGTGTAGGCGAGGATGTCGGTCCGCGGCCGGCCCAGCCGGTCCATGGCCTTGGCCGCGACGATGAGCGCGTGCGTCGAGTCGAGGCCGCCGGACACGCCGATGACGATCTTCGGCTGGCCGATGGCGCGTAGGCGCTGCTCCAACCCAGAGACCTGAATGTTGTAGGCCTCGTAGCAATCGAGCGCCAGCCGCTCCTCCTCGTCGGGAACGAAGGGGAAGCGGTCGACCTTGCGCAGCAGCCCGATGTCACCGGCCGGCGGGTCGAGAACGAACTCGACCTCCCGGAAGGCGGGGCGATCGGCATACGTCCGGCGGTTGTCGTCGAAGGTGCCCTGTCGCATCCGCTCCTGGCGCATCCGGTCCAAGTCGAGGTCCGCCAAGGACCGGCGCGCCCCATCCGGGAAGCGCTCGGTTTCGGCGAGCAGCGCGCCCATCTCGTAGATCAGAGTCTGGCCGTCCCAGGACAGGTCGGTGCTCGATTCACCTTCTCCCGCAGCGGAATAGATGTATGCCGCATTGCACCGGGAGGACGCCGACTCGCAGAGCATCTTGCGGTCATAGGACTTGGCGACGGTGATCGGGCTGCCTGAGAGATTGGCGAGAATGGCCGCGCCCGCCAGTGCCGCCTCGGCGCTCGGCGGGATCGGGACCCACATGTCTTCGCATACCTCGACATGGATGCTCAGGCCACGGACATCGCCAGCGCGGAAGATCAGGTCCGGACCGAAGGGATAGTGGGTGCCGCCGAGCGCGATCGTCTCGCCGCGCTGGTCGTCGCCCGGAGCAAAGTGGCGCCGCTCATAGAACTCTCGATAGGTCGGCAGATAGGACTTCGGGGCGACACCGAGGATGGACCCACGATGAATGACGATGGCGCAGTTGAAGATTCGGTTGCCCTTGCGCAGCGGAGCCCCGACGACGGCGACCGTCATCAGCTCGGCGGTCTCGGCCACAAGCCGCATCAGCGCAGCTTCCGTCGCATCGAGAACCGGGTCCTGGAGGAAGAGGTCCTCCAACGAATAGCCGGTCAGGCCCAACTCCGGAAAGACCGCGAGCGCAACCGACTCGGCGTCACAGGCGCGCAATTGCTCCAATGTCGCATCGACATTGCGCTCTGGCTGCGCGAGGGCCACCGGCAAGGTGACCGCGGCGGCGCGGGCGAATCCATGGGCATAGGCCGAGCGGAACTCCATACCGCCCGATCCTAAGGTGGCGCGGCGGGCTCAGCGGGCGCGCGGGGCGTATGCCGGCGCGACCTTCTCCTTGGCCGCTTGGCGCACGATCTTGGTGTTCGCCGCGAGGAGTAGGCGGGCCTGCTCAATGCGCTCGCGGGCGAAGGTATGCCGGGCCCGCCCCGGAGCGGCAGCCTCGAAGACGCGCTTGGTCGCGGCGACCGAGTCCGGGCTGCGGGTGAGGATTTCGTCGACGAGTTCGCCGGCGGCCAGGTGCGGGTCAGCGGCGACGCGGGTGACGAGCCCGAGGTGTTTTGCCTCCGCGCCGGTGATGGTGCGGGCCGTCATGGACAACTCTTTGGCCGTGTCCAGGCCGACGAGTTGCGCGAGCGAGTGAACGCCGCTCATATCGGGAATCAGGCCCCATTTCGCTTCCATCACAGACCATTTCGCGTCCGGCGTGGAGAAGCGGAAATCTGCGCCGAGGGCGAGCTGCAGGCCCGCGCCATAGCAGTGTCCGTGCACGACAGCAACAACCGGAGCGGGGATGCGACGCCAGGCCCAGCAGGCCTCCTGGAAGACATTGGTGCCAAGCCACGGCCGCGGGACGAAGGAGGGCAGCACGACCTGCAGGCCACCGGCGAGCACGCTGGTGTCGATGCCAGCGCAGAAGGCCGGCCCCTCCCCGGACAGGATGACGGCGCGCACGGCCGTGTCCTTGCGCAGCTGGTGCGCAGTGGCGATGAGCCCCTTGAGCATCGGCAGCGACAGCGCATTGAACTTTTCCGGCCGGGCCAGCCGGACGAAGGCGACCTGACCGGCGATCTCGCACTGGATCTCCTCAGACATGCCAGCCACCTTAAGGCGCTCGCCGTATCCTCACCGGCGTGATGTCGGGCACCCACACCTTCGCGCGTGAGCGCGTCGCCGCACGCGATGTGCTGCGAGTTGCGCTGGCGATGAGCGCCCTGACCGGCCTGGTCCTCACGATGGTGCGCATCATTCCCGCTTCGCAGCGGCTCCCGATCCTGCCCTTGCTGGCCTCCTTCGTGCCCTTCGGCATCCTGCCCTGGGCCGTGGCCGCGATCCTCGCCGCCGCACTCCGGCAGCGGATCGTGGCCGTCCTCGCCATCGCGGCGCTGGCGCTGCACATCAGTTGGTTGGCCCCCTACTACCTACGCAATTCCCCCCAGGAGGCGGCGCCCACGGCGCTCAAGGTCGCCTCCGTCAATATTCTCGGCGGCGCCACCGATCTCGACCGGCTCTCCGCGAACACGGCCGATCGCGATGTCGTCGTCCTCATCGAGCTGGATCCAGCGTCCGAGGCCTATGTCGATTCCATCGGTTGGCTGGACCGGTATCCCTATCGCCTTGGCCGCTCCGATCCCGATGGCGCTCCGGGGCTGAAGATCTACTCCCGATTCCCGCTCACCGAACGAGCCAACCTGGACCTGCATCTCGGGGGTCGCGCGGTCCGGGTCGATCTGCCCTCCGGCGATCAGCCGACCATCCTGGCGGTCCATGCCATCACTCCCCTGCTGGGCATCTCGCCATGGCACACCGAGGGCGAGCGGATCGGTGAGGCCGCCGCCGAGTATGCCGATGATCCGCTCGTCGTGCTCGGCGACTTCAACGCCACCCCGGACCATCTGACCATCCGCACGATCCGCTCGCGGGCCCATCTCACCTCCGCCGCGGACGCCCTCGGCGCCGGCTGGCTGCCCACCTGGCCCGCCGACTCGTGGCTGCCCCCGATCCTGCCGCTGGATCAAGCCCTCGTGAGCAGCGCCCTGACCCCGACCGCGGTCCACACGATCGCCGCGCCCGGGTCGGACCACCTCGGCATCGCCGTCGACCTAGCGCTGACCGCACAGCAGGGCTGAGCCGACCGCACCACGTCCCGGGCGCGGGCAGCGGGCTGGCGCGACGGCATACCCCGTGGTTCGCGACAATGGTGTGGTTCCCCGATCCGCCACCCCACGAGGTCGACGTATGCCGCTCCCCACCGCCCGCGCCGCGCACGGCTTGCGCCCTATGAGCGGCCTCGACGCCACGAAAAGGGCCGCGCCGCAACACCTTTGGAGCTGCTGTTCGACCTCACCTTCGTTGTGGCGTTCGCGAATGCCGGCTCGTGCAGTGGCTGCGCGCCGCGCAGCAGGCGCCGCAGGCGCGCGCCATGTGCCGTTGGTATGCCGTGACCCTCGCCATCGCACAGGTCGGCTGGGTGATCCTGGCCGTGGTGGCCAGCCAGGGCGGGGACCTCACCTCGGCAGCCCTTGTCTTCGCCTCGATGGGGTTGACCTTCGGCATGTGGTGGATCTACTTCGCGGTTCCCTTCGGCGAGATCCTGCACCACCGACGGGAGCGATCCTTCGTCTTCGGCTATGGCCACATCCTGCTCTTCGGCGCGATCGCCGCCGTCGGCGCCGGACTGCACATCATGGCCTATTACCTTGAGGCACACCACGATCCGGAGGAGTTCGGGTGGGTGCACATCTCGCAGACCGGTGCCGTGCTCGCCGTCGCCGCCCCGGTGATGCTCTTCTTCATCGTCCTGATCGCTACCTGGCGATACCTCTTCCGCAGCAACGACCGGCTGCACAATGTCGAGTTCGTTCTCACGATCGCCGTCCTGGCCGGGGCCATTGCGCTCGCGGCCGCGCACGTCTCGCTCGCCGTATGCCTGCTCGTCATCGCCCTGGCGCCCGCGATCGTCGTCGTGGGCTTCGAACTCGCTGGGCACGAGAGCCAGCAGGCCGCACTGGAACGAGAGACCCGCGCCGCGTGACCTGGCCGTCGATCAGCCTGTGGTGGGCCGGGACGCCAGGGCGTCGAGTCGGGCATGCAGCCGGGCCATCTCGGCGCGGAATTCGCCCTGGCTGAGGGCTTGTTCCTCATCCTTCAGGTCCACGGTGAGCGATCCGCCGGGATCCAAGGTTGCGGTCTCCACCTCAGAGACTCTGTCGGCGCCCTGATGACGCAGCGCCCAATTCAGCTCCCCCCTCGTCATCCCCAGGCGATCGAGCGCACCGTCGATGACTTCGCCATCGCGCACGACGGGCGTCGGCCGCCCCTCCACGACCCGGCGGAAGGCCGGAAACACTTGGGCTATCCGCTCCAGACCGGCATTGGCGGTCACGAGCACGACCGCGCCGAGAACGCCGCCGACCAGCGAATTGTCGTCGCCGATGATGGCGTTCTGGACGACATTGCTCAGCAGCAGCACGACGACCAGGTCGAGTGAGTTCATCTGCGCGAGAAGTCTTTTGCCGGCGACCCGGACGATAACCAAAATCGCGAGGTAGACCAGGACGGTGCGCAGCACCTTCTCCAGCGGTGGGATCTGGAAGGCCCACAAGTCGTTGCTGATCGAACGCGACATAGGGGTCGGGACCGATCCCGCGAGCATGGTCGTCATGCCCGGCAGGCTAGCCCTCGGATGAGGCTGGGTGGGCTACGACGACGCCGCGAGTGCGGAGGCGAAGGAGGGCGTCAGCGGCAGTCGCGGCAAGAGCATGGCCTGCACCGCGTGATAGGTGTCCGGCTTGCCGACCCAGGTCCCCGCGTGGGGGCGGTTGTTCCGGTCCAGTTCCGAGATCCACGACCCGCGCTCGGTGTCGACGAGATGCGCCTTGGCGTACTCCCACCACTGATTGAACAGCCGCGACCAGTCACTCGAACCGGTGACGTGATGCAGGGCCCAGGCGGCACCCAGCGCCTCGGTCAGGACCCAGTGCATGCGCGCATGCACTACAGGCGTGCCATCCCAGTCGGTTGTATAGACAAAGCCGTCCGCGCCATCCGCGGCCCAGGCATCCGCGATGGCGCCTCGGACCAGCGACTCGGCCGCCGGGAGCGCCCAATCCCACTCCGGTCCACCGAGAGTGCGCGCGGTCGCGAGGGTCAACCGCGCCCACTCGAGGGCATGACCGGGCGTGGCGCCATACGGCCGGAAGGGGTGGGCGGGCTGGTCGCGGTTGTAGTCGGGCAGCGGCGTGAAGTCCGCCGTGAAGTGCTCGGGGATGCGCCAGTTGGACCCGCGGGCCAAGTCGTCGATCGCGCGCGTGACGATCCGCCCGGCGCGGCGATGCCAGATGTCGTCACCCGTCACATCGCCGGCGGCCAGATAGGCCTCGACAGTGTGCATATTCGCGTTGATGCCGCGATAGTCCTCCTCGATCCGCCAGTCGCCGGAGAAGGACTCACGCGCCATGCCCTGGCTCTCGTCCCAGAAGTACCGGTCGTGGACCGCGAGCGCATTGGCCAGCAGATCGTTGGCTCCCTCGACGCCGACCGCGCGTGCACTGGACCCGGCGAGGACCACGAAGGAGTGGGCGTATGCCGCCTTGGTCGCGTCGGTCGGCCGGCTGCCGTCGGGGGCGATCACGGCATACCAGCCGTCGTGTCGTTCGTCGTGGAAGTTCTCGGAGAGCGCTTTGACCCCGTGCTCGACGAGCTCGTGGAAGCCGGGCTTGCCCAGGGCGGCCCCCAGGGCGCAGACGTGCGTCATACGGCAGGTGATCCATAGCTCGAGGTCCCGCTCCACGACGGCGCCGTCATCATCGAGCCAGCCGAAGCCGCCCGGCACCGCCGCACCAGTGGTGAACTGGAGCAAGTCATCAGCATTAGCAGCCAGCTCGGCCGCAACGGTCTCGGTGCACAGAGGCGCGATCTGGCTCATGTCGGCACTCAACCACATGCGGGGCGCCCGAAACAGAGCGATCGCCCGGGCGGGCCCGGGCGACCGACGAAACTCCTGGGGAGCGCCTGAGCTGGACAACCGCCCAGTCCCGACGGTGCCAGGATTTGCCTATGCAGCGACCACTGGCCGAGTCCGAGGCGCCAGCCGTCTACACCCGCAGGGCCTGGCTCGTCGCGGCGGTCGTGCTCTCTGCGCTGGTCGCCTCCGCCGCTTTCCGCTCCTCGACCGGCGTGTTGATGGAGCCGATCGAGAGCGAGTTCGGGTGGAGCCGCGCGACGACGGCCGGCGCGGTCAGCCTCAACCTGGTCCTCTTCGGCTGCATTGCGCCCTTCGCCGCAGCGCTGCTGGAGCGCTACGGGCCGCGCCGCGTGGTCACTATCGCCTTGCTCATCGTCGGCGCCGCCTCGGCCCTGACGACCTGGATGACCAGCCCGTGGCAGTTGTGGGTGCTGTGGGGGCTGGTCATCGGCACCGCGACCGGTTCGACGGCGCTGGTGCTCGGGGCCATCGTCGCCAATCGCTGGTTTGTGGCCCGGCGCGGACTGGTGGTCGGCATTTTCTCCGGCGCCAATGCGACCGGCCAATTGCTCTTCCTGCCCGTGATTGCCGCGACGGCGACGCACGCCGGCTGGCGCGCGGCCGCGCTGATCGTGTCGGGGCTCGCCGCCCTAACGGCGTTGTTCATTTGGCTGCTCATGCGCGACCGGCCCCAAGACATCGGGCTCATCCCGTATGGCGCCCGCCCCGGCACCCCTGAAGCCGAACCGGCTCCGCCGCCGGCCGTCTCGCCGGTGCGCGCCGCCCTTTCGGTGCTGCGGGAGGCTAGCCGCACCTGGGCATTCTGGGCGTTGATGCTGACCTTCTTCGTCTGCGGGTGGTCGACCAATGGCCTGGTCCAAACGCACTTCATTCCAGCGGCGCACGACCACGGCATGCCCGCGACGACCGCGGCGGGCCTGCTGGCGCTCGTCGGAATCTTCGACCTGGTCGGCACCATCGCCTCCGGTTGGCTCACCGATCGCGTCGACCCTCGGCTGCTGCTGCTCGCGTACTACGCGCTGCGAGGCCTGTCGCTCTTCACAGTTCACTCGCTGCTGGCGCCGGGCGTCGAGCCGGGGATGTGGATCTTCATCATCTTCTATGGCTTGGACTGGGTGGCGACCGTGCCGCCCACGGTTGCCCTGTGCCGCATACATTTCGGGCTCTCGCACTCCGGCATCGTCTTCGGCTGGACGTATGCCGCCCACATGGTCGGCGCTGGCCTGGGCGCCTCCTTCGCGGGCTGGATCCGGACCGCCGACGGGACCTATCGGACAGCGTGGATGAGCGCCGGCGTGCTGTGCATTATGGCGGCATTCGTCTGCCTGACCATCCCCAAGCCAACGACGCCCGAGGCAGTCGAGCCACCCAAGCCAGCCCCTCCGTCCTATCCGGACGAGGTCGACGACGCCGAGGAACTCACGTTTACCTAAAGGACGTGGGAGAGAACCTGGACATTCGCAACGGTAATGATCCGTTGCGTATGTCCATGTTCCGGCAATGGGCGGGAATCTGTCACCCGGGGCGAGCGACGGTCAGTGGGGGGCCGCGCCGGCGGCATACCGCTGCAGCAGCTCGATGACGCGGCGGGCGGCGGGAGTGCCGCCGATGGCATTGCGGATCAGGACGTAGATCTCGCGGTGGGGGGCCGGCTCGGCCAGCCGCACGACCCTGGTGTCCGGTGGCAGGTCGGCTGTGGCGAGGACCGGCAAGAAGGTGACGCCGATGCCGCGTGCGACGAATTCGAGCGCCATCCGGTGGTCGGAGGCCTGGACGATATAGCGCGGGGAGTAGCCCGCGGCGGCGAAGGCGAGGGCTTGGATGCGACCGACAAGGCCCTCGGCGACGTCATTGGCGACGAACTCGTCATCTCGGAAATCGGCCAGGGCCACCGGCTTTCGTCGGCGGGCGAGGGCGTGGGATTTGTGGACGACCATAACGAAGGGATCGTTCAGCAGGTCGATCCGTCCGAAGCCATAGGGCGTGGCCTCCCCCACCGCGCCGATCCGGACATCGATATCTGGCTTGGTCTGCAGCGCCTCGCCGACGAGATCATTGAGCACCAACTCGATCATGACATCGGGATATTCGCGCCGCATCCGCGCGACGATGCCGGGCATCCACACCTGGCCGACGGAGGCGAAGTGGCCGAGAACGAGATGGCCGGTCTTGCCCTCACGCAGGTCGCGGACCAGCGCTCCGAGGCGGGTCAGGCTGCGCAGGGCATCGCCGCTGGCGATCGCGAGCGTCATACCCGTTGGGGTCGGGCGGACCCCGCGTCCGACGCGTTCGATCAGGGTCAGCCCGGTCTCGCGCTGCAGCGCCGCCACCTGCTGACTGACCGCCGAGGGCGTCAACCGCAACTGGTCGGCAGCCGCCTGCACCGACCCGGTCGCGACGACGGAACGGAAGGTGGCGAGTCGTTGCGCGTCCAGCATGCATTAACAATACAGAACTGCTTAAGTGAAGTGCAGATGTTCTCGCTTGTGCTAAATGATTGAGCATCGCACCATAGAGACATGGATCGCCCCATTGACCGTGACTACGCCCGCATGATGACCGAACTGCGCACCGCTCGCCAGGACTGGCACACCACCGTCCAGAGCCCGAAGCGAAGCCTGCTGCACCGCCTCACCCACCGCTCGCACTGAGCCGGGTGCGGACCGTTGGTCCGCTTCCTGACGGGTGGGTATGCCGCCCGTCAGGCCCCCTTGCGGGACTGCCGCTCCTCGCGAATCGCCTGGAGCCGTGAGCCCGCCCGCACCACCGCCGGAGCCACCCCCATGGCCCGGGCGGACAGGTGCGCAAAGCCCCCGACAATGATGACCGGCTTGTCCTTCTCGATCCCCGAGAAGGCTTTGCGCGCAACGACTTCCGGCGTGAGCAGCCGAGGCTGCAGGGCCTTGGTGTTGCGCCGGAAGCTGCCGCGGACATAGGACGCCGTCGGCTCGAAGACCTCGTCGATCAGCTTGGTGTCGACATATCCGGGGCACAGCACATTGACCTGGATGCCGTGGCTGGCCGCCTCGTGGCGGACCGCCTGCGAGAAGCCCACGACCGCCCACTTGGTGCTCGTGTAGGGCGCCATTCGCGGCGCCGGAATCAGGCCCGCGAGCGAGCCGGTGTTGAGGATGACTCCCGCCGGCCGCCCGCGCCGGCTCTCCTGCTGCGCCATCACGGCGTATGCCGCCCGCGTCCCCGCGACGACTCCCCGCAGGTTGACATCGATCGCCGTCGACCAGTGGTGATCGGTGAACTCCTCGAGCGGCCCGCTGAACAGAATGCCGGCGTTATTCGCCATCAGATCGAGCCGCCCGTGCTCCGCGGCCACCTTCTCCACAAGCGCTTGCACAGCCGCCGAGTCGGCGACATCGAGGTGCTCGGCGACGGCCCGGCCGGGGCCTAGCGCCGTCAGCTCCGCCGCCGTGGTTCGGGCACCCTCATCATCACGATCGGCCAGCACGGCCAGACCTCCACGGGCCACCACTTCGGCGGCGAGAGCCCGTCCGATCCCATGGGCACCGCCGGTCACGATGCCGACCCGAGGCGCGAAATGCTCCATAGCGCGACACGCTACCCGCCGAGCCAACGAGCGACAGCGCTCCTCTACACAACGAGAATGCCCGGCCCCGAGAGTGATTCGGGGCCGGGCACTTTCACGGTGGGGGGTAGCGCGCGGCGCTATCCCCGGTGGAGATCAGCTGCGACCGAGGTAGGTCTGGCTGAGTTACCGGCGGATACCTCACTTTGATGATTGACGCAGAGCTTCGGGCCGGTCAGGAGCCACCCACACGCGGGACGTGGAGGAGGTTCGGCGGCAGGCCGGCGGCGCACCCGCGCGTCGGGTCCACGGGCCGAGTGTCGATCGCGGACCCATTGACGAGCGAAATGTCATCGAAGCTGGGCCGGCCCTCCACGACTTGGGAGAAGCGATAGCGGGTCAGGGCGCTGACCCGGCAGTCGTGGCCGATGTCCAGGATGTCGAAGGCGGAGGGCTGCCCGACCAACTCTTCACTGCCTTCTCCGGCGATGAAGTGCGCCAGTGGCCCGCCCCCGGTGAAGGTCCCGACCTGGATCCGGTTGCCATCGCGGAAGGCCGAATGCATGTGGCCATTGATCAGCACACCGGCCCCCTGAATCCCCTGGACGGCCCACGGCTCGTGACTGACGATGATGTCCGGGACGGGACGGCCAACAAAGCTGGCGAGCCACCGCTCCTTGGCTGGCTGCTGCTTCTGCGCCGACCCTTTCCCGTCATCGCCGAACCACCGGGGATCGTTGAAGCCCGCGATCCGGACACCGGCGATGCTCAGTTCCTGATAGCGCGTCGAGTCGGGCTGCAGGAGAATGACATTGGGTATGCCACGCAGGCGCCGGAGCACGGCTTCATCGTCGGGACCGGTGGCATCGTGATTGCCCCGGACGAAGACATAGGGCACTTTCAGGTCGGCGATCCCGCGGAAGACACCGGAGATCTCCCCCTCGGCCACCGTCCCGAAGTTGACGAGATCGCCGGAGTCGATGACCAGATCCACCTGCTCAGACTCGATCAGCGAGCGGAGCAGTGGGTACTGATTGCCCGCGTGAACATCGCTGATCAGCAGGATCCGCAACACGCGGCTCTGCTCGATGTCGGCGGGTTGATACCGCTCGCGCAGCGCCTCGGACACGGCAACGACATTGCGCAGGTATGGCGCGACCTGGGCCGACCGGATCGCGACATCATCGAAGAGGGTGGAGTTGCGCTGGACCTCCCCCAGCAGGCCGGTGGCACTGAGTTGGTTCGGGGCGGTGCCCCGGTAAGTCTTCGCCACGGCCGCGCCCGTCAGGCCCAGCGCCAAGGCCGCCGCGCTGATGGCGACAAGGGCGGTTCGTGGCCCGGGCAGCTTCCGCCGGATCCCCGCGCGGATGGCCACGGCGGCAAGCGCCACGAGCAAGCACCCGAAACCGAAACGCAGGCCAAGTCCAGTGACCGCTTCCCGCACCGCCGCGTCGATCTCGGCCGGCGTGGGCCGCAGCATGTCCAGGGAGGCATTCGGCGTTCCGAGTGCGCTGGTGATGTCCGCCCGGACCTGCAAGTCTGCACGCACGCCAGGAGCCAGTCCGGTGAAGCGGGCTTCGACATCGCCGAGCACGGTCGGCACAACGACGCGTGCCGAATCAGCGAGACTCGGCGAAAAGCTTAGCCCCACAACGAAATTCTTCGTCGCAACCGGTGCCGGAGCGATGACCGTGGTGAGCACTCCCCCGACGGCACACAGCAGGGAAAGCGCGGCGGTGGCGAGCGTCATACGCACCGGCAGGGGGCCGAGGCGATGCCCGACATCCCACCAGCGTCGAGCGGCGACAAGGACCAGGTGACCGAGCAGGATGAGGGCGACGGCGCGCTCATACGCGCCATAACTCGGGCCACGAGCCGCCAGGACGAGTGAGCCGACCAGCGCCAGCAACAGCATGCTGCGGCGCCAGGCGGCGTCGGCAATTGAGCGGCTTTCGGCGGCGGGCCACAGCGCCAGCCCCGCCACCGTCGCACCCGCGACGAGGACCACTGGCACGGGCGTCTCGGGGGACGGCCGGGGCAGCAGGGCGAGCGCGATCAGCCCGACGCCGGCCATCACGATCAGCCCACGCGCCAAGCGGCCGGCGCCGGGGATGGGCCCGATGGCACCGCGCGGCCGGCGGCCGGCTGGATGAGCCGGGGCTGCTGGCAGGGCCCACCCGGCGATGCCGACGAGCAGTCCGGTGCCCACGAGGGTCAGGACGGTGAGCCAGCGGTATGGCGTGCCCGTCGCTGTGAGCACGAGCGCCGACTCGCGGCTCGCGGCATACCCGGGCGGTTGCAACCGCTCGGCAATCTGGAAACCGGCGATGAGGGTGGCGAGCGCGGCTGTCGCCGCGATCACGGCAGCGCGCGGGGCACCTCGACCCGATAAGGGACGAGCGGTGCTGGTCGGCGACATCATTCGACCCTAACCAGCAATGGTGAAGTCAAGCTGGCGCGGAACTCGGCTGGATTAGGGCGTGTCTCCCAAATCCGCAGTCTGCGTCGGCAAGGGTGATCTCATGTCGCGGTTGCAGACGCTCTCGGACGCCGAGTGGGACTTGATCGAGGACTTTCATGCCGTCTTCGGACGGGCGGCGGGGTCGTCGGTTCTCGGATCACCGGTTGGTGGTCGAGGGGATCATCTACCGCTACCGGACCGGCGTTGCGTGGCGGGACCTGCCTGCGGAGTTCGGTCCGTGGCAGACCGTGTGGAAGCGGCACCGCCGCTTCGCAGGCGACGGGACCTGGGACAAGGTCCTGACGGCCTTGTTGACCAGGGCAGACACCATGGGCGTGATCGATTGGGATGTTGCGGTCGATTCGACCATCGCGCGTGCCCACCAGCACGCGACGAACACCAGGCGCCTCGCGGGGGGCTCCATCGAATTACATGATGCAGATGCCCGAGCCGGTCGATCATGCGATCGGGCGATCGCGTGGCGGTCTGTCGACGAAGGTCCATCAGCTGTGCGACGGCAAGGGACGTCCCATGGTCATCGCCGTCGGGCCGGGGCAAGGCAGCGACTCGAAGATGTTCCCGCACCTGCTCGCTGCGGTTCGGGTCCCGCGCGACGGGGTGGGGCGGCCTCGCACCACCCCTGACGCGGTGTTGGCAGACAAGGCGTACTCCTCGCGAGTTCACCGCACCCTGCTGCGCAGTCGAGGGATCACGGCTGTGATCGCTGAACCTCGGGACCAGCAGTCGAACCGGAAACGCCGTGGTTCGCGTGGCGGACGCCCGCCGCTGACCGATCCAGGCAGGTACGTCAAGCGGCACGTCATCGAGAACAGCTTCGAGCGGTTCAAGCAGTGGCGCGGCCTGGCGACCAGATACGACAAGCTCGCCTCGACCTACCGCGCCGCTGTCCTGCTGCGGGCGATCCTTCTATGGCTCCCCGCCCTCACCGAGCGGCCGTGACCACGGGCGTGGTTTCACGCTCATGCCGAGTACAGCGCGCGCATCCAGTCGTCAGGGCACGTCTAGATCGACGCCTACCTCGGCTGCGATAGAACGCACCAGGCGGGTCAAGCGTGCCGCCCGCCTGGGCATGGCGGCGCGGTAGTGGAGCAGGCTGAGTAGGCCGGGACCGACGAAGGCGTAGGCGCGTGCCCGCAGCCACGTGGTCTCGTCGGCTCCCGCAGATTCACGCAGTGTGGCCCGTGCAGGAGGGTCGAACAGGCTCCAGGCGTAGAGGAGGTCCACGGCCGGGTCCCCGACGCCCACCGACCCGAAGTCGATGACGCCCGCGAGGCGTCCAGCGTCGTTCACCAGAAGGTTCTCCTCCGATAGGTCTGTATGCACCAGGCAGGGTGTGGTGGTGCGTGCCGGCACGTCCCGCACCCGTCGCCACGCCTCGTTCACGGCGCCGGGGTCGAACAGGTCGGACAACCCCTCGGCCGCCTCCTTCGCCCACGCGTCGACCTGCTCGGTCACGGGCTCGTCGCACCGGTACCCCCAATGCTCCGGACCGACGGGAACGCCGTCGACATCCACCCGATGAAGTTCCTCCAAGAAGGCACCAAGATCAGCTGCGAGAGCCCGCTGGTCCTCGGCCTGCAGGTCGCGCGGTCGTTCTCCGGGTAGCCACGTCACAACTGCCCATGGCCGGGGGAACAGGGCTGATGGCTTGCCGGTGAGGACCAGCTCAGGTGTCGGGGTCGTCGTGGCCGCCGCGATCCGGGGCAGCCAGGAGACCTCGGTCTCGAGGTCCTGGGCGTAGTCCGGGGACCGCGGCAGCCGCACCGCCAGTTCCTGGCCCAAGCGGAAGACCCAGTTGCTACTGCCCTCGGTCGAGCTCAGGACGAGAGGTAGCCCCGCCAGTGGGGTCGCCTGCTCCCGGAGTAACTGCGCCACGAGCTCGACGTCCGGCGTGCCCTCTCCTGGGCCCTTGAAGTCTCGCGTCACGGGTGCACGATCCCACGCGAGAGTGCGCCGCGGCCATCACATTCCTTGGGCCCCGCCAGACGTTGAATTCGGAGCCGTGTATGCCTGTCTGGAAATTCGGTTGCGCAATCGCGGCTCGCCCCGGTGAGCTGATGACATGACCTCCCCCGTCGTTCGCCCGCCCACCCGAGACGAGCTGCCGGACTACTATCGGGTGCTGCCCTACGCGAATGGTCTACCGCACTGGGAACCCGCGGACGCTGCCTGGCATGGGGGGCCCGAGCCGTGGCCCGCGCCTCGATGGTTGTGACAGCTTGGTTTGGCCCCGTTGTGACGGCCTGATCTGGCCCCGCGTGCGACTTGCCGGGGTGTTGACGGTCTGAACTGGCCCCACCCCTTTCACTCTGGTCCCCATCCACTGGTGTGAGGCGAGGAGGCCGAGATGGGGTCACGAGTGCAGCTGTACGCCGACATCCGCCACGACGCGCGAGTCGATGGCCTGTCCATCCGCGAGCTCGCCCGCAAACACGGAGTCCACCGCCGCACCGTCCGCCAGGCCCTCGCCGCAGCCGAACCCCCACCCCGCAAGAAACCGGTCCGCACCGCACCGCGCCTGGACCCGTACAAGCCGGCCATCGACGAGATGCTCACCTATGACCTGACCGCGCCGCGCAAGCAGCGCCATACCGCGACCAGGATCCTGGCCCGGCTGCGCGACGAGCACGGCGCCACCGACCTGTCCTACTCCACGGTGCGGGACTACGTCCGGGTCAGGCGCGCGCAGATCGATCTGGAGGCCGGGCGCCGGGTGGAGGCGATGGTGCCGCAGGACCACGCCCCCGGCGCGGAGGCCGAGGTCGACTTCGGCGAGGTCTACGTCCTCCTGGACGGCGTCAAGACCAAGTGCCACATGTTCGTCTACCGCCTGTCCCACTCCGGCAAAGCGATCCACCGCGTCTACCCGACCGGCGGGCAGGAGGCCTTCCTCGAGGGCCACATCGAGGCCTTCCACGCCCTGGGCGGCATCCCCACCCGCCACATCCGCTACGACAACCTCACCTCCGCCGTCGTCCAGGTCATCCACGGCGGCGACCAGCTAAGCGACGAGAACGAACGCTGGGTGCTGTTCCGCTCCCACTACGGCTTCGACGCGTTCTACTGCCAGCCCGGCATCGACGGCGCCCACGAGAAAGGCGGCGTCGAGGGCGAGGTCGGATGGTTCCGCCGCAACCACCTCACCCCCATGCCCGAAGTCGCCACCCTGGACGAACTCAACGACAAGATCCACGCCTGCGAGCACGACGACAACACCCGCCGCATCACCGGCCACGCCAACACGATCGGGCAGGACCACCACGCCGAACTCCCACACCTGGCACCGTTGCCGGCCGACGACTTCGACCCCGGCCTGATCCTCCACCCCCGCGTCGACCGCTCCGCCCTGATCACCGTCCGCATGGTCAAGTACTCCGTCCCCGCCCACCTCATCGGCCAACGCGTCCGCGTCAGCCTTCGGGCCTCGTGCGTGGTCGTGTTCGAGGGCCGCACCATAGTGGCCACCCACCCTCGCCTCGGCACCCGTGGCGTGACCCGGGTCGAGCTGGACCACTACCTAGAAGTGCTGCGGCACAAGCCCGGCGCGTTCCCAGGCTCCACCGCCCTCGCGCAGGCCCGCGCCGCCGGGGCATTCACCGCGGCCCACGACGCGTTCTGGGCCGCGGCCCGCAAGACCAGCGGCGACGTGGCCGGGACCCAAGCGTTGATCGAGGTGCTCCTGCTCCACCGATCCCTCCCGTCCGAGGCGGTGATCGCCGGCATCACCTCAGCCCTGTCCGTTGGTGCGATCAGCCCCGACGTCGTCGCCGTCGAAGCCCGCCGCCATGCCACCGGCCACACACCCGCCCCAACCACCCCGGCCAAGGGCGGGACGGTCGTGAACCTGCCACCCCGACGCCCCACCGACCCGCACCAGGTCATCGCGCACCTGCCCGAAGACACCCGGCCCCTGCCCACCGTCACTGCCTACGACGAACTCCTGCGCCGACGCCAACCCGATCCCGCCCCGGCCTCCGCCGAGGTCCACCACCACACCCCGACAGGAACCCCATGACCACCACCAGCACCAGCCGCCCCGCGAGCCTTCGCCGGCGTCAGGGCCTCACCGAACAAGCCGCGCAGGCCGCGATCGACCAGGCCTGCCGCCGGCTGCGGCTGCCCACCATCCGCGCCGTGGTCGATGACGCCGTCGCGGCCGCCACGAAGGACCAACTCACCTACCAGGGCTTCCTCGCTGAACTCCTGCTCGCCGAGGTCGACGACCGCGACCGCCGCTCCACCCTGCGCCGCATCAAGAGCGCCGGCTTCCCCCGCGAGAAATGGCTCGCCGACTTCGACTTCACCGCGAACCCCAACATCAACCCAGCCACCATCAACGAACTCGCCACCGGCGACTGGATCCGCCGCGGCGACCCCCTGTGCCTCATCGGGGACTCCGGCACCGGCAAATCCCACCTGCTCATCGCCCTCGCGGCGGCCGCCGCCGAACAGGGCTACCGCGTCCGCTACACCCTCGCCACCCGGCTCGTGAACGAACTCGTCGAAGCCGCCGACGAGAAACAACTCACCAAGACCATCAACCGCTACGGACGCGTCGACCTCCTCGTCATTGACGAGCTCGGCTACATGGAACTCGACCGGCGCGGCGCCGAACTGCTGTTCCAAGTCCTCACCGAACGCGAGGAGAAGAACGCCATCGCGATCGCCTCCAACCAGTCCTTCTCCGCCTGGACCGACACCTTCACCGACCCCCGCCTGTGCGCAGCAATCGTCGACCGCCTCACCTACAACGCCACCATCATCGAAACCGGCACCAACTCCTACCGCCTCGCCCACACCCGAGCCCGGCACCGGACGCCCGCCACAGGCGCGTGACATCGATCATCTGCCGAGAGGCGTGCCTTTTGAATCGCCGCCAGCTCTCTGCCGGTTACAGTCGTGCGATGACCGCGAAGAGCGTGCCGCCTGCATCTGTCTTGTCGATGGCAAGCTTCTGGTCATCCATCGAGTCAAAGACGGGCTCCGTTACGCGGTACTGCCTGGCGGTGGCGTCGAACAGGATGAGGCACCAGCAGACGCTGCGCTGCGTGAGCTGCTTGAAGAAACCAGCCTGAACGGGCAGATCGTGCGGCATGCCGCCTCGTTGGATCACCAAGACCGCCGAGCCCACTACTACCTGGTACGTGCCAGCGGTCAGCCACGACTCGGTCACGGGCCCGAACAAAAACAGGCCTCGACCGACAACAGCTACACGCCGGCATGGGCACCCGCCGACACCGACTCTCTCACTAACATCGGACTAGTCCCCACCGAGGCCGTCCACCTGATCGCCGAATTCCTACACACCGAGTAGGACACGTCTTTGCCGCTGCCCATCCGCCGCCGTTGTGAGGCCGTTGGCTACGGTGAATGCATGACCCACCGAGTGTTGGTCCTCACGGGAGGCCCCGCCGCGGGCAAGAGCACCACGGCGCTGGCCTTGGCCACCACCACCCCTCGGACCGCCTTCATCGACGTCGATGACGTCCGCCAACTCGTGAAGAACGGAGGCGCCGCACCTTGGGACGGTGCGGAAGGCGCGTCCCAGCAGCTACTCGGGGTACGCAACGCGACCTGGCTGGCCAGCAACTTCGTCGGCCAGGGCATCAACGTCACAGTCGCCGACGTGGTCAATCCGATCACGCTTGCGCTCTATCGAGAGCTGCTGCCGGACGTCCTCGTGGTCAGGCTCACCCTGGGTCTGGAGGAGGCCAGGCGCCGAGCCGCCCAGCGAACGGTCTACCTCACCGACGCCGAGTTCGAGGAGCTGCACCGCCAGCAAGGTGACAACCTCCAGGTGGATCATGAGCTCGATGTCGCCGACATGGGAATTGATGAGCAAGTGGCCGCAGTGATGAAGATCTGGACCGCAGGCTGAACATCCACACATGCCGCCGGTGGCGCACCGGCACTTCTGGGTCCTCCTGGCGTATAGGCTCGCACTATGGCGCGTGTGAGGGTGCTCGGGGCAGGTGTCGTTGGATCGGTCTACGCGGCGCTGCTGGCCGACGCCGGTCACGAGGTCACCTTGACCGCACGAGGATCGAGACTCGTCGACCTGCGCCGCCATGGACTGCTCGTGGGCCTCGACGGCCGGATCCTTGCGCCCGACGTGGCCGTGACGAAGTCACCGGAAGTAACAGACTGCGACGTCCTGCTGGTCGCCGTTCGCGGTGACCAGTTGGCTGCGGCCCTGGACGACATCGCAGCCAGCCCGGCTGGGTGGGTCTGGATGTTCACCAACCCCCTCGAGCTGCGCAGTGACGTGGAGGATCGCCTGGGCCGCGACCGGCTGGTCTGGTGCTTCTCCGGTGTGGGCGGCGGCGTGAAGGACGGGCAGGTGACCGCCCACCGGGTGGGGCAGCAGCCCACCGTGGTCGAGGACGGGGCAGCCGGCTCCAAGTTCGCGTCGCAGCTGCTCGGCGCGATCGACCCCCACCTGCGGACCGAGCCGGACATGCACGCCTGGTTGGACACCCACACGGTGTTCGTGGCCGCCATGGCCGCCCTGGTCCTGGAGCAGCCCTTGGAGACGCGATCACAGCGAGTGCGCGGCGCTGTCCTGCTGGTTCGGGCCATGCGACAGGCCTTCGACTCCCTCGAAGCGCAGGGGGCTCGCATCACACCGCGCAACCTGCGGATGATCTTCGGCCGGGTGCCCCTGCCGATCGCCGCCCTGTACTGGGCTGCGCAGCTGTCACGACCCGTCGTGCAGGTGTCCATGCTCCCCCATGCCACCGCGACCCGAACCACCGAACAGCGGGCCGTGGCCGCTCACGCCCTGGACCTCGCGGGCCACGGCCCCGGCCTCTACCGCCAGCTGCTCGCTCCTTTGGCCGGCACCTGAGCGGGTGCTCGGAACGCACTACTTTGCCGCGAATGGCATGGCAGGTCCACGCGGGCTAGGCAAAACTCTGGTGTGTGATCACCGACGAGCGACTCCAGCAGATGGCCGATGCTCTCGCATCAGTTCCCGGCATCGTGGCCATCGTCCTGGGAGGCAGCCGAGCTCGCCGCACCCACCACGAGGCCTCGGACGTCGACCTCGGCCTGTACTGCCGCGCCGAAGGACTCGACCTCGACGCCCTGGCCCGTGCGTCACGCGCTTTCAGTGACACCGGGCAGGTCGAGTTCGTCGGGCCCGGCGGCTGGGGGCCCTGGGTGAACGGAGGTGGCTGGCTAACCTTCAACGGCACCCCCGTCGACTGGATCCTGCGCGACCTCGACCGCGTGCACGAACAGGCCGACCGCGCCCGCCGCGGCGAGTTCGCCTTCCACCCCCAACCCGGTCACCCCCTGGGCTTCCTCGACGTCAGCTACGCCGGCGAGGTCGCCACGTGCCGTCCCCTCGCCGACCCCGACGGCGCCGTCGCCGGGCTGGCAGCCGATCTCAACCCGTACCCCGATGCCCTGCGCGTCGCGTTCATCGACAACCTGTGGCAGGCCGGTTTCTTGGTAGATGCCGCCCGCAAGGGCCTGCCCAAGGACGACAGCGCGTACGTGATGCTGTGCTGCTCGACCGCGCTCATGCTCTGCGCCCACGCCTGGCATGCCACTGCCGGGTCGTGGGTGACCAACGAGAAGGGCATCATCGTCGACGTGGCGCGACTCGACCTGGACACCCACGATTTCGCGACCAGAGCCAACACCGTCTTGCAGTCGTCCGGGCACATGGGACTCAGTGAAGTCGTCACCAAGACTGCATCTGTCGTGGAGGACACTCGCGCCGCTCTCCGGCGCGAACCGTGAGCGACGCTCGCTCATGCCGCTGGGCTCGCGCAAAGGTGGGTCCACTTCTGGCCGTCAGCCAGGGGCCAAGTGGGGTTGACATAGCCACGCCTCGACACCCAGCGACGGAAGAACAGCTTGCTCAGTGGGCCGCAGAAGATGCTGCCGACCCGGCGTTTCACCCGGTGGGCGTCTTCGAAGATGGACGGCGCGTGGGTGGTTCCGCCACGATCTCCTTCCAGGTCACAGTCCCCGGTCCCCGCCCGCTACCCATGGCCGGAGTCACGGCAACCGGCGTCATCGCCACCCACCGACGGCGCGGCCACCTGTCCGCCATGATGCGGGTCATGTTCGACGACGCCTTGACCCGCCACGAGCCGCTCGCGATGCTCAGCGCCAGCGAGGGCAGCATCTACGGCCGGTTCGGGTTCTCACCTGCCACGTACCGCACCCGCATCGAAATCGACCGACACGAAGCGCGATTCCTCCCGGCAGCAGATGACACCGGACGCCTTGAACTCGTCCGCGCCGAAACAGCGCGCACCATCTGGCCCGTGATCCATGAGCGTGTTCGCCTCACGCGGGTCGGCGAGCTCACCCCTCAACCCGGCCGCTGGGATCGCCTCACTGATGAAGCCGCAGGACAGACCGGCCCACTGCGCTACCTCATCCACCAGGACCGGAACGGCCGCCCGGACGGGATCGCGAACTTCCGTCTGCCATGGTCAGCCACCCGGGAGCACGCCGGGACCCTGGTCGTCGAGGCGCTTGAGGCCACGACCCCCGAGGCTTACCGGGCGATGTGGCGACTCCTGCTCGACTTCGACCTCACGAAGAAGGTCGTCGCCCCCGGACGCCCGCGCACCGAGCCGCTCGCATGGATGCTCACCAGCCCCCGTGCCGTGCGGATCACCCGCCAATCTGACAACCTCTGGACGCGCATCCTCGACCTCCCCGCAGCCCTCGTCGGACGGCGCTACCAGGAACAGGACCGCCTTCGCCTGCGCCTCGACGACGACCACATGTGCCCGGACAACAACGGCACTTGGGCACTGGACACCCGCAATGGCGAGCCCACATGCGAGACCACCGGCGAAAACCCCGACGTCGTCCTCACGATCCGCGCACTCAGCTCGCTCTACCTGGGAGGCATGTCGACCCACGACCTGGCTACCGCCGGAGCAATCACACCTGTCGATGCCCACGCCCTGTCCCGGCTGCACCGCCTGTTCGCCACCGACCCCGAACCCCACAACTCCTTCGCCTTCTAACCTCGACCCACCCCGACAGCCCACTCATTGGCCTTTTGCCGCTCCCGATCACGGGATGCGGCACGCACGCTCATGCCGCTGGGCGCTCACCGAGCGATGACGCTTGTCAGGGATTTGGGAGACACGCCCTAGCTCGCCGGCGACACCGGTTCGCGACGGAAGTCTCGGACGAGGTCGACGAAGCGGCTGGCAAAGGGACGCCACTGCGCCCGCAACTCCTCGCGCGCCGCGTGGATGGCCGAGGATGCCGCTTCTGCCTCCGCCTTGCGCACCGGGTCGGCCGCCGACGGCTTGTTGACCCACCAAGAGTCGAACTGCTCGGGCGTGACCTCGGGGTGGAATTGCACGCCATACGCCCAGGGCGCGAAGCGCACCGCCTGCGGCGTGCCATCCCGGGCCGTCGCCAGGACGGTCGTCCGTCCCGGAAGGCGCGTGGCGACATCGCTATTCCATTGCACCGCAACGCTTCCCGCGCAAGGTCCCAGCAACGGATCGCGCTCGCCAGCCTCCGTGAGCGTCACCGGCGTGAGGCCGGTCGCCATTCCGAGAGGATTGCGTCGCACCTCCCCGCCAAGGGCGACGGCGGCCAGTTGGTGGCCGAGGCAAACCCCGAGGTAGGGGACGCCGGCCTCCACGGCCGACGCGATGAGCGCGCGCGTGGCGGGCAGCCAGGGATAGTCCGCATCGTCATTCGCCCCCGCCTCGCCGCCCAGGACGACCAGGGCATCGGCGTCGCCGACATCGGCCGGGATGGCGTCCGCCTCGGCGCCGGGAGTGTGGGCATGGGCGCGGATTCGCCGCAAGGTCACGCCCTGCTCTTGCCACCATTCGCCCAGCCAGGCCGGCGGGCACTCGTCCTCGTGCTCGATGGCGAGGAAGGTCAGCGCGCTCACCCGATCGCGATCTCCTCGTCGGTGGCCCGGCGCACAACGATGCGGGTCCAGGCGCCGACATAGACGCGGTTGTCCCCGACCTCCGTTTTGGGTCCGACAGCGATCGGGTCCTTCGGCAGCGGTCCGAATGCCGGGCCGACGAAGGTGCCATTGGAGGACTGCAGATCTTCGACGAACCAGCGCGAGCCGTCGGTCGTCAGTTGCGCATGCCGGCGGGACACGCCGGGGTCAGCCGAGCAGTCAATATCCGGATGGATCTGGCGGCTCGCCGACTCGCGACCGATGAGGGCGCTCGCGACGCGCAGCGGCACGACGATCGGCAGACCGGCCGAGGGCAGGGGTTCCTCGGCCTGCTGATCGGCATACCACTCCGGGTCGATCCACACCTCCGCCACCCACTGAAAGGCGATGCGCGGCGGCACATTCGGGTCCGCCCCGCCGTATGCGGAGGGGGCGGGCAGCCCGGTCGCGGGCTCTGGCGCCGCGGCCTCGCCCCCGAGGGGGTCGCCCGCTTCCGGTGCGGGTATGCCGTCCCCCGCGTCCGGGTCCAGGCTCGGGTCCACGCCGTCCCCGGCCAGCTCAGCGGCAGCCTCGGTCGCCGCACCATCGGGATCGATCCCGGACTCAGATGCTTCAGGCTCGGATGCGTCGAGGTCAGTGCCCGATTCCGCAGCGGCGCCCGGCTCCTCGCCGGCATCCGGGGCGGACCAGGCGGGGGCCTCCGGCTCGGCCGGAGATTCGGCGGCGGGGGCCGAAGTCTCGGGGGCGGGGGCGGCATACAACCCGGACTCGACAGAGCGGGCGCTGGCGGGCAGCGCGCCGGTGGTGAAGTCGTAGCCGCAGGCCTCGCAGAACAGGCTGGAGTCGACATTCGGGGTGCCGCAGTTCGGGCACTCCTTGGGGCCGGGCGCCGGTGGCAGGTCGAGGGAATTGCCTCCTGAGGCCGGCGCGGCGGCGGGCGGTGGTGTCGCCGTGGCCCCGGGCGGGATCGGGGCGCCGCAGGTGTCGCAGTAGTCGGTGGACTCGCTGTCGTGCCCGTTCGGGCACACGGCGCTCACTTGCGCACCCGCTGGGTCTTGGTCGAGGCCGTGTCGAGGGCCATCTCGTCCAATTTCTCCACCTGCTTCTTCAGCCGGACGGTGCCGGTCTCGGCGTTGTCGATCTCGACGACCTTCTTCAGGCGGGTCGTCATCTCCTCGTTGCCGGATTGCGTCGCGAGTTGCACGGCGCGGCCGAGTTTGCTGGTCGCCTCATCGTCGCGGCCGGCGGCCTTGGCAGCCAGGCCGTCCTGGATCGCGGCGGCGAGTTCGGCCTGCCCGGTGTACTGCGCGACCTGCGGGTTGATCCGGGCGGTGAGGGCATCGTCATTCGACCACAGCGCCTTGACCAACGCCTGCGCTTGGACCTCCTCGCCGATCGCGAGCTGGACGCGGGCGGCGAGCTGCTCCTGACCGACCGACTTGGCCGGCAGGCGCACGGCGACGTGATAGTCGCGGGACTCATCGGACCAGGCGCCGGTCGGATAGGCGCCGGTCAGCGGGTTGACTTCGCGGCGCCGGGTGGTCAGATCCTCGAGATTGGGCGAGACCTGCTTGACGAAAAGCACCTGCGCGCCCGCGGGCGCCCAGACTCGCAATTCGGCGTTCGCGATACCGCGCGACATCGAGGCACGCATGAGGGAGCGGAACTCCTCGGACATCTCCTCGGGCCGCGGGATGAGGTCGACCGTGCCGAGCAGAGCGGAGGCGATTCGGCGCACCTCATCGACTTGCCAGCGATCGCCGACGCCGCGGCAGTCGGCTTGGTAGGCGCCCATGCAGGACTGGATGGCCCAGGTCAGTTGATCCGGGGTTTCGTGTTCGTTGGCGCCATCGGTGAGCAGGATCGCGTGCTTGCGATAGGTGTCGGGCACGGTGAGGAAGACCTGCCGCGCGGCAAGCAGCCACTGCCCCATCGCGGTGCCGCCATCGGCCCGGAAGCCGCGGACGGCGTTGATCGCGGCGGCCCGGGTTTGCGGATTCATCGACGCCGTCCCAGGCACGGGCGAGGTCGGATAGACCTGCCAGGCAAGGTGATTGCCCGCGATGACCGCGAACGCCGTGCCATCGGCGATCTCCTGCAAGGCGGCGGTCGCGGCCGCCGCACCCTCACGAATCCCGCGCTCCCCCATCGAGCCCGACGTGTCGACGATGATGACCTCGGCGGCACCCCCGCTGCTGGTCATGGTGCTCGCCGCCCCGGTCGCGTCGACGCGCACGATCGCGTGCACATCCGTCGCCCCGTCGGCGAGGTATTGGTTCTGGAACGCCTCAGCCGTGAATTGCGCCATCGTTCTCCCCTTCCGTCGTGCTCGATCCTGCCAAATCCCCGGCGCTGTCCGCCGATTGCTGCCCCGGCGATGCCGTGGGCGCGTCGCCTGCCACCTCGGCCGGCGCGGCCGCTGCGGTCGTTGTTCCCGCAACAGGCGTCGCCGCCGACGTCCTGGTATCGCCGCCGACCCGCAGCAGTGCCACGGTGATGTTGTCGGCGCCGCCGGCGTTATTCGCGAAGCCCACCAAGGCTCGGCCGAGGGCGAGCGGCTCGGGCGGCATACCGCCGCTCATAAACTCCCCGATCTTGGCCTGCAACTCACTCGCCTCGGAGCAGTAGTTCCACAGCCCATCGGAGCAGAGCATCAGCCAGCCGGGCGCGTCCAGGTCGACGCTGGCCGTATGCGGAGTCAGATCGTCCGGCGCATCGATCCCCAGCCAGCGGGTGATCGAGTGCGCCATCGGCCCGGTCTCGGCGACCTTGCGCTCGACGCCCGTGGCGATCCGCTCGGCCGCGACCGAGTCGTCGGTGCTCAACTGCCGCGCGCCCTGGCTGCCGTCGGGCAGCCAGTAGATCCGGCTGTCCCCGACATTGCCGACATGCGCCGTGCGGCCATCGACGATGGCGCCGGTGAAGGTGCACGACGGGGACGCCGGATCGCCGGCCTTGGTCGCGCCGATGACCGCTTGGTTGGCGGCGGCGACTGCCTCCCCGAGCCGGCGGTATGCCGCAGCGCGCGCCGCCTCCGCCACGCCCATCCCGGCGCTGACCGGTTGCTCGAGGACCTGCCGGGCGGCCTTGGCCGCCGCGAGGCTGGCCACATCGGAGTCGGTGGTATTGGAGACGCCATCGCAGACGACGAGCGCCGCGAACGAGAGCGGTTCGCTGCGGGCCGCGAGCGCGAGGGCATCCTCATTGCGTTCGTGGCGGCGGCCGATATCGCTGACCCCAGCCACCCAGGCGCTCGGCGTCTCTTCGAGATGGTCGCGCGGGTTGGGCTGCTTGGCCCCGCACTGGTCGCAGTAGCCATCCTCGTAATGCCCGGCCCCGCACGTGCCACAGGGCACGAGGACGGGGGTGGCGTCATACGCATTGGCCCGGCCGGGCACGACCCCAGTCCAGCCGATGTCGAGCGGCGACTCCTCGCCCTGCGCGGCAGCGGCGGGTGGCACAGCCCGCGCGGGGATCGGGGTGGCGGTCGCCGTCGGTGCGGGCGCCCCTGGCATACGGGGTGCTGGGGGCACGGGCATCGGCGCGGGGGGCACCAGAGCGGGTGGCGGCCCCGAGGCGGGGGCGGGGGCGGGTGCGGCAGTCGGCATACCTCCTGCGGCGGCGGGCGCGGGCGGCATACCCCCTGCGCCGGGGGCAGCGCCGGAGACTAGGTCGGCTCCGCAGGCCTCGCAGAAGGCCGAGCCAGCGGGGTTGGCGGCCCCGCAGGCGGCGCAGGTCAACGTCTCGGCAGGAGAACTCACACCAGGCTCCAGGGTCGGATCTCGTTGGCCTCGTCGATCAGCCGCATGCGCTCCAAGGGATTCTCGGTGGCGTCGGCGAGCGCGCGCAGCGCCGCCTCCAGCCCGGAGCGCGCACCATCGGCGGTGACGGCATAGGCACCGATCCGCTCGCCCGGGGTGGGCCCGTCCTTTTCAATGCGCGCGATCGCCTTGCGATAGACATCGACGGAGATCTCGGCACGGCGGCGCCGGCCGAAGCCGGCCGAATCTGCTGTCAGGAGAGCAAGATTGAGGTCGCTTGCGGTGCGCGGGTGAGCCGCGAGGTGCTCCGCCCAGTGCTGGCGGGCCAGGGGGTATGACGAGGAGTTCGGCGGCACGAGGGTCAGCGCAACCTGCACGCCGTCGGTGTCGTCGATGGCGCCGCGGATGCGGGCGAGCGCGAAGGCCGACTGCGGGACATAGGCCGCATCGGTGCGCGCGCAGATCGCATAGAGGCGTTCGGCGATCTCGACATTGCCGGACAGTTCGCAGGCCAGGGCAAGGCCGAGTTTGGGCGCGAGTTCGCCGGGGACCTGCCCGTAGACCGCATTAAAGGCGCTTTGCGCCTTTAACGGCTCGTTGCGCGCGAGGGCGCCAAGTCCGGACATCCAGACGGCGCGCCACTCCCACGGATCATCGGCGAGCATCCGCGCGACGACGCCATCGAGGACATCCCAAGCCCGCAACTCCAGTGCCGCGCGGGCCTGGGCGAGCAGGACTTCGGGGCTGACGGCAGGTGGCGCGGCGAGGGCGCGCAGCCGCTGCTCGGGTTCCTGGTTCTCTATCGTCGCGAGCCAGCCGGACTGGGCGTCGCCGCTATCGGGTCGCAGCGGCGGCAGATCTTGGTAGGTCGTCTCGGCATCCCCGGCGGGCGGCGGGCCGAACAACAGCGAGGCCGCGGACGTCGAGGCCGCGCCGGTCCCGCGATCCTGCGCGACGACCTCGCGCAGCACGCCGAGCATCTGCACGCGCAATTCGTCGGCGGAGACGAAGCGGTCATCGGGCGATTCGGCGCAGGCCTTGAGCAGCAGCCGGTAGAAGCTGTCATACGTCTGGAAGACCGGCACCTCCTCGACCGGCGGGAGGGATTTGACATAGGTCGACTGGTAACCGCGGAACTCCATCGTCAGCACCACGAGCGTGCGGCCGATCGTGTAGATATCCGAGGCCACGCTGCAGCCCTGCTCGGCCACCTCGGGCGCCTGATAGCCGACGGTGCCGAAGATCGCCGAGTCCTCGTCGTCGATGCGTCGCACACCACCGAGGTCGATGAGCCGGACCTCGTCGCCGATCTGGATGACATTGTCGGGCTTGAAGTCGCAGTAGACGAGGCCGAGATCGTGGAGGTATTGGAAGGCCGGCAGGATCTCCAGGACGTAGGCCAGCGCCTGGTCCACCGGCAGCGGGTCGTACTTGCCAGCGGCCTGCATGCGCTGCTTGAGCAGCGACTTCAGCGAGGTGCCGCCGATGTACTCCATGACGATATAGCCGGAGCCTTCGTGGCTGACGAAGTTGTAGATCTCGACGATATTCGGGTGGCTGACCTGGGCAAGGAAGCGCTGCTCGGCAAGGGCGGCGGCGAGTGCGTCGGGGTCACCGGAGTTGAGCAGACCTTTCAGGACCACCCAGCGATCGGAAACATTGCGGTCGCGGGCGAGATAGATCCAGCCGAGCCCGCCGTGGGCGAGGCAGCCGGCGACTTCATACTGCCCCGCGACGAGGTCGCCCGGCTTGAGCTTGGGGGAGAAGTCGAAGGGCGTGCGGCACTTGGCGCAGAAGCCGCTGGTGCGGCCCTCCTGGCCGTCCCGGCCGCGGCCGACCGGCTCGCCGCACTTGGGGCAGAAGCGCTTGGCCTCGGGGACGACCGGGTTCTTCAGAACGGCTTTCGCCGCGTCGATTTCGGGGACCGGCGGGACGCTCGTGACGCCTGCGCCGATGCGGGCGGCCCGCATCCGCGTTGAGTGCCCGGAGATGCGGCGGGTGGAGATGGTGCCGCCGCTGCGGGCGCGTGCCGAGCCGAGTGCGGTGGCTTTGAGGCTCGAAGAGACTTGGGAGACAGCGCCTTCCATCGGCGTCTCGCCGCGGCCGAGGGGCTGGGTCGAGGTGGTGCTGGTGGGCCCGGCCGGGGTCCCGCAGACATCGCAGTAGCCGTCGACGATGGTGCCGGTGCAGCCCGGCTGGCGGCATTTGGGGCCGGTGTGCCCCGCCACCCCGCGGGCGGGCGCCTGGCCGCCTGGGGCCGGTCGCGCGCTGGGCGGCGGCGGGGGTGGGGGGACGGGCGGGCCGGCTGATGCGGCCGGGGCTGGGGTATGCGGAGGGCTCGACGCCGCGGGCGCGGCGAGCTGGTCCGGCTCACCCGGCATACCGCAGACATCGCAGTAGCCATCGGCGATCGTGCCGGTGCACCCCGGCTGCCGGCAGGCGGTCAGGTCACTCATAGCGGGGCCCTTCCGTTGTTGGTGACGGTCCGGACATAGGACTGGTATGCCGCCATCAGGGCCCGCGCACGCACGAGCGGGACCGGGGTGGCAGCGAGGACGGCGGCGAGTTGGTCGCGCATCGGTTTGAGGTCGGCGCGTTCGGCGGCGGTCACGGCGGGCGAGCCAGTCACCTGAGCGTCCAGGGCGCCGAGCAGGCCCTGGAGTTCGTCGCGCTCGCCGAGGGCGCGGGCGTAGGTTTCGTGCGCCTGATCCAGCGCCTTGCCGACCAGGCCCAAGCGCGCGAGCAGCGCGTCGATGGCGTCCGGGTCGTCGGGCACGGCCCCGAGCGCACGGACATCGGGGACGGCGAGTTTGGGCGCCGGCGTCACCGCGGCGAGGCATTGCGCCTGCAAGCCGCGGATGGCGTCGCCGCGGGCGGCCAGGGCGGTGATCAGTTCGCGGGCGCGGGCGGCATCACGTTCGCTCTCGTGACGGCGAGAGGCGGCGACGATCAGGTCGCGCTCGCGGGCGGCGACCTCGACCTCCAGCGGCCCGAGGAAGCCTCCGACATCGGCGCCGCGCTTTGCGCGTTCGGTGACATCGAAGAGCCGTTGCTCGAGCGCGATCAGCTCACGCTGGGTGCGGTCGCGGGTGGCGCCGAGCGGCATCATCGACACCTGATCGCGGATCCGCTCGACGCTCTCGCGAATCCCCTTGACCCGGATCGAGACGTCGAGTCCCGTTGTCTCCAAGGCCAATCGGGCGCGCAGCGAGGAACTCATCGCATCGGAAAGCCGGCAGGCCTCGGGCAATGACACGGCGAGATTGCTCTCGGCGCCGCTGGGCATCCGGGCCCGCGTGGCCTCGCGCCCGTCGCCGGGTGCGACATCGAGACGACCCCAAATCAGCGTCGACAATTGCTCGGCCTGCACCGGCCCGACGCGGCCGGAGTCGAAGGTGACGCGCAGCAGTTCGTAGCGATCGGAGATGGCTTTCCACAGCGCCATCGACACGGTGATGTCGTGCGTCAGGGCCTCGCGGTCGCTCTGATCGGGCGCGGACAGCGCGGCCTGGTCGATGGCATCGAGTTGTTTGCGGCGCTCATCGAGCCACATCCCGAGGTCGGTGAGGTAGCGCAGCGCTTCGGCGGCGCTGACGGGCACGCCGAGGCGCCCGGGGGCACGCGGGGTGCTCCCGGGGGCGCCGGTCATGCCGAGGTCGAGACTCACGAGCGGCCGTAGACCGCGGTGGGCGGCTTGGGGGCCTTGCCGAGGCTGCTGGCGAACCAGCGGTCATAGATCGTGGTCCACTCCCCATCAGCGCGCAGGTCGGCGAGGACGGCGTTGACATAGCGCACGAACTCGACATTCGCTTTAGCAATGCCGAGGCCATAGGGCTCATCGGTGATGGCCGGGGCGCTGGTGACCTCGGCATATACATCCTGCGCGGCGAGCCCGGCGAGCACCGTGTCGTCGCCGGTGATGGCATCGGCCTTGCCCTGCTGAAAGAGCACAAGGCAGCCGGTGTGATTGGCCGCGGTGACGATATCGATGCCGCCGACCTCGTCGTTGACGGCCTTGAGCTTGGCCAGGCTCGTGGTCCCGGTGGGGGCGCAAACGCGCTGGCCCTTCATATCTTTCGGGCCGGCGTCGGGGTTCGCTGCGGCCGCTTCTCGGGTCACGAGCAGCTTCTGCCCAGCGTGGTAGTACTCGCTAGAGAAGGCGATCTGATTCCAGCGGTCACAGGTCATCGTCATATTGCGGGCGACGAGATCGACCCGGCCCTCCTCGAGCGCGGGGATGCGATCGGCCGCCGTGATGACGATCAGGCGGATCTTGTCCTCATCGCCGAGCAGGCGCTTGGCGATTGCCTTGGCGATATCGATGTCGAAGCCCTCGATCTGCCCGGTGAGCGGGTTGTTCGCCCCCAAGAGGTAGGAGTCGGCGGAGACTCCGACCCGCAGATAGCCCCGGTCAACGATGGAGTCGATGAAGCTGTCCCCCAAGGAGGTGGCCTTGGCCGGGAGCGAGGCGAGTGGATCGTAGGACTGGGTCGCGTTGTCGCAGGCGGGCGCCGTGGTCGTCGCGGACGATGAGGAGGTCGACGCCGAGGCGCTGGAGCGGGTAGGCCAGGTGGTGTCGTCATAGGACCCGCCCGAGCAGCCGGCCAGGCCGAGGGCGGCCAGCGCGGAGGTGACCGTGAGGGCCACCGGGCTGCTCCAGCGGCGGCGGGCGGACGGCATACGGCTCATCGGAACTCCTCGATCCGCTTCGACATCGCTCGGCCGGCGAGCAGTGCCGCGAGCGCCGCGCCGAGCCCGACGAGCAGCGGCAGCAGCCCCCCGCCGATCCGGTCGAAGGCGGCCACGATGCTCTTGAGCTTGGAGTCCAGCACGCCATCGGCGGCGGTGGAGAAGGCCCGGAAAGCGCCATTGGAGGAGGCGGTTTCGGTGTCCGGTGTGGTCGCGAGGTCGACGGCCTCGTTCCAGTCGCCACCATCATCGGCGGTGCGGATGGCTCGGTGGGTGTCGGTATAGGCCGCGAACGTCCGGCGCAGATTGTTCTGCGCGGGGTCCGCCTGCAGCAGGTCGTCGAGTTGCTGCGAGGCGAGGGCGACCGAGGCGTCATAAGCCTTTTCGTAGGCCGCGCCACTGCCGCGGGCGATCAGGGTCAAGGACTCGTTGGCCTTCGCGTCGTATGCCGCCGCGCGCGCCTGCGCCAGGCTCACCGCGGCGCGGTAGTCACCATCGGCGACCTTGTTCATCGTCGAACTCACCTGCGCGATGTGGCTGATCGACATGGCGAGCGCCGTCGCGACGAGCAGCAGGGCGGCGCTGAGCGGGACGTTGAGATATCGGTGGGTGCGGCGCGCCAGCCAGATGGCGATCGCGGCGAGCACGCCGAGCGTGAGCACGCCGACGCCGACGACCAGCCCGCTGTAGCCGCTGAGCTTCAACTCCTGGTCCGCGCGGGTCTGGTTGGCCTCGGCGATGGCATTGGCGATCGGCAGTCCCTCGGCGCGCAACTCCGTGCCCGCGATCCGGAGGTATTGCGCGCCAACGGGTTTCGCCTCGCGGTTGTAGGTGCGGGCTCGGTCGACATTGCCGGCGTATGCCTGAACCTCGGCATTGAGGGCGGCGAGCGCCTTGCCATCGGCCGGCTGGGCGCTGGCGGCAGCGGCGATATTGGTGGCGACGCGCTGCATCGCGTCGTCATAGGTCTTGCGGTTCTCGGCGCTCTCCTGGCCGCCCTTGAGGAAGCCATTCGTGACGGCCGCGTCGGCGGCGAGTAGGTCGGCATAGATCGCCCGGACGCGCACCACCTGTTCGGTATTGGCGCTAGCCCGATCGACGGCCCCGTCGACACCGCGCAGACCGAGGAAGCCGGCGAGTGCGAAGGCGACGCAGAGGGCGGCGGCGACGGCGGAGGCGATCCGCATACGTCCTGGTGTGCCGGTGAAGTAGTGCCGGCGCGCGAGGGCGCGGCGCTGGGCGGCCGTCCCGCCGGCGAGCCCCTGTTGCGGGGGTGCCGGCGCGGCGGGCTGGGTGGCGATCTGCGTCATACCCCTGCCTCTTTCTGGTCCTCCGCGGGCGGCGGCGCGCCCTCGGCGGTCATCTCGGTCTCGGCTTCGACGTCATCGTTGGGAGTGCCGGTTTCGTCGTCGTCGGCGCTTGGTGCGGGCTCGTCGAAGGGGACGACCTCGGCGCTTTCGTCGCTCTCGCGGAAGTCCGCAGCGAGCAGGCTGCGCAGGTCCTCGGTGCTGACCTCGGCGGCATCGCGCAGCCGCCACGCGTGGCGGCCGATGGCCTCTTCGAGCAGATTGCGCACGAAGCGGCCATTGCCGAAGGTGAAATCGCGCGGGGTGGCGACGAGGATGTCGCGCACCGTCGCCTCGGCGTCCGCGGTGATGTCGTAATCCGCTTTCTCCGCAAGGCTTTTCATGATCGCGAGGAGCTCGTCGTCGGTGTAGTCCGCGAACTCGATCATCGTCTTGAAGCGGCTGGCGAGGCCGGGATTCTGCGCGATGAATTCCATCATCGGCGTGGGATAACCCGCGACGATGACGACGAGATCGTTGCGGTTGTCCTCCATCTCCTTGACCAGGGTGTTGACGGCTTCGAGGCCGTACTGGTCGCCATTGAGGCCATAAGCCTCGTCGATGAAGAGCACGCCGCCGAGGGCCTTGGCGACGACCTCGCTGGTCTTGATCGCCGTCTGGCCGAGATAACCCGCGACGAGTTCGGCACGGTCGACCTCGATGAGGTGACCCTTGGAGAGCAGGCCGAGCGCGCGGTAGATGCCGGCGACCATTCGCGCAACGGTGGTCTTGCCGGTGCCGGGGTTGCCGACGAAGACCAGGTGGCGGGTGATCGTCGCCTGCCGCAGGCCGGCCTCGGCGCGCTTCTTCTCGACCTTGAGGATCGCGACCTGCTGGTGGATTTCGCGCTTGACCGAGGCGAGGCCGATGAGGTCGTCGAGCTCGGCGAGGAGTTCGTCGAGGGACTTCTCCGGCTCCTTAGGGGCCTCGGGCTGCGTGGCTGGGGCCTCGCCCTGGGTCTGGGTTGGGGCGGCCGTCTGGCTCGCGTCGCCGGGGGCTGGCGGGAAGCCTGGGGGGAGGCCAGCGCCTGGCGGGAGGCCGGGGGCCGGCGGGATGGGCTGCCCGCTGGGCGGGATCGGTCCGGAGGTCGGCATACCGGGTGGCGTCAGCATCGGGCCGCCGCGGAGGCGCTCCATCGCGGCCAGTTGCTCCGTGACGCGGCGCTGGTTCTCCAGCATAAGCTCGGTCAGATTGGGGATGTCATTCGGATTCCCCACTCCCAGAACCGGATCCACGCCGGCGCCGGTTGCTGGCGGCATGGGGCGGGCGGGCGTCTGGGAGGCGGGGGGCGGGGGCGGCGTCGCGGATTCGGGGCCTGGGTTGCTGGGTTCGGCGGGGATGCGGGGATCGCCGGTCAGGGAGCCCACCGGGTGGATCGACTGGTGCAATGGCAGCGCGCTCAGCTGGGCGGCGGAGGCCAGCGCGGCATTGCCCGCGACCCGAGGGGTCGGGGTGCCGAGCAGGCACGCGGCGCTGGCGATATCCCCCAGTGCTTGGGCGTATGCCGGCGCCCCCGCCGACCCGGTCGCAACCAGTTCGCTGATGATCGCCGTCGGCGCTTGGCGCCACTTGCGCCCGCCCGAGGCGGCCTCGAAAAAGGCGACATTTGCGGCTGCTGCGTCGCTCGGGTCGAGGCCGGCCGCGGGTGCCCAGTCGGCGGCGGCGAGCGGAGCGGATTCGGCGATGGCGGCAGCGAAGGCCAGGCCCTCGGCGCGCGCGGCAGCACCGTCCAGGCCGGCCGTCGTGGCGGCCGTGACGAGGGCCTCGACGGCACCTGCGAGGGTGTCGGCGGGTGTGGTCATGAGCGGGCGTCCCTTCCGGTGGGAGGCGTCAGCGGTGGCGGTTGGCTTGGGTTCGACTGTGCGGCAGTGGGATTCGCCGCCAGGTGGGGGATGTCGCCGGTGTCGGGGTCGTGGTCTGGGATGAGCCAGTCGTCCCCGGGCGGGGGCGGCGCGGGGCGCGACGCGGACGGTGCGGGGGGCGCGAGCGGGCCACTCGGCATACCTCCTGCACCGGGCATGGGCGGCGTGATCGCCCCGGCACCCAGGCCGAGCTCACCCCCGGCCGGAGTCCCGAACTTCTCCTGCAGGAAGCGGCCGTGGACGACCAGCGCCTCGGCGTCGGCGCGGTTGATCGCGTCATAGACCTTGTCCATCGTCGCCCCGAGCAGGTCGAGTTGGTCGATGAGGATCAGCAGCGAGGTCTTGCCGCGATCGACCGGGCGGGTGTCGGCCCAGTCGCGCGGCAGCCGGAGGTAGCCGCCGATCGCGCCGGGGAGGTAGTCGGTCGCCGTCGCCATCACGTTGTATGCCGAGGCGCTCCCCCCACCGAGGCTGTCGAGGCGCGGGATGGTCGCGCGGACGAGATTCGTCACGCGCTTCAGCCGCGCCATGACCATCGGCGGAACGCGACCCGCGGCGGCCATGGCTTCGACGGAATCCAGTGCGGCAGCGAGGGATTCACTAGTCGGGGCAGCGGGCACCTCAATGATCGGCTCGGGCTCCTTCTTCTTCCCGAGACCGAACCAGTCCCCGATTCCCATATGTCGTCAGCCTTGTCGAAGCCGGCCGCGCGGGTGCGCGGTCAGGCGTTCGGCCGCTCGATGTCGAGGCTGCCGGAGATGACCCGCTGGTCCTGCCGCTGCACGCGGTCGAGGTAGGTGCGGGACTTCGCGACCTCGGTTTCGAGGGTCCCGATCGTGGCGGCCATATTGTCGAGCGCCTGCACCTTGAAGGTGTCGATGGCGTCCATGGTGGCGTAGATGTTTTGGAAGGCGCGCTGCAGCTGCGGCAGGCCGATTGTCGCGCTGGCCGCCTGCTCCTGGATGCGAATGCTGTTGTCCTTCAACATTTCCGAGGTGCGCTCGATGAGGCCGCTCGTCGTGGTGTTGAGGGCGGTGATCTGGTCGAGAACGAGCTGCTGGTTGGACAACGCCTGGCTGACGATGACGGCCGTGCGCAGCGCGCTGATCGTCGTCGTCGTCGCGCGGTCGACACCCTTGATCAGCTCGATGTTGTTCTTGATGACGATGTCGATGGCGAGGTAGTTCTGGATGCTGACGGCGAGCTGGGTCAGCAGGTCCTGGTGCTTCTGGCGGACATAAAACAGCACATCCTCGCGCAGCGCCTTGGCCTTCTCCGGGTCGGTCGCGTCGAGGGTGGCGATCTGGGCCGCGAGCTTGGCGTCGAGCTTCTCGGCGATATAGACGTATTGGTTCAGCCGGCCCATCGAGTCCCAGAGCTGCTGCTTCTCGAGGTTGAGGGCGACATTGTCGCGCTGCAGTTCGTCCTGGCCGTTGCGCAGGCTGTGCAGGATGCCATTGAGGTGGCTCTGCGCGGATTGGTACTTGCGGAAGTAGTCGCTGATCTTGTCCCCGAACGGAATCATTCCGAGCACCTTCTTGGCGCCCTGCGCCTGGCTCGGGTCGAGCTCCTCGACGGTGCGGCGCAGCTCCAGCAGCGTCTTGCCGACCTTGGACCCGCTGGCGAGGCCGCCCTCCTGGAGCGCCTTGACCGGGCTCTGCAGCAAGCGGTTCGACGACTCGGCCGCGCGCCGGATGTCGTCGTCACCCATGGTGCGCATCTCGGTGGCCTTGGCTTCATACTCCGGGCTCTTGGTCTCGGACTTCATCAGGGCATCGAGATAGCCGTCGACCTTCTGGTCGAGCATCGGCACCGCACTGGCCGGCACGGCCGGCGCCATCTTGGGTGCGGACGTCGTGGGGATCGCCAGGACCGCCGGGGGCGCCTCGAGCGTGAGGGTCTCCATGGGCGGGGCGAGCGGCTGGACGGCCGCGTCCTGGGGCTGCTCGGACATACTTCGTGCTCTCCCTCTGGCCCGCCCCCTGCGGCCGGCCGTATGCGGTGTGCTTTCCCCCGCGTGGCAACGCGCCACGCGAGGAGTAATGACGTGGCAGCAATCTACGTGGTTCCCGCACGCTTGGGCAGCGCGGGCTTGCCCGGGCCTGGCCCTGAGCGACGGCGCTGGCGGGCTGCCTCGGAGGTCGGGGTGCGTCGGCGCGCCTGGCCGGGCCGGTGGGCTACAGGATTCGCCGCGATCGGCCGGTCGTGAGCGTGCGCGCGGCTCCGAGGCGGCGATACCTGTAGCCCGCCGGCCCGGATCGGAGCCGACCGTGCGCCCGACTGATGTCTCAGCAGGTCCGATTCGCGCGGGCTATGACATCGGCAAGGGGTTCGCCCGCGAGGGTGCCAATAACGCCTGGGTGCGCGGCAGCACCGGGTGGAACGCCATCAACCGCTTCCACGACGTGGAGCCCGGTGAGACGTTCACCGTCTATGCCTGACTGCGTCTGTCCGACACCCTGACTGACGGCTACTTCACCTGCGAGGCGCCGCCGAACTCGACGGTGACGGCCCGATCCTGGCCGAAACCAAGCTCGTGGGTTCCGCTCCCGTCAGTCCCGACTGCCAGGACACCAGCTACAGCCAGTACGAGGTCACCTTCGCGTCCGGCGATCTGCGTCGCGTGCTGATCTACGTCGGGCTGTGGGGAGTCGGCCCAGACGCGTGGATCCAGATCGATGACTTCGTCATCTGGCGGTACAGCCTAGAAGACGACCACACCTCTGGCTCCGAGAACTGACGCGAGGACGCCGATCGCGAGGCGACGACCCAAAGCCACCTACGGCGCTCCCGCGTGGTTACCGGGTGACATGGCCTAGGGGGACGGCATACACGCGGTCCGACACGGAATACACATCTGTGCCGGTGTGAAAGACCACGCCCTGAAGGAAACGCTCTCCAAGGGAGTCCCGGAGCCACGCAAGCGGCTTCGCGTCCTCACTCCGAACCCGCCGCGCGAGCTTGATCTCGACCCCCACGACTCCGTGCCTGGTCTCCACGACGGCATCGACCTCGTTCTCGCCCGCGCTGGAGCGCAGGTGCATGAGGTGGGCGCGCGCCATGTCGACATGGGGACGCAGCTGCTGCACCACATAGGACTCGAGATAGCGGCCCGCCAGTCGTGGATCGCTGGCCAGTTGCGTGACATCGAGTCCGGCCAGGGTCAGCGCCATGGCCGTGTCGGCCAGGAATCGCTTGGGATAGCTCGTCAGTCGCTTGAGCCGATTGCTCTCGAATGCCGGCAATGGGACACTGAGGTGGACCCGTTCCAAGAGGTCGTCATAGGCCTTGAGAGTCACTTTGTTGACGTCCGCCGCTTCCCAGATGCGCTGATCGGGCACCGCCTGACCAGTGAGCGTGGCTAGCACCCGCAGGGTGCGGAGCAGCCGGCTGGCGTCCCGCCCCTCCTCACCGGCGCGCTGCGCCACGAGGCTGGCATAGGCCTCAAGGAAGACCGCTGGCTCGGGCATTGCGCGGGCGGCCGGAAAGCCCGATGTGGAGACCTGGTCAATGGTGAATTGCTCATCAGCCCCAGATCCCAGGGCTGGTGCTTGGCCTGCGAGCAGAGCGGACAGCGGACTGGACAGGTCTCCCGTGCCGTTCAATTCGGCGGCTGTCATGGGGCGCATCACGAGCCGAACCGCGCGACCGGTCAGCGGGTAGGTCGGGCCGTGTGCCGCAGGCTCGACGCTTCCGGCCAGGATGAAGCGCCCGGGTGACGGATCGGCGTCGACGATGCGCTTGATCGCCCAAAGTAGTTCTAAGCCGGCCAGCTGCCATTCATCGAGGAGGACCGGAGGCTCCAGCTGGCGTAGATAGGCCTCCGGGTCGTAGTGCAGCTGGTCCATGTCCCGGGGAAGCATCACGACGGTTCGGGAGACTCGAGCAGCCGTTGTGGTCTTCCCGACACCGCGCGGACCATCGAGTAGCACCACCGGTGCCGACGCCATCGCCTCTACCAAACGGGCATCCAGGATGCGTGGCAGGTAGCCCGTCGGCTTATCCATGCAGAAAAGATTACTCACTAACTGTTTTTGCGGGTAGTCGGTGGGCGAAAATTGAGACCCTCGGAGGCGCGGCATGAAGCCACCCCTGCGGGCTAGCCTCATCGCATGGCCCATTCGACTTGCCCCGCCATTCCGAGGGGATGAGCCACTGTTGGCTGGCCTGTTGTCCAACCAGCTGGTCACTCGCCCCGCCCCTGCGGGGACTTATGACTCAACCTGTTAGCTAGACTGTTACGAGAACGTTTACCATTGACATCCGGTATCGGAGTCCACTAGTTTGCAGACATCTACTCGCTGACGTGCGGTTAGGAGGTGCAACATGGGGACCTACCAGGGGGGATTCTGGCCGGGCTCGGGCGGCACGCGTGCCGCCCGAGCTTCGGGCGTCTACGGCGCATACATCCCTCACCGACTGCATGATCTGAGCTTTGCACTGACCTCTGACAACGAGTCACTGCTCCGCGAGGCCGAGGGCGCCGTTGCCCGCATGGACGAGTCCCTCAATGCCCCCATCGCGGGAATATCACCCCTCCTGCGCGGCTGCGAAGCGGTGGCGAGTTCATGGATAGAAGGCATCGTCCCCGGCGCTCAGCAGATTGCTCTGGCCGGACTAGCGCTTGACGAAGACATTCGTGGAGTCAGCGATTCGGCACGCTCGGTGGCCAACAACCTCCTCGTAATTCGTGAGATGGCCCGCCGATGGACGGAGGAGCCAACTCTTCGGGTCTCAGACTTGGTTGCCGCGCAATCGGCCCTATTCCCCGACCGGCCGCGCCTGCACGGCATACGAACGGCGCAGAACTGGATCGGCGGCTCGTCCCACAACCCCCTGACGGCAGTCTTCGTACCCCCACCGCCGGAACAGGTCGAACGACTCCTGGTCGACCTTCTTGCATTTGCCGAATCACGCGCTATGTCTCCCCTCGTTCAGGCAGGCATCCTGCACGCACAGTTCGAGACGATTCACCCCTTTGCCGACGGCAACGGACGTGTCGGCAGGGCGCTCATCCAGGCAACTCACGCGCGGCGCGGTCGGCACCAGGCGGTGCCCTTGCCCATCTCGCTCGTCCTGCTGACGCGCACGGACGAATACATGGCCGGGCTGGAACGCTTTCGGTTCGAGGGCCCACCTACCTCATTCGAGGCAGATCGCGCCGTGAACGGGTGGCTCGACGTCTTCCTCCGAGCAACAGTCGACGCGGCGCACCAGGCCCAAGAAATCGCCTCCGACGTGGCGACCCTGCGGGACGAGTGGGACAGGCGCCTCACACAACTCCGACAGTCCGAGGGCAAGCGAGCTAAACCCCGCGGCGACGCGGCCGTGCTTCGCATTCTCGACACCATCACCCAGGCACCTGCCATGACGACCGAGACGGCCGAACGCTTGCTCGGGATCGGGCCAGTTCCCGCGAATGCTGCTTTCCGCGAACTTGCGGATGCTGGAATCGTCACGAGGAGAAGTGATCAGGCCCGGGCCCTCTACGTAGCCCCGGATGTCGTCGAGTTTCTCGACGTGTCGCAGCGACGCCTGGCCTCGGTGCACTTCGACACCGCCCAGACTCCCCCGAGCCGACCGGTTCCGGAGTTGCCGCAAGCTCGCGCCGTGGCCGCGCCCACTCCGTCCTTCTCCGAGGCTGCGGACTCCGTCTGGGCGAAAACGAATAAGGATGCGGGCACCTGGATGCCGCTCACCCGTCACTTAACAGATTCGGCCGCCGTCGCCGCGTTGCTCTGGGACCAATGGCTCGCCCCAAACGTCCGAAGGGTGATCAGTCGTGGCCTTCCGAACGGGGACCTCGATGGTCGTCTGCTCGTGACCTGGCTCGCCGGAGTCCACGACATTGGCAAGGCCAGCCCCGGCTTCGCCGTGAAAGCGCGTATGACGCGCGGCTACGACGATCTCTTGGACCGTATGGCGCGCCACGGCTTGACCTGTCCTCCGTATGCCGTCGGGGGGGGAATCAAGTTGCCACCTCATTGCCGGATTGGTCAAGCCTTCGTCACGGACTGGCTTGAGCGGCGCCATGGCCTACACCGAGACATTGCTAGGACCTACGCTCTGCCTGTCGGGATGCACCACGGAGTTCCGCCGACGTGGGGAGAACTAGAGGATCTTCGACTCCGGCGAGAGTGGACCGGCGCCGACGTGCCTGCTTGGGGCGCCGTCCAGGATGAACTCCTCACGGTTTTGGCAACCATCACCGGCGCCGAAGCCCGTTTCGCTCAGTGGTCGACCGTGCCACTCTCGCCCGAGGCCCAGGTCCTAGTGAGCGCCGTCATTGTCGTAGCAGACTGGCTGGCGAGTGATGACATGCGCTTTCCACATCAGGATGCGACCCCATCACCAGAGCGAGCACGTCGTGCACGCATTGGCCACGACCTACGCAGCCCTCTGCGGCTTCGCATCGATGACGCGAACGCCGAAGCCCTCATGCGGCGACGCTTTCCCGAGGTGGGAGCCACCCCAACCGCAGTTCAGGTCGAAGCCGTTCGAATCGCCCGCGAAGTCACCGAACCCTCCCTGCTGCTCATCGAATCACCGACGGGCTCCGGTAAGACCGAGGCCGCCTTGCTCGCCGCGGAGGTACTCGCTGCGCGTTTCGGATGCGGCGGGGTCTTTGTCGCTCTCCCGACTATGGCGACCTCGGATGCCATGTTCGAGCGCGTTCATGCATGGACCGGGCATCTCGACACGACCGACCCTTCCACCATCTTCCTAGCGCACGGCAAGGCCCGCCTGAACGAGAGCTACCGAGGCATCGGGCCCGGTGCGCGCATCATCGGGATCAATGCCGCCGAGCGCGAATTCGGCGATCTCGATGACGTCCGGGAGGCAGCCATCGTGTCGAGTTGGCTCAACGGTCGGCGTCGGGGAGTCCTGGCCAATATCGTCGTGGGCACGATCGACCAGGCGCTCTTTGGCGGGTTGAAATCACGATTCGTCGCCCTGCGACACCTGGGCCTCGCCGGCAAGGTGGTAATTGTCGATGAGGTGCATGCCGCTGACGATTACATGCGGACCTACCTCGTCCGCGTCCTTGAGTGGCTGGGTGCCTTCGGCACGCCGGTGATCCTGCTCTCCGCAACCCTGCCGCCTGCACAGCGCCGAGAACTCGTGGCGGCATACGCCAAAGGACGACAGCGTGGGGTTCCCCGCCAACTTGACGCCCCGGGCTACCCACAGATCACCGTGCAGAACGACCACACCGAAGTCCGTGCCGTCCCCTGGGATGGCGAGCGTCGCCAGCTACGGATCGAGAGGTTGCAGCAGGATTGCCTGATCAGGACAGTGACGGACGCCGTTGAGGCGGGATCGGTCGTCGTCGTCGTGCGTAATACCGTGGCCGCAGCTCAAGAAACCTATTCGTCGCTCGAAGCCGCCCTCGGCGATCGCGTCACCTTGATCCACAGTCGGTTCCTGGCCAGTGATCGAGCAGACAGGGAACGAAGCCTGCGTGACCAACTCGGGCCGCCACGCCCCGGCCGCGAGAGACCGTGGGGTTTGGCGGTCGTCGGCACCCAGGTTCTTGAGCAATCCCTCGACATCGACGCTGACCTCATGGTCACGGATTTGGCTCCTCTCGACCTTCTCTTGCAGCGCGCTGGACGCCTCCATCGTCATCGGCGCGGAGACGGGGAAGTTGATCGCCCGGCGAATTCGCGACGTCCCCGGTTACTTGTCATGGGTTCCCCTGACCCGAAGTACACCGACCCGCCCGAACTCGACCCGGGGAGCGGGGCGGTGTATGGCGAGAGTCGCCTCCTGCGGGCCGCAGCCGTATTAGCACCCCACCTCGCGGGCATCGACATCTGCCTGCCGGACGATGTGCCAGTTCTGGTTGGGGCTGCATACGACCCGGATATGCCCCCCGTGCCGGGTTGGAGGCGAGAGTGGGAGAGGGCGGAAAGCGACGCGGCCACCAGACGGGATCAGCAGACGCGCCGGGCCAAGACATTCCTCCTCGGCGGGCCACGCGCCTCGGATGTCTTGATGGAGTGGCTCGCTGGGCGTGCTGGTGACTCCGAGAACGACGAAAAGACGGTTGGTCACGCCCAAGTGCGCGACAGCGAGGACGGCCTTGAAGTGATTGTTGTCCAGCAGACGCAGGGAACCACCCGCCTCCTGCCTTTCGGCACGCCATTTCCGCATGCCAACCTTGGGCATGTCTTGCTGAGCGCACCCCCGGACGACTTGGCACTCACTGCGGCAAACTCCACGATTCGTCTGCCCCAAGCGATGACGACTCCCTGGCTCATCGACCGAGTCATCAGCGAGCTCGAGGCATTGGGACGCGACTTCGTCGGGTGGCAGCGTTCACCGCTGCTGGAGAAGCAGTTGATCCTCCCACTCGACGACAACCTGGAGGCCAGCGTGGCCGGGTGGCACTTGCGCTATGACCGGGATTTAGGGCTCGTCACAACACGAGAGGCAACGCCATGAGGCACGCAGCGACATACGACTTACGCACGCAACCCTGGATTGCCGTACGCACCGCGGGCGGCACCGAAGAGATCTCACTTCACGATGTCTTTCGCCGCGCGAGCGAGGTTCAGGCCCTCGCTGGCGAGATCCCGACGCAGGATGTCGCCATCCTCCGGCTTTTGCTCGTTATCCTGCGCCGTGCGCTCCCCGAAAGCTTTGACTACCCGCACGAGCGCTGGGCAAGCCTCTGGGACGCGGAGAGTCTGCCTATCGCCGATATCGAGGCGTACCTGAAAGAGCATGCAGACCGCTTCGACCTATTGCATCCCGAGACACCCTTCATGCAGGTAGCAGGGCTGGCCGCAAGCAAAACCTCCGGACTGGTGAAGCTCATCGCCGAGGTTCCCGCCGGGAGCCCATACTTCACAACCCGAGCCGGTGAGGCGGTCCGTTCCCTGTCGTATGCGGAGGCGGCGCGATGGGTTGTCCACTCCCAGCAATTCGACGTCTCCGGCATCAAGACGGGAGCGCACGGGGACGAGCGGGTCAAAGGCGGCAAGGGCTACCCAATCGGCACTGGTCTATCTGGCCGACTCGGGCTCGTAGTGTTTGAGGGAGGGACTCTGCGAGAGACCCTGCTCCTCAATCTTGTCCTGCCCCCGGAGGAGGACTACGAGGCGGACCGCCCCGTTTGGGAGCGCGCTCCCCTCGGCCCGGGGATTGAAGCTGCCCATTCGGCCCCGCGAGGGATCGCCGACGTGATGACCTGGCCGAGCCGACGCATACTCCTGCATCATGACGGCTCGGTTGTCACCGATGTGCTAATTACCAATGGCGATCCGATTCATGCGCGGAATCTCCACGATCTGGAGACCATGACCGCCTGGAGGCGCAGCGCGAATCAGGAGAAGACCAATGGTGTGCCGACGTATATGCCGGTTCAACACGACGTGACGCGGAAAATGTGGCGCGGACTGGAGGGCCTGCTGGCATTCGGTGTTCAGAACGGCTCTGTCCGAAGTGAAGCGCCCGTTGCGCTGAAACCTGGCGTCATCGCGTGGATCCAGCAACTGACGGGACGCAAGAAAATTGACCGAGATACCCCGATCAGTCTGAGAGCGGTCGGAATGTCCTACGGCACGCAAGATTCGATGATCCTCTCCATCTATGACGACGAACTCCGCTTGCGGCCAGCCGTGCTGCACGACGAGCGTCTCGCCGGCTTGGTCCTGACGGCGGCTGAAGAGGCCGTCGCCGCCGTTCAACAACTGGGTCGCTTCGCAGCAAACCTTGCCGAGGCGGGAGGTCGTGAGGCCAGCGGACCCCGTGAGGGCGCACGATTGGCTGGCTTCGCGCGCCTGGATTTGAGTTACCCGACCTGGCTCGGGGGTCTCCGTTCATCCTCTGATCTTGCTGTAGCACAAGCGCAATGGCGTCGGACGGTAGCCAGGGAGATCAGTTCCATCGGTGATGACCTCCTTCGCGACGCCGGCGATGACGCCCTCATCGGTCGCAAAGTGAACGGTAAGCACCTCGACGCGGCGCTGGCTGACCTCTGGTTCCGGTCCTATCTGCGAAAAAACCTGACCGAGTTAGCCAATCAACAAACACCTGAGAGGACTGGTGATGACCATGACGGACACGCCCAGACAGTCTCCTGAGCGCCAGGTCGGCACGATCGTCGCGACGCGAGTGCAGGAGCTATATGCAGGAGCGACTTCTGAGCATCCCGGCTTTAGCGCCCGAGCGCGCGCCAACCTGGCCCAGTTGCGCCAGCTCGATACGGCCGATCCAGTCAGTGATGTGCGCGCTTGGAACCTCACGCTGTCGTCGATTCCCGGCGAACTCCAAGGCGCTGCCGACACGCCGAATGCCGTAGAACGAGCCGTCCACAGTGCACTTGTCCTCTACGCGATCCATGCGCAGTCGGCCAAAGGTCCGGCTCACAAGCCCAAGAAGCGCGTAGGTCAAGCGGTCCGTGAGGTCGCGATCACGCAGAAGCCAGACGATCCGACGGACGCTGCGATCATCGCGCGCTTCCATACCTGTGCCAAGGCTTCGTCATATAACCAGTTGGTGCGCCACCTTCGCGGGTTGATCACTCTGCTGCGAAGTTCCGATATCGCGCTGGACTACGGCCTGCTCGCACAAGATCTCTATCGCGCTCAGCAGCCCGACGGGATGCGCATCGTGCGCCTCCGCTGGGGCAGAAGCTTCCACAACTTCTCGCCTCAACAAATCACCTCCGCCGAAAGTGAGAACGCAAATGTTCGTTGACATTCACATCCTTCAGTCCGTTCCCCCGAGCAACCTCAATCGCGACGACACCGGCAGCCCCAAGACCGCGACGTATGGCGGCGTCACGCGCGCCCGAGTGAGCAGCCAGGCGTGGAAGCGCGCTGTCCGGAAGTCGTACAAGGCCAAGCTCGACGCCTCCGAACTGGGTGTCCGAACTAAGCGTGCGCTCGAACTGCTCGTTGACCGGATGCAGGCCAAAGACGAGTCGGTCACGAGCGAGGTGGCCGCGCAGAAAGCCACGACGATCATCAAGGCCTTGGGCATGAGCGTCGATGAGAAGAAGTCGAAGACGCAACAGAAAGCGATCGACGCTGGTGAGCCCAGCCGCACACACCTCGGCACCACGCAATACCTCGTCTTCTGGAGCAACAGGCAACTCGACCGCCTTGCTGCCCTTGCTCTTTCCGCCGGGGAGAAGGTGACGAAGCGTGAGGCCGCCGAGGCAGCGGACCAGGAACACGGAATCGACGTTGCCCTATTCGGTCGAATGGTTGCTGACGCCGCGGATCTCAACGTCGATGCTGCCGTCCAAGTCGCGCACGCACTCTCAACCCACGCGGTCACACCCGAACAGGACTACTACACCGCGGTGGACGATCAGAAGGTCGAGGAGGAGACGGGTGCCGGAATGATCGGAACCATCGAGTTTTCCTCTTCAACGCTCTACCGCTTTGCGACGGTCGACGTCGAGGGACTCTTGGCAAACCTCGGAGACGCAGCGGCAACGGTGCGAGCAGTCGAGGCATTCGTTGACAGCTTCGCGACGAGTATGCCAACCGGCAAGCAAAACACGTTCGCCAACCGGACCGTTCCCGATGCGGTGCTTGTTTGTGTTCGGGAAGACCAGCCGGTCAGTCTGGTGGGGGCATTCGAGGAGCCGGTAGTCAGCGGAGGCGGGTTCGTCCGCGGGTCCGCTGAGCGCTTGGCCAAGGAGTACCAGGACGTCGCAGCATTCCTGGGTGCGCCGAGCGCATCGTTCTTGGCGCGCAAGGGCGATCGAACTGAAGCCATGGACACCATCGCCTCATCGATGCCTCTCGCCACGCTTGTGCATGCGGTTGGCGATACCGTGCGCGCGAGCTTGGACTCAGCGGGCTCATGAGCACGCTGCTCCTCCGCCTGGCGGGCCCGCTGCAGGCATGGGGTGACTCCAGCCGTTTCACTCGGCGGGAGACGCGCTCCGAGCCAACCAAGAGCGGGGTACTCGGCATGATCGCGGCTGCGCAGGGTCGTCGCCGCACCGACCCGATCGAGGACCTGCTGCAATTGCGTTTTGGCGTCCGAACCGACCAGCCAGGTGGCCTCCTTCGCGACTTCCAGACGGCCATTCGACTGACGGATGGCGCAGTCATGCCGCTGTCGGAGCGCTTCTACCTCAGCGATGCCGTGTTCCTCGCCGGTATCGAGGGTGATCCCGAGCTCCTCGCGGGGATCGTGGAGGCGCTGCTGAGGCCGACCTTTCCGCTGTATCTCGGCCGACGCTCATGTCCACCGCACTGGCGTCTCATTGCGTGGCGGGACGAAGAAAAGCGAATTGCCCTGCACGAGGGCGACCTTCTAGAAACCCTGATTGAGCACCCTTGGCTCGCCAGCAAGCAGCACATGCGGGGCCTCGGGCGCACGGTGTCGCTTCCCGTCGCCATAGACCGTCAGGCCGTCACCGATCCGGATAGCCGCGGGGACACCTACACCAGCCGGGATGTACCGGTGAGCTTTGATCCGGTCCGACGAAAGTACGGCTGGCGGGACGTAATCCGTTTCGAAGTGCAGAAGGACAACGACTTGAGTAGGCAATCGTCTGACGACCCGGACTTCTTCGCGGCGGCTCTCGTCGTGTCGTCAGAGGGAAGCTCCTGATGTACCTTTCGCGCCTTCGTTTGAATCCCACCCGCCGAGACGCACGGCGCCTCGTCGGCTCCCCCCAGGCGATGCACGCAGCCGTTATGGGGTCCCATCACCCCGAATCAAGCTCCAATCCTGCCGGCCGTGTGCTCTGGAGGCTTGACAACTACGCAAGCCACGACTTGCAGCTCTATGTGGTCTCTCCCTCGCGACCCGACTTCACCGGCCTATTGGAGCAAGCCGGTTGGCCAACGCAAATCAGTTGGGACACAACGAATTACGCGGCTTTCTTGGCGAACATCGACGATGGCCAATCGTGGTCCTATCGACTTACGGCCAATCCAGTGCGTGTGCTTGCCAGGGACAGCGCGTCGGTAACGCGCCGCGGCAAGGTTTCTCCCCACTTGACGGTAGGTCAGCAACAAGCGTGGTTGGCGAAGCACTCCCATACCTGGGGGTTCTCCCTGCCGGCCGACGACAACTTCGGCGTTGAGACGGAAGTGCGCGAGCGGCATACGGCCTCATTTGGACGCCAGGATCCCTCAGAAGCTGGCCGTCGGGCATCGGTGTCGTTGACGAGAGCAACATTCAAGGGGGTATTGACAGTAACGGACCCCGAGGCCCTGAGGTCGGCGCTTACTCTCGGCATGGGTCGGGCCAAGGCGTATGGGTGCGGTTTGATGACCTTGGCGCCACCGCCGCGATGAAACCCATCCCGGGACCGCCCCCGGTCGGCATCTCGCAGCTGCAGCGTGCTCAGGACCGGCTCAGCTTTCTATATGTCGAGCGATGCGTCCTCCATCGGGACTCAAACGCACTGACCGTGACGGACGAGCGCGGAGTCGTGCATGTGCCTGCGGCGACCATTGGCGCTCTCCTGCTCGGTCCGGGCACCAATGTCACACATCAGGCGATGGTCCTGATGGCCGAAAGCGGTGCAACGTGCGTCTGGGTCGGTGAGCAGGGCGTGCGCTATTACGCACACGGCCGAACTTTGACGAATTCGTCGCGACTACTGGAGGCGCAAGCGACGCTGGTCAGCAATCAAAGTTCGCGCCTGAGGGTCGCCCGCGACATGTACGCAATGCGCTTCCCGGGTGAGGACGTCTCAGGATTGACGATGCAGCAGCTTCGCGGGCGTGAGGGAGCCCGCGTGCGCCAGGCATATAAAGATGCGGCCCAGGAGTACGGTGTCGAGTGGAAGCGGCGTGATTATCGTCCGGACGACTTCGCTGGGTCCGACCCCGTCAACATGGCTTTGTCGGCGGCCACGACCAGCTTGTATGGCGTGTGCCACGCCGTCATCGTTGCTCTTGGGTGCGCGGCTGGGCTCGGATTCGTCCATACCGGTCACGCACGTTCGTTCGTCTTCGATGTTGCGGACCTCTACAAGGCAGAGGTTGCGATTCCTGCCGCCTTCAAGGTCGCCGGGGAGCACGACTTGGACGACATACCGTCGGAAACCCGCCGACTCGTCCGTGATCTCATTGTCGAACGCGATCTGCTTGCCCGCTGCGCCCGCGACGTACGACGCCTCCTCACCGACTCTGAGACCGATGCGATCGAGGATGCCCCCGACTGGGACGTCATCTACCTATGGGATCGCAAGGGCGACCGCGTGGTTGGCGGCCAAAATCACTCCGAAGAAGCTCCGTGGTAGTCCTCGTCGTCACGGCCGTGCCTGCCGGTCTGCGCGGCCATTTGACCCGCTGGCTCCTGGAGATCTCACCAGGCGTGTATGTCGGGCACCTGACCCGCCGTGTTCGCGACGAACTGTGGGAGCGGGTCGTCGAGCTATGCAAGGACGGGCGGGCCATCATGATCGAATCCGCCAGAGGTGAGCAGCGCCTCTATTTCCGCGTTCATCGTCATGACTGGGAGCCAGTGGATTTCGATGGCGTGCAACTGATCCGGCGACCAAGCGCTCCTTCGGCTCGGTACTCAGGGATGCGCTCAGGTTGGAGCAACGCGAGCAGGTACCGTCGCAGCAGAAAGTGATGCTGAAACCTGGACTGTGGCACTATTAGCCCTGGTCAGCATGTGACCGCCCCGCCCGCGCGGGGATGAGCCCACGCCCGGCATCGACGCATGCGCGGTCAGCGTGACCGCCCCGCCCGCGCGGGGATGAGCCCCCGGTCAACGCGAGCATGAAGGCCGGGACCACGACCGCCCCGCCCGCGCGGGGATGAGCCCCGAACGTCATCGGCCCCTACGTCACCCCAGATGACCGCCCCGCCCGCGCGGGGATGAGCCCCGGGCGCCATGTATTGCATCCCCGATCGGATGGACCGCCCCGCCCGCGCGGGGATGAGCCCTCGACGCTGCGCGCCCCGAGGGTGATCGCCTTCGACCGCCCCGCCCGCGCGGGGATGAGCCCTCAGTATCCGGCGTGATCGAGGGCCGCACGATGACCGCCCCGCCCGCGCGGGGATGAGCCCGTCGCCGCCTCGCCGTATGCCGACGAGCAGGGGACCGCCCCGCCCGCGCGGGGATGAGCCCATCGCGCGGCGCTGGGCGGCCGTGATCGCCTCGACCGCCCCGCCCGCGCGGGGATGAGCCCTCCTCAGAGTCCGCCGCGCCCTCGGACTCCAGGGACCGCCCCGCCCGCGCGGGGATGAGCCCGGCGGTTCACGATGAGCCTTAACGCTTACGCAGACCGCCCCGCCCGCGCGGGGATGAGCCCATTACCCTAGTCAGTAGGTCTATGCAAGTCAGGACCGCCCCGCCCGCGCGGGGATGAGCCCAAGATCGATGTCGAACTGCGGACGGCCCAGGCGACCGCCCCGCCCGCGCGGGGATGAGCCCCCACGTCTTCGACGCCTTGTCGCCGCCAACCTGACCGCCCCGCCCGCGCGGGGATGAGCCCGTCGGGATGCGCGGGTCCGTGCTGATGCTGCTGACCGCCCCGCCCGCGCGGGGATGAGCCCGTTGCGGTCGTGCTCGGCTGGCCGGCGAAGGCGACCGCCCCGCCCGCGCGGGGATGAGCCCCCGCCGCCGTCATCGGCCTGATCGAGGCAGCAGACCGCCCCGCCCGCGCGGGGATGAGCCCCGTTTCACGCCGGCGACGCCGCCGGAGCGGGCGACCGCCCCGCCCGCGCGGGGATGAGCCCGGCGCCTGGTCGGCTGTCAGCGACGGCGCGAAGACCGCCCCGCCCGCGCGGGGATGAGCCCTCCTTCGGCCCCAACGCAATCGGCCCGGACGGGACCGCCCCGCCCGCGCGGGGATGAGCCCTGATTTGGGACGTGCTCAGTGTGCCTTGTGTCGACCGCCCCGCCCGCGCGGGGATGAGCCCGTGAGTATCCCGCCCGCGTCGTCGATGATGATGACCGCCCCGCCCGCGCGGGGATGAGCCCGCCGAACATTCGGGCTATCTCGGAGACCTGGAGACCGCCCCGCCCGCGCGGGGATGAGCCCCGCGTCCAGCAAGACCTCGGCACTGGTGGGCAGACCGCCCCGCCCGCGCGGGGATGAGCCCTCTGGCTACCGATCCATCGCCCACCAGTGGGCGACCGCCCCGCCCGCGCGGGGATGAGCCCGACCCGAACGCCAAGTTCCCCGAGCTGAACGCGACCGCCCCGCCCGCGCGGGGATGAGCCCGTCTCCACCTCGACCCCCGCGGCGAGCCTCGGGACCGCCCCGCCCGCGCGGGGATGAGCCCGCCCCTACCCCTACCAGCGTCTCGACGTGACCGACCGCCCCGCCCGCGCGGGGATGAGCCCGACGCGCCCCGGTCCACCTGAGCGATGACGCCGACCGCCCCGCCCGCGCGGGGATGAGCCCTTCCAAGGCATGGCCGAGAAGACGTGCTTGCGGACCGCCCCGCCCGCGCGGGGATGAGCCCCCGCGCCGCGCGAACGGAACCAAGCGAGACCGGACCGCCCCGCCCGCGCGGGGATGAGCCCCACCACGGCCTCGCGGCGTTGTTCCCGAGGTTGACCGCCCCGCCCGCGCGGGGATGAGCCCTGCGCTCAGGCGGGGGGTGCCGCCCTTTCCGGGACCGCCCCGCCCGCGCGGGGATGAGCCCACCTACTTCCCCGCACGAGGAGGCCGTCAATGGACCGCCCCGCCCGCGCGGGGATGAGCCCGACTTCGGACACAACGAGGACAACGCCGCTTTGACCGCCCCGCCCGCGCGGGGATGAGCCCTTCTTTCGCGGCCCGCATCTGCTCTCGGATGTGACCGCCCCGCCCGCGCGGGGATGAGCCCCGCTACTTCGGTGGCGGCGCCGGGTGGGTGGGGACCGCCCCGCCCGCGCGGGGATGAGCCCCTGCTCGGGGCTCAGGTCGATGCGGGCGGCGGGACCGCCCCGCCCGCGCGGGGATGAGCCCTTCCGCGAGGCATCCCAGACCCTTGATGATGTGACCGCCCCGCCCGCGCGGGGATGAGCCCAGTCTCAACGATGCGCGTGGAGCGGCGCCGGTGACCGCCCCGCCCGCGCGGGGATGAGCCCCGGTCACGGATCGCAACGTCGTCAGGGTGGCAGACCGCCCCGCCCGCGCGGGGATGAGCCCGCCGTCCGAGTGCTGGAAGTGCTGCTCGCCGCGACCGCCCCGCCCGCGCGGGGATGAGCCCCTGACCGCGCTGTCGGGCTACAAGACGATCGCGACCGCCCCGCCCGCGCGGGGATGAGCCCCGCGCCATCTGGCGTCCGTCTCGCCAGGCGTTGACCGCCCCGCCCGCGCGGGGATGAGCCCCGCAGTACGACCCCGAGACCGACGAGACCACCGACCGCCCCGCCCGCGCGGGGATGAGCCCTGACTAGGGTAATGTTTATTTCAGAGGGCAGGGACCGCCCCGCCCGCGCGGGGATGAGCCCCCCTTCGTGCCGAAGTCGTGGCTCGAGAAGGAGACCGCCCCGCCCGCGCGGGGATGAGCCCGCCAACACCGGTCAGGCGCTCGGCGCGATCCGGACCGCCCCGCCCGCGCGGGGATGAGCCCGGCGCGCTGCGGGACCTCGTGCAGAGCGTCACGACCGCCCCGCCCGCGCGGGGATGAGCCCGGGCACCGGTCTTTCCGACCTGGATGAAGTACGACCGCCCCGCCCGCGCGGGGATGAGCCCGACCTACTGACGGTGACCCGTGAAGATCTGATGACCGCCCCGCCCGCGCGGGGATGAGCCCCGTTCATCGCGGAGTTACGCGGCGGCCGGTCCGACCGCCCCGCCCGCGCGGGGATGAGCCCGTGCTGCGGCTGAAGCTGCACCGCGCCAAGGAGACCGCCCCGCCCGCGCGGGGATGAGCCCCACCCACCGCACTACACCTCTCACCCGTCCGGGACCGCCCCGCCCGCGCGGGGATGAGCCCCCGAGCTGTTGGGCATCCAGCCCCGTGCTCGCGACCGCCCCGCCCGCGCGGGGATGAGCCCGCGCTCGGTGATGCCGGAGCGCCACACGGCCGGACCGCCCCGCCCGCGCGGGGATGAGCCCGCGCCCTTGACCCAGTCGCGTGGTGGGAATGCGACCGCCCCGCCCGCGCGGGGATGAGCCCTCAGGCGCTCGCCCGCTATGAGTCGCTCATTTGACCGCCCCGCCCGCGCGGGGATGAGCCCTGTGCACGCTTCTTCGCGGCCTGCTGCACGGCGACCGCCCCGCCCGCGCGGGGATGAGCCCTCATCCCGGGTCTTGCCGACGAGGTCCTCGTCGACCGCCCCGCCCGCGCGGGGATGAGCCCAATGCTCACGAATCTGCTTGCAAGTTCGGACAGACCGCCCCGCCCGCGCGGGGATGAGCCCCTGCTAGCCGACCGGCTCGACCAGCCGCTGAAGACCGCCCCGCCCGCGCGGGGATGAGCCCTGGTCCGGCAGCGCGCGGCGTCGGGGTTCGGCGACCGCCCCGCCCGCGCGGGGATGAGCCCCGCGGCTGGGCATGATCGGGCGCAGGAAGTCCGACCGCCCCGCCCGCGCGGGGATGAGCCCTATGCCGACCTGCGCGAGATCGCCAAGGAGGTGACCGCCCCGCCCGCGCGGGGATGAGCCCGACCACTTCTCCCGCGAGTACGGCAGCGACGAGACCGCCCCGCCCGCGCGGGGATGAGCCCCGAGGCCCGCTGGTCCGCACAGATCACGTGCGGACCGCCCCGCCCGCGCGGGGATGAGCCCCACCGCCCAACGCGGACACGCGCCTGGCTGGTGACCGCCCCGCCCGCGCGGGGATGAGCCCGGGCGCACGCGGGAGGTGTGGGCGCTGTGAAAGACCGCCCCGCCCGCGCGGGGATGAGCCCCACCCACCGCACTACACCTCTCACCCGTCCGGGACCGCCCCGCCCGCGCGGGGATGAGCCCTCCTCGGAGTCCGCCGCGCCCTCGGACTCCAGGACCGCCCCGCCCGCGCGGGGATGAGCCCTAGCACCTATGGCTATAGGTGCGCCTTGTAACGACCGCCCCGCCCGCGCGGGGATGAGCCCCTTGCAGCGGCCCTCGTAAATCGGTGACCCATGACCGCCCCGCCCGCGCGGGGATGAGCCCCGCGCCCAGGCATGGGCCCAAGACCCGGATGCGACCGCCCCGCCCGCGCGGGGATGAGCCCACGCAAGTGCTTTCGACGGGCGAGCGCCTCGAGACCGCCCCGCCCGCGCGGGGATGAGCCCTCGCTGCCTGTCCGCTCCACGAACACCGCCGAGACCGCCCCGCCCTGTCCGTGGCCATGAAAAAGTCCCCACTGGTGGCCAGGTCGAGGTCGCCGCTGGTGGCCAGTTAGAGGTCTCCACTCTTCGTGTCGTGTCGTAGCCGACGGTGAGGGTCCTGCGTGGTGACGGTGGCGGTGCCAACCAGACACCGAGCACCACGCAGGGGCTTCCATTGAAGAACGCGAAGGAACGTATGGACGTGATTGCCGCCTACCGAGACGTGGGCACCTACCGGGGAGCGGCCGCGATTTGCGGTACGACCCATAAGACCGTGAAGCGGATTGTCGATGCCCACGAGGCTTTGTGCAGCGGCGCGGCGCCGGCGCCGCACGCGCGGCGGAGTAAGAACTACGAGAGCGTGGCCGACTTGGTCGCAGCAGATGTGAAGAAGACGGCTGGCAAGATCAGCGCGAAGCGGTTGCTGCCTGCCGCGCGGGCTGCCGGATACACGGGGTCGGACCGTAACTTCCGGCGTCTGGTAGCTGAGGCGAAGCGCTCCTGGCGACTTGGGCTGGCGCGTACGAGTGGCCGGCGTCCAGCGGTGTGGTCACCGGGCGAGGTGCTGGCGATCGACTGGGGCGAGGAGTTCGTCGCCGGCCGGAAGGTCCACGTGTTCTGTGCAGTGCTGTCGTGGTCGCGGTTCCGGTTCGTCCGGTTCGCCGTTGATGAGCGGCAGGCCACGACGTTGGGCATGCTGGCCGAGTGTTTCGAGGTCCTCGGCGGCGTCCCCAAGGTCGTGCTGGCTGACCGGATGGGCTGCCTGAAGGCCGGCGTCGTCGCCGGCGTCGTGGTCCCGTCCCCGGACTATGTCCGGTTCGCGACGCACTACCGGTTCCGGCCCGACTTCTGCCACGCTGCGGACCCGGAGTCGAAGGGGATCGTGGAACACCTGGTCGGCTACGCCAAGGACGACCTGATGGTCCCGCTCGAACTCGACGACGACCCGTGGGGCAGCGGGATTGCCGGGTTCAACGTCCGCGCCTTTGCGTGGTGCGAGGAAGTCAACGCGGCGACGCACTCGGAGATCTGTGCGGTCCCGGACCAGCGGCTGGCGTCGGAGCGAGAGTTACTCGGCACGCTGCCGTCGCTGCGGCTGGCGGTCGGCCCCAAGCCGATCAGCCGGAAGGTCGACAAGCTGTCCTGCATCCGGTTCGGCTCGGCCCGCTACTCGGTCCCGAACCGGCTGATTGGCACCAGCGTGACGGTGCTAGTCGACGAACGCGACCGCCTGCTTCGGGTGCTCGAGCCCATCACTGGCGAGGTTCACGCCGAACACCACCTGGTCGCGCCGGGCGAGGTCAGCGTCGATGATGCCCACTACGACCGGCCACGACCGGCCACCCCACGCCGGGGCGCCCGACCCCGGACGCCGGCGGAGCGGGAATTCCTCGCACTCGGTCCGATCGCCGAGCAGTTCCTGGTCGGTGCCGCAGCAGCCGGCGTCACCAAGCTGGGCACCGAGATCGCCGAGGTCCTGACCCTGGGCGCCGCGCACGGCACCGAACCACTGCTCGCCGCACTCGAACGGGCGGTCACCTTCGGTCGCTGGCGTGCCGATGACGTCCGGTCGATCCTGGCCACCGGCGGCCACGCACCACACCCGACACCAGCAGGTCAGGCGCTGGTGCTGAAATTGCCATCGGTGCCGACCCGGTCGCTGGACGCCTACCGCATCGACACCGACACCAGTACCGACACCGAAGGTGGTGAAGTGTCGTGACCGCGACGACTCCACCGCCACTGCCCGCCGATCTGAACGAGGGGCTGAAGCGGTTGAAGATGGCCACGATGCGCCGAATCGCGCCCGAACTGCTCGTCACCGCCAAGACCCAACGGTGGAAGCCCGAGGAGTTCCTCCGCACCCTCATCGAGGCCGAAATCGCCTCCCGAGACGCCTCGAACGTGCGGACCCGGATGCGCCAAGCGAGCTTTCCCGTGACCAAGCGACTCGAGGAGTTCGACGTCGCCGCCTCCTCGATCCCACCGGCAACGTTCGACTACCTCGCATCCCTGGAATGGATCCGCGCCACGGAAAACATCTGCCTGATCGGACCGGCCGGCACCGGGAAATCCCACACCCTCATCGCACTCGGCATCGCCGCGGTCGAACACGGTCACCGGGTCCGATACTTCACGGCCGCCGAACTGGTCGAGACCCTCTACCGCGGGCTAGCCGACAACAGCGTCGGAAAGGTCATCGAGAACCTCCTGCGCAACGACCTGGTGCTCGTTGACGAACTCGGCTTCGCCCCCCTCGACGACACCGGCGCACAACTGCTGTTCCGGTTCGTCGCAGCCGCCTACGAACGCCGCGCCCTCGGGATCGCGTCCCACTGGCCGTTCGAGTCCTGGGGCCGGTTCCTGCCCGAACACACCACCGCCGTCAGCATGCTCGACCGACTCCTACACCACTGCCACACCGTCGTCACCGACGGCGACTCCTACCGAATGAAACAAGCCCGAGCGAACGGAGGAACACGACTCAAAACCCGCTGAACCCCCAACGAAGGGTGGGGACTTTCAGCTGGCCACCAACGGAGACCGCAACATGGCCATTGACAGGAGGCGAGGTATGCCGTTGGGGCACGGCCGCCGCGTTCCTCAGCTGGCGTCGTCATCACTGTCGCTAAGTCCAGCGGATGTTCCGCACCGGTGAGTCGGGCGGCGAGTGTCGCCAGACCCGGCAGGACTTGGCCGCCCGCGAACTGCCACCGAAAGTAACGACGCGCATGACCGATCTTGACGCTGAAGAGAGGGGTTGCGGTGGACCGGTGTGACAGGTGCGACGGGCTGATGTGCAGCATTGCGGCAGCCTGTGAGGCAGAGATGGTGCCTGCCACCAGGTCGGACAGCGTGGCTGCAACGATCTCCGCGCGGAGTGCTCGCTTGCGCCCGGGTCGTGCGTGGGCCGACCGGCTACAGGATTGGCGGCCCGACTGGGGTGATTGAGCCTGGGCGACGGAAGTGCAGAGGGATACCTGTAGTCCGTCGGGCCGCTGCGGCGGCGGCACACTCGGCGACCCCGGCGGGACGGAAGGTGGGCGGCATATGGCGGGCGTGGGAGGGTGGCGGGCATGGCGCAGTGGCATGACCTGACGGCACTGGAGCAGGGGGCGGCAGTGGCGACGGGGGAGGTGTCGCCGCGCGAGTTGGTGGAGCACTTTGCCGGGCGCGAGGACCGAGTTGGGGCCTTCGTCACCCGCACGACGGAGCAGGCGCTCGCCCGCGCGGACGCGCTGGCGGCCGCCGGGCGACCCGCCGACGCCGGTCCGTTGTGGGGCGTTCCGACCGCGATCAAGGATCTCAATCCCACGGCCGGGGTGCGCACCACCTTCGGCGCCAAACGCTTCGAGCACTACATCCCCGACTGGTCCGATCATGTCGTCACCGCGATCGAGGACGCGGGCCTGATCAGCCTCGGCAAGACCAACACGCCGGAGTTCGGCAGCCCGTGTTACACCGAATCGGCCATTGCCCAAGCGGCCGTAACCCCTTGGGACACAACGCGAATGGCCGGCGGATCCTCGGGCGGCTCGGCGGCAGCGGTGGCGGCAGGCCTCGCGCCGTTGGCCCAAGGCAGCGACGGGGGCGGGTCGATCCGCATACCCGCGGCCTGCTGCGGGGTCGTCGGTTTCAAGCCGAGCCGGGGGCGCATCTCCGCCGGCCCGATGTATGGCGACCCCACCGGCCTCGCGACCAATGGCCCGATCGCGCGGACGGTTCGCGATGCGGCGGCCTTACTCGATGTCATGGCGCGCCCCTTCCCCGGAGACCCGACGTGGGCACCGCCCGCCCCGCCCGGCGCCTTCCTCGCCGCCACCGAGCACCCGCCCGGGCGCCTGCGCATCGCGCGATTCGCTGCCCCGGCCATCGCGGATGCCGAGGTGGATCCGGAGGTGCTGACGGCATACGAACGTGCCTCGACCCTGCTCGACGACCTCGGCCACGATATCGACGACATCCCGAATCCGTTGCCGCGCAGCGCAGTTGCCGTCTTCGAGACCTGCTGGTCGGTGCTTACGGCCCTCTCGGTCCCCGCCGGCACGGAGGACGACGTGCAGCCCCTCACGCGCTGGCTCGCCCGGCGAGGCCATGCGATCAGCGGCCCGCAGTTCGGCCTGGCGATCGGGGAGTTGCGACGCATCGGCGCCGCGATCGTCCGGGGGCTGACGGCATACGACGCCGTCCTCACCCCGACCCTCGCGCAGCCGCCGCTGCCCGTCGGCGCCCTGCGCCATGACGCGGACCCGTCAGCCGACTTCGCCGCGCAGAAGGCCTTCACCCCGTGGACGTCGCTGTGGAATGTCACGGGTATGCCGGCCGCCTCCCTCCCCCTGCACCGGACCGCAGCTGGCCTCCCCGTCGGCATCATGCTCGCCGCTGCGCCGGCGCACGACGAGCTTCTGCTCTCGCTCTGCGCCCAGGTCGAGGACGCCTCGGGAGGGTTCGCACGGCATACGCCTCCCGCCTGGTGAGCACGCGGGGGGCTGGGCAACACCAGCATCACCCGTTACTCTCGTTCGGGCCCACTCCCCCCGCCGGGCCCCCGCACCTCCCCCAGGACGTCCCATGTCACACCCGCTTCGCGCCGATCTGTCGCGCCGTTCCGCCCTGCTGCTGCCCGCCGGCGCCCTCGCCGCCCTGACCCTGCCGACCGCCGCGGAGGCCGACGACGAGCGCGCTCTGGCCATCACCGGCCTGATGGCGTGCACGCGCGCCCAACGCTGGGTCGACGCCGACGTGCCCTACAGCCAGAGCGCCTACTACAACGGATACCGCACCGACTGCTCCGGCTACCTCTCCTTCGCCTGGGGCCTCGCGCGGCCGGGCCTGTCGACCTACAGCCTGCGTCGCGTCGGCGACTTCATCACCAAGCCACAGCTGCGACGCGGCGACGCCCTGCTCAGCCCGACCACCCACGTCGTCATGTTCGACAAGTGGGCCGACGCCGGCCGCACGAGCTACTGGGGATACGAGGAGTCTTCCTCCCAGGGCGCCGTGCACCGCGTCATCCCCTATCCCTACTGGCCGGGCTACGGCGACTTCAAGCCCTTCCACAAGCGGGGTATGACGCCCGCCTGAGACCGGCCCGCCCGCCCCGCGTTCAGGCCTCAGGCCGATAGCGCACAATCGCCCGATGAAGCGTCGGCTCGGCCGCGGCATGCTCGCCGCCCTCCTCGTGCTCGGCGTGCTCTGGGCCGCGCTGACCGTCAGTGCTCCGCGCGAGGCGGCGGCCGTCGCGCTCCGGCAGGCGACCGCGCTGCGCATCGACGTCGGCCCTGAGCCGGGCGGCGAGGCGGTCACCCTCGATGCCGACCTCTACCTCCCCAATGGCAGCGGACAGGCCCCCGCCGTCGTCCTCGCCCACGGCTTCGGCGGCAGCAAGTCCGACTCGCGCCGCGACGCGAGTCGCCTTGCGGCGCAAGGGTATGTCGTGCTGGCCTACACCTCTCGCGGGTTCGGGACATCCGGTGGTCGGGTGCACCTGATGGACCCGACGTATGAAGTGGCCGACGCCTCCCGCGTCCTCGACACGCTCGCGCGTCAGGCGCGCGTGTTGCTCGACGGGCGGAACGATCCGCGGGTGGCGCTCGTCGGCACGAGCTATGGCGGGGCGCTCGCGTTGATGGGTGCGGCGGCCGATCCGCGCGTCGACTCGGTCGTCGCGACGGCCACCTGGAACGACCTGGCGTCGGCCTTCTTCCCGTCCTTCACCGCGACCTCTTCCGGTGCGGTCCTTGGGCCGTATAAGCAGCTCTGGGGCGCGAATTTCCTGCTCGGCAGTATGGGGACCGCGAGCCCGGGCGCGGCCGGGTGCGGCCGCTTCGACAACACGACGTGTCGGTTGTTCGTGGCGGCTGCCGAGTCCGGTGTCGCCTCGCCAGAGCTGCGAAAAGTCTTGCACCGCAACAGTCCTCGGCCAACTCTCGGCCAGATCAAAGCGCCCGTCTATCTCATCCAGGGGATGGGCGACACGCTTTTCGGCATCGATCAGAGCGAGGCTACGGCCGACGCGCTGCGCGCAGCGGGCACGCCAGTCGCGGTCCGATGGATCAATGGCGGCCACGACACCGCACCGAGCAAGACCGGCCCATGGGCCGTCGAGCGCACGCAAGTCGAGCAATCCGTCGACCGGTGGTTGGCCGGCACGCTGCGTGGCGCCGGGCGCAGTTCCGCTCTCCCCCAAGGCATCCCGAGCTTCGCGTATGCCGTTGCTCCCCGCCGCGGCCAGTCGGTAGCGCCGACCTACGACGGGAGCCGCGAAGACTCCCGCCGCGACATGACGCTGCCGCTGACCGGGCGCGAGGGCACGATCGTCAACCCCCCGGGTGGCGTGCCGGCGGCCATCACCACGATCCCTGGACATGATGCACTGGCGGGGCTCGCGCCGACATACTCCCTCGCCGCACTGCCCGGACAGCACCTCGCCTTCGACACCTCGCCGACGACGCAGAGCATCACGATCGCCGGCTCCCCGAGCGTGCGCGTTGCGGTGACATCCACCGGCCGCGAGGTGACGCTTTTTGCGTCGCTGTGGCAGGTCCAGGGCAACAGTGCCCGCCTGTTGCGACCGCTCGTGGCACCCGTTCGCGTGGCGGCGACGCCCGGACAAGAGTCCGTGGTCACTGTCGACCTGCCGCCGGCCAGCTATCAACTCGCCAAGGGCACTACCTTGCGAATCCTGTTGTCGGCCACGGATTCCGGCTTCCGGGGATCGAACCAGACCCGGGTCGACACCATCCATTTGGCCCAGCCGGACATCACCCTCCCCGTCATCGATGGCAGCCCGCTCACCACTCCCGCGCTCCTGGACCGCGAGGCGCGCTGGATCGGCGGGCTTGCCCTGCTCGCGCTCCTGGCGCTAGCCGGGTGGGCCTTCGTGGCCCGCCGCGTCCGGAGCCGACGCGAAACCGACGAGTCCGCCAACGATCCGGACGAAACGATCCGCGTGGATGGGCTACGCAAAACCTATGGCGACGGCCACCACGCCGTCGACGGCGTGACGTGGTCGGCTCGCCGCGGGCAGGTCGTCGGTCTGCTCGGCCCCAATGGCGCCGGCAAGACCACCACGCTGCGAATGGCGGTCGGACTGATTCATCCCGACGCCGGCGAGACGCGGATCCTCGGGCGGCGAGTGCAGCCCGGGGACCCCGTCCTGTCGCACGTCGGTGCGCTCATCGAGGGACCCGGCTTCGTGCCGCACCTGACCGGCCGGGCCAACCTCCATGCCTACTGGGCCGCGACCGGACGCCCAGCGAGCGAAGCTGGCTTTGACGAAGTGCTCGATGTCGCAGCGCTCGGCGGGGCGCTCGATCGGCCGGTGAAGTCCTATTCGCATGGCATGAAGCAGCGGCTCGGCATCGCCCAGGCCATGCTCGGCCGACCCGAGTTGCTCATCCTCGACGAACCCACCAATGGCCTCGATCCGCCGCAGATCGCCGCGCTCCGACCGATCCTGCAGCGGTATGCCGCCACCGGCCGAACCGTCGTCGTCTCCAGTCATCTGCTGGCCGAAGTCGAGCAGACCTGCAGCCATGTTGTCGTCATGCACGCGGGCAAAGTCCTTGTCGCAGGCGCTGTTTCGGACCTCGGGGTGGCGGGTGACCGGCACCTCGAGGAGGTCTTCCTGGAGACCATCGCCGGCGCGGCCGGACTGACTTCGCGCCCGGACGAGGATCCCGAAGCCCGCGGCGAGCGGCTCCGACAGGTGCGTGCCCGGTGAATCGGCCGCTGTCTTTCCGCACCGAGTTCGCCCGGCAGGCCCGCCGCCCGCGCACGCTCTGGTCCTTCGGCATACTCCTGGCCCTGCCGCTGATCGTCGCCGCTTCCTTCGCCCTCGGCGATCCCGAGACCGGCGGCGGCACGCGCTTCTCCGACCTCGCGACCAGCGGTGCGCTGAACTTCGCGCTCTTCCTATTGCTCGTCAGCGCCGAGCTCCTGCTCCTGATCCTCATGACGCTTTTCGTCGGCGACTCAGTCCCCTCGGAAGCAGGCTGGGGCACGCTCCGTTACCTGCTCACCGCACCGGTCGCTCGAGCTCGATTGCTCACCGTCAAACTGCTCGTCGGGCTCGCGACATCGCTCGCCGCGATCATCCTGCTCATCGGCTGGTCGCTGATCGTCGGCGGGCTCGCCTATGGCTGGGCGCCCTTGTCGATCCCGCTCGGCGGCGAGCTCTCCGGCGGCGCCGCGCTGCTGCGGATCGCCCTGGCCGCGGCATACGTGGTGGTCTCACTGCTCCCCTTCGCGGCGCTCGCGCTGTGGGTCGGGATCAGTGGCGCGACTCCCCTGGGCGCGGTCGGCGCAGCCGTCCTGGCGGCCATCGTCTCTTCCATCCTCGACGCCCTCGACGCGCTGGGCGACTGGCGGCGCGCCCTGCCGAACCACTATTCGCGGGCCTGGCTTGAGCTCTTCGCCGGCGATCCAGACCCCACGAGCATGGCCCGCGGAGTGGCCTGGGCGGCGCTGTACACAATCGTCCTGACCGCTCTCGCCTACCGCGCTTTCGCCCGCAAGGACATCCTCTCGTGAGGTCGCCCGGCCCCTGATGGGCAAGGATGACGCCGTGATCATCCAAGAGGCCATCTGCCTAGGGCTCAACCCCGCCGTCGATGTCACCTATCGCATCGGCACGCTCGTTCACGGCGAGGCTCAGCGCGTCCCGCACGTGCGCGAACAGGCCGGCGGCAAGGCGACGAATGTCGCCCGGGTGGTCCAGCAACTCGGCGAGCGTGCCCACCTGATCGCCGCCCTCGGCGGGCCGACGGGCAAGCAGTTCGCGGCCGACCTCGCCACCGGCGGACCGCGGCTGACGGTGGTGGCGACCACCCGGCATACCCGCCGGACGGTGACGATCGTCGAGGACGACGGCACCGCGACGGCCCTCAACGAGGCGGGGGCCGCCATCCCGCCCGCCGAGTGGCGAGCCGTCCATGACTCCCTCGACGAGGTCCTGGCCGCCGCGAGCGCCGGCTAGGTGCTCGTCCTCAGCGGCTCGCTGCCGCCGGGCGCCGATGAGGCGGGGTATGCCGAGTGCGTCGCCGCCGCGCGCGCCCAGGGCTTCCGCGTCATCGTCGACTGCGGCGGGCCGGCCCTGCTCGCCGCGATCGCCGCCGGCGCCACCCACATCAAACCCAACCGCCACGAGCTGCTGGACACCGTTGGCTGCGACGGCTTGGCGGGTGTCTCGGCGCTGCGCGAGCACTCGCCCGGGTTGGTGGTCCTCGCCTCCGATGGACCGGCGGGTCTGATCTGTGCCGGCCCAGAGGGCGTATGGCGCGCCACGCCTTCGCGTCCATTGCGCGGCAATCCCGTCGGGGCCGGCGATGCGGTCGTGGCGGCGGTGGCGACCGGGCTCATGCTGGGTATGCCGATCGAGGCCATCCTGCGAAGCGCCGTCGGCACCTCGGGTGCCGCGGTGCTCAATCCCATTGCGGGACATATCGATCGAGAGGTCGCTCGCGACCTGTCCGCCACCGTCGGACTGACCCGACTCGGCTGAATCGGACTCGACCCACCCACGGGGAAGGCGCGGCATACTCGCGCTCCGGGACAGGCCGGGCCAGGATGCCCTTATGGGTATTCCGTCCGACCTCGAGATTGCCACCGCCGCTCCGCTTCGTCCGTTGCAAGAGATTGCGGATCGGCTCGGGATCCCGGAGGAGTTCGTCGAGCCCTATGGCCGCGCGGTCGCGAAGATCGACCTCGGTGTGCTGGACGCTCCGGGGCAGCCCACGCAGCAGCGGGCGAAGTATGTCGTGGTCACTGCGGTTACGCCGACCCCGCTCGGGGAGGGCAAGACGACCACGGCAGTCGGGCTGGCCGACGGCTTGGCCCGGCTCGGCAAGCAGGTCGCGGTCACGCTGCGGCAGCCGTCGATGGGTCCGACTTTCGGAATCAAGGGCGGGGCGGCGGGCGGCGGCTACTCGCAGGTGATCCCGATGGACAAGCTCAACTTGCACCTGACCGGTGATTTCCACGCCGTCACGGCGGCGCACAATTTGTTGGCCGCGATGGTGGATAACCATCTGCACCATGGGAATTCGCTCGGCCTCGATCCGCGGAATATCACCTGGCGACGCGTGCTCGATGTCAACGACCGATCGCTGCGCAATGTCATCGTCGGGCTCGGCGCCCGGATCGACGGCGTGACCCGGCAGACCGGCTTCGATATCACCGCCGCCTCCGAGGTCATGGTGCTGCTCTCGCTCGCGACCTCGCTCGATGATCTGAAGGAGCGGCTGCGGCGCATCGTCGTGGGTTATGCGTATGACGGTCGCCCCGTCACCGCCGACGACCTCGGGGCCGCTGGGGCAATGGCGGTGATCCTCAAGGACGCCTTGAATCCCAATCTGCTGCAGACCATCGAGGGCACGCCCGCGCTCATCCACTGCGGGCCGTTCGGCAATATCGCCACCGGTTCGTCGTCCGTCGTCGCCGATCTGGTCGCCACGCGGCGCGCGGACATCGTCCTCACCGAGGCGGGCTTCGGCGCGGATATGGGCGCCGAACGGTTCATGAATGTCAAGTGCCGGAACGCTGGCTTGCGGCCCGATGCGGCCGTCATCGTCGTGACGGTGCGCGCGCTCAAGGCGCATTCGGGGCGCTTCAAGATCACGCCCGGCAAGCCGCTGCCGTCGGAACTATTGGCCGAGAATCCCGATGACGTGCGCGCGGGAATCGCCAACCTGCGCAAGCACATTCAGATCATTGAGGGCTTCGGCATCTGGCCGGTCGTCGCGATCAACGCCTTCCCCGACGACCACGACAGCGAGCACCAAGTCATCCGCGATCTGTGCGCCCAGCTCGGCGTGAAGTGCGCCGTCTCCACCCACGTGGCCGACGGCGGGGCAGGCGCGGAGGAGTTGGCCGGCGCGCTGATTGACGCGCTTCGGCATACCCCTCGGTTCCGGTTCACCTATGAATCGGACGCGGCCCTGACGGCCAAGATCGAAGCCGTCGCAACGCAGGTGTATGGCGCCGACGGCGTCGACTTCGCTCCTGCCGCTGCCACGGCGCTGGCGAGCTACGAGCGGCTCGGTTTCGGCGATCTCCCGGTCGTCATCGCCAAGACGCACTTGTCGATCTCGCACGACCCGGCGCGGCATGGCGCCCCCACCGGCTGGCGGCTGCCGGTCCGCGAGGTCCGCGCCGCCCCGGGCGCCGGGTACGTCTATGCGATCTGCGGCGACATGCGCACCATGCCCGGCCTGTCGAGCCACCCCAATGCCGAGCGGATCGACTTGGTGGACGGCGAGATTCGCGGCCTGAGCTAAGTCATCACGACCGCCACCCCGTCGAGTTCGGGAAACACGCCGAGCGTCAGGCCTAGCGCTCGGCGTGTTTCCCGAACTCGACCAAGTAGTTGATCAAAGCTGGCGGACCCTTCGCGGCGGGAGTCAACGCGGGACGAGCTCGATACGGCAGCGCGGGCCGGGGGCGCTGGCGAGCTTGCGGTCCGCGGTGACAAGAGGCACGTCGTGCAGCTCGGCGGCGGCGATGAAGGCGGCGTCATAGGCCGTGAGGTTGTCTCGCAACTCCCAGATCCGAGAACTCAAGCGGGCCAGGTCGAGGCGGTCGATCGCGAGCGCGGTCCACACTTGCAGGACACCTGCCGCATCCTCGGTGCCGAGCGTGCCGCGACGAACCAGTCCCCGCAGCGCGTGCAGGACCTCGACGTCGACATGGGCGGGTGCAAGGAGCCGCTGACCGGTGATGGCCACGCGGGATGGCCGGTGCCCAGTCAGCGCGGCGACGACGACCGAGGTGTCGACGACGATCAACGGTCGCGACCGCTGCGGACCTGATCGACGATGTCGTCGAGACGGACGTCCACGTCGGGAGAGGCCCAGATTAGATCGGTATTTCGTCGGAACGCCACTGCGGCCGCCAACTCCCGCACGGCGAGCGCGCTCACTGACATGGACTCGGCCCGGGCCAAGTCCTCCAGGGCGGCGCTGACCTCGTCCGGAACATTTCGCAGATAGAGCGTCTTCATGTCGCATAATGCTAGCAATTCGCAACACGCAGGCGTGACGACGCCGCACCACCGTCGAGTTCGGGATACACGCCGAGCGCCAGACCCGGTGGTCGGCGTGTTTCCCGAACTCGACCAGCTAGTTGTCGAGGTTCCCATTACACCGACGGTTCGGGCCGGAGGTCTCAGTGCCGTCATACGAGGTCTACCGCCAAGGCGTCGACCTCGGTCACGTCGGGCTCGCGAGCACGATCGGCGTGGTCCTCACCACCGTCATCTTCGCGATCTCCCTCGTCATCACCCGCATCGGGGACCGCATGAGGGTCTCCACCGCCGAGCGCTCGATGAATTACGTCGTCCTGCTCCTCTTCGCCGCGTTCGCGCTCGCGCCCTTCGTCGTCATCGTCACCGGCGCGCTGCAGCCGGATGCCGAGGCTCCCGGCGGCCTCGCGAATCTCCGTGAGGCGTGGCGGATCGGGCACTTCGGGAGCTATCTGCGCAATTCGGCGATGGTGTCGCTCTTCGTCGTCAGCGTCAGCACGGTGCTGTCCATCCTTGCCGGATATGCCTTGGGGGCCATGCGTTTTCGCGGCGCCACGCCCGTCTTCTATCTCATGCTCCTCGGGATCAGGATGCCCGCCGAGGCCATCGTCATCCCGCTCTTCTACGACCTGCGGGCGCTGCACCTCACAGACACCTTCTGGGCGCTCGCCATGCCGCAGGTCGCGCAATCGGTCGCCTTCGGCACCTTCTGACAAGGCGTTGGAGAAGCACCTCGGCGAGCGTCTCGGGCTTGGCCCGCGTCGCCCGAGGGCTGACGCAGGACGCCGCCGCGCGCCTGGCCGGCACCTCCCAGCCGACGCTGTCGGCCTACGAACGCGGTGTCCGCTCACCCACACTGGCCGTGGCCGACCGCGTGCTGCACGCCCTGGGATTCGAGCTCGCGCTCACACCACGCATCACCTTCCGCACCGAACACGACGATGAAGGACGATCGTTCGTCGTGCCCGATCAGCTCTGGCGACTCGACCCACGCTGGGTCTTCCGGCCAGTTCGGGCTGGCGGAAAGATCCTGCTGATCGAGAACCGCAGACAACGAGTTGCCGCCTACGCCTGGCTGATCCTCCACGACGACGAGACACTCCTCGTCGCCCACCTCGACGCCGCACTCCTCATCGACGCATGGCGTGACATCGCACAGCTGCTGCCCGAACCGATCCGTGAGGCATGGAACGACCTCATCCGCGACACCGTCGACGGCTGGTTCGGCGACACCTTCCGCGCCGACTGGAAAGCAGGCGGTCCGAAGAAGATCAGCAAGGCCGCGCGGGAACGAGCCATCCGACGCCTCGCCGACCACGGCCTGCCTGACGGGATACACCGCGGCACCGTGAGCGGCGACCGGGCGATTCGCGATCACGCTTTTTCGGCGAAACCTGCGCGTCGCGGCCCTGGCGGTTATACAGTGTTCTGGTTCTTCCGGAGCCGAGCCCGGCCGTAGCCCACGACTGGAGCCGGCCGATCCACGCGGATGGAGGTCAACGATGACCGAGTTGCTGAGATGCCGTCAGCCTTCCGCCCGAGCTGGGGGCGTGCTCGTCGCCGTCGGCGCCGCTCTCATCGGGACCGGCGCTGCGTCGGCCGGCGCCACCTCGCCGGGAGGCAATGGGGTGATCGCCTTCGTCCATCGGGAACAGATCGTCACCGCTCGTAATGTCGGTGCGCAGCTGCAGTACCGATATCTGACCACCTCCGGAGACAACCGAGGCCCTCGATGGTCGCCGAACGGCACCCGTCTGGTCTTCGCCACCGCGCCGGGCACAGTGACGGTCATGAGCGCCAACGGAACCGGCAGACGCACGCTCGTCGCGTCCGGAGCCGCCATGCCGGCATGGCAGACCAACGCCCGGATCGCCTACGTCAAGCCCGCGACCGGCAAGGGTGACATCTACTCGATCCCGGCCGGCGGCGGCGCGGCGACTCGCGTGACGGTGGACGGTGCGAAGGGGTGCGGCAACCGCAACCCCGCCTTCTCGTTCGACGGCCGCTATCTGGCATACATCCACGTGCCCACGACTGCGGGCGCCTGCCCCACCCGCGAGGCGAGCGCACAACTCAAGGTCGTCGACCGAACCACCGGCGCGACCCGCGTGGTGGCCTCCGTCGCGTGGCCGGGTCCGGGCAGCGATCTCGCGGTCCTGCCCGAGCGTGTCGACTTCGACGCCAGTGGGCGGCGGGTGATGTTCCGGGTGCAGGACACCGACACCACGCAGGTCTGGCCGCTGCTTGATGTCCAGACCGGCGCCTTCACCTTTTCGACCGAGGAGGTGTGGTGCGACTGGGATTGCTCTTACGTCGAGAATGCGCCCCTGCCCGACGGTCGCTTCGCCAAGGACGTCTACGACACCAACTTCCTCTCCGATCTCGACGTCCAGCCCGTTCGATCCTGAGTCGCCGTCGGCGCGGAACCGCCGGGCCGAGCGAATCCCGAGGCAAGGAAGGTCACCATGAGACGAACGCAGGTTGCTTGCCTGTCCGCGATGATCGGGGCCACCCTCGCCATCGCCGGCGGATCTCCGGCCGCAGCGACCGCACCCGGCGGGGACGGATTGCGCGTCTTCGTCGACCTGAACCAGATCCTCACCAGCCGAGTCGTCGCCGGCGACACGCAGTATCGGGTGCTGACCACCTCCGGCGACAACCGCCACCCCCGCTGGAGTCCGGACGGCAAGCGAATCGTCTACTCCACCAAGCAAGGTGCGATACGGACGATGGGTCCCACCGGAGGCTCGCGACGAACCGTCCTCGGCTCGGGCGGCTACCAGCCGACCTGGCAGTCGCCGACCCGGATCGCGTTCGTGAAGGTGGTCGCCGGCAAGGGCGACATCTATTCGATTGCAGCGACCGGCGGAACCCTGACCCGTATCACCGTCGACGGCGCGCAGCAGTGCGGCAACGCGCAGCCGTCCTTCTCGTATGACGGGCGATATCTCGCCTACATCCAGCGTCGTCGAACCGCCGGCGATTGTGCGAATCCGAAGCCGGTCCTGAAGGTCGTGGACCGCACGACCGGATCGGTGCGTGTGATCACCGCCGTGCCGGACCTGTTCGGCGGGTCCGGGCGCAGCTTCGCCGTGCTGCTCGATCGGACCGACTTCACGGCGAGCGGGCGAACCGTGATGTTCAAGACCGAGGACGACGGCTGCGTCGAACTCTGGGCGACGCTCGATGTCCTGACCGGTGCCCTGGGCCAGTTGGACAACATCGGATGTGAGGGCGGCAGCTACTACGGCAGCGCTTATCCGACTCCTGAAGGCGGCATCCAGTTCGGAGGCGACGACGGCGACATACAGCCGGTGCAAGCGCGGACCCAGCCTTGACCGGGAATGGTCCGAACGCTGGGGCCATCCGCACTGAGGAGCCAGACCCGGTGGTTGCTCTCGAGGGTTGGCCGGAGACGCGGCGCGCGCCCCGGGACGGCTGTCCCGAGGCGCGCGACGACGAGCCCTGAGCCCGTGCTGGGCTCAGGTGGCGGCGGATGCTCCCATCACCGGAGTGGCAGGTCCTGCCCAGGAGCCAGCGCTCGACTCACCAGCGGCGAGACGTCGGCCTTCCGGTTGCGCCAGTGGGCCCTGGACGGATGGGTGACCTGGACAACTGTGATCCCGGATCCAGCGACAAAGGTGCTGCTGGTCCATCCGCGGTCGTTCGTCTCCACGAATGAGTCGATCCGCTCGTGTGCCCCCAACTGCTGGCGCACGAAGTCCGCACCCCGGCGTCCGAAACACACCACGACTTCGACGCCCAGTGTCTCGATCACGGCCTGGTGAAAGGCGCTCTTGTCGGCGTCTGCGGTGGTAGGTCCGCTCGATCCAGGTGACGATGGCGATCCGCAGCTCCTCTCGGGTGTCCCAGCGGCGCTGGTTGAGCACGTTCTTCTGCAGGAGCGCGAAGCATGACTCCAGCTGCGCCCCTCCGAAACTTCGAGGAGTTCGGCAGACGGGCCATCTTGTCCCGCGTGCAGGACGCAAAGCCCGCCCCCGAGCCCCCCCCCCCCCGACGCCCAGACTCCACGTCGAACAGCCACCGACGGCGCCCGACGCAGTTGGCCCCTTCCGCCCAGAAGGCCGCGGTCGGTGCGGTCGTCTTCTCTGCGATACGAAACGTGTATCGCAGGAGGTGAAAAGAATGCCGTTGTCGATTCGGTTGACGTCTGAAGAGGAAGCCCGTCTGGACGCGCTGGCGGCGCGCACCGGGCGCAGCTTCTTCCGCACCAGCAGCCGATCGCTCATCGAGGCCGCCCGCCTCGACAGCGCCGGCCACTGGCGCGTCCTGTGGCAGGTCCTCGTGCCGCTCGCCCGGCCGGCGATCCTGACCCTGGTCATCTTGAGCTTCCTGTGGACGTGGAACGAATTCCTCATCCCCCTCGTCCTGGCGCCGACCAATGAGGCGATCCGCACCGACCGCTGGGGCTGAGCTTCTTCAGCGGCCAGTACACCCAGGGCTTCGCCCTCCTCGCCGCCGGCTCGGTCATCATCGCCGCCCCGATCGTGGTGCTCTATCTCTTCCTGCAGCGGCACGTCATCGCCGGCATGCTGGAGGGGGCCGTCAAGGACTGACTCACCCCTCCGGTGCAGGTCAGCCCCCGGGTTGGTGGTGGGTGGACGGTTTGCCGGGCTTGGCCCCGGCATGGCACAGTAGTTACCGCTTGGTAGGCCCGCGTGCGTCCTGCCATCCATCGATTCCTCTGCCCCCGAGAGATGCCCATGCCGTCCCCTGCTCGTTCCCGTATGCCTGCGCGCGGTCGCCTCCCCCTGGCCGCCGCCGTCGTCGCGGCGCACGTGCTCGCCGTCTCGGGCGCGGCGTCGGCTCGCCAGCTCGCGGACGACGTGCCGGGACGCAGCCCGGCGAGTTCCGCGCGCGCCGGCGACACCAAGGCACCGACGGCCCCGACGAACCTCAAAGCCGTCACCGCGACGGCGAATGTCACCCTGACGTGGACCGCGAGCACGGACAACGTCGGTGTTGCGGCGTATGTCGTCACCGTCGGCTCCAAGCGCGTCCGCGTCACCTCGCCGAAAGCCGTCGTCGCCGGGTTGAGCCCGCTCACGACATACGCCGTGAGCGTCAAGGCCGTCGACAAGGCCGGCAACTATTCCATCGCCGCCAAGCTGTCGGTCACGACCAAGGCCGACACCGCCGCCCCGACGGCGCCCGCGTCGCCCGTCGCCGCCCCCACCTCCTCGGGCGCGAACATCACGTGGAAGGCGAGCACCGACAATGTCGGCGTCCACCACTACCGCGTCACCGTCGACGGGACCGCACAGGATGTCACGACGACCTCGGCGACGGTGAACTCGCTGACGCCCTCGACGGCATACACCGGCTCGGTCATGGCCGTTGATGCCGCCGGGAACGCCTCTGCCGCAACGAATTTCAGCTTCACCACGACCAAGCCGTCCGACACCACCGCGCCCACCGTGCCCACCGGGCTGGTCGTCGCCCCGGACGCCACCTCGGCCGTCGCCACCTGGTCGCCGAGCACCGACGATGTCGGAGTGACCGGCTACACGGTGGTGCTCAAGCGCGGCACGAACATCCTGTCGCGCGAGACCATCACCGACACCACCAAGACCTTCACCGGGCTGACGACGGGGCTGTCCTATTCCGTCCTCGTGCGCGCCCGGGATGCCGCCGGCAATATCTCGGTCTCCGCCTTCACGAGCTTCGTCGCCAAGGCGCCGGCGGACACCACCGCGCCGGGCGCGCCCACCGGTCTCACCGGCACGACGACACCGACGACGGCCACCCTGGCCTGGACCGCGAGCCCGGACGCCGATGTCACGGCATACACCGTGACCCTCACCGGCGGCGGCGCCACCAAGACCGTCGACGTCACCGGCACCACGGCCGAGGTCACCGGCCTCGATCCCGAGACGACGTATGCGGTGTCCGTGACCGCGCGCGACGCCGCCGGCAACACCTCCCTTCCCGCGACGATGTCGCTGACGACGCCCGCCGCCCCGGACACCATCGCCCCGACGATGCCCGGCGCACTGACCGCCACCGCGACGTCGGCCACCTCGGCGACGCTCTCGTGGACCGCGAGCACGGACGCCAAGGGCGTGACGGGATACCGCGTGACCCTGACCAAGGGGACGCAGCCCGTGTCGACCACCGACGTCACCGGCACCGGCTGGACGCTGACCGGCCTCGACCCGAGCACGGCATACACCGTCTCGGTGACGGCGCGCGACGCCGCCGGCAATATCTCGGCCGCGGCCACGGCGACCCTCGCCACGCCCGCCCTGCCCGACACCACCGCGCCGACGGCGCCGACCGACCTGCGCACGACTGCGGGGACGACCTCGGTCACCGCGACCTGGACGGCATCCACCGACGCCACCGGGGTGGCGGGATACCGCGTCGAGGCCCGCGTCGCTGGCACCGCCGTGGCGACCGCCGACACCACCGGCACGACGGCCACCCTCTCCGGCCTGCAGCCCGGCACCGACTATGTCCTGGTCGTCATCGCGCGCGACGAGGCGGGCAATACCTCCGAGCCCTCGCGCCTTGGCTTCGCGACCACCTCGAGCACGGTGCCGGCCGCCGACAAGGTGCTCTATGTCGCAACGAACGGCTCGGACACCGCGGACGGCTCGGAAGCCGCCCCGCTGCTGACGATTCAGAAGGCGGTCGACAAGGCGGTCCCCGGCACGACCATCCTGATCAAGGCCGGGACCTATGCCTCCGCTGCCTCGATCACGATCCAGAAGTCGGGCACCAAGGCCGAGCCGATCACCATGCGGGCGGCCGGCGACGGCAAGGTCGTCCTCACCCACCCCGTCAGCGCCGCCTCCTGCGACGCCACGTCGGCCGCGCAGGACCGAACGATCAAGCTGACTAATGGCGCCAGCCACTGGATCTTCGAGGGCCTGACGATCGACAACGGTCTGTGGATCGCCGGGAACCAGGCGCAATTCGCCTACAGCTGGATCACGAACTATGTCAACGCCGAGGACTGGCAGTCGCGACGCGAAGCACCCGGTCATGGCACCAACGACCCGGAGCTCGCCCGCACCGCGCTCGTCCCCTTCCTGCGCACGAAGACCGACAAGCCGGGTCTCGCGTGGGCCGAGGGCATCAAGATCCGCAACAACGAGTTCACCGGCCGCGGCATCCACGCGATCTTCTCCGCATACGGCGAGGCGAGCGGCAACCGCATCCACGACATCGACTGCGGCACCGGACCGGGCATCTGGCTGATCACCTTCAGCACCGGCTGGAAGGTCACCGGCAATGAGGTCTGGAATCTCGCCGACACCACCGCCCATTTCATGCACGAGGGCATTCGCCTGGGCAGCGGCTCGGACTACAACGAGGTGAGCGAGAACTACGTCCACGACATCCCGGGCGATGGACGCGGCATCAACACCGATGTCGATTCCAGCTGGAATTGGTTGCACCACAACGTGGTTCGCCGCGTTGCCATCGGCTACAACGACCAGATGTCGGGCTGGGGCAACCGCTGGGAATACAACCTCGCGACCGACTACCGCCAGTGGGGCCTTTCGATCCGGATGAAGGATTCATCCCTCACCTCGCCCACCCCGGCGCTCAGCACCACGGATGTCATTGTCCGCTGCAACATCGCGAAGAGCCCAGTCGGCACCGGCCGGGACCTCGGCCTCGGGACGAGCATCCGCGGCACCTTCACCGGCAACGACTTCGCGACGGTTTACGTCGCCCCCAATCTGCGCACCTATTGGACCAGTGCAGGGAACACCTGGAACGGCTCGGGCGCAGTGCCCGCCGCGACCCAGACGTTCGATCCCACTGGCTGTTGAGACCCCCTCCCGGGCGCGCGCGGCCGCGGCGCCCGGGAGGCCGGCATACCACGGCCGCCCGTATGCCGTGACCCACCCGCTCCGTGGCCGGCCCGGGACCGCGAGACTGGTCCCGTGAAGGGATGGAGTCAGCGGCGCCGGCTCGCCGTGGTGCTGCTGCTGAATCTCGCGCTCATCGGTGGCCTGCTGATCGCCGGGCGCGTGAGCGGCGCGGTGAGCCTCTTGGCCGCCGCCGGCGATACCGCCGCCGACTCGGTGGCCCTGCTGCTGGGACTGGTTGCGGTCACCGTCCGAGACCGCCCCGGCGCCGACCCTGCCCGGTCGCGCGCGACGACGATCGTGGCCCTGGTCAATGGCGTGCTGCTCCTGGTCGTCACCGCGATCATCGTCGCCGAGGCCGTGCACCGCCTGCGCCATGGGTCGTATGCCGTGCTGGGACTGCCTATGCTGCTCGCCGCGGTCGTGACGTGCGTCGTGCTGCTGCTCGGCGCGGTGGTGCTCGGACGCGATGCCGGTCGCGAGGATGTGCACATGCGCTCGGTGCTGATCGACACTCTCGCCGATGCCACAGCGGCAGGGGCGGTCGCGGTCGCCGGCGGGATCATCGCGGCGACGGGGCGCTTCCATTGGCTCGACCCGGCCCTCGCCCTGCTCGTCGGTGGGCTCGTCGTCGTGGCGGCGCTGCACCTGCTGCGTGACGGACTGCGCCAATTGCGCGGGGAGAGAGTGGATTTCGACCTCGATTGAGATCTTGCCCCGACGTCAGGTGGTGATGGCGACCGCTCCCACGGCGAGAACGAAGAGCCAGGCTGTCGACAGGGCGCCGAGAGCAAGCGGCCGCCCGCCGAGCTTGCGCAGCACCGGGGCCTTGACGCCGGTGCCGAGGGCGAACATCGCCGCGGCAAGGAGAACGGTCTGCAGCATCCGCGCGGCCGAGATCACGCCATCGTCGAGCGGCACGGCGGTGCGCACGACGGCAGCGGCGAGGAAGCCGGCGACGAAGAGCGGCACGAGCGGCGGATTCGACGTGGTCGCTGCGGCTGCAAGCCGATGCCGGCGGCGCGCACCGATCACCATGATCATCGGCGCGAGCATGGCCACGCGGGCGAGTTTCGCCGTCACCGCGGCGGCCAGGGCCGCGTGGCCGATGATGCCTCCGGCGGCGACGACCTGGGCAACCTCGTGGACCGCACCCCCGATGACGAGTCCCTGCCGGCGCGTGCTGAGGTCGAGTAGCCCGGTCAGCGCCGGGCCGAGAGCGATCATCGCCGTGCCGAAGAGGACGACGAGCGCGATGGCCGAGGCGACATCCTCCTCGTCCGCTTCGACCACCCCGTCGACTGCCGCCACCGCGGCCGCCCCGCAGATAGAGAAGCCGGCGGCGACGAGCAGGCGCTGCATCGGTGGCACGCCGAGCGCGCGTCCGGCCATCAGAGTGCCGGCGAAGCCGAAAGCCACGATCAGGGCGACGGCCACGACCATACGGACGCCGAGCACGATCGCGACGAGTAACGGACTGACCGCCGGCGCCATCGTGGCGGCGAGAAGGCTCAGCACCAAGCCGGGACAGTTGTCGCGTCTCATGATCGCCCGGAAGCCTAGCGGGCATACCACTCCAAAGAGGGTGGAAGCCAAGGGCATCCGGACCCGGCCGACAGCCTAGGCTCCGGATAGCGAGCCCGGCCCCCGATCGACATCCCGATGTGGGCCCGCCCGGGACCCGACACGAGAGGAACCCATGTCTCAGGACGCCATCGTCATGCTCAAGGCCGACCACAAGGAGGTCGCCAAGCTCTTCGCCGAATTCGAGAAGAAGGCCACGACCCCGGCGCGCAAGCGCAAGATCGTCACCGAGGTGCTGAGCAAGCTCACCGTGCATACCTATCTCGAGAACGAGGTCATGTATCCCGAGGTGCGCCGGCTCGTGCCGGACATCGAGGACGACATCCTCGAGTCGTATGAAGAGCACCACGTCGTCGACCTGCTCGCCGTCGAGCTCGAGGCGATGGACGACACGGACGAGCGCTATTTCCCCAAGTTCACCGTTCTGATGGAGAACGTCCGCCATCACGTGAAGGAGGAGGAGGACGAGTGGTTCCCGAAGGTCCGCGATGCCTTGTCGCGCACCGACCTTCGCGAGATCGGCACGCGGATGGCCGAGCTGCGCCCTACGGCCCCGACCAAGCCGGAGCAGCCCGGCGCTCTCAAGAAGATGATCGACGCGGTCGTCAGCTGACCCCACCGGCGGCCGCCGGTGAGCGTTCGGTGGAACGCACGCTGGACGGCCGCCATATCGTCGTGGGCAGACGGCGTTGGCGGGCAACGGATCCCGGAATCCCCGAAAAACTTCGGGCCGAGCTCGTCGCCGGATTGATGCACGCCCGCCGCGCCGTGCGCACCCATGCCGCCGATGCGCCGTGGGGTTCAGGACGCCAAGGTCGCCCTGGGTGAGCGCGGCGACCCGTGGTGGGAGCCGACCGACGACGGCCGGTCGACTCGCCTCGCCTCGCCGCGGCCATTCGCACGATCCTGCGCGGCCGGCCGACCGGATCGATGTGCCCGAGCGAGGCAGCGCGCATCGCCGGCGGCGAGTCCTGGCGCGCGCTGATGCCGCTCGTTCGTGAGATCGCCCGGGCCATGCACGACGCCGGCGAGATCCGGATCCAGCAGGGTGGGCTCGACGTCCCGCCGGGGGTGTCCGGCCCCATCCGGCTCGCTCCCGGCCCGCGTTGCGGAGCTGGCATACCCCTCGGTGAGGCGCCGGCATACGCCTGATCGGAGACCGCCGGCCCAATGTCCGAGACGCGAAGAACCCCGGCGACCCACGCGGGTCGCCGGGGTTCTTCGTGCAGCCAGGAGGCGGGTTACTTCGCCTGCTGCTGCACCGTCTCGGCGGAGTCCTTGGCGCTCGCCTTGACCTGCGCGGCGGCGTCCTGGCCCTCGGACTTGACCTTCTCGACGCTCTCCTGCGCGCTGTCCTTCAGCGCGGCGGCAGCTTCCTGGGCGGGCGCCTTGAGGTTCTCGGCGACATCCTGGGCCGCCGACTTGACCTCGTCCAGAAGGGGCTGGCCCTTGTCCTCGATGACGTCCTTGGCGCGATCGGTCAGTTCCTGCTCCCGCTGAGAAGCGGGCAGCAGCGAGCCGAGCAGCCAGCCCGCGCCCAGGGCGATGAGACCGGCGGCCAGCGGATTGCCCTGGGCCTTGCGCTTGGCAGCGGCCGGAGCATTCTCGACCGAGGACTTGGCCGAACCGGCGAGTTCGCCGACCTTGTCGCCGGCGTCGCCGAATTTCGCGGCGACACCGTCATTGCCATAGTCGTCGTCGCTGCCCATGACCTTCTCCTTCAGGCCCTGACCGACGCCCATGACCTTGTCCTGGACCTTCTCGACCTGTCGCTTGGCGACGGCACCGGGGTCGACGGCCTCGCCGAGGGCGTTGACATTCTGGCTCAGGTTCTCGCGGGTGCGCTCGATGTCACGGCGCAGCTCGTCGGGGTCGTTGCTCATGTCCGTATTGCTCATCGGTGGTCCTCATTTCCCTTCAGCGCATCCGGGACCTTCTTGGCGGTCTCGACGGTGCGCGGCAAGCCATTGACATTCTTGAGTTCGGAGCGACCCTTCATCGCGAGAGCTCCGGCGATCGCCGCCCAGAGCAGGCCGACGATGAACGCCGCCCACCCGAAGCGATGCATCCAGGTGCCGAGGGCCCACCACAGAGCCAGCGACATGAAGATGAGCGCGAGGTGTCCGGCCACGCCGGCACCGGCGAGCATGCCCGCACCCTTGCCGGCGTTCTGCGCGGACTGGCGAACCTCGGCCTTGGCCAGCGCCACCTCCTGCTGCATCAGCGTGGAGATGTCACCGGCCACGGCGCTGAGAATCGCCCCGATCGAGCCGACCTCGCCCTTGTCGTAGGTGTCGTGCGCGCCTTCGATCTGCTCCGCGGGGCGCACCTCGCCCGGGGCGGCGGGCCGTCGCAGGTCCGGGGCGCTCCCCGCGGGCCCGTTGAGCGCGCTCGCTCCGTGTTCGACAGGCGAACTCATCCGCGCCGCTCCATGCCGGCCGGATTGGTCGTCGCCGCCGGGGTCTCGCTACGAGGGGACGTCGTCGGCGTGCCCGTCGACGCCTGCCCGCCGCCGTATGCCGGGGCGACGCTCGGCACGTGGGTAGTGGGGACCTCGTGGCGCGGCAAGGCCGCGGCGGGGCGCTGCTGTCCGTATGCGGTCGGCGAGCCATCGTTCGACGCCTGGGCCTGGAGGCTGCGGGTCACGCGGCCACCGACGAAACCGAGCAGCGCGGCGCCGGCGAGGAAGGTGCCCGGGTTGCGACGGGCATACCGTTTGATGTCGTCGAGGAGATCCGCCGGCTCGCGGTTCTCGAGCCAGCCGGCGATCTGGTCGACGTGACCCGAGGCCTGGTTGACCAAGTCGGCGGCCATGCCGGTGTCGGCCGAGCGGCCCATCTGGCCGAGTTCACCAGACACGGCGCGCAGGAGTTCGGCGGCGCGCTGCTGCTGCGTCGATGCCTGCGCCGTCACCTCGCCGCGCGCCTGGTGGAAGAGGTCCTGGGCGTGGTTCTTCGCCTCGGTGGCGACCTGCTGCGCCTCGTCCTTCGCGGTGGCAGCGACGGCCTTGCCGCTTTCGCCGGCGTCCTGGGCGACGCTCTTGGCCTCGTTCGCCGCAGCGGCGGCCGTCGAGTCGGCGGAAGCCGGACGCTGCGCGGGTGCCGCGGGTGTCGTGGACTTCGCCGCAGGCGTCGAGGGCTGCGCCGGAGGCGTTGCCGCCGGGGTGCCGGCGAGCGGGTCGCCGGTCGTGGGGATATTGGACAGCGGATCGGACATCGTGATCCCTCTCTGGGTGTGATCAGGGTCCTGGGTCGCCGAGACAGCAGTTGCACGCCTACGGTCGGCCCATCGCTGACAACGCTAGGTTCGCCGCCATGCTCGCGGGGGTTTAGCGGCCGCCTGTCAAGGGGGACGAAGCAATTGCACCCTTTCGTGCCCATCCCTAGGGGTGGATCTTCGGCGAGTCATGTCGGTCAGGAGCGACGCGGACGGGGAGTGGTGAGCCGTTGGCGTCCCTGCGCCAGGTCAGCAGACCCGCCGCCTCGAAGGCATCCAGCCACCCGCGCATCGGCCAGCGACCCCACCGGCGATGGACGATCTGGGCATTGCGAACGATGTCGTCGAGATGCTCGATCGGCGGGGTCGAGACCGGGTGCCACTGGTGATAGGCGTCGGCCCCGCCGACCCAGGCCAGGCCCACGCCCGCCGCCTTCGCCCACCACGCGAAATCGGTGTCCTCGCCGCCATATCCGGTGAACTCCTCGCAAAAACCGCCGATCCGGTCCCACGTCGCCGGTGTCAGAGCGAAGCTGAGCGACCAGAAGAGGTCGTGCACGCCGTCGCGCTCGAGATCGCCGGCCTCGGGCGCCGGGCGGGCCGGATGCGGCGCGGTCGCCGCAGCCAGCGCTTCCGGGGTCTCCGGCAGCAGCCCTTGGGGCAAATAGGTCACGGGACCACAGAGCAGGTCGTCCGGAGCCCGACGGCCGGCCTCGGCATATCGCGTGATCAAGCCGGGACCCGGCAGGCAATCGACATCGAGGATGACGAGGAGCTCCGGCTCGCCGCCGAGTTGCCGGGCCGTGCGCACTCCGAGATTGCGGGCCGCCGCGAGCGGCAAGCCGTCCGGAGTCACCGGGATCTCGACGACATGCGCATGCGGGTCGAGGCGGAGGAGGCCGGCAATCGCGTTGTCCCCCATAGCAATCACCACATAAGAGACCTCCGGCGCCACCGTGCGAAGCATCCGCCATTGACGCAGTAGGTGCTCATGACGCCCATGGACGAGCGTGATGACGACCTCAGCCATGTGCGACGTCCAGGATGACGTCGGCGGCGCGACCGGCCGCTCCCTCCGTATGCCAGTCCGTCCACCGACGTGGCATCCTCGTCGCGCGCCGGACCAGGGCGGCCCAGTCGGCGTCGGCTAGCGAAGAGGCATCGTCGATGCCGGTGCACCAGCCCCCCGCCGCCAGGCCACGCACCATCCAACGTTGCTCGTCGAAGGGTCGCGGCATGGCGACGACGATCGACGGCGCATCGGCCGCCGCGAGATCGGCGACGGCGTTCTGGCCGGCATGGCTGATCACCACGTCCGCTCCCCGAAGCAGGTCCTCGGGATCGTCGAGCCAGTGCTCTCCGCCGAGCGTGTGCCATGTGAGCGCGGGAACGGCGCATGAAATGCGCTGCGGCAGTGTGGGATCGGGCCACCCGTCGCCGCCGGCGAGAAGCACGCCGTAGGGGGACGCGGGGCTGGGCCGTTCTGCCCGTGAACGCGTCGTGAAAGCGCTGATGCCCCCGACGGCGACGACCTTCTCCCGCCAGCGGCCAACGTGCGGTCCCGCATCGAAGCCGTCCGGCCAGGGCGCGAGGATCACCTCGGCGAGGTCGTATGCCAGTGCGTGCGGCCGGTCGGTGCGGTCGCCCGGTTGGGTGACGACGAGGACAGGCACGCCGAGCAGCCGCACGAGCGCGGCCACCTCGACCGACACATCGACGACGACGACGTCGAGACGTTCCTCGGCGACCCACCGGGCGATCAACTGGCTACGCTCGCGCATTCCGTTGTGCCGCAACGGAGCCCAGTGCAGCGCTCCTCGAGCCGTGGCGTCGCCCTGCGCGGGCGGCTCGTCGTCGCGCGGCAGGGACAGATCGACCACGCCCGAGGATCCTGCGACGCTCACCGCCGCACCGCGCTCCCGCACCGCCTGCGCGATGGACGCCGCACGACGGCCGTGGCCGGACCCGGAGTGATGGACATAGATGCCGACTCTCACGCGGCACCCGCCAGGACCCGGGCGAAGAACTGCTCATACCGCGTGATCGAGGACTCGAGATCGTGAACTCGGCGCGCCCACCGAGCGACCTGCGTCCGGTCGAGATCCGCTGCCTGAGCAACCGCGGCGGCCAGGCCCGTCGCCACGGACTCGTCGTCACCCGGAGGGACAAGGACACCGCCGCCGGGGCCGACCACCTCCCTCAGCCCGCCACGGGCAACGGCGACGACCGGTGTCCCGCGCACCATCGCCTCCGCCGCGACGAGGCCGAAGGGCTCGTCCCACCGCGGCGTCACCAGGCAGGCGGCACTGTCGTCGAGAACGGGCCCGATCTGCTCGGACCGGAGATGCCCGAGCAGCTGCGCATCAGCACCGAGCAGCGGTCGGATGACCCCATCCGCATACGCCTCGTCGCTCACCGGGCCGATGATCCGCAGCCGGCGACCCGCGATCCGGGCCGCGGCGATGGCCAGATCCAGGCCCTTCTCCGGGGTGACGCGTCCGACCCAGACGAGGTCGTCACCGCCCGGTCCCGGCGAATCCTGCGGCACGACAACGCCATTGGGGATGATCTCCGGCTCCCGAGGCAGGCAGGTCCAGTCGCGCGCCGCCGCCCGGCTCACGCAGACATAGCGCGCCCGATCGTCGGCCAGAGCGACACCCAACTCCATCCACGGGAACGGCGGCGTATGCAGAGTCGTCACCACCGGAACGCGCAGGGCCGGGCTCATCGACAGCGGAAGGTGATGCAGGCTCTGGTTGTGGACCAGGTCGATGTCCTGGTCGCGCAGCACCTGGGTCATGGCGGCGGTGAAGGCGGCGTGGTCGCGAAGGAACTCCGGCTCCGGCAGGTGCGGGTCCAGCGCGCTGACTTCCGACAGTGGCGGCAACCGCGGATAGGCATGCAGCTCGTCGGCGAGATCCGGATCGGACCCCGCGGCCGCGAAGAGGACGACCTGATGTCCACGCTCACGGAGTCCTCGTGCCAAGAGGGCGGTCTGCGATTCCTGGCCCCCCGGCCACGGCTGCCGGAGTGGGTGGCGCGAGGTGGCCAGCACGGCGAGTCTCATGGTGCGGTCACCGGCGGCGCACCACCGGTCACGGCTGCAGCCAGGCCCGCGAGATAGTCCGCGAAACCGCCCTCGCAGCGTCCGGTCAGCCGTCCCGAGGAGGAGACGCGGGTGCGGTCGGTGGCGATCCACCGGTCGGTCCTGCGCCGGATCGCCTCGACCAGGGCGACGTCCTCGTCCCGGCGGGTGTGCGGGAAGCCGCCGGCCGCCAGATAGGTGCTCGCGCGCATGGCGAGGTTGGCACCGTGGACATAGCCGTGTCCTTCGCGCAGGTCGTGCCGGTCGTGCCACCGGCGCAGCACCAGGCTGTCGGCGACATCGCGTGGTTCGACGGTGCCGATCACGGCATCGGTCCCCGCCTCGGCGAACTCGACCTGAGTGCTCAGCCAGTGCGGCGGCACGATGCTGTCCGCGTCCGTTCCGGCCAGCCACAACTGCGCCGGCACGACGCCCGCACGCCGCGCTCCGGCGAGCGCCCGTAGCACGCCGTGTGCGCGCGCCCCGCCGACATTGCCGTGGTCGGATCGCACCGGCACCAGGCCGTGATCGCGCACGAGCCGCTCTGTTGCATCGGTGCAGCGGTCGGCGACAACGATCAAGTCGGTGTCGATCTCCGGTCGACGCCCCGAGAGTTCGCGGCGGGCGGTCAGGAGCCCCTCGAGGCAGGAGGAGATCAGCTCCTCCTCGTTGCGCGCGGGCACCACGACGGCCACGCGGGCTATGTGGTCGGCTGCGGGCAGCAGAGCGGTCAGGGCGCTCATCGAACCTCCCCGCCGTGGACTGTCAACAGCAGGTCGTCGTCGCGATAGTCGACGCGTGGGGCGCCGAAAACGGCCCGCACCTGGGCATCGACGCGCGGGCCGTCCAGGGGTATGTCGTCGGTCGGGTGCCGCCAGTGCACCGACACCAGTTCGCCGTCGTCGGCAATAAGTCCGCGGATCGCCCGGAGGGTGGCCAGCAGCTCGGAGCCGGTGAGGAAGTATCCGACCTCCGAGAGAGCGATGAGATCGAATTGCCTTCCCTGGGAACGCAATTCACGGAGCACGATCGGACACTCGCCGACCCGGAAGTCGATGCTGTCGCCCGGATCGCCGAGCCTGGCCCTCGCGATCGCAATGGCACGCTCGCTCACGTCAACGGCCACGACGGAGTCGGCCCGCTGAGCCAATAGCTCGGTGAGCTCCCCTGTCGCGCAACCGATGTCGAGGACACGGGCATACCTCTCGTGCGCCGGAACGGCCATCGTCAGCGCGCGTTTGCGCCGTTCGTACCACCGGCCGAAGTCCCAGGGGTCGGACCCATCGTCATACATCGCATCGAAGGTCCGCGCCCGGTCACGTCGTTGACCGGACCTGCCGACCGCGGGCTCGCCGGGGACGATCAGCGTCTCGACGACGCGCGAAAAGCGAGCCACGATGTGCTCGGCCAACAAGGTCTCTTCTCCTGCGCCTTGCCCGAGCGGCTCGACCTGCGTGCGATGACAGGCGATGGCATTCTCCTTGGCGGACAGGGCATTCGGCTCGAGGTCGACGAGGATCAGGTGGTCCCACGGCAGGTCGTCGGGACAACCCCATTGCCACAGCCATACGGGCACGAAGGCGACGTCGGCGTTCGCTCGCCCGGCGACGGCCCGGGTCACCGCCCTGGCAGCTGCCTCGTGGTCGGGATGGCCGTCGGCGGACCACGTGGTCAGCACCAGGCAGCGGCCTTCGCCCAGCGCTTCGGCGACCGCCTGCGCCATCGCCTCGACGTGACCATCGAGGCCGCCATCGGGAAGGGAAAGGGACACCAATCGCGGACCGCCCAAGGCGGCGGCGGCGCGGGACGCCTCCGCGCTGCGGCGCCGCGCGAGTTCGGCGGGGGACACGTGCGAGTGCTGATGCGACCCCTCGCCGTCCGAGGCCAGCACGACGGTCGTCTTGACCCTCTCGGCGAGCGCCGTCGCGAGCAGCCCACCGGCACCGAGGCATTCGTCGTCGGGGTGCGGGGCCAGCAGCACGATCAGGTCGTATGCCGTGACCAGCTCCCGCGCATCCCGCGCCGGCACCGCGTCCCAGCGATCGTCGAGCAGCCAGGTGGGTTCGTCGGTGCCGGGATCCGTATGCCGGAAGGGCCTGCTCATCGTCACGCCCGGCTGTCGAGAAGCGCACCGCCGAGGCGGGCGAGATCGCGCTCGGCATGATGCTGCCGGACATAGACCGTCGCATCGGCGATCCGGCGCGCATGCTCGTCGTCCGCCGTGAGCGGTGCCGGGCCGAGGGCGTGGCCGGTGATCGTCACGAGCTTTTCGAGGGTCGCTGCGCAGATGCTGCGGACGCGATCGGCCAGGACCGGCCCTGCCCGTCCGGTGGCCTCGCCGGCGTCGATAGCCCGCGCAGCGTCGCCCAGGGCCAGGGTGGCGGCGTGGACGGTGATATCGGCCCGCCCGAGATGCATGAGGGCGATCTGGTCCCGCTCGCGCCGGCCGGCCGAGTCGGCGAGCGTCTGCAAGAGTGCGTGCGCGGCGCCGAGCCACACCGCGGCGACGCCGATGCCACCCCACGCGAAGCCGGGACGCCGTAGGTACCATCCGTCGTCACCGACCGCTTCGGCCGGAACCTGCGCGAATTGGGTTGTCGTCGAACGGATTCGCGAGAGGCCGCGAGGAACCCACGGCTGCCGGGGATGGGTGACACCGGGATGGCTCAGGGAGACGGCGAAGGCTCGCGTTGTCGTCGCACTCGTATGCGCCGTGACCACGGCATGCGCGATCTCGCCGGCCAGGGAGCACCAGGGCTTGGTGCCCGACAAGCTCCACCGGCCGCCGTCCGCGACGGCCTCGAGGCGGTGCCCCGGGCCGTGGGCGGCATACACACCCCATACGCCCCCATCGGCCGCGATCCCTGCTTGGCTCAAGATGGCCAGGGCATCGAGATGTGGCTCGACCACGCGCGCGACGGAGAGGTCGCCGGCACCGAGCGACATCAGAGTGCGCAGATATGCCGTGGAGTCGCTCCCCAATTCGCGCGCGCAGGGCGACAACTCCTCGGCGAACGCGAAGGTGTCCGCGAGGTCGCCCTCGGCGGCGAGCGCGCGACCGAGGTCACGGGCCCGCGTGACGATGGTCGCCTCGAGTTCCATGCTGCTCAGCCGCTCTCGTTGTTGCGGCGCGCGGCCCGGTCGCCGAGCGTGCTGAGCGTGTCGACGACACGTGAGGCGAGCCGCCGGCGAGCGGTCGCACCGTCGATCTGTGGACGTTCGGAGGACATCGAGGGGCCGCGATCCGGGCCCTCCGGCAGCGCGCGGCCGATAAGTCCCATGACGCGCGTCGTCGTCGCCGGTGCGAGTCCGTGCACGCGCCGGCCGATCATCGTCAGCGGGGTCAGTTCGACCGTCGGCTTGCCGGCGATGACCCCTTCGGCAATGCGGCGGGCCGCGCGATCGGCGTCGATGGAGAGGACCGGCAACGAGGCGCCGGGCGCGAACCAGGCATAGTCCTCGGTCGCGTCCCCGGCGAACTGAGCCGCCCAATGGCCGCCGGTGCGCATCAGGCCAGGGGTCACGGCGGTCGCGGTGACGCCGGTCCCCTGCAATTCGGCGTGGAGCCCCTCGGCGAGGCCGGTCGCACCGAATTTCGCCACGGTATACGGCAGCAGATGCGGGACCGCGACGAGCCCCCCGACCGAACTGACGATCCCGATGCGGCCGTATGACCGTTCGCGCATCGACGGCAGCACGGCCAGGGCGAGGTGCACCGGACCCATGAGCATGGTGTCGACGGCATCGCGGAAATGCCCGAGGGTGGTCGACTCCAGCGGTGCGACCTGGATGATCCCCGCGACGTGCACGGCCACGTCGATCCGGTCCTCGTCGGCGAGCACCTGCTCGACCCAGGCCTGCACGGCGTCGGGATCGCGGACGTCGCATACGGCCGGCACGAAGCGTCCCGAACCGCCGGCCCGCTCGGTCACCAGCGGACGCGCGCGCTCCAGTTCCTCCGCGTCGCGCGCGCAGCCGTGCACGGTGTAGCCGCGCCGGGCGAGCTCGGTGCCGAGCACGAGGCCCAGGCCGCGGGAGGCTCCGGCGACGAGGGCGATGCCGGCGACTTCGCCGGTCATGGTGTCAGCACCACCTTGATGCAGCCGTCCTGTTTCTTCTGGTAGATCTCATAACCGTGCGGCGCCTCATCCAACGAAAGGCGATGTGTTGCAAGGGTTTCCAGCCCGAAGATGTCATCCTGCTCGGAGAGCAGCGGCACGATGTCGTCGACCCAGCGGCGCACATTGCACTGGCCGAAACGCAGCGACAATTGCCGGTCGAAGATCTCCATCATCGGCATGGGATCGGCCATGCCGCCATACACCCCGACGACCGACACGCTCCCGCCCCGGCGAGCCGAGCCGATGGCCGAGCGCAGAGCCCCGAGGCGATCGACGCCCATCGTCTTCATCATCGGCTTGGCGACGGCATCCGGCAGCAGGCCGGCACCCTTCACGGCCGCCCCGAGGATGGGGCTGCCGTGCGCTTCCATACCGACCGCGTCGAGGGTGCCGTCCGCACCGCGGCCCTCGGTGAGGTCCTTGATCGCGAGCGGGATGTCCTTGACCTCGGAGGTGTCGAGCACCTCGATGCCCCACTCACGGGCGAGGGCGAGACGCTCGGGGACACTGTCGACGCCGATGATGCGCAGTCCCTTGTGCTTCGCGATCCGCGTCGCCAGCTGCCCAACCGGGCCGAGACCGAAGACGGCGAGGGTGCCGCCCTCCTCGACCTCGGCATACTCCACGCCCTGCCAGGCCGTGGGGAAGATGTCGGACAGATAGAGGAAGCGCTCGTCGGCGAAGCCGTCCGGGACCTTGACGGGGCCGAAATGTGCTTGCGGTACACGGAGATATTCCGCCTGACCGCCGGGCACCGAGCCATAGAGCTCGGTGTAGCCGAAGAGCGCCGCGCCCTTGTCCTGCTCACGCACCTGGGTCGTCTCGCACTGCGCGGTGTAGCCGCGCGTACACATCCAGCAGTGCCCGCACGAGATATTGAAGGGGATGACCACGCGGTCGCCGGGAGCGATATGCGTGACCTCGCTCCCGACCTCTTCGACGATGCCCATCGTCTCGTGACCGAGGATGTCGCCCTTGGCCAGGAAGGGGCCGAGCGGCTCGTAGAGGTGCAGATCCGAGCCGCAGATCGCGGTCGACGTCACCTTGATGACGGCGTCGGTCGGATGCTCGATCCGCGGGTCGGGCACCTCCCGGACCTGGACGTCCCGGGTGCCTTGCCAGGTCAATGCGCGCACATCTGCTCCTCTGACGATTGTGGCGGTATGTCGTGGGGGTGTGCCGCGACCGGCGTGAGCCGGCCGCGGCCTGAGGCGTCGGTCAGACGCCGATCGGGCGATCCCACTTGCGCGGCTTGGCGCAACGCTGGAGGAAGGCCTGGACCGAGGCGGCCTTGTCGAGCTGCAGGACGGCGTCGTCGCCCTCGATCTTTTGGTCGAGGCCGGCGGCCTTGACCATCGCGTCGGCGCTGCCGAGACCGATCACCTTGTAGTGATGGAAGGCGTCGTTGAGGAAGTCACGCGCCGCGGGCTCCTTGCCCAGGGCCGCGCCGCCGTCCTCGCCCCCGATGACGGCGACCGCGTCATACAGGACCGACGGGGCACCGGCGATCGCTTGGTCCGCAGGGAGTTTCGAGCCGTCGGCGAGCGTGGCACCACCCACGGCGACCGCGATGATCTCCATGGACGCCTTGGCATCCTTGACCGCCTTTTGCACGGCCTTGACGAGCGCGGCATCGGCGCCGTCGCCGACGACGAGGCCGAGCTTACGACCCTCGAAGGTCTCCTTGGCCCGGCCCAGCAGGCTGAGGGCGGGGGAGGCCTCGATGTCCATTATGGTCGCAACCTTGGCCGGGCTGGCGTCGGGCAGGTCGAGGGCCAGGCCCTCGGCGACACGAGTCGCGAGCTGCTCGTCGACATTGCGCAGGTTCGCGACCATCCGGGCCCGGATCGCCTCGATCTGGCACTTGCCGAGTTCGAAGACATAGGCGGCGACGATGTGGTCCTGCTCGACCGGCGTCTGGCTGATCCAGAACTGGCGCGCCTGGCTGTAATGGTCGGCGAAGGACTCGCTGCGGATGCGCCGTTTGGCGCCGGTCAGTTCCTCCTCGACAGGGACGTGACCGCTCTCGCCCACCTCGCGCGGGCCGCCGTCGACACCGGTGAACGAATTGGGCTCGTATGTCGCCCGCCCCGGCTGGGTGGACATCTGCATATGGCCGTCGCGCTGGAAGTGCGCGACCGGGCAGCGTGGTGCATTGACCGGGATCTGGGTGAAATTCGTGCTCCCGAGGCGGCTGAGCTGGGTGTCCAGATAGGAGAAGTTGCGGCCCTGGAGCAGCGGGTCGTTGCTGAAGTCGATGCCCGGCGGGACGTTCTGCGTCATGAACGCGACCTGCTCGATCTCGGCGAAGACATTGGTCACCGTGCGGTTCAGGGTCATCAGGCCGACCGGGCGGACGGGGAGGAGTTCCTCGGGGATGAGCTTGGTGGGATCGAGGATGTCGAACTCGAAGGAGTCGGCGAAGGCGTCGTCGAAGACCTGGACCCCGAGCTCCCACTGCGGGAAGCTGCCCGCCTCGATCGACTCGAAGAGATCGCGACGGTGGAAGTCGGGGTCGGCGCCATTGATCTTGACGGCTTCGTTCCAGACGACTGACTGCATACCGAGCACGGGGGTCCAGTGGAATTTGACGAAGCTGCTCTTGCCCGCGGCGTTGACGAAGCGGAAGGTGTGCACGCCGAAGCCCTGCATCATCCGGAAGGAGCGAGGGATCGCCCGGTCGGACATCTGCCAGAGCGTCATATGGGTCGACTCGGGCATCAGCGAGGCGAAGTCCCAGAAGGTGTCGTGCGCCGACTGCGCCTGCGGGAAGCCGCGGTCCGGCTCCTCCTTGACGGAGTGGACCAGGTCGGGGAATTTGACCGCGTCCTGGATGAAGAAGACGGGGATATTGTTGCCGACGAGGTCCCAATTGCCTTCGTCCGTATAGAACTTCGTCGCGAACCCGCGGACATCGCGGGCCAGGTCGAAGGACCCGAGATTGCCCGCGACGGTGGAGAAGCGGACGAAGACCTCGGTCTGCTTGCCGGCCTCGGCGAAGACGCTTGCCTTGGTCAGATCGGTGAGCGGCTCGTAGCACTCGAAGACGCCGTGGGCGCCATACCCGCGGGCGTGGACGATGCGCTCGGGGATGCGCTCATGGTCGAAGTGGAAGATCTTCTCGCGCAGGGCGAAATCCTCGAGCAGCGTCGGGCCGCGGTCGCCGGCCCGCAGGGAGTTCTGGTCGTCGGCGATCGGCGCGCCCTGCGCGGTCGTCAGTGCCGGGACGTCTCCACCTGCGCGCTGGTGCAGTTCGTCACCGGCGCCGCGCACCTCGGCGCTCTGGCCGGTGGGCGACTGCTTGGGGGTCTTCTTCTGGGTGGCCACGCGAAACTCCTAAGCGCACGGTTGGCAGATGTGACCCCTCGAGTCAACCAGGAGCGCGCCCGGGAAAAGGCCTAAGGCAGGTGGTTCGAAAGGGTGGAATACCCCGCCCCGGGTCTCACCTGTCACACTTTCTCTCCGCATGCGGGAAAGGTGCACTTCACGCGCCCACCGCGGCAGGGTGAAGTGCACCTGCGGCGTCCAGCACGATCGCCGCGTGCGCCTCGCCGGCTCGCACGAGGCGTTCCTTTTCTGCGCGGTGATCCAGACCGTGCGTCTTGCGCTCGAGATGCCAGCCGATGCACCAGCACCCGCCATACACCCCGTTGTTGCGTTCGACGAGCTCGGCGAAGGCGTCCCAGGTGTCCTCGGCGAGCGGCACGACGGTGTATTCGGCTGTCGCAGTGTCACTTTCGTGCGTCATGCCCACAGCGTATGACCAGTGCCTTAGACCCCGCCAGGGTCGCCGCTCGGCATACGTTGAAGCCATGACCACCAGCAATGACAGCCAAAACTCCGAGAAGGTCGCCTTCCTCGTCGCGGCCGAAGGCATCGAGCAGGTCGAGCTGACCGAGCCGTGGAAGGCCCTGGAGCAGGCGGGCTACCAGCCCGTGCTCATCAGCCCCGAGAGTGGCACCGTCCAGATGTTCAACCACCTCGACAAGGCCGACACCAAGAAGGTCGATGTGACCGTCGCCGACGCCCAAGGTGGGGACTACGCCGCACTCGTCCTGCCCGGCGGCGTCGCCAACCCGGACGCACTGCGCACCTACAAGGACGCGGTCGCCTTCGTCCGTGAGTTCGTCGACAGCGGCCGTCCGGTCGCCGCCATCTGTCATGCGCCATGGACCCTCGTCGAAGCCGATGCCGTCGACGGGCGGCAGCTGACCTCGTGGCCGAGCCTGAAGACCGATATCGGCAACGCCGGCGGCACGTGGACCGACCAGGAAGTCGTCATCGACGGCAATCTCATCACCAGCCGCAACCCCGACGACCTCCCGGCCTTCTGCTCGGCCCTGCTCGACGCCCTGGACGGCAAGTAGCCGCCGCCGGCCCGGCACCCCCCGGCCCGTAGTCCTAAGTGGTGCTAGCACCAGTTAGCGCGCTTAGCACCGGTTGCAACCTGGGGGCTCGCACCGTAAGTGGTGCTAGCACCAGTTACGGGAGGATCTAACCGGTGCTAGCACCACTTACGGGGCCCGCCCGGTGCCCACGCCGCCCTCGCGTCGGCGATCGAGGTGGCGCATCACCCGGGGTGGAAGCGACACCGTGGACGAGCACCGACAGCATGATCGTGAAGGCGACGGTCGACCACAGCCAGCGCTCCCGCGCGAAATCGGCGTGTCCGAGGGCATAGGCGAGGTAGTAGATGGAGCCGACGCCGCGCACGCCGAAGAAGGCCGCGGCCATCCGCTCGCGCCGGTCGAGCCCCCCGCGCCGTTCCGGGTCGCGCGCACCGAGCCCGAGCCCCACGATGCCCGTCAGCGGGCGGATGACGAGAATGAGCGCCACACCGATCATCACGCCCGCGGTGTCGAGTGCGCCGAGCAATCCGCGGGTCAGGGCCACGCCGAGGGCGAGGAGGACGAAGAGCGTCAACAGGCGTTCGAGGCGTTCGATCACCTCGTGCATCGCGCGATGGTATTCATGGTGTCGCTCCTCAGAGCGGATGGTCATCGCGCACGCGAAGACCGCGAGAAAGCCATATCCCCCAACGAGTTCCGCTGCCCCGTATGCCGTGAGCATGGCCGCCACGGCGAGCAAGGTCTCGCGCTGCTCGGCTACGCGGAGCAGGTCGGTCCGCGCGCGGAAGGCCACCCGGCCGAGGGCCCACCCCACGGCCATACCGGCCATGGCGCCGATGACGACTTTGCCCACGACATACCATCCGAGCCAACGACCAATGACCTCCCCGCTCAGGCCCTCGGCCGCCCAGAGGATCGCCAGATAGACGAAGGGGAAAGCGAGCCCGTCGTTGAGGCCGGCCTCGGACGTGAGCGCGAAGCGGACCTCGTCCTCCTCGTCGATCTCCTCCGGCTCCGCCTCGATCTCCTCCGGATCTGCAGGGCCGGCGACCTGGACATCGGACGCCAGGACGGGATCCGTCGGGGCAAGGGCGCCGGCAAGAAGCAGAGCGGCAGCGGGCGGGAGGCCCGCTGCCCACCAGCCGAGCAGGGCGACGGCGATGATGCTCAGCGGCATCGTGATCCCGAGCAGGCGCCAAGCCGGCGACCACCGCACCCAGGAGCGCCGATCCCGAAGGGAGACAGGGCGATCCAGCGCCAGGCCGACGCCCATGAGCGCGACGAGAACGGTGATCTCGGTGAGATGTTCGATGAGGATCCGGTGCTGCACCGGGTCCATCGAGACCTCTGTTCCCAGAGGCGAGAGCCCGATGAGCATCCCGACGACGATGAGCACGATCGGCGGCGACAGCGCGGCGGACTGCAGCAGCCGGGGCAGCACGATCGCCAACAGCAGCCCGAGTCCGCCGACGAAGTAGATCAGGTCGGGAGTCACGAGAGCCTCACCGCGAGGTGTGTCCTCACTCCTCGCCCGAGTCCGAAGGCTCCGGGATGTCGTCGCCGCGCATCGCCTCAGCGATGCCGGCCCCGGCCGCGATGAGCCGCCGGCCCCGCTCGTAGTCCGCGTCCGCGTTGTAGGTCAGCACGCCCACCAGGGTGTCGGCGGCGTCGGCATACCAGATCGTGAAGCCCCCCACCCGCCCGACCACTTCCTCGCGGTCGTAGCCGTCACCCCAGGCGGCATATTGCAGCGTGTGCTCGCCGATGGTGGACCAGAAGCCGGGCACCTCCTCCCAGCGCTCCTGTTCCCCGTCGTCGCCGACCGCGGCATTGCGACCGGCGACCGCGCCCATGGCCAGCGCGTCACCCCAGTGCTCCACCGCGAGGGCGCGTCCGGCGATCGCATGCAGACCCCTCGCGATATCGCCGGCCACCCACACCCCGGGAGCCGCCTGCAAGTGTTCGTCGGCGACGACGCGGCCCTCGTATGTCTGTGCCCCGGCGTCACCGAGGAGATCGCCCTGCGGCGCGATACCCACGGCGGCCAGCACCAGATCCGGCGCCAACGTATGGCCGTCGCTCAGGTGCACCGTGCGCGGCGCGTGGACGGATGTCACCTCGACGCCGGTGCGCACGTCGACCCCGAGATCGGCCAGCCAACCCGAAATCTGTTGCGCGGCATACGAACCCAGGCGTTCTTGCTGCGGTGCGTCCTCCGGCGTCACGAGAGTGACGTCGAGACCGCTGCGAGCGAGAGAGGCGGCGGCCTCGCAGCCGATGAAGCCCGACCCGATGACGAGCGCGGTCCGCGCGTGCTGGGCTGCGCGGGCGAGGTCGCGTCCATCCTGGAGCGATCGCAGAGCGTGGATCTCGGCGTCCTCCTCCGCGCCGGGGAGCGGCAATGGCGTGGATCCCGTCGCGACGACGAGCCGCTCGAAGGTGAGCGTCTCCCCGCCCACCTGCACGGTGCGTGCCCCCAGATCGACGGCGGTCACCGTCGCCCCGAGCCGCACGTCGACCCCGTCCGGCAAGGTCGCCTCGGTGATCGGGGTCGGCTCGACGTCGCCGGGCGACGTGAGCGCGTTCTTGCTCAGCGGCGGCCGTTCGTAGGGCGCGTGCGGGTCGGCCGTCAGCAACGCCACCGGCCCCGGTCCGCCGGCGTCGGCATACGCCTCCGCGGCGCTCACCCCTGCCGGTCCGCTGCCAATGATGAGCAGTCCGTATGTCGTCATCTCCCCACCGTTTCACACCACCTCGCGCTGCCCGCCGAACGGCGCTCGAGCGTTTGCCGAGCCGGGTTCGGCCCGCGGGCACCGGGCTCTCCCCAGCCGACCCCGAGCCCGGGTGCCCGCCTGCTCGTCGCGGCTGTCCGGGCCCCCGAGGCGTGAGAACTCACAGGTGAGGGCTGGGCCCCATGCGAACGGCGCGGCACGTCCCAACCGGGATCGTGCCGCGCCGTCGCTTCAGGGCTGAGCCGCTCGGGCCTCAGTCCAGCTTGTTCTTGGCGTCGTCGAGGGCGTCGCCCATGTCGTCCTTGGCGTTCTCCCAGCCCTCGCGGAGGTCGCCCTTCGCGGACTGCGCGGCGCCTTCGGCCTGCATCGACCCGTCGTCGGTTGCGTCGCCGAACTTCTCCTTGGCATCACCGACGATCTGGTCCTTGGCGGCCTCGAACTTCTCTCCCAAACCCATGAGGGGCTCCTTTCCTCGGTGGCGCCCGGGGACTCCCAGGTGCCTTTCCTCCGTCACCGTAGCCCGATCGCCGGGCCGTGCGGGCGGAAGAGGGCGGGCATTCTCCGAGCCTGCCGCAGGCGTGTGCCGGCTCCCGTTCATCGCGCGGGTGCCGACGGCTACGGTGGGACCGGTCGGGACGGTCGCACCCGGCCCGGCCGATGACGAGGAAGGACTTCGATGACCCAATCGACAGCACCGCAGACGGCCGCGCCGAAGGAGTTGATCCTCGTCCGTCACGGCCAGTCGGAAGGCAATGTCGCGGCCGAGGCGGCCGCGCGAAATTCATTGGAGCGCATCGAGGTTCCGGCGCGCGATGCCGACGTCGTCCTGTCTGCGACCGGCCGCGAGCAGGCAGCGGCCCTCGGCAGCTGGCTGAGCGAACTGTCCGATGACGAACGACCCCAGATCGTCTGGACCAGCCCCTTCCGCCGGGCCCGCGAGACCGCCGAGATCGCCATGGAGGTCTGCCACGCAGACCTCGACTATCGCGTCGACGAGCGGCTGCGCGATCGGGATATGGGCATCACCGATGCCCTGACCGCGGCCGGCATCCGCGCGAAATATCCGGAGGAAGCGGCCCGGCGCGACTGGCTCGGCAAGTTCTATTACCGCCCACCGGGCGGCGAGTCGTGGGCGGATGTCGCCTTCCGCGTTCGCTCCGTGCTGACGGATCTGGCGAATACCGAGAAGGCACAACGTATTCTGGTCGCCTCACATGATGTAGTCATCCTGCTCTTCACCTATGTCGCCGAGGGTCTCGACGAGGCGGCGGTGCTCGAGCGGTCGCGCACCAATGGCCTGCGCAATGCGGCGATCGTGCGCATCGCGCGCGACGAGGACTCGGCCACCGGGTGGACGGTCACGGCATACAACGAGGATGCCCACCTGACCAAGGTTGGCGTGGCGGTCACCGATCAACCGGGAGCCTCTGACGAGGTCGGCGGCCGGTGAGCGGACGCGCCGACGGTCTCGCCCACCCCGAGACCTCGGGCGGCACGGCCGCGAATCCGCGACCCATCACGCCGGCCCTGCTGCGGCAGTGGCCGCTGCCGACCCCGACGGGTTCGAAGACCGCTCGCGGCCAGGTGCTGGTCGTCGGCGGGGCGAGGCGCACCCCGGGCGCGCCCGTGCTGAGCGGTCAGGCCGCACTGCGGATGGGGGCTGGGCGGCTCACCCTCGCCGTCGCGGAGTCGGTCGCGACCGCCGTCGCGGTGGCGGTCCCGGAGTCGGGTGTGGAGGCGTTGCCGGAGAGTGCGACGGGCTCGATCACCGGAGTCGGTGCGGCCGGTGCCCTGCGCCGCGAACTCGACCGCGCCGACGCGATGCTCATCGGGCCCGGACTCGACGATGCCGAGGGCACCGTGCGCCTCGTCGAGGAGGTCGTCCCGCTGCTCGCCGGCGATGCCCGCATCGTCCTGGACGCCTACGGCTTCACCGTCCTGCCGGAGCTGGCACCAGAGGTGCGCGGGAGCATCGCCGGCCGGCTGGTCACCAATTGCAATACGGCGGAGCTTGCCCGGCTCACCGGGACCGGCGAGATCGGTGTCGAAGATGTCGGCGCGCCCGCGGTCGAGCTCGCCGCGCGCTTCGGTGCGGTCGTGAGTTGCCACGGGTGGATCGCCACCCCCGCGGGGGAGGTATGGCGTGGCACGACCGGTGACACCGGGCTCGGCACCTCCGAAAGCGGTGACGTCCTCGCGGGCGCCATCGTCGGCCTGGTCAGCCGGGGCGCCGAGCCGGACCGCGCGGCCGTCTGGGCGAGCCACGTCCATGCCTCGGCCGGTGACACCCTCGCCGCGCGCTATGGCCGGATCGGCTATCTCGCCCGCGACCTGCTGCCGGAACTGCCCGTCGTTCTCAGCGCCCTTCGCGGCGACTGACGGAAAGGACATGGTCATGGCGATCTCGCGTCGCACCCTGCTGACCACGGCCGGTAGCGCAGCCGCGCTGGCCGGTCTCCCTCGCGCGTCGGCGGCCGCCGCACCCGCCCTCGGAGTGGAGGGCTATATCCAAGCGTGGCAAGCCTCTTCGGTGCGCATCGTGCGCCTGGACCTGCCGGCGATGAGCCGGGTCGGCATCTCCGGTGTCGCGCTGATCGACGGGTGTGCGCGACTCGAGGAACCGCCCTAGACCCCGCGCTGCATCCCCCCATTGGCCATCGGCGGCATATTCGTCAGGCCGAGCAGGATGGCGCCGGCACCGCGCAATCTCTCGACGACGAAGCAATCTCGTTGTGCCACAAGGCCGGCGAACGCCGGGGACCCCGCCGCGACCGTCAGACCACGAGCCGATAGCTGTCCTTCGCCGTATAGGGGATCCCGTCCAGCGGCCCCAACGCTTCGCCGCGGGCCCGGCGCGCATCCGAGGCCTCGGCCTGCTCGAGCACCGTCGGGTCGTGCACGACGACGGCGTTCAAGCAGGGACCGCCGGCGTCATAGGCCGCCATCCGCGCGCGAAAGGCCTCGACCAATTCGACGCTCGTCGTCTCGCCGGAGCGCAGGGCACCGGCGAGACGCGCGAGAGACGCCTCCGTCACGTCATACATGGGAGCGGGTCCTCACAGGTCGACGGTGACCTGCGGGGGCCGGCTGCGGAAGCCACGGGTGATGACACCCAGCCACGCGATGCCGACGACCAGCCAGATGAGGCCGACCTTGAGCGCATCGCCCGACAGGGAGGTCCACAGCCATACGGTCAATGCGAACCCGATGAGCGGCAGCACGAGATGGATCAGGACGTTCCGGTCGGGAGCCTTGTCGAGCCAAAAATGCTTGACGACAGACAGATTCACCACCGAAGAGGCCGTCAGCGCCCCGAAGCTCACGACCGAGAAGAGCTGACCGAGGTCCACCTTGAGCCCGGCGAGCGAGATCGAGACCAGGGCGATGGCGAGCACCGGGGTGAGCCACCGGCGGCGAGCACCCCGAGCGGACGCGGCAAGGTGCCATCGCGACCCATGGCATACACGATGCGCGTCACCGACGCCTGGGAGGTCAGGGCCGACCCGAAGGCGCCGGCGACATAGGCCGCGGTGAAGAGCACCATCGTGTTGCCACCGATCGTCGTCATCACCTCGGTGGCCCCGGAGTCCGCGGTCTCGAAGGTCGTCGACGGACGCGCCACCTGCGCCGCCCACGACAGCACGATGAAGAGCAGGCCGCCGCCGACGGTCACCGACAAGATGGCGCGCGGGATATCGCGCCGTGGCTCCTTGGCCTCCTCGGCCATGGTCGAGACGGCGTCGAAACCGAGGAAGCTCGGCTAGCAGAGGTTAGTCGACCCCCGGGGCGCGTCGGAGGTAGGCCGGGAGAGTGGCGCGCAGGCCGGCGAGGGTGCGACGGTTGGCGGGACTGAGGCCCCCGGCGCGGTCGGTTTCCACCCACAGCAGGTATGCCAGCACGGCGAAGCCCTCGGCAGCGAGCCAGGCATCCCGGCGCACCCGCAGTTGCGCCACCTCACCGCGGCCGCCCGCCTCGACATACGCCCGCAGGAAGTCGGTGATCTCCCGATCGTCCAATGGTGCATACCAGGGCTGCGCATGGACGGCCCCTCCGAGGAAGCCCAGATCGCGGGCCGGGTCGCCGATGCGCGCCCACTCCCAGTCCACGAGGTGCGGCTCCTCGCGGTTCACAAGGATGTTCGTCAGCACCGGGTCGCCGTGGATGAGTGAAAACTCCTGCACAGCAATGAATTCGGGCGCGAGCCGCTCGGCATACGCCATCATCGGGGCGATGAGTGGCGCCCATTCATCGCGAGCAGGGCCGACCAAGCGGCCGTTCCAGTAGTCCACGATCCCCGCGATCTCGCCGGGGAAGTCGAGACGCCCGGAAGCCGCGAGCGCCCCCGCCTCGGCGTCGCGGGCCGAGCCCGGTGCCGCGAAGCTGCGCGTATGCAGTGCGGCCAGCCGTCCCGCCAGCCGGCGCCGCATCGCGCCCGTCCAACGCTCGGCGCTCAGCACCTCCCCCGGAACAAAGGCCTCGGCCATTACCGGATACCGCGGCGACGCATCGTCCTGCTCAGCTGGACTGCCGTCCTCAAAGATCACCGCCAGACCGAGCGCCCGCGGACCGACGCCGGGCGGGGCCAACCGCAGAGCCGCGAGTTCTTCCAAGGGATCCGCCGGCAACTCCCCCAGCGGCCGCCGCGCCAGGCGCAGCACCACCCGGACACCCGCGCGCGAGCCATCCAAGCCGCCAGACCGGGCCGAGTCGGGCGCCTCCACCAACCACGCGTCATACGACTCCCCCGTCCCGAGGCGGGTCGGCGCCGCGACAGCGGTCCGCCCGTCGAACCACGACGGATTCGCCTGCGCAATGCGCAGCACTTGCGCGGCAGGCCAGGAGGTCGGCACACCCACATTGTGGACGCAGACCCCATGAAAGCGTTCCCATGCTGTCGCTTTCGTCACGCCCATTCCGGCAGGGCGGTCCTTACGGCAAGAGTCCCCTCACGCGCGTGGAAGCATGGGAAGCAGATACGCGAGGAGGCGTCGTGGCCACATATGTGACTCAGTTCAGTGAGGGCAACAAGGACCAGAAGGACTTGCTGGGCGGCAAGGGGGCGAATCTTGCCGAGATGGTGAATATGGGCCTGCCCGTGCCTCCCGGCTTCACGATTTCGACCGAAGCGTGCAAGGCCTACTTGCTCACGGGCGAGGTGCCGCCGACCCTGCGTGTCGAAGTCACGATGGCCCTGCGCAAGACCGAGGACACCATCGGCCGGCACTTCGGCGCGGACGAAGAGCCACTACTGCTCTCGGTCCGCTCTGGGGCCAAGTTCTCGATGCCCGGCATGATGGAAACGGTCCTCAATGTCGGCCTGAACGACGAATCCGTCAAAGGCCTGGCCACCTTCGCCAAGGACGAGCGCTTCGCGTGGGACAGCTACCGCCGCCTGATCCAGATGTTCGGCAAGACCGTCCTCGGCATCGAGGGCGACCTCTTCTCCGAGGCGCTCGATGAGATCAAGGCCGACGCCGGCACCACCCAGGACACCGACCTGACCGCAGACGACCACAAGAAGGTCGTCGCGGCATACAAGCAGATCATCCTCGAGCAGACCGGCGAGGAGTTCCCCCAGGACCCCCGCGATCAACTCGACGCCGCGATCGAGGCCGTCTTCAACAGTTGGAACACCGAGCGCGCCCGGCTCTATCGCCGCCGCGAACGCATCGCCGACGACCTCGGCACCGCGGTCAATGTCATGGCGATGGTCTTCGGCAACCTCGGCGAGGACTCCGGCACCGGTGTCTGCTTCACCCGCGACCCGAGCACCGGCCATGGCGGGGTCTATGGCGATTACCTCCCCAACGCGCAAGGCGAGGATGTCGTCGCGGGCATTCGCAACACCTTCCCGCTGACCAAACTCGAAGAGCTCGACCCCACGTCGTATGCCGAGCTGCGCGCCGCCATGCGCCGTCTGGAGACCCACTACCGCGACCTATGTGACATCGAGTTCACGATCGAGCGCGGCAAGCTCTGGATGCTGCAGACGCGCGTCGGAAAGCGCACTCCCGCAGCGGCTTTCCGCGTCGCCACCCAGCTCGTCGACGAGCGCCTGATCACCCTCGACGAGGCCCTTGGGCGCGTCAGCGGCCAACAACTGAGCCAACTGCTCTTCCCGCACTTCGATGCGAAGTCGGGGATCACCGCCCTCACCAAGGGCCTCGGCGCCTCCCCAGGCGCGGCCGTCGGCGAGATCGTTTTCGACAACGCCTCGGCCATCGCGCACCAAAAGGAGGGCAAGAAGTGCATCCTCGTCCGGCGAGAGACCTCGCCTGAGGACCTGCCCGGCATGATCGCCTCCGTCGGCGTGCTGACCGCCCGCGGCGGCAAGACCTCGCACGCCGCGGTCGTCGCGCGCGGCATGGGCATGTGCGCCGTGGTCGGCGCCGAAGCCATGAAGATCGACGCTTCTGCGCGGACCGTGCAGGTGGGCGACACCCAGCTCGGGGAGGGCGATGTCATCGCCATCGACGGCGCCACCGGGGAGGTCTTCGTCGGCGAAGTGCCCGTCGTCGACTCCCCCGTCCTGACCTACATCAGCGAGGGCATCGACGCCGCCGAGCAAGCGGTCGAGGGCGATATCGAGACCCTCGACCTGATCCGTTCCGTCGACCGGCTGCTGCGGTATGCCGATGGCGTCCGCCGCCTGCGGGTGCGCGCCAACGCCGACACCGCCGAGGATGCCGTGCGGGCCCGCGCCCGCGGCGCGCAGGGAATCGGCTTGTGCCGCACCGAACACCAGTTCCTCGGCGAGCGGCGCAAGTTCATCGAGGGCGTCATCCTCGCCGAAACTCCGGAGCAGCGCGACGCGGCCCTGGACGCCCTGATCCCCCTCCAGCGGGGCGACTTCGAGGAGTTGCTCTCCGCCATGGACGGCCTCCCGACGACCATTCGACTGATCGACCCGCCGCTGCACGAGTTCCTCCCCGACCTCACGGAGCTCTCGGTCCAGGTGGCGCTTGCCGACCAAGATGGCGGCGCGGACGAGCATGACAAGGAGATCCTCGCGGCGGTGCAACGCACCCACGAGGCGAACCCGATGCTCGGCCTGCGGGGCGTGCGGCTCGGCCTGAAGATCCCCGGCCTCTTCGCCCTGCAGATCCGGGCGATCGCCGAGGCGACGGTCGCGTTGATCGAGCAGGGGCGCAAACCGAAGCCGGAAATCATGGTCCCGCTGATCGGGTCGGTCCGCGAGCTGCAGATCATCCGCGATATGGCCGAAAAGATCATCGCCGAGGTCTCCGAGTCCTCCGGGGTCGCGCTGTCGATTCCGATCGGCTGCATGATCGAGCTGCCTCGGGCGGCCCTGACGTCCTATCGGATCGCCGAGGAAGCCGACTTCTTCTCCTTCGGCACCAATGACCTCACCCAGACGACCTGGGGCTTCTCGCGCGATGACGTCGAGAGCGGCTTCTTCGCCGAGTACCTCGAGAATGGCGTCCTGACGATCAGCCCGTTCGAGACCCTCGACGCGCTCGGCGTCGGACAGCTGGTCAAGATCGGCGTCGACGGCGGACGACGGACCAAGCCCGCCATCCACGCCGGCGTGTGCGGTGAGCACGGCGGTGACCCCGAGTCGATCCACTTCTTCCACAATGTCGGCCTCGACTATGTCTCGTGCAGCCCATTCCGCGTGCCGATCGCGCGGCTCGAGGCTGGCCGCGCGGCCGTGGCGCTGGACGAAACTGGCACCGCCTGACGTCGCGTCAGGTCGTGGAGCGGGTCAATCCAACGTGCTCCGGTGACACCGAAAGCGCCTGCGCCACAGTAGTTTTCACGGCTGTGGCCAGGCTCTCTTCGGCATCAGGTGTCCGAGCGCGGCCGGACACGACCACATACGCGCCCGCACCGGCAGCAGCCACGGCCGCCTGCACCAGCACGATGATGTCGCGAGTTGAGAGGTCCAGCGCGTCGGCGGCAGCCGCAGCAACCGAGACCGCGAGGGCGTCCGCCTGCTCCGGCTCGACCAAGGCAGGTGTGGTGACGACGATCCACGGCATGGGCGATCCTTCAGGGGTGAGCGATCCGGTGCAGCCACCGTATGTCGTCCTCGGCGCGACCGGAATCCTGGCGCCGCTCTCCAGCCTCCTCCCCGCCGACCGCAAGCGGCTCGGCATCGCACGGGGCAGATCGCCGATCCGGGGCGCGTGGGATGAAGTCGTGCTCTTCGATGGCCACGACGGCGGTGCGGTGGCGTCCTTCGTCGCCCGTCTCGAGCCCGGGTATGCCGTGGTGGCCTACGCCCCGACCGTCACCCCAGCCACGTGGGAGGCCTTGTGCCGCAAGGCTGCTCGCGGGGTCGTCGTCCTCACCTTGGCGTACGCAGCCCCCGGCGTCGCCATCGACGAATGGTTGACCGCCGGCGAGGTGACGACGTGCATTCTTGGCTGGACCGGACCGGCGGGGGCCCCGCGCTGGCATACGCCCGAGGAGATCTCGCAGGTGGCCTGGTCCGCACTTTTGGCGGAGCCCGGCAGCCACTTGACCCTCGGTCGTGTGCGACCGTGGACGCAGCGACCCTGACGTGTGCTGCCGAGGAGGAGCGCCACATGACAGACCTGGGGGATCGCCTCCTGTTGACGGAGGCGTGGCCCGACACCCTCGGCCGCCCCGCGACGACCCAAGGCAATTACGGCCGCAACGGGAATCTCGAGATCGTCGCCTGCGCGGCCGACTATGGCCTGCTCGTCGGGTGGTTCAACACTGAGGACGAGGATGATCACTCCGGCGCGGCTGTTGGCCGATGGAGTGGCGCGCTGCGCTTCGGTGGCGAGCTCCGCTATGTCACCTCGACCATCACCCAGGTCTCGCACGGCCCGGACTACCTCGAGGTGCTCGCGCTGACCGACGGTGGCAGCCTGCGGCGGCTGGTCTGGGCACCCGAAACCGGCTTTGTCGATCAGGGCGCCTTCGCCGAGGACGTGACCGCGCATTCCGCGGTGCATGAACTGGTCGACGGCACCCTCGTCACGGCCCTCGTGACGGGCGGCCGGGCTCGCCTCGCCCATGCCTACCCCGGTTCGGGCTACCCCCGACTCACTCTCGACATGGGGCCAGCGCAGGTGGGGGACGCCGTGCAGGACATCGATCTCGTGGAGCATGGGCGACATCTCGACCTGCTGGCGACAGATGTGGATGGATGCGTCAGACTCTGGTGCGATGGCGTGAATTCCGTTGTTGCGGAAGGAATTCACGCCGCTCGGCTGGCCCGCTCGACCGGCAGGACGGCCGTCCTGTTGCTCGACGGGACGAGCGCCCACGTGCACGATCTGCGCAGCAACACCCGCCTCGACCTCGGCGCGGCCCAAGCCGGCGCCATCGCGCCGAGCCACCTTCCGGATGGCACCCGCTGGGAAGTCTTGCTGCGCGACGGGGGGACCATCCGACATACCCGGATCCGCGTCGGGGCCAACGCCGCCGAGTCATCACCCCCGGTGCGCGCCGAGGTCTGGGTCGCGCAGGGCACGCGCACCAGCCATCGCCCCCCTGAGAGTTTTTGAGAGTTTTTGCGCGCAACTGCTTGTCCTTGGCTGGGTCTGCTCGCTATCGTCACGCTTAACCGCCGGGTGCCCGCGGACATCGTTGACCTCGTCGAGTCCGCCGGCGGCACCGTCGAGCACGGCGGCGGTGAACCGCTCGCTGAGTTGGTGCGCCTGCACCGGTATGCCGTGCAGCTCGCCACCGAGGCCGGCCGCGACGCCGACCGCCCGCACCTGCTCTCCCGCTCGGTCATCCTGCCCTAAGCCCGGGGGTCACCCGCGGGCGATGGCGGCCGCGATGGCGGCGGCGTCTCGGCTGATCTCGCGCAGCATGCCGGAGATCGGGTTGGTGTAGCCGTTGAACCACAAACCCGGTGCGCCAGAAGGATTTCGGGCTCCATGCACAATCGGGCGGCCGTCCGCGCCGAGGACGCCCAGCCCGGCAAGGATGCCGTCCAGACCCCGCGTATAGCCAGCCGCCATGATGATGGCATCCGGCTCGACCACGCTGCCGTCGACCAGATGAACCACGGCCCCTTCAACACGCTGCACGGCCGGCACCGGCGTGACACGGCGGCTCCTGATGGCGGCGACGATGCCGACATCCTGAACCGGGATCGACCCGACCCGCACGCGGGTCAGCAGGTCCGCCTTGGCCCGGGGCACGCCATACTCGCGCAGGTCCGGGATCGAGGTGCGTTCGATGACAGCGGCGACCCGGTCCACAACGGCCGCGGGCAGGTGCCGGACCGCGATGCCGGTCCACTGCGCCGGCATACCCATGGTGTCTCGGCGCAGGATGTGCGGCGGGGTGCGGACGGCGAGCCAGACCGGACCGACACCGGCCTCGGCGAGGTCCTGGGCGATCTCGCAGCCGGTATTGCCCGTGCCGACGACGAGCACCGACCGGCCGGCATACGGCCTCGGATTGCGATAACTCGCGGCGTGGATCACTTCGCCCGGGAAGTCCTCCTGCCCCGGCCAGGACGGCAGGACCGGAGTGTGGTTGTAGCCCGTCGCGATGACGACATGCCGGGCGTGCCACTCCTCGCCCTTAGCCGACCGCACTACCCAGGGTGAGCTCACGGCAGCCGAAGCGCGTTCCACGCCAACGACTTCCACACCGGTCCGCACATCCAGACCGAAGTGATCACGATAGCCCTCGAGATAGCGCACGAGGTCATCGCGCGCGACCCACCGGCCATAGGCTGCCGGAATCTCCAGGCCGGGCAGGCCGCTCAGGGTCCGAGTCGTATGCAGATGCAAGCGGTCGTAGTGGCCGCGCCACGAGGCGGCCACATCCGCCGCGCGTTCGAGGATGATGCTGCGAATACCGCGCTGCGCGAGCGCCCCAGCGGTGCCCAAGCCCGCCGGCCCGGCTCCGACGATGAGGACGGAGGCATTCACATTGTCATCGGCCACTGCTACCCGCATCCCTTGTGGTTACTGATCGGTAGCCGATGATAGTCCGAGCTACGCGTCGGCCGTTGAGGGTAGGTGCCGCTTGGTCCGGGCGCCGCCCTTGCCCTTGACGACCTTGCCGAGTTCACCGCGCACGACCGACCACCGCGAACGGCCGGGCTCCTCATTGGGCAGGGCCAGCCGGCATACCTTGCGATAGACCTGGTAGGCCTGCTTCAGGACCGGGCCGGTCACATAGTGCAGATCGTTGCGCTCCATCAGCGCCTTGATCCTCGGCGAGATCTCCGAATAGCGGTTGGACGGCATATCCGGGAAAAGGTGGTGCTCGATCTGGTGGCTGAGATTGCCGGTCATGATGTGCGTGAACTTCGAGCCGGAGATATTGCCCGAGCCGAGCATCTGGCGCAGGTACCACTCGCCGCGCGTCTCGCCCTCGATCGAGTCGGTCTCGAAGGTGTCGATGCCATCCGGGAAGTGCCCGCAGATGATGACGGTATTGGACCAGATATTGCGCACCGTGTTGGCGGTGAAGTTCGCGAGCAGGGTCGGCAGGAAGCTCGGCCCGGAGACCAGCGGGTGCAGGACATAGTCCTTCATCGCCTGCTTGCGGATCTTGCCGAGCATCTCGTGGAGGTTGGCCTTGAAAACGGCCTTCTCCTCCTCGCTGAGTTCGTCCCAGTTCTGCAGGTTGCCGCGCAATTCCAGGTCATAGGCCGCGATGCCATATTCGAAGAACATCGCATTGATCAGGTGCCAGATCGGCTGGCCGAGGTGGAACAACTCCCACGGCTGGTCCTCGTCCACGCGCAACAAGCCATAGCCGAGGTCGTTGTCGCGCCCCAGCACATTGGTATAGGTGTGGTGCAACTCGTTGTGGCTGTGCTGCCACTGCTTGGCCGGCGAGGCCATATCCCAGTCCCACGAGGTGGAGTGGATCTTCGGATCGCGCATCCAGTCCCACTGACCGTGCAGGACGTTGTGGCCGATCTCCATGTTCTCGAGGATCTTCGCCAGCGACAGCCCTGCGGTTCCCGCGAGCCAGGCGTACTTGTTCTTGGAGAACAACAAGACCGCGCGGCTGCCGATCTCCAGGCCCCGCTGGACCCGGATGACGCGCCGGATGTATGCCGCATCGCGCGCCCCCCGGGACGCCATCACCTCGGCGCGGATCGCGTCGAGTTCGCGCCCGATCGCCTCGATCTGCTCATTGGTCAGGTGCCCCATCGGGTTGGGGCGCCCGGACTTCTTGGGCGGATGCGTGCGCTCGGCCCCGCCCTCGAGGGAGAGGCGGGTGTTGAGCCGGTGCTGCTCGGCCGCGACATGTTGCGCCTGCGTCACGTGCGGCGCGGTCGGGGAAATGGCGGAGCGTTCCGGTGCCAAAGTCATGGGGGAGTTCCTCTCGTGGCGTCCGGGGTCAGACTTCCAGATCGCAGGAGCCTGCGACGGCGTTGATGCAGGTTTGAATGGGCAACTCATCGCCGGGTTCGGCGGTGGTGATCTCGCCGGTGCGCAGATCGCGGACTGCGCCCTGGCGCATCGTGACGACGCAACCGAAGCAGATGCCCATCCGGCAGCCGCTCTTCATCAGCACGCCGGCGTCTTCGGCGGCATCGAGAATCGGGGTCGCGCCATCGGCATCGATCGTCAGCTTCGAACCCAGGAGCGTGATTTCGCCGCCCTCGCCGGGCTCGATGATCGTCGGCCGGAAGCGCTCGACGTGCAGTGCGTCGGTGAGATCGTTTGCGGCCCAATGGAGTTCGGCGGCGTCGAGGAGGCCGGTCGGTCCGCATACCCAGGCCTGCCGCTCGCGCCAGTCCGGGACCTCCCGGTCCAGGTCGGCGAGGTCGAGCATCCCGTCGGTGTCGGTATGCCGTACGCGCAGGTCGATCTGTCCGCTGCGGTCGCGCTCGGCGAGTTCGGCCGCGAAGACCACATCCTCGGCCCGCGGGGCGGAGTGCAGCAGCACGATGTCGGCGCCGGCGCTGGGGAGGTTGCGCAGCATACCCATGACCGGGGTGATGCCCGAGCCGCCGGTGATGAAGAGGATCTTGTCCGGCGTCGGGGTCGGAAGCGTGAAGTCGCCGATCGCCTGGTCCAGCATGACCAAGGTGCCGGGGCGGGCGTTGTGAACGAGATGGTTGCTGACGACGCCATCCGGGATCGCCTTGGGCGTGATCGCGATGGTGCCATCGGGAGCGCCCGCGAGCGAGGTGAGCGAATAGGCCCGCCACTGGCGCACGCCATTGACGTCGATGCCGATGCGGACGTACTGCCCCGGCACATGCCCGGCCCACGAGCGGCCCGGTGTGATGACGATGGTCGCGGCATCCGCGGTCTCGCGGTGGATCGCCGTAATGCGTCCGCGCAGCTCCGCTCCCGCGCGCAGCGGGGCGAACATATCGAGATAGTCGTCGGGGAGCACCGGCGTGGCAATGGCCGACGCCAACTTCCACACGCCCTCGGCGAGGCCCGCAGTCATGCGGCGAGCCGGGCGCGGGGGGGCGGCTGTCATACGGTCGACTATAACCTACGGTTGCGTAGGTTACGGAACCGTAGGTTACCTCTCAGGTAACAGTCAGGCGGCCAATTGGCCGGTGCTCTTGCCTTCGCCGCAAGATTGGCCGCTAGCGTCCCGCGTAGGTCGATTCGCCCCTCGCGCCTCACCATGCCCGCTCTTGCCGTCCTGCTCGCCGCCGGTTTGGCGGGGCCATCCTCGGCCTCGGCGCCCGCCGTCAGCGCCGCCGGCAGCGGTCCCGCACTCGGCACGGCGGGTGCCTCGAGCGCCGCCAGCCGCTCCGTGGCCAGCGGCGGTGCGGCGAAGGCAGCGGGCGAGCAGAGTGCACCGCTGCGCCTGCGCTCGGGCCAGACACCGGCGGTGAGCCCGGCCGCCAAGGCCGCGACATACACCGACACCGTCTACTTCATGCCGATCTACTGGACCTCCTCGGCACCCTCCGCCGACTACATAGCGAACTCCGACAGCTATGTCGCGCGCAGTGATAGCTACTGGCGCAGCGTGACGAATGACCGGCTTGGGCTGGCGGCTGGCTGGAAGACCGGCTGGACGCGAATCTCACTCTCCAGCAGCGAGATCGGCCGCTGCGATGTCAGGGCACTCGCCCGTGAGGTCTCCAAACTGCTCAATGGCGGCGGGCGTGCTGACCATGTGATCTGGAATACCGCGCCGCTACCGGCTACGACGCGTGGGTCGATGACCAGAGCTTCACCGGCACCGACGGCGTCACGCGCACCGACCCGGGCGGCGGCGTGATCCTGATCCGCAACGCGTACTCGGCCAAGAACTTCAGCGGCCCAGAACTCATCGACTTCAACCCGCAGGGCACGCTCGGCGGCACCCAGCGCCACCCTGGCCTCGAGGCCGGCGAGAGCTACACCGCCCCGGACGGGCTGTTCGCTATCAAGGTCGCGAGCGCGACCAGCACGTCGGCGAGCGTGCAGATCTCCTTCCCCGGGCTGGCCAAGACGACTCGCTGGGCGGGCGCCGACCGGTATGCCGCGAGCGCCTCGATCTCTCAGGCTTCCTTCGCGCCGGGGGTGGCCACGGCATACCTCGCCTCGGGTGAGGTCTACGAAGCGGATCGTGGTCCTCGGTGGTCCAAATACGATCACCCCCGAGGTTGAGGCAACCCTGCAGTCATACGCCGCCACCGTCACCCGCTGGGCCGGCCCGGACCGCTTCTCCACCTCGGCGGCGATCACCAGGCTGTCCTACGACCCCGGCGTCGGTACGGTCTATATCGCCTCCGGCCGGGTCTTCTCCGATGCCCTCTCCGGCGCCCCGGTGGCGGGGATGACGGCCGGCCCGGTCCTGTTGACCGACACGACCACCCTGCCCGAGTCGGTCGCCCTGGAGTTGGCCCGGCTCGCACCGCGCCGGATCGTCGTCCTCGGCGGCCCGAGAACGCTCTCGTATGCCGTCCAGGCCCGCCTCTCCAACTTCGTCACCCCCTCAGTCCCCCATTCGGTCCTAACCCTCGCGTTTGGTCGTGAGTCCCCCATCCGGCGGTGGGACTCACGCCCAAACGCTCGAGTTGTGGCCGAAGGTGGGAGTCAGAGGCTGTTCGTCCACAGGCTGAATCCGCCAGATCACGCTGTCCACAGCTTTGGGCAGGGGTATGTCGCCCGCTCCCCTGGGCTGTGAGGCTCAGGTCGTATGACGACCTACCCCACCGCCCCTCGCCTGCCCAGCCTGCTGCTCGCCCGCGACCACACGCGGGCGACCCTGCGCCGACTCGTAGGCGAGCGCCCACACTTTCGCGCCGGGCCCGGGGCGTATGCCGAGTCCGTCACCGGCCCGGCGTGGCAGGTGCGGGAGCATCAGGCGCTCGCCGGCATTGCGGCGACCCGGGGCCGACTCGGGGACCAGGTCGTCATCTCGCATGCCTCGGCAGCGCGCGTGCACGGGCTGTGGGTGCCGCCCTGGGACGGCCGGACCCATGTGACCGGGCCGAGTGCTCCGGGTCGGCAATCGGCATACCTCCAGCGGCATGTCGCGGAACTCGGCGCGGACGAAGTCCTAGAGATTGACGGCCTGCGGGTGACGACGATCTCCCGGACCATCCTCGACTGTGCCTTGCGCCTCGGCCCGAGGTGGGGTTTGGCGGTGGCGGACAGCGGCTTTCGCATCCTGGTGCGTCCGAGCCGCGAGGACCCCGGCGCCCACCTCTCCCGTCAGGAGGCCATCCGCGGCCACCTCCTGGACTGGTTGGGGCGCGACTTCCGCTGCTGCCCCGGTCTGCCGACCGCCATACCGGTGGTGTCCCTCGCGAACGGGCTGTGCGAGTCCTCGGGCGAGAGCGGGCTTATCTGGAGCGCCGTCGCGAATGGTGCGCCGGAGCCGGATCGGCAGTATCCGGTCCACGCGGAGGGGATCGGCTACTTCCTCGACGCGGCGTGGGAGTTCCCGCTCAGCGCCTGGACAGCGGGCGAGCCCCGGCGTCCGCGAACCACGAGGGGCGGCTTGATCGTCATCGGGGAGGAGTATGACGGGGAGTTGAAGTACGCGCAGGACGGCGATCCGCGTCGGGAAGTGCTGCGCGAGAAGACCCGCCAGGACCGACTGCTACAGCGGAATGTCTTCCTGCAGCGCCGAACCCACGTCGATTTGCGGGATCCGGCCCGGCTTGGACGCGAGATCCTGGCCCGCCTGCCACGCCGGATCGCGCTCGCCGCTCGGCCCACTCCTGGCCTGCTCGCGCTGCCACCGGACACAACGCGCCCGCGCCGGCGCGTGTGATTCCCCCATTCGGTCCTAACCCTCGCGTTTGGTCGTGAGTCCCCCATCCGGCGGTGGGACTCACGCCCAAATGGTCGAGTTGTGGCCGAACGGGTGACCTAGGTCGACAGGGGGACCAGGCCGCGGGGGAGGTAGGCGGCGGGCCTGCGAGAATGCGGGCGTGACCACGATCGGGCTCTTCTTCGCCGCGCTCGCCGCCGCGATCCACGTCTACATCTTCGTCCTGGAGTCGCTGCGCTTTGACAGTCCGGACACCCGGAAGGTCTTCGGGGTCAAGAATGCCGATCAAGCCGAGCATGTGCGGCCGTGGGCGTTCAACCAGGGCTTTTACAACCTCTTCCTCGGACTGGGTGCCTCGGTCGGCGTCTTCTTGTGCGCCTTCAACCGGCACGGCACCTCGGCATACAGCCACGGCACCGCGCTGCTGATCTTCTGCTGCGCGTTCATGGTGGCCGCCGCGCTGGTGTTGCTCGTGACCGACCGGCGCAAGATGCGGGCGGCCATCGTGCAGGGCGCCGCGCCGACGCTCGCGCTGCTCTTCTTCCTGCTCGGCTAACGCCGGGCGGCCGCGTAGCCGCCTATCGACGCGCCTACCGCCTGGTACTGGTCGCGATCACTGCCAATACCAGGCGGTAGGTCGGGAGTTAGCTCGGCAGGTGGGAGTCCAGCCAGGCGATGACATCGGCGGTGACCTCGTCGCGGTTGGTCTCGTTGAGCAACTCGTGGCGGGCGCCGATGTAATAGTGCGTGGTGACAGTCTTCACTCCGGCCTTGCGATACTGCCCGGCCACGGCCTCCACGCCCTTGGTCTTGGCACCGACCGGGTCCATCGAGCCGGCGATCAGGTGGATGGGCAGATCCTTCGGCACCTTCGCCGTGGTGTCGGTGCTGTGGATGTAGCTCAGGCCGCCGAGCAGGTCGATCCAGAAGCCCGTCGTGAACACATTGCCGCACAACGGATCCGCGACATACTTGTCCACTTCGTCCGGGTCGCGCGAGAGCCAGTCGAAGTCGGTCCGGTTGGGCTTGAAGTCCTTGTTGTACTGCCCGAAGGACATCGTGTTCAGCAGGCCGGAGTTGTGCCCCCGCCCCCGCAGCCGCGCCTGCGCCTGCGCGACACCGATGCCCACCTTGCCCAGCGCGCCCGCGTCGCCGGCGGTCCCGCACAGGATCAGCCCGGCCAGTTCCGCTCCGTGGCGGGCGGCATACGCCCGGGCCAGGAAGGAGCCCATGGAGTGCCCGAACAGGAAGACCGGCACCCCCGGGTATGCCGCCCGCGCGGCCTCGGTGACGGCATGCAGGTCCTCGGCGACGAGGGCGAAACCGTCCTGGTCGGCGAAGTAGCCGTGCCCCGACCCCGGGGGATTGGTATGCCCGTGCCCCCGGTGGTCGTTGGCGTAGACCACATAGCCGGCGGCATTGAGCGCCTCGGCGAAGCGGGCATACCGCTCGGCGTGCTCGGCCATGCCGTGCGCGATCTGGACGATCGCCTTCGGCGCGGCCTCGGGCGCCCAGAGATAGGTATGGAGCGAGGTGCCGTCGGCGGCGGGAAGGGTCGTGGTCGTGGTCGTGGTCACGGCGCGACTCTACGACCGAGACAACGGGTGACAAAGTACCTGTGGCGTTCGACACTGGAGTCATGACAGCAGGGGATGACACACCGACCTACGGCCAGAGCACGGGACCGCAGGATGGGCAGATCCGGCCCATCCCGGTTCCGGCGACGCCGCGCGACCAACTCTCCGAGGCCGAGCGGGTGCTGCTCGCCAAGCGCGAGGCGCGCCGCAAGAGCATGAACGGGATGCTCGCCATGAGCGGCGGCCTGGCGACCGTGATCTTCCTGATCATCGGCTTCGTCTTCAACGGCTGGGCCTGGGGCTGGATCGTCTTCCTGATCCCCGGCCTGATGCGTACCTATCTGCAGCACAGCGAGTAGCCCTGGGTGTGCGCTGGGCGGGGATGTGAGCTAGCCACTACCGCGGCGCCACCCTCGCTCAATAGGGTTCGATCGTGAGCCAGATGAATCTGCGGGAGTACATCGACAGCCTCAAGACGAGCGGCTATACGGTCCGCGATGACCACGGGGACGACCCGATGCTCATCGCGCCGGACGGCAAGGCGGTCGAGACGTGGCGGGAGAACTATCCCTACGACAACCTGATGTCGCGCAACGACTATGAGGTGGAGAAGTACCTCCTGCAGATCGAGTTGCTGAAGTTCCAGTACTACGTCCAGGACACCGGCGCCAAGCACGTCCTGGTCTTCGAGGGTCGCGATGCTGCCGGCAAGGGCGGGACGATCAAGCGCTTCATGGAGCACCTCAACCCGCGGTCCGCGCGCGTCGTCGCCCTGACCAAGCCGACGACCACCGAACTCGGCCAGTGGTACTTCCAGCGGTATGTCGCGCACCTGCCCACCGCCGGTGAGATCGTGCTCTTCGACCGCTCTTGGTACAACCGCGCCGGCGTCGAGCGGGTCATGAGCTTCTGCTCCGATGAGGAATACGACACCTTCATGAAGCAGGCGCCGGCCTTTGAGCAGATGCTCATCGACTCGGGCACGACCGTCACCAAGTTCTGGTTCTCGGTGACCCAGCAGGAGCAGCGCACCCGCTTCGCGATCCGGCAGATCGACCCGGTGCGCCGCTGGAAACTCTCCCCAATGGACCTCGAGAGCCTCGACAAATGGGAGGCCTACACCGCCGCCAAGGAGGCAATGTTCAAGCACACGGACACCAAGGGCTCGCAGTGGCACACGATCAAGTCCAATGACAAGAAACGCGCCCGCATCAACGCCATGCGCCTGTTCTTGAATATGCACGACTACGACGGCAAGGATCCCGAGGTCGTCTTCGACCCCGACGAGAAGATCGTCGCGCGCGGCAAGAAGGCCGTCGGCGACTGATCGCCGACGGTCGAGTTCGGGAAACACGCCGAGGATGCGGTGCTCGCGTCGGCGTGTTTCCCGAACTCGACGTGGTGGCGCGGGTGCGGCGGGGGGTTACGAACGATCCGGGTCGGCGATCGGGCCTGGATTGCAGGCGGCGGCGATGGTCGCGGGATAGCCGACGTCCGGGCGCCAGGGTTCGATGTGCCACACCGGTTTTCGCGCAGCGAAGTAGACGTGGCACACAAATTGGTCCCGCAGGCCCGGCGTCGGCGGCTCGGGCAACTGCGCCGTCACCTGCTCCCAGGCCGCGTCGACGATCTCGGGGCTGACCCGTGACCGGAGCGCATCCGCCGGGGTGATCTCGTATGACGCTCCGCCCGCCACCTCGATAACGCTCACCGTCGTGATGAGCTGCCCATAGCCCGCGGTGGAGGAGCTCGCGCTCGATGTCTCCCCAGCCCCCGAGGTCGAGGTGGCGCCCGTCGCGGTGGCGCCTTCCGAGGTGGCAGAGCTCGGCGTCGGGGGTGACGACTTTTGCGATGGCGAGGACCCGGCGCCGCAGCCACCGACGACGACGACCGCCGCCGCCGCCGCGAGGATCACCGCACGCATCCGCATACTCCATGATCGCCTGCGACCGGACCGCACAGCGCATCGGCCAGAGCACTGGGCGACCCGGGTTAGCCTGACCGGGTGCCGAAGCCACCAGCCAGCCCGGGCCGCCGCCTTCAGGGGGCCGTCGAGCCCGCGATCGCGAAGGCCGTCGGGACCGGCCGGCGGCGGACGGCGGCCGATCGAGCCGGTCGACTGCTGCCGGGCCGGATGCGCGCTCTGACGGACTTCTCCGGGTGGAAAGTCGGCGAATTCGCGCAGTATGCGGCCCTGCCCGCCGGCAGCCTCGCCGCCGGACGGCCGCCGGGCGCCGAGGTCAATGCGCGCGTCAATGCGCTCAGCGGCTCGCTCCCCGCGGAGGCGGTCTTGCTCAGCCGCGCAATCACCGACACCGCGCCACTGGCCGGCGAGGACGGCAATCCGACGCTCACCGATGTCTTGGAACGCTATCTGCCGGAAAGCATTTCGGCCTATGAGGTGTCCACCCGTCGGGGTCGCAAAGACTCCGCCGAAGGTCTGCTCATGACGCAACTGCGGCTGCTGCACACCGTCGCCCTCAATGTCGAGCAGGCCGAGGCCGAGCACAACGAGCGCGATCTGCAGATCCAGGATCGCTTCCTGCGGGAGCGCTTCGCGAATCTCACGCCGGGCGAACTCGATCTCTCGGATCGCAGCACGCCGACCCCGACCGTGCGGGCGATCGATGCGCCCTCGCGCGGACGCACCAAATCGGTGGCCCCGGATGCGCGTGCCTTCCTCGACCCGGATAAGCACCCGGTGGTGCTCTTCAAACGGGCCAGCGGCGGGGCCTGGGATCTCGGTCTGCGGCTGGCCTTGCCGAAAGGTCACGCGACCGTCCTCGGCATGGTGGAGGAGACCACCGCCGGCGCAACCTTGTTCGCGCACAAGGCGAATCGCCGCCTCTTCGGCTCGCGACGGGCGACCGGTTTCAAGGCACCGCAGTCCGATCTGTCGCTGCCGCTGAAGCTGCTCGCGCCCAAGCGCTTCTTCATCTACGCCCAGAGCGAGCTCGGCCGGGAGCTGACCGAGACGGTGCTCTTCCTGCGCGCCGAGAATGGCAGTCAGGCCGAACTGCCCACCGCCTTAACCAACCATCCGCGCGCCGCGCTGACGGTCATCGCCACGGCATATGACACCCCCGACGGGCTCGTGGTGCGCAACGAATCGGTGGTCTATCCCGATCTGCGCACGGCCTGCGAGGGCTTCGGCTACGGGAATATCACCTGGCTGGACCGGCATACTCCCATCGTCTGAAAATGCTTGCGGCGCTTGCGATCCGGCGAGATCGCAAGCGCCGCCGTCCTCACGCGGCGGGGTCACCGCCACCGGCCGAGGTCACGCAGGAGGGGTCAGACCGGCAGAGTGGCCGCGCAGACCTCGCCCGTGCGCCAGCGCCGACGACGCCGGCCGAGGCCAGAAGGCGCTGGTGAGGCGACGGTAGGGCATGAGGAGCCTTTCGAATGGGGCAAGGGACGCTCGACAAGACCCCCTCCCCCACCGGCCACGGACACTCATCGCCGCACCAGGCGCACGGTTCCGCGGCGAGCGAACGGCTGCCCGAGCCGGTGCCGGCCGGCTCAGGAGAAGTAGCGCAGGCTCACATACGGCACGGTGCACGCGACGGTGACGGCCGTGACGACGAGCCCGTATTTGGTGAACTCCCAGAACGAGATCGGGTGACCATTGCGTTTCGCGATGCCGCACACGACGACATTCGCGCTGGCCCCGATGGCGGTCGCATTGCCGCCGAGATCCGCCCCCAGGGCCAGCGCCCACCACAGCGATTGCTGCTGCGGCGGCAGGCCGGGAGCCGGGCCCACGAGGTCGAGGACGAGCGGGGACATCGTGGCGACATAGGGGATGTTGTCGATGATCCCGGACAGCACCGTCGAGCCGACGAGCACGCCGACCGCCGCGCCCTGCGGGTTGGCGCCAATGACGTCGGTGAGACTGCCCGCCAGTTCGGTGATGACGCCTTGGTGCACCAGCGAGCCGACCATGATGAACAGGCCAGCAAAGAAGAGCAGCGTCTCCCACTCGACATCCTCGAGGTAGGCACGCGGTTCGAGACGCGAGATCAGAATCGCGACGCCCGCGCCCAGCAGCGCGATGATCGAGGGCTCGATGTGCGTCAGCGAGTGCGTCACGAAGCCGGCGAGCACCACGACGAGGAGCACCGACATCTGCCGAAGCAGCCGGGCATCGCTGATCGTCTCGCGCGGGGTGAGCGCCATCACGGCCTTTGAGCGCTCGGGATCGTGCACCAGCCGGCGCCCCCACAGCAACCAGGCAAGGCCGATGAACACGATGAGGAGAACCACCACGATCGGCGCCAGGTGGACCAGAAAGTCGTTGAAGGTCAAGCCTGCTCGGCTGGCGATGATGATATTCGGCGGGTCACCGATCAGCGTCGCGGTGCCGCCGATATTGCTCGCCATCGCCTCGGCAAGCAGGAAGGGAATCGGCTTCAGGCCCATCCGGTCACATAGCAGCAGCGTCACCGGCGCGACCAGCAAGACGGTGGTGACATTGTCGAGCAGGGCCGAGGCGAAGGCCGTGATGACGATGAGCATCACCATCATCCGGAACGGACGAGCCTTCGCCCGCTGCGCCGACCAGATCGCCATGAACTCGAAAACCCCTGTCTCCTTGAGGATTCCGACGATGATCATCATCCCGAAGAGCAAGAAGATGACATTCCAGTCGATGCCGGTGTCCTCGGAGAAGAACATCTCGTGCCCGCGCGTCGCACCGATGATCACCATCGCGGCCGCGCCGCCCAGCGCGACGGCGGCGCGGTTCAGCTTCTCCGTCGCGATCAGGACGTATGCCGCGGCGAAGACCGCGATCGCCAGCCAGGCCGTGGCGCTCACGAGGTGTGAGCCTCCGGCGACCCCGCTCCGTTCGCCTCGTCATCGCCCGCCGAGTCATCCCGCCCCGAGAGGAAGCCGGAGGTGCCGCGGTCGATGATGTCGCGGTCGAGTCGGCGGCGGACCAGGTCGCTGTCCTCGCCCGCCGCTCGGGCGATCGCCGCGAGCACGCGGGTCATCGTGACCACGCCGAGGTAGCCCGACTCCTGCGCCATGACCACGATGAGCGGCGTGTGGTTCTCATCCATCATCGAGGCGATCTCGATAAGAGTGTCGTCGGGATTGACCTTGGGCAGGCGGGCCGGCGTTAGTCGCTTCGCATCGATCAGCTCGCCGAGCGTGACGCTGCGCAGCTTGGTGCACAGTTCGTCGGCGCCCGCCTCGTCATACGCATGGGCGAGTTTGGGATCGTCGCGAACATACTGCGGCAGAACGACAGAGAGCAGCTGGCTGCCCGGAACGACGGCGATCGGAACGCCGGACTCGTCCCCGACGACGAGGGCATTGAGACGAAACTCCGCGACGATCCGGGCCGCCTCCGCCCCGGTGGTCGCCCGTCGGACAATCGGCACCTGTTCGGCAAGCTGGTCCGCGCGCATGTCCTAACCCTGCCACCCAACCAGCGGCTGGTGCCCAGCGCGGTCACGAGGTCCGCGACAAGCGCGTCGGTGCGCAGATCCTTGCTCTCGATACTCGGACTGAAGCCGAGGCGGACGACGACCAGGTCGGCGGACGGGACGACATACACGCGCTGACCGTCGTGGCCCTGAGCCCAATAAGCATCGGCCGGGACGCTCGGCGCCACGAGCGTCCCGTCGGCGGCGCGATTGGCCCACCAGCCCGCGGCATACCCGGGCTCCTCGGTTTTCTCGACCTGCTGCGAGGTCGATGAGCGGGCCATCCAGCCGGGCGGGAGGAGTTTCTCGCCGCCCCACTCACCGTCCTGGAGCGCGAACTGCCCGATGGCTGCCCAGTCGCGCGGGGTCGCCCACAGATAGGAACTGCAGACCGGATTGCCCGTCGCGTCCGGCTCCCAGACGGCCGAGGACAGACCGAGAGGAGCGAAGAGCTTCTGGCGCGGCAGATCGGCCTTGACGCCGGTCCGAGCGGTCAGCACCGAGCACAGGATGTTGGTGCTGCCGCTGGAGTACTGCTGATAGGTCCCGGGAGTATGCCGAATATCCAGCCCCGCGGCGTAGGCGCCCATGTCCTTCTCGCGGTAGAGCATTCGCGTCACCGGAGTGCCCAGGGCATAGGTCTCGTCCCACGACAAACCGCTCGTCATCCGCATCAGCTGGTCGATGGTGATCTCGGCCTTCTGGCCGCTCCATTCGGGACGCAGCTTCGCCTCATCGACGCTCAGAACACCCTCGGCGACCAACCGGCCGACGAGCAGATTCGTGACGCTCTTGGCCATCGACCACCCGAGTTGCGGTGTGGCAGCGGTGAATCCATCGGCATAGCGTTCGCCGACGATCTTGCCCTTGTGCAGCACGACGATGCCGCGCGTGCCGAGCGCGTTGTGCTGATCGGCCGGGAGGTCATCGCCGAAGGCCTTCCCGATGGCCTTGGCCACAGCCGTGCGCGGAGTCGGCGTCGGCACTCTCGCGAAGGGATTGCCCTTCACTCCGAGCGTCGTCGCACTGCCTAGGCGCGGCTTCTCCGCGGCCACCGTGCAGCCGAATCCCTCCGTGTACCAAGCCTTTTGACGGGCGAGCACACCCCAGAGACTCCCGGTCGTCTCGGCGCCATCGACGCTGCCGCGCAGATAGGGAACAAGCGGGTTATCGGGCAGGTCACTCGCCGGATCGTCTCGGCCAGCGATCTCGCGGACCGCGCATTCGTTGTGCGCGGCATAGCCGGTCGCGGTGAGAAGGATCGGCCGCTCGTACCAGTAGCCCGCAACCCCGCCGACGGCGACCAGCCCGAGCAGCCCCCCGATGCTGCGGCGGATGATCCGCCCTGATCTGCCCATGCGGTGAAAGGTAGCCGATCCGCCCGGCCGGCGAGCAGGGGTATGCCCCGTGTCGCCGAGCGGGCGCCGTCAGGTCATCTTCAGGCGTTTGACGTGCATCCAGAAGCGGTCGCGCAACTCGTGCCGGGTGAGGTCGTCGATGTCGTAGATGCCGCTGCGGCTGGAGAGGTCGAGCAGCAAGGTGCGGTCTAGATCGCCGGGGATGAAGGGCTCGCCCTTGCGCAGGTCGATGAGCATCGCGGGGGTCGCCGAGGCCGTCCAGGAGACCAGCACCTGACGAACCACCGCGTCTATCAATTCAACTGTGATGCCGTCGGAGTCCTCGCCGCGCCCGGGGTCGCCGGTGGACGTCGACCACATCGGCGTCTGGGTCGTGGGGATCTTCGGCGGCACGATGGCCGTCGGCCGCTTGCCGGCCAGCACCGACGGCTTGGGTGCCGACGCAGCCGGAGGTATGCCGTCGCTCCCCTGCTCGACCATCTCGCCGTTCGCCGGGTGCTGGTCGGCGCCGGCCGCTGGGGCGGCGGGCCCTGTCGGCTGGGCGTCCTTGTCCGGAGCGGATGGACCCGGGCCGGGCCGGGGCCCGGGAATGGGCGGGACTGCCGGCCGGTCGATGGTCTCAGGCATCTCGGACGCCGACCCGGCGACGGGCGCCGCCGGCTCGAGCCCAGCTGCGGCCTCACCTGGTGCCTCCGCTGACCCCACCTCGGGCACCGCACCCGCAGCGCCATCAGCAGGCCCCGCCGCGGTTTCCTCCTCTCGGGCCGGGATGAGCGCCGGATCGATGGCGAGCGACTTGACCGCGTCATCGACGACGGCCGCGTCGATGAGCATGACGCCATCGGCCTCGCGCTGAAGGTTCTTGGCCACCGCGTGCGGGCGGCCGCGGTGGTCGGGCACGGCGAGGATCATCACCTGCAGGCCGTGGAACTGCGCCTCCTCGACGGCCTCGGTCAGATCGTCGTCGCCGGAGACGAGATAGATGATGTCGACGACCCGATTGCGGGCATAGGTCGCCATGTCCAGGCCCATCCGCAGGTCGACGCCCTTCTGCTCCCCCGTCTGCGAAAGCCGCCCGAGACGCAGCTTCACGCGGGGCAACATGCCGATCAGGTCCTGGTGGATGTCCGGCCCACCCCCGGGGCGCCCGCCGGAGTCATACCAATTGACGCGCAGCAATGGCATCCCGCTGTGCTCCTCGGCCTGGGCGATCAGGCCCTGGATGAGCGAGGGGTGATCCACCTGAACGCCGCGGCGCAGCGAGGTCCCGGTCACGCGGGTCGCCGACGATGCGAGCAGATAGCCGGCATCGACATAGATCGAGCAGTAGGACCTCATATGCCGATCCTTTCATCCGCCGGACGACTCGGGGGCCAGGCGAGCGATTGCCCGCATGGCCCCCGAAGCACCGGATGGCTGCGCTGATCAGCCGGCGAGGATGCCCGGCAGCGCCTTGAGGAAGAGCGCCTGCACGGTCTTGCTCGGCAGGACGTTGACGCCATTCTTCTTGGCCAGCGCCGCACCCCACGCGGCGGCGCGCGCCCGCTGCTGGGGGGTGCCGTGATGGCCGTTGCTGTCGGTGGAGCAGTCGCCGACGAGGTGGGCGACCTCGACGGCCTTGTTGACGCGGTCCATGTTGAAGTTCAGGCCCTTGCGGTGCGCGTCCAGATAGGTGGCATAGGCGTCCGCCATCAACTCCATCATCCGGGTGTTCTCCGGCGAGGTGGTGGCGGGGTAGGCGTGGTTCTCGAGCTGGATGTGATGGCCGAACTCGTGCGAGAAGACCATCTGCGGGCCGACCTCGATATTGCCGGTGTCGCGCAGCGCCTTGATGATGCCCTCGCCCATGACGATGCGGTCGCTGATCCCGTTGAAGATCGGGTCCTGCTCCCCCTCGGCGGTGAACGCGAAGGCGTTCAGCGAGAAGATCGGGTTGTTGCCGCCGCGCAGGGCGGTGGTGTCCTTGATGAGCGGGATGAGCAGGTCGGCCAGTTCGGCGGCCTCGGCAGAGGTGGTCCCGAACATCAACGAGATGATCCGGATCACGCGCGGGCGGTCGACCACCATGTCGCTGGTCATCGCCATGACGTCGATGTCGCCATTCTTGATGTCCCAGAAGCCGCGCGCGACGGCCATCGTGCCGCGGACCTTGCCGGTGGTGCCCGGGGTCAGGGCATAGTCCGGATTGGTCTTGGAGCCGTAGAAGACCGCGTCATAGGTCGGGTAGTCGAAGACGCCCAGGATGGCCAGGACGAAGAGGCGGTTGATCGGGATGCCGTTGAGCAGGCGCGTGACATAGCCGTCGAGCGCGGTCGGCTGGCAGGTCTCGCCCTTGAGGTAGCTCTCGACCGCACCCTGGATCGGGCCGTGCGGCAGCCCCCGCTTGGCGAGGAAGGCGTTGCGCTTGGCCATCCAGTCCTTCGGAAGCTTGGCCAGCAGCGCCTTGACTTCCTTGGCGGCTTGCGGGTCGGTGGTGTAGCCGGTGCGGACGTCATAGACGTAGCGCTTGGCACCGGTTTCACTCGCGAGCGATGGCGCCGGAGCGGCGGAAACCGGGGCCGACGCGAGGCCCAGCCCTAGGCCGAGTGAAGCGGTCGCGACCAGGACGGTCGCGCGCAGACGGACAGCAGACATACGAAAAACTCCCCAGATGTGTTGCCTTCGCGAACTCTCGCGAGCGACCCCCTGCGGGTCACGCTAGGCACCCTAGCCCGAAACTCCGGGCCGGGTCCGGGGGCCTCCCCGTGTCGCACGCCGCCGGATTCGGGTTCAATGACGGTATCCGCTGGCCCTGTTTGCCGGTGGCTCACCGAGGGGAAACACATATGCAGACCAAACGCCGGGGCATCCTTCCGCTGATCCTGGGCTTGTTGTTGATGTTCGTCGGGGCACCCGCCTTGCTCATCGGCGGAGCCGTCTATGGCGTCAAGGGCCTGGTCAAGGTTGCCGAGGAAGCGCCGGTTCATCAGCCCGGCGACACGGTCACGCTGACCAAGGACCAGCCGGTGCTCGTGCTCGTCGACACCGGCCCCGCCTCCGGCACCTCGATCCAATCCCAAGCGACCACCCAGCAGACGTGCACGATCGCGGGTCCTGATGGCGCAACGCTGAGCGCCGGCAACGAGGTCAAGGGTCTCGTCGCGAACTTCGACGGCCGCCGGTGGGAGAGCGCCGGATCGTATGACGTCACCACGAGCGGGGACTATGCCTTCACCTGCGCCGGTCCCACCAAGATCTTCACGGGCGAGGACGCGCAGAAGTTCGGCGGCTCGTCGGTTCTGGCCATCCTCGGGGGCGTCTTCGGCTCGCTGCTCGTCGGACTGATCGGCCTGATCCTGACGATCGTCGGCATCGTGAAGCTCGTGCGATCCGGTCGTGAGCGCCGCATGGGTGGCGGCTACGGCGGCTATGGCGGACCCGGGCCGTATGCCGGCGCGCCCGCCCCCCAGCAGCCCTATGGCACCCCGCCGCAGCAGCAGGGTGCGTATGCCGTGCCCCCGCCCCCCGCGGGCAGCACCTCGGGCAGCGCATATGGCAGCACCCCGCCGAGCACGACCGGCGCGGGTCCCTACGGCACGACGCCCCCGGCATACGACACCACCCCGATCCCCCGAACGCCTCCGACGACGCCCGCTGGGCCCGTTGGGCCGGCCGACGGGATCACGCCGCCGCCCGCTGGCCGTGGCACCCCGCCCCCGCCGCCGCCTGCGGAAGGTCCGACCTACCGCGACCCGACGGCCTAGGCCGCAAGCCAAGAAAAGTCGAGTTCGGGAAACACGCCGAGGGACGCGTCCGCGCGTCGGCGTGTTTCCCGAACTCGACTTTCTTTCAGCCAGTGGACGTGCCGGTCGCGGAGCCCGTGACCTCAGCGGATGGCGTGCTCGCGGGCGTTGTCGGGGCCTGACTCGGCGGGGTCGTCGTCGTCGCGCTCGACGTCTCACCCGTCGTTGACGGCGCGACCGGTGTCGTGGCGCTCCCGGTGGGTTCGGTGGTGCTCGTCCCAGTGGGAGCCGTGGTGCTCGACTCGGTCCCGGTGCTGCTGGTCGAGGACGAGCCATCGGAGGAAGAGTCCGTCGAGGACGGAGCCGTGCTGGACCCGGAGGCAGGTGTGGTGCCGGTCGGCGACGAGCTCGGCCGGGTATTCCCGGTCACGGCGCGCTCGGCGATCTGCCCGACCGTCGTCGAGCCCTGACCGTCGAGCGAGCGCCCTAGGCCGAGTTCGAGGCCAGTCAGGATGACAGCGGCCGACACAAAGAGGATGGCGGCGGTCGCGGCGATGCGTCGCGGCATACCCCTGGGTATGGGGCGCGGGGCGATCTCTCGCACCCGGGCCTGCTCGACCTCCACCCGGCCGGCGCGGCCGGTGGTCAGCCTGCGGGTGCGGATCAGTTCGCGGGTATGTCGCAGCGACTGGGTGTAGGCCGCCGCGGCGATGGCCGAGACCACGCTGCCGACGGCGGCGCCGACGAGGGTCCCGGCGAGGCCGAGGCGGGCGCCGAGGGCCGCAGCGCTCACGGCCGCGAGCGCACCCCCGAGGATGCCGGTCAAGGACAGGCCGAGCACCGGCTTCGGGGCCGGCAGGGCGTCCGGCCCGCCGGGGCGGGCCGCGTCGTCGAGGGGGGCCGTGTCCACGGGCGCCGGCCTGGACGGGCGGGTCGCCAGGGCGACCGTCGGGCGGCCACGGGAGGGCGGTGGAGGGGCGTCATTGCCGCGTCGGACGGAAGTCTTCGTGTCAGGTGAGGGCATGCAAGATCTGGAGGGCAGGAACGATCGCGGACACCGGTGCAGACGCCTCAGGTCACGAAATGGTTACCGCGCCAACAGTCATTGTGGCGGAGATCACATGTGTCCGGCACAGCATCAGCTGACAGCCGGCCGCGCCGACGCCTGGTCGCAGCCGACACGGTCATGGAAAGTGCCCTTTCGCGACGATTACCTCGTCCGCACTACCCGTGTGCGCACCCCCTTCGCCCGCGAACTGCGCAGAAAAAATGCACGATACTCACTGTTCCGTGTACCTTGAGTACCATTGCGACCGTGAGCGGCGAACACTACACAGCGCACCGCACCGAACGTCTCGTGCGCATCCTGGAAGCCGTGCGCATGCGCGGCCATGTCCACGTCGAGCACCTGGCGAAAGAACTGGACGTCTCGCAGGCGACGATCCGTCGCGACCTGGCCGCCTTGGACAAAGAATCGCTGCTGCGCCGGACCCATGGGTGGTGCCTCACAACCGGATTCGGGCACCGAACTGCCGGTCCGCTATCGCGACACCCAGGGCCGTGAGGCCAAGCAGCGCATCGCCGCCGCCTGCGCCGCGCAGATCCCGCTCCTCACGCAGGCCGTGGCGATCGGCGGCGGAAGCACGGCCTCGGAGGTCGCGCCAACTGGCCGATCGGGCCGGCCTGACGGTGGTCACCAATTCCATAGATGTCGGGAATCGCTGACATCGGCAAGGTCGATCTGCTCATCACCGAGCAGGGAGCATCGCCCTCGGCGATCGCGGAATTGAGCGCGGCGGGACTCGCCGTCGAACTCGTCTGACCTGCGCTGCTGGCCGTCCGTCAGCCCGACGGTGCGGACTCGCGCGCGTGGCCGCGGAGCTTACTCAGCCCGGCGGCGTCAATGGCCGGCGCGTCCGCCGAAATGCTCGGAATCGAAGTCCCCGGCGTCACTCTGCGGGGCCGCTCCGCGATGCCGGGCAAACCGCGGCACGACGAACAGGCCTTCGGCCTCGGCGGTGATCTCGCCGTCGGCGGTGCGAATATCCCCGCGCACCAAGACCTTCCACTCCCCCACCTCGACCGGCTCCGCCGACACCGTCAGGGCCGCCCCGAGCGGGGTAGGCCGCCGATAGGTGACATTGAGGTATGCCGTCATGCCCGGCTTCCCGACCAGCGGCGGCACCGTGCCGAGGACCTGGTCGAGGACGAGGGCGACGACCCCGCCGTGGACATGTCCCGGGGGCCCTTCGTATGGCGCCCCCAGCGTGATCGTGCACTGCGCACTGCCGTCCTCGCCACGCGCGATGCGCAGCGGCGGCGCCATCGGATTGCGCAGGCCGACAGCGGGATTGCCGTGATCGCGCAAACGGCCGTCGCTGCTGACCACCAGCCCCAGAGGTGTCGCGGAGGCCTCGGCTTCGAGCCGGTCGGCCAGCTCCCCGATCCCGGCCGCGACGCGGTCGAGTTCGGCGTCGTCCACCTCGGTGCGCACACTGACATCGATGAGCCGGCGCACGGCATCGGCGAGCGCTCCGAGCGAGCCCTCCCGGGCGGCCAGCGCCACCGGATCGTCCACGGGCACGATGAAGGGCAGCAGGCCGTCGGTCACCCCGCGACTCTATGCCGCGACACCTGCCGATGCCCCCGCCCCGGCGCGGGATCGCGTCACATCCCGGCTCGGATCACCCCGCTCAGACCGTGGCGACCTCGATACGGCCGAGCCGCTGACCGTCGACTTCGTGTGGGTCGCTCGACGGTGCGGTCATGACGAACAGGGTGCGGCCGTCGGAGCCGCCGAGGGCGCAGGCATAGGCGATCTGACTGGTCTCGACCATGCCGGTGACAGCGCCGCCCTCGGCATACCGCACGACGGCATTGCCCAGCGCGGCGCTCACCCACACACCACCCTGCGGGTCGGCGCAGATGCCATCGGGCGCGACCATCTGCTCGGCGGTCGAGGCCCAGACCCGGCGGTTGCTGAGGCCGCCGTCCGCTGCCACATCGAAGGCGGTCAACCGCAGGCCCGTGGTCTCTGCCACGACGAGCGTGCGGCCCTCGTCGATCAGCACCATGCCATTGGGGAAGCGCATGCCCTCGGCCGCGCTCGACACCGACCCGTCCGGCGCGATGCGTGCGAGCCGGGTGACGCCGGTGACCTCGTCGGCGAGGATGACCGGGATCTCGCGGGTGCGGATGTCCTCGTGCAGGTCATAGCCGAAGTTGCCGACATACGCACCGCCCTCGGCATCGGTGACCAGATCGTTGGCGTGGTAGTCGGCGAGGCCGGAGAGATCGGCATACTCCTGCGCCTCGGAGCCTCCGGGGATCAGCTTCAGGACCTTGCGATCCAGCATGCTCACCACCAGCAGGCTGCCGTCGGGGAGCCAGCCGAGCCCGGACGGCTGGCCCGGGACGGCGAGGACCTGCTGCTCACCCTGGCCGGACTCATCGAGGGTGTAGACAGCGTGACGATAGAAGTCGCTGAACCACAGTCGCCCGTCGCGCCAGCGCGGGCCCTCTCCGAAATCCAAACCTTCGCGCAGGATCCGTGCTGCCGTCATAGCTGACTCCCTTGTCGTGGCGATGCGTGTGTTTCGACCCTACTGCGGGAGCGCGCGAGGCAGGTCAGTCCATGTCGGGTATGGCGGCGCGTGCGTCCGCGTAACTCATGCCCGTCAGTTCCAGCAGGTCGGCGAGCATGCTGCGGCATTGGGCGATGATGACTGCGCTGGAAAGCGTCAGATCGCTGAGGTGAAGATGGGATGACTCGGCGCCGACCTGCTTGATGCGATCGCGCGCCCGGGTCGGCAGCCGGCGGGCGAAGAGTTCATTGGCGCAAAACTCCGTCACCTCGGCCGTGGCTCCCACGAGACCGGCAACCTCGCTTGGCACCTCATCCTCGCGCCAGGCCGCGACACTGACCCGTCGGGCCAGCACGCGGGAGTTGCGCACCAGTCGGTCCAGGGGCGCCACCAAGTCGGCGACATCCTGGACATGCTGGCGGTGCTGGCGCAGCAGCGGCGAATAACGCACCAGCGCAATGCCTTCCGAGGATGCTTCGGAGAGCGCCCGCAGTTGGGCTTCCGATCCACGGGCTCGCATCAGCACCTCATCGGCGGCCTCCTGGTCGCCGGATCGCAGGGCCGAGCGGGCGGCATACAAGGTCTCGGCGGTCTCAAAGAGGACCTGTGCGGCGCGGATGCGGGGCTTTTGCACCGGCGAAGTGGGGGCGACGAGCGAGAAGACCAGCGCGATGGCGCAGCCGATCAGCGCATCGAGCCACCGGCTGACGCCCTGCCCCGGATTGGGGAAGAGCGCGATGACGGTCGCGGCCTGGATGCCGGACTGCATCGTCATCAGGGTCTTAGCGCCAGCGAGGATGGCGATCGACATCGCGACGAAGACGACGAGCCCGATCTGCCACGCACCGGTGCCGATCGCCGCGACGGCGAGGTCGCCGACGAGGATCCCGACGAAGACCCCGGCCGCGACCTCGACCACCCGGCTCATCCGCTGCCCGAAGGACAGTCCGAGGCAGATGATCGCCGCCACGCACGCGAAGAAGGGCGCCTGGTGGCCGAGCAGACTCTCGCCGGCCCACCACGCGAGGCCGGCCGCCAGGGCGATCTGCACCATCATGAACAGGTGCTCACGCCAGCGCTCGACGCGCCGCTGCTGGCTGCGGCCCGCGCGTTCGCTGAGGTCGAAGGCGCGCAGCGAGACGGTGTGCCAGGCGTCCCCGAGGGCACCGGAGCTGGAGCGCTTCACCGGGCCATTGTCCCGGGTCCGCGCTCCCGCTCGGTGCCGTCTACTTGCGCACGTATGCCGCGAGCGCGGCTTCGACGCCCGTCGAGACGCTATTCGGCCCGCCGAGGATCACGATGGACTTCGGCGCCAGCCGGGTCAGTTCGGCGGCGATGGGCTCCGGGATGCTCGTGCCCTTGACCAAGAGCAGCGGGGAACCCTTGGCGGCGGCCACCGGCGCGCCCGAGAGGGCATCGGTGTAGATCGCGCCGGAGGCGACGAAGACGGTGTCGGCACCGGCGGCGAAGTTGCGCTGGGAGACCAGGGCTGAGACGGCATACCGATCGGCACCGGCGAGCCGGGAGACCGGCGCACCCGAGGCCGCCGCGAGCTGCGCCTCGACGGCCGCCGTGACCGAGGCCGTCCCGCCGAGGATGACGACCCCCTTGGGGCGCAACCGCTTCAGCTCCGCGGCGATGCTCGGCGGCAGCGAGTCGGTCTTGGTCAGCAGCATCGGGGCCTTCTGCTTGCCGGCCACGGGCGCGCCCGACAGCGCGTCGGGGAAGACCACTCCGGAGGCGACATAGGCGCGGTCCACACCGGGGGCGAAGGACTTCTGCGAGATCGCGGCCGAGGTCTCGTACCGGTCGGCACCGGACAGGCGGGTGACGGGGCCGAAGCCGATGAGGATGGACGCGAGGTCTGCGCTGATCGAAGCCGGGCCGCCGAGGACGGTGGTCGCGAAGGAGAACCGGCGGTCCAATTCCTGGCTCACCGAGGAGCGCAGCCGGTCCCGCTGGGTCAGGAGCAGCGGGCTCTTGGCCGCCCCGGCCACGCCCGCACCGCTGAGCGCGTCGGTGAAGATCTCGCCCGAGGCGAGGAAGACCTTTCCGGAGTTCTCCGGCAGCCCGAAGCGAGAGATCGTCGCGGAGGCGGCGTACCGGTCCGAACCGGCCCAGCGCTGGACGCCATCATCTCCGCCACGAGAGAAACGCACCCGGGCACCGTCGGCGCTCGCCGATTCGACGGTCATCTTCAGGTCGTCCCACGGGAAGGTGTAGGACTCGCCCGGCTCCAGGCCGGGGTGGACTTCGTAGTTCTTCGGGGTCTGGGGGTGGAAGTTGACGACAAAGCGATCGTTGTAGTTGTCGAGGCCAAAACCTTGGACGTAGCGAACAACAACGCCACCGCCGGGCATCGTCAACTGGCCATTCCCGTAGGTAAATGTTTGGTCGTCGATCCAGTCGTCCCATCCGCTGGGTGTGCGGTATTCGATCTCGTAATAGGCGTTATCGACCTGGAGCACCACGCTTCGAATGCCGTCTTTCGCCGCGACGGGAGCGAGGGTGATGGTCTCGTTGCCGGAGACGAACCGCAGCGCCGACGACGGAATGGTGCCGAGCCGAACGCGGCTGCTGGCGGTCAACGCGCCCGTCGCGCGATTGCCCATCACATCCCACGGGTCGTCATAGACCTGGCCATCGCAGATCTTGGACAAGCTGACGACACGTTGCCGGGTGGCCTTGGCATAGCAGGTCAAGGACCCCTCGTGCGCCAAGCCGAAGTTGTGGCCAAATTCGTGGGCCCAGACCGAGCCAGACATGAAGCCGTTGATCCACAACAGTCCGGAGTCGAACATTGCCATCCCGCCCCACCAGCAATCGCTCCAGTACGGCGTGACGATCGCGAGATGGTGGGCCTCATCCACGACGATGTCCGGGTACTTCTTGCGGACCGCTGCTTCGACGGCGAAATTGTCACAGGTGCGAATCTGCTCTTGGGTCAAGGTGATTGGCGTCGTGGGATGGATCGAGTTGACCGACAGGTCGATCTGGTTGTCCGTATTGCCATTCCAGAAGCGGTCGGCGAAGTCCATGGGGATCTTGATGTCGTCCGCGGTCACGGCGGGCTCGCTGCCAGCCCAGCTGACGGGGACGACGGTGACCTCATGCGTGCCGAGGGTGGTGCGCTGGACCGTCGCGCCCGGCGCCTGCTTGAGGTGGGTCACCCGAGCGGCCCCGCTTCGCAGCGCCTGCGCGATATCGCCGGGGCGGCTGCCCACGGCGCCGGAGATGGTGGCCGCCACCGAGCCGGTATGCAGTCCCTTCGCCAATGCGGCAGGAACCGGAACCCGCTGATCCCCGATGCTCAGCCAGTTCTGCTGCTCGGTGCGCGCCGCCCCACCGCTCGCATCGCTCTTGCCGTCGAGGATGACGACCGAGAGTCGCGCCTCGAGCTGGCTCGTCGGCCCCGAGCGCGACGCCTCGGGTAGGGCCGCATTGCCCGGACTCGAGGCGAGCAGGCCTGCGAGAGCGACTCCTGCGATCGCAAGTCGACGTCCGATTCCGCGCTGCACCGACATGGGTAGTCCCTCCCTCGTGTGGTTCCCTCCGCTGGGAACCTATATGCCGATGACGCCTGAGCACCCTGCCCGGTTGGGTCCGTGAGGCGTTCGTGATGTAGGCCGCGGCGACCGGGCGGGGAGACAGGGCGGGGAGACAGGGCGCGGATCAGCCGCGACGCTGCGCCGTGAGGCGCTCCCGCAGTGCGGTCAACGAGCCGTGGGCCTGGATCAGCGACGGGCCGTACCACGTGAGTTCGCGCCCCGACACCAGATGGGTGGGCACGGCGGCGAACGCCTCGGGGCCGTCGGCGGCGGTGAAGACATAGGGCTCGTCGGGCAGCAGGACGGCATCGAAAGCCGGATCGTCGAGTTGGTCGAGAGTGATGTGGGGGTAGCGATCCTTATGTGCGGCAAAGGCATTCGCCAGGCCGGCCCGACGCAGCAGGTCGCCGGTGAAGGTGTCCCGACCGACGACCATCCACGGGTCCCGCCAGATCGCGACGGCGACGGTGGCCTCCTGCGTGGACAACTCACCGCTCCAGAGGCGGGCGGCCTGCGAGAGCCAATCCGGCTCGGTCACCTGCAGGACGTCGGCGAACAGCCGGCGCAACGACGCGAAGGCGGTCGGGACATCCTCGATCCGCGTAACCCAGACGGGTATGCCGCCCTCGCGCAGCCGGCGGACGTCGAGTTCGCGATTCTCCTCCATGTTCGCGACGACGAGATCCGGGCGGAGACCGGCGATCCGCGCCAGGTCGGGATTCTTGGTGCCCCGGACCCGCGTCACCCCCAGGTCGTCGAGGTCCTGCGGGTGCGTGCACCAATCCGTCACTCCCACAAGCCGATCCGCGACCGAACTGGCCAAGGATTCGGTGATCGAGGGGACCAGGCTGACGATGCGGCGCGGGGGCTCGGCGAGCGCCACGGAAGCCCCGAGATCGTCGAGGAGCCGGCGGGTCGTCATACCCCAGCCCGCAGGACGGCCCAGCCGTGAGCCGGGACCGAGATCCCACCGGCTGCCACATCGGCTGCGCCGGCGAGCAGCTCCTCGACCGCGTCGAGATCGACCCACCATGAGTCGTCGGAGAGGTTGAGGCACACCACGATTCGTTCACCGTCGCCGGTGAGTTCGAAGGCATAGGAGGCATTGGCTAGGTGCAGGTCGCGGGTCTGCGCGCGGTGCAGCCAGGGGTGGCGGCGACGGACGCCGACGAGGACCCTGATGGTCTCGAAGGTGTCGAAGCCGAGGGTCAGATCGTCCGGCGTCGGCGGCATCGAGGGCCGCACCTGGTCGTCGCCGCCGAGCCGCTCCTCCTTGGTGCCGGTGTAGCCCATCTCGTCGCCGTAGTAGATCGAGGGGGTGCCGCCGACGGTGAGCAGCACGGCATACGCGTGCGGCAGGTGTCGCGGGTCCGCGATCTGGGTGGCGATGCGGGTGACGTCATGGTTGCCGACGAAGGTCTGGGGGACGAAATCGCGCAGGAAGTCGTCGTGGCGCGCGAGCGCATGGGACAGCTCGAAGAAGTTGGCGCTGGAGAGGCTGGACCAGATCGCCTTCCACAGCTCGTACTGGGTCACGCTGTCCACCCCGGAGCGGGCGACGAACTGCGCGTAGTCGCCGTGGATCACCTCGCCGAGGACGTAGGCCTCGGGGAAGCGCTGTCGGACCCGGGGCAGCACCCGCGCCCAAAAGTCTTCCGGCACAGCGTATGCCGCGTCGAGGCGCCACCCGTCGATGCCACGGCCGAGCCAGTGGCACATGACCTCGACGACGAGGTCCTCGACCTGCGGGGCGTCGTGATTCAACTCCACCAGAGCCTGGTGGCCCTCGAAGCAGTCGTATGCCGGCAGCCCCAGGTCATTGGTCGAGTCCCAGTGGAAGCGGAAGGCGCCGGCGGCCTCAGAGCCCGGGCCGTCCGCGACGGCCTGCCGGAAGAGCGGAAAGTCGGTGCCGACGTGATTGAAGACCCCGTCGAGCAGGATGCGCAGGCCGCGCTCGCGGCAGGCGGCGAGGAGCGCGTCGAAGTCTGCGTCATCACCGAGGCGCGGGTCGATGCGGCGGTAGTCGATCGTGTCGTAGCCATGGCTGCCCGAGGCAAAGACCGGCCCCAGCAGAATCCCGTTGAGCCCCAAGGAGATCGGATGGTCGAGCCAGGCGATCAGGTGGGGCAGGCGGTGCTCGACCGGCTCGCGACCACCGGGCTCGTGCGCACTGCCGACGAATCCCAGCGGATAGACATGCCACCACAGCACATGCTCGACCCAGTCCGTCATCGCGCCTCCCGTCGTTGAGGGCACCTTGCCATAGGTGACGACGGGGTGTTGACATGGCGGAAATAACGACATATCTTTGTCATGTCGCTGATATGGCGATACCAGTCCGGGCCCGTGGGGAGGGCCTCCCCGGACAACCGCCGCCCGGCGTTCGCCGGCGGCCTCCGACCATTCGAAGGAGTTGCCACCATGAGCAACGAACGACACGAGTACGAAATTCACGATGCCGACGACCAATTCGGCAACGGACCTCACCGCGGCGGCCCTCGCCGACCGCACGACCGGCACCGCGGACGCGGCGGCTTCCGCGCCCAGGAGAACCCCTGGGAGTCGCTCTTCGGCGCCGACGGCCCGTTCGGCCCCCGTGGGCCGTTCGGCAAGGGCGGTTTCCTCGGTCCCGAGGGCGTCGATGTCGCCCGGGCGATCTGGGAGAACGCGACGCAGGGCGGCTCCGGCCGGTCCTGGGAGCGCGCGGACGAGCGTGGCTTCCGTGGCCCGGACGAGTGTGAGCACGATGGGCGCGGCCCGGGTGGGCGCGGTCGTGACGAGCGTGAGCGCGACGGGCGACCGGGCGAGCGTGAGCGCGGCGAGCGCGGTCACGGCGGCCGGCGCCACCACCATGGCGGCCACGGCGAGCAGGAGGGCGCCGACGGCGAGCGCGGCCGCGGGCCGCGCGGGACGCGCGGCGGGCGTGGACCGTGGGGTCCCGGCGGGCGTGGGCCCGGCGGGCGTGGCCCCGGTGGTCGCGGACGCCGTCCCAAGGGCGATGTCCGTCTCGCCGCGCTGCTGCTGATCGCCGAGGAGCCGCGCAATGGCTATCAGCTCATCGAGGAACTCGCCGCCCGCACCTCCGGCGCCTGGCGGCCCAGCTCTGGCGCGATCTATCCCGCCCTCGCGCAACTCGAGGACGAGGGCCTGATCGCCCCGGTCGAGGTCGACGGCCGCAAGGCCTACGAGCTGACCAAGGCCGGCCGCGAGGCCGTCGCCGGTCACGGAGACAATGCGGCGCCGTGGGAGACCGCGACCGCCGATGCGAGCGAGGCCATGGGCGGCCGCCCCGGCGGTGAACTCTGGCACGCCTTCGGTCAGCTCGCGATGGCGACCAAGGCGGTCGGCTCCACCCGCGACGAGGCCGCGATGGCCGAGGCCGCCACAGTCCTCGACCAGGCCCGCCGCTCGCTCTACCGCCTCCTCGCCGATGGCCCCCAGGACAGCGGTATCCAGGACACCGACCCCCAGGACACCGACTCCCCCGAGTGACACATTCCCGCCCATTGCCGGAACATGGACATGCGCAACGGATCATTACCGTTGCGCATGTCCATGTTCTCTCCCAAACCGACCGCTGACCACAGGCGGCGCGACGAGCTCAGGCGATCTGCACCTTCACCGCTTCCGGGGCCCGCATGGCGGCGACGGCATCCGCATACGCCGTGAGCGGGAAGGTATGCGTGATCAGCGGGCGCACGGCGTCGGCGAGATCGACCATCAGGTCGGCAGCGGGCCGGAAGGACCGGCCGCAGGAGTTGGCGCCGAGATAGCTGAGCTCCTTGGCATAGATCGCGTAGGGGAAGACCGGAATGCTCGTGTCCGGGTGGGCCACGCCCATCTGGATCATCCGGCCCCGCTTGCGCAACAAGGAGATCGCCGCCGTGATGGCGCCGGGATTACCACTGGCGTCGAGCACGACATCGACCGAGTCGTCCAGGCCCAGATCGGCCACCGCCGCCACGGCCGAGGTCGCCCCGAGGGATCGGGCACTGCCCTGCCGCAACTCGTGCGGTTCGACGACATGGACCTCTGCGGCCCCGAGATGTGTCGCGACGGCCGTGGCGAGCAGGCCGATACAGCCCGCGCCGACGATGACCATCACCGCGTCCTGCCAACCCGGCGCGCGCTCCACGGCATTCAGGACACACGACAGCGGCTCGATGAGCGCCCCGACACCCGGGTCCAGCGATGCGGGCAGCGGCACGACGACGGAGGCGGGGGCCACGACATACTCCGCGCAGGAGCCGGGCAGATTGACCCCGAGCGCCGTGACGTGGTCGCACAGATTGACCGCCCCCATCCGGCACAGCCGGCAGGCACCGCAGCTGATATTGGGGTCCGCCGCAACGAGATCGCCTTCGGCGAAGGTGGTGACGCCGGCGCCGACCGCCGTGATGTGGCCCGCGAATTCGTGGCCGGGCACGAGGGGATAGCGGCCGGCGGCATAGTGCCCGTCCCGGAGATGCAGATCGGTCCCGCAGATCCCCGTCGCGCCCGGGGCGATGACCACCTCGCCGGGCCCCGGCTCCGGCACCGGGCGCTCCTGGACCTCGATCCCGCCCGTACCGTCCAAGACCACTGCCTGCATCGTCGCCATGGCTCGAACCTAGTGGCACGCGCCGGGCTCAGGTCAGGCCGTCGCGCTCGAGCCGGTCCTCGCGGACGCGCTCGGCCAGGTCGAGCTTGGTGTATGCCGGCCGGCCCACCTCGGCATACTTCCGCTTCACCCGTTCCAGATACTCCCGCGCGGTCCCGTAGGCCACACCGGCCCGGCGGGCGGCCGCGGGCGGTCAGCCGCTGTGCCACGGCGGGATCCTTCGGGTCGAGGCTGCCGCGAGACAGAGCGCTCAGCGTGCTGAGGACGGTGTCGTGGAGGAGTTGATATTGCTTGCTCCGCTCCGTTTCTCGGGCCTCGCCACGGCGGACTTGCTCAGGGCGAATGCGGTGCGTGAGCGGGAGCTGTCCGCCAGCGCCGTCGCGAGCCAGCTGCCCAGGAGCGGCACCGCGGTCAGCGTGGCGAGATTGCTCGCCACGCTGGCCAGGGCCACGGGACCGAGCGCAAGGGTCGCGTGGATGCCGACGAGCTATGCGGTGCCGGGGCTGGCGATGATGGCAAGCCTTGCGCCCCATGAGCTTTCGAGGCAGAGCAAGAGCCCGAGACCAATGCTGACGGCGAGTGCGGGGTGGCTGTATGCCGTCCCGAAACCCGCGCTCGTGACGAGCCCACCGGCGAGCAGCCCGGCCACGCCGAGGGCCGCGGCTGGGGCTGTGAGGCGACCGAGCGGCATACCCCGGAGCGTGCGGAGCACCGCCGCGATGGTGCCGGCCGCGAGGGCCGCGTGACAGCCGATCGCGAACTGAAGCGACCGGGCACCGGAGGTGTCAGCGGTCAGCATCGCCAGCGGCCACGAAAATGCTTGCAGGACAACCAAGATCAGCAGCGCGATGCGGAGCCGTCGATCCATGGACACTGTCACAGCATGCCGCAGAGGGGGCAACCGGGGCATCCTCGACCACCCCTGACCGGCGTCGGCAGTTCTGCCGACAGCAGGGTTCCCGACATGCGTGCGCCAGGCATCGTCCGCAAGATGGACGCAATCGAGGGGCCTTGCGAAAGGTGCCGAAGATCGCCATAGCCCTGCAGGAGGGGACCTGAGATGAGCACCACCGTCCGTCGCACGATTCGCCTGGCCACCATCGGCCGCATCGCGGCCACCGCAACCGCCTGCGGCAACTCCCGCGGTGCCGGTCGGGAGCGGCAGCACCACGACCGACCCGGCGGGGGGGGCACCACATCGACCTCCACGACCAGCCCCGCCACCACGGCGACAAGCCAGAGCACCACGACGAACACGACGTCCCCGGCGACCTCAGAAGTCGAGAGCCGAACGGTGGACGGCCACGAGATCGCCGGCCTGCCAAATGGATTCCCGTTCCCGGATGACGCCAAGGTGTCGCTCGTGATGGCGGGAGCCACGGTGCACCTGACGGCACCGGGGGTCGCTGAGCTGTCGAGCTTCTACCGGCGGGAGCTGCCGGCAGCCGGCTTCACGGTGGACTTCGACACGGGCGGCAACTCGCCCGATCTGACCTTCAGCAACGACACCTGGCAGGGCATCGTCTCCATGAACTCCACGGCAGGCGCTGTCATCAACTGGGGCGTGCGGCAGGCCACGGACGACTCGACGTCCGAAGGGCCGGCGGGCCAGACGGAGCAGGACCCCCTGACGTGGAAGGACCTGGGATTGACGAATGCCGACTTCTTCATGCGCTTTCCCGCGGGCACGAAACTCTCGAATGTCACGGACGCCGCGGGCGGAACGAATGTCACCTTCGATGCGCCGGACCCCGCCACAGTGCTGGAGTTCTATCGCGAACTGGCCACCGGCAGCGTGCATTTCACCCGGGATTCGGACAATGTCATCAATGGCGCCGGGACCCTGGTCTGGCATACCGATGACAACAACATGGTCCTGACCCTCGACGGCGAGAAAGTCACCCTCACCTCCTCGCCACGCTAGTCCGTGTTGCCGAAGTCGTGGACGGGGTTCCCGCGACGTGTCGGTGCAGGTGGCGACGGCGGGTCTAGTCTGCGTCCCATGGGGCGGCCCGCTGTGGCGGTGTGGCAGATGGCGCCGGTGATCGGATCGCCGGCCGCGAATCTCGCACGCTTGCGCGAGGCCGCGGCAACCGCGGCTGAGGGAGGTGCGACCCTGCTCGTTACGCCCGAGTTGGCCCTGACGGGCTATGACATCGGCGAGTTGGTGGACGAGCTGACGTCACCGGCGCTGGTCGACGACGCTGCGGCCATCGCGCGCGAGATCGGCATCGGGCTCGTCGTCGGACTGGCCGTGCGGGAGCACGCAGGAGTCGTGTGGAATGCGGCGGTCGCCGTCGACAGCACCGGGACCATCCGAGCGACCTATCGCAAGATCCACCTCTTCGGTGGCCTCGACAGCTCGCGATTCGCGCCGGGCCCCACCGTCCCGACGGTCGTGGAACTCGATGGCGTGCGGGTCGGGATGCTCATCTGCTACGACATCGAGTTCCCGGAGGCCGCCCGCTCCCTCGCCCTCGCGGGGGCCGACCTGATCGCCGTCCCCACCGCGAATATGGCGCCCTGGACCGCGGTCAACGAGCACATCATCCCGGCCCGCGCCGTCGAGAACCAGGTCTATGTCGCCTACGCCAATCACATCGGCCGCGAGCGCGACACGCATTATGTCGGCCGCAGTGTGATCGCCGGCCCGGACGGCACGGCCCGGCGCGCGGGCGAGACGGCAGAGGAAATCCTCGTCACCGCCATCGACCTCGACGACTTGACCCGCCGTCGCGCGGCATCGCCCTATCTGGCCGATCGCCGCCCGCACCTCTATCACGCTCTCACCACCGGCTTCGCCGATGACCCTGGCAGTCACGGCGCAGTCCCGGATGACCCAGACCCGGATGGCCCTGTCCCGGAGGAGGATTCGTGACTGAGGTGCTGTTGTTCACCGGCAATCTGTGGTGCCCGACCGAGGGCGAGGTCGATGCCCTCCTCGTCCGGGACGGACGGATCGTCGCGACCGGAGCCGAGGCGCGGAGGCGGGCGGGCGGCATACCGCAGCTGCGGGAGCACGAGATCACCGACGGCTGGCTCATCCCGGCTTTCGGCGACGGGCACGCCCACCCGATGTTCGGTGGCCTGGAGGCCGAGGGTCCGCAGGTGCGCCGCCAGGGCAGCGTCGAGGAGATCGCGGCGGAGGTGGCCCGCTGGGCCGACGAGCATCCCGATGCGCCGTGGATCCTCGGGGCGTCCTACGACTCCAGCCTCGTCCCCGAGGGCCTGTTCGATGCGCGCTGGCTCGATGCCGCCGTTCCCGACCGGCCGGTGGCGCTGCGCGCCTGGGACTACCACACGATGTGGGTCAACACCCGGGCCCTGGAGCTCGCCGGCATCACCGCCGAGACACCCGACCCGCCGCTCGGCGAGATCCCCCATCGCCCCGACGGCTCCGTGCTCGGCACCTTGCGCGAGTGGGGAGCGGTCGACCTCGTGACCGCGGTCGCCGAGCCGTGGCCACTGGAGACCCGCATCCGGTCGCTCGAGCGCGCCGCGCATTCGTATGCCGCGCTCGGCGTCACCTGGGTCCAGGACGCCTGGGTGGAGCCGGACACGGTGGAGGTCTATCTGGCTGCGGCACAACAGGATCGGTTACCGATCCGGTTCAACCTCGCCCTGTATGCCGATCCGCGGCATTGGCCGGACCAGCTCGACGGCTTCCTCGACGCGCAGCGCCGGGTGCAGGAGCTCGGGCATCCACACCTCACCGCCAATACGGTGAAGTTCTTCGCCGATGGCGTGGTCGAGAACGCGACTGGCGCTCTGCTGGAACACTATTGCGGCTGCCCGGGCGAGCGCGGCATGTTGGTGTGGGAGCCGGAGCTCCTTGCCAAAGCGGTCACGGACGTCGACGCGGCCGGGTTCCAGCCACACATTCATACGATCGGCGACCGCGCGGTGCGGGTGGCCTTGGACGCTCTCGAGGCAGCCGAGCGAGCCAACGGACCGCGGGATCGACGCGCGGTGCTCGCCCACGTCCAACTCATCGACGAGACCGACCGGGACCGGTTCGCAGCTCTGGGCGCGATCGCCAACGCCGAGCCGCTGTGGTCCCAGCTCGATGCGCTGATGAATGTGTTGACCGTGCCGCGACTGGGGCAGGAGCGCGCCGACACGCAATACCCATGGGCCAGTCTGTCGGCCCGTGGCATCCCGATGAGTTTCGGCTCGGACTGGCCCGTCTCGTCCGCAGATCCGTTGCAGGGCATGGCCGTTGCCTGCTCGCGGCAGACGGACGAGCGGGAGCCGGGCGGCGGGTGGACGCCGCACGAGCGACTGCCGATGGACCAGGCCTTCCGCTGCTATACGGCCGGTACGGCATACCAAGCCTTCCGCGACGCGGGCCGCCTCACGCCTGGCGCGGACGCGGACTTCGCGGTCCTGTCCGCCGACCCCCGCAGCCTGGACAACCCCCGCGATCTCGACACCATCCACGTCCGCGAGACCTGGGTGGGCGGATCGCCCGTCGCCACCACATCCCACCCGCACCCTTGAGGAGACCGATGTCCGAGCATTCCCATCATCTGCGCGACAGCCTGCACACCGGCGACGACATCCACCTCAAGCGCGCTCTCGGGGTCACCGGGCTGACGCTCTTCGGACTGGCCTATCTGGTGCCGCTGACGGTCTTCACGACCTATGGCATCGTCACCGAGGAGACCGGTGGGCGGGTCGCCTTCTCCTATGTATTCACGCTCGCCGCAATGCTTTTCACCGCGTTGTCGTATGGCCGCATGGTCCAGGCCTTCCCCGTCTCCGGCTCGGCCTACACCTATACCTCGCGCTCCTTCGGCCCGCATCTCGGCTTCCTCGCCGGCTGGGCCCTGTTGCTGGACTACATCCTGTTGCCGATGGTCAACTATGCGGTGATCGGGCTCTTCATCAACGCCCAATGGCCGAGCATCCCGGTGTGGGTCGGCTTCATCGGCTCGCTCGCCCTCGTCACCGTGCTCAATGTCGTCGGCATCACGACGATCGACAAGGCGAACAACATCATCATCGCGATCCAGGCAGTCTTCGTCGTCGTCTTCGTCTTTCTCGCGATCAAGGTCATCGCCGGCGGTGGGCTCGACCTCGGGCTGCCCTTCGGCGGTGATGGCGGCGCAAATGGCGTCGGTCTCGGCCCGGTCCTCGCCGGCGCGGCGATCCTGTGCCTGTCCTTCCTCGGCTTCGATGCGGTCTCGACCATGGCGGAGGAGGCGACCGAGCCGCGGCGCGATATCCCGCGAGCCATCCTCGCCGTCACCGTCGGCGGCGGCATCCTCTTCATCATCCTGTCGTGGCTGGCTCAAGTCGCCCACCCGGCAACGACTTTCGAGGTCGCCGACTCCGGTGCGACAGAGGTCATGATGGAGCTCGGCGGCAATGCCATGGCGGTCTTCTTCACCGCCGCATATGTCGCGGGCGCGTTCGGTTCGGCCCTCACTTCGCAGGCGTCGGTCACCCGGATCCTCTATGCCATGGGCCGCGACGGCACCCTGCCCCGGCACCTCGCCGGGCTTTCCGCGCAATGGCGCACTCCTGTGCTCGCCATCGGCCTGGTGTCGGTGATCTCGCTCGCCGGCCTGTGGATCGACCTGGCGCTGCTCTTCTCGGTCGTCAGCTTCGGGGCCCTGACGGCCTTCTCCGTCGTCAACCTCTCGGTGATCAAACACAACTGGATCGATCGGGCACCGGAACGCAAGGCGCTGATCCACGTCGTGCTGCCGCTCATCGGCTTCGCCCTGACCCTCTGGTTGTGGACCTCCCTGTCCAAGAACGCCCTGTTCACCGGGCTGATCTGGCTGGCGGTCGGCTTTGCCTGGTTGCTCGTGATCACCGGCGGCTTCCGCCGTCGCCCGCCGCAGGTCGAGTTCGAGGGCTGAGGCGAGGAGGCGATGGGGTATGACGTCGTCGAGGCCTCCCTGGCCGACCTCACCCGGGCGCTGGCGTCGGGTGCGGTCACCAGCGAGGGCTTGGTGCAGGCATATCTCGCCCGGATCGAGGCCTTCGATCGCGCCGGCCCACGGCTGAATGCGGTCGTCGTCGACAACCCCGAGGCGCTCGCGGAGGCCAGGGAGTCGGACCGGCGCCGCGCTCGCGGGGCGAGCCTCGGACCACTCGACGGCATCCCGTACACCGCCAAGGACAGCTATTCGGCGCGTGGCCTGACGGTCGCCGCGGGCTCGCCCGCCTTCGCTTCTCTTGTCGCACAGCGAGATTCATATGCCGTGGGCCGGCTCCGCGCTGCCGGTGCGATCTTGCTCGGCCTGACGAATATGCCGCCGATGGCCAATGGCGGGATGCAGCGCGGCCTCTATGGCCGGGCCGAGAGCCCCTACAACGCCGACTACCTCACGGCCGCCTTCGCGTCGGGATCCTCCAATGGGTCGGGCACGGCGACCGCGGCGAGCTTCGCTGCCTTCGGACTTGCCGAGGAGACCTGGTCCTCGGGACGGGCGCCGGCCTCCAACAACGGCCTGTGCGCCTACACCCCGTCCCGTGGTGTCATCTCGATCCGGGGCAACTGGCCGCTGGTGCCGACGATGGATGTCGTTGTGCCGCATACCCGTTCGATGGACGACCTGTTGACCTTGCTCGACATCCTGGTCGCACCTGACGCGGAGGTGCGCGGGGACTTCTGGCGCGTGCAGCCGTGGGTGCCGATCCCGCCGGTCTCGGCGCTGCGCCCTGCGTCCTATGCCGCGCTCGCCGTCCCCGATTCCGGTGCCGCTGGAGAAGTCTTGCGGGGCAAGCGATTCGCGCTCCCTCGGATGTATGTCAATCTCGACGAGGAAGCGGGCACGGCGCCAGATGGCGGCATCGGCGGCCCGACCGGTCAGCGCATCGAGACGCGCGCATCCGTCGTCGACCTCATGCGCGCCCTCGTCGACGACCTCGAAGCGGCCGGTGCACAGGTGATCCTCAGCGACTTCCCGCTGGTGTCGAACTACGAACGCGATCGGCCGTCCGCGACGAGCGTCCGCACGCGCGGGTGGGTCGATCCGGCATACCTCCTGCGCGAGGTGATGGATCTCGCGGCCTGGTCGTGGGACGACTTTCTCGACGCCAATGGCGACCCGGCGCTGCGGCGGCTCGCCGATGTCGACGGGACCACGATCTTCCCACCGCCACCCGGCGCCTTGCCGGATCGCTACCACGACTTCGGTGACGACATCGCCTTGTTGCCGGGGTTGGCGCGGGACCATCCGCTCGGCCCGCTGGCCGACGAGCAGTGGATCGCCGAGGGCATCCGTGGTCTCGATCGCACCCGCGAGATCGATCTCGATGAATGGTTGCAGGACAACGGATTCGATGCGGTCATCTTCCCGGCATCCGCTGATGTCGGCCCCGCTGATGCGGACACGAACCCCGACTCTGCGGCGCTTGCGTGGCGCAACGGGGTGTGGGTCGCCAATGGCAATCTGGTGCCGCGTCACTTCGGTCTGCCGACGGTGACCGTGCCGCTGGGCCTGATGGCCGACATCGGGATGCCCGTCGGGCTGACCCTCCTGGCCGGGCCGTATGCCGACACCCGCCTCCTACAGCTTGCCTCCGCGATCGCCGCCCTCCGCAACCGCAGGATTGCCCCACCGCGAACCCCGCGCCTGAGCTGAGGTCGGACGCCCGATCCGCTGAGCTGTCGGCGTCCCGAGTGCGGGGCGGCATACGGCCGGGCCCGGGTCAGGCGAGCGAGCCCACCCAGGGCAGCAGAGCGGTGACGACGGCCACCGTGGCGAAGCTGACGAGCGTCGACACCGTGACGGAGCCGGCGACCGTCGGGACATCCCCCTCATACTCCTGCGCGAGGATGAAGGCATTGACGGCCGTGGGCATCGCGGCGGCGAGGACGAGCGCTTGGAGCGGCAGCGCAGCCAGGCCGAGAGCCAGGCCCACGCCCAGCGCCAGGGCTGGGACCACGAGGATGCGACCCGCGACGGCGGCCGCGATGGGGCGAGTCACCACGACGCGTTGACTGCTGCCGAGTTGCACCCCGAGCGCCAAGAGGATCATGGGAAGCGTTGCCTGAGAGAGCAATTCGACGCCACGCGCGATGCCAGTCGGCAACTGCCAGCCGCCGGCGCGGAGCACCAGTGCCGCCGCCATCGCCCAGATGGCGGGCAGCCGCAGAACCGCCCGCACCGCCCCGCGAGCCCCGTCCGCCGAGCCGAAGAGTGCCGGCGCGAGGACGAAGGTGACGATGACGGAGCCGAGGAAGATCAGCACGCTCTGGTCCAGCCCGATCGGACCGAGGGCGAAGAGGGCGATCGGCAGGCCCATATTGCCGTTGTTGCCGATCGCGGTGGCGACCATGACGCCGCGGCGGGTGCGGCCGGGCATACCCATGGACGAGAGGAAACCGACGCCACAGGCGAGGGCCACAACGACGAGGTAGGCACCGAGGAGGTGGGCACCTTCGCGTCCGGACACCCTGGTCGTGAGGAGCGTGTGGAGGCACAAGGCGGGCGTCAGCGCATTGAGCGCGATCTTGCCGATGGTGGCCTGGTCGAGGGTGAAGCGGCGGCCGAGCAGCGCGCCGATTCCGGCGACGACGAGCACCGGCACGATGACATCGAGCAGTGCCGCAAGCAGACCCACGGCGCCGACTGTATGGCGCCCGGCCGGCTCCGCGAGGCACCGTCCAGGAGCGCGCGGGGGCGGCCGGGGAGCCGGCGGCATACCGCCTGGACGGGCTCAGGCGGCGGTGTCGACCTCGTGGGCGCGGGCGATCTGCTCGGCGTCGCGCAACGGGAGGAACCCGCTGTCGGTGCGGCAGTCGTGGCACACCATCACGGCGCGGTCGCCGAGGTGGACCACTTCGATGCTGTGGGGCACGCACGCATCGTCGACATGCGCGTGGTCGCGGCGATGCGCGGCCGTGAGGGCGCCGCTGGCGACGGCATCGCGGGCGTGGGTCTGGGTGCTGGTCATGTGAACTTCCCTTGCTGAACGGTCTTCATACCCATTCAGACGCCGGAGGGCGTCATCTGGATACCAGCGGCGGAGGAATCTGTGGATAGCTCGCTGCTGGGACGTGAATCGTCATGGCGAGGTTCGGGAGCCCGTCGTCGTTGAGGAGTTTCCGTACGGCTCGAAGATCGACGCTAGCGCGGGTTGGCCGGGGAATCGCCGAAGGCTTACCTAAGCTCGATCGTGCACGTCGCGGCCGTCGGGCAACAGCCGGGTGGCCGCTGCGGCGTGGCCGTGCTCCTGGATGGCGGCGGCGAGGAAGCGATAGGTCCATTCCTGGGCCAGGGAGCGGTTCTCGGCGAAGACGATCGGGACGCTCGGCCAGCGGATCTGGCACTCGGCCAGGGCATCGGCGATCAGCGCCGGCCGGACATGCTCGAGCTTGAAGATCTCCGAGTAGCGGTTCTCCACCACGACGGCCGCGCGCGGCACCCCCTCCAAGGCTCCGAGGCGGTAGGCCATCCGCCCGCCGGACAGCGCCCCGGCGAGGTCTGCCAGGGACTTCCGTTCGACGACAGCGATCAGCTCGCCCTCCGCATACACGCCGTAATCCCCAACGGGCAGAGCCTTTTTGACGGTGCTCGCCTGCTGGTGGCTGAACTTCCAGGCGTACTTCTCGCGGGTGTCGACGACGATCTCGACCTCGCGGACGCCGCTACCGCGCGCGGTCGGCAGGTCGACATTCGGGCGGGCGGCCTTGGCGACGCGGGCGTTCTGCCAGAAGATCATCTCCCGCCCCCGCGCGCGGGTCAGGACGAACTGGCTGCGGGCCTCGCGCGTCCGGTCGGCGACGATATCGATGGCCGCGCCGCGCCGGGTGACCGAGCGCAGCGGGGTCTCGGCGATGATCTCCAGGTCGTCGCTCCAGGCCTGGTCGTGGCGGTGGCAATAGACCTTGCTGGTGCGCGGCCAGGTCTCGCGCGTCCGCAGCACGATGCCCTCGCCGAGGGGGATGCGCACGAGATAGGGCAGGCTGGAGTCCGGATCGGGATTGCGCGCGACGAGCAGCGGGTCCGGCACGCTCCCACCGTATGCCGTGTGCCGTATGTCGCGGGCCAGACCCCGTTTCGGCTCTCCGTGGGGTCCGGGTCAGAGGGGCCGGCAGTCGTTGCCGCACCCCTCCACGGACTCCGGCGCCGGCGGGCCGTCGGCATGGCGGGCCGGCCGATGGAGGACCGCCGTGGCCGGGGTGAACCGGATCTCGGTGTCGTCGGCGTCGGCGGTGCCGTCCACGAGCAGGGCATAACCGTGCGGGAGTGGCGGGGGGAACAGCAGGGTCGCGGCCGGATTGGTGGCCAGATTGCGCGCGCTCCCGGCGCTGGGCTGGAGGAGCAAGATCCCTTCGTGCACAACAGGATCCGCCGAGACCGCTTTGACCTTGCCGGCGGCTCCCACGGTCAGGAGGTATGCCGTGGGGAAGTCCCCCAGCACCGCAGCGAGACGGTCCAGGTCGACAGGAATGCTCATCACCCCACCGTAGAAGGCGCTCGCCCTCCCGTCGAGATCGGGAAACGCGCGCACCTGCCCCGTCGAGTTCGGGAAACACGCCGACGTTGAGCCCCGCGCGTGGGCGTGTTTCCCAAACTCGAGGTGGGGAAGAAGCGGGGATGACCGCGTCAGGTGGTCCAGGACCGCCGAATCCACTCGGCGATGTCTTCGACCTCTAGATCACCTCGCGCGACGGACAGGACGAATTCCTCGGCGGCATCGATCGACACATAGCGCAGATCCTCGCCATTGAGCAGGCAGAAGATGCGCGTTGCTGCCCACGCGAGGCGCTTGTTGCCGTCGATGAGCGGATGATTTCTCGCCAACGAGTGCATGAGAGCGGCAGCCTTTTCGGCAAGGCTCGGATAGGCATCGGCCCCGAAAACCGTCGTCTGGGGCCGGTGCGCTGCGGAGGCCAGGAGTCCGAGTTCGCGCACGACGACCTGGCCGTCGACGACCCCGTCCGCGATCCGAAGCAAGTCCTCGACGGAGAGGTAGTCGACCATCAGCGACCCAGGCGATCGAGCAATTCCGCATCCTCCGAGGCAACCCGTTGGATCAATGCCCCGAGCCGATCGTCACGGTCCGAGACGTAGCGATGGATCGCTTCGCGGGCGACCTCATTCATGGATCGGCCCTCCTGCTCGGCCCGGGTCCGCAGAGCCTGAGCCTCGTCATCCGTCAACCGCAGATTCATCGCCATACTCGACGGTACCACTGTGGTACCGCGCATCCAATGCCTTTGAGCCCAGCCCGCGTTAAAGCTCATCGCTCCTTCACCCCTCGGGGCGTGTCGGTCGGCCGGTCGCGTGGCGAGCCGACCTACGGTGGAAGCTGCCAATGAGCTCGAGGGGGTATGCCGTGACGGGGCGGTCGGGGGTTTCGCGGGCGGCGACACGCGTGACGATGGTGCTTGCTGCGGGTGCCCTGATGGTCGGCTGCGTGCCGAGCACATCATCGCCGCAGCAGGCCGTGGACCAGTCGGCCACGCCCTCCAGCACGAGCGCCAGCCCGACGACTGACCCGACCAAAGCCGTTCGGGCAGAGGCAGATCGGCTCGCCGCCTCATACGACTACGGCAAGGCCGTCCGCCTGCTGAAGGGGGTCGCCGGGAGCGAGTCGCAGATCTCGACGATCGAGGCCGCGAAAGCCGCGGCCAAGCGCTTCCCCGACAACACCACGATCAGCCACCTCTTCTACCACTCGCTGATCGTCGATACGAAACGGGCCTTCGCCAGCCCCACGGCCAAGGGGTATGACGACTACATGGCGACGGTCGGGGAGTTCCGGGCGCACCTGGAAGACCTCTACGACCGCGGCTATGTCCTTGTCTCGCCGGAGCGCATCGGGCAACTCGACGAGACCGGAACGATGGTGCCGTCGCCGATCTACCTGCCACCCGGCAAGACGCCCTTCGTGCTGTCGATCGACGATGTCTCCTATTACGAGTACATGAAGGTGGACGGTTTCGCGCAGCGCCTGGTGGTCAATCCTCGCGGCGAGGTCGTCAATGACTATGTCGACGCGGCCGGCCAGAAACACCAGGGGCGCTATGACGTCGTGCCGATCGTCGACGACTTCGTGACGAAGCACCCCGACTTCTCCTATCGCGGCGACAAAGGCACGATCGGGCTCACCGGATACAACGGCGTGCTCGGCTATCGCACTTCAGTGCGGGAGTATGGCGACACCCCCACCACGCGCTCCGAGATCGCGAAGGCCACCACTGTGGCGACGGCGATGCGCGCCGACGGCTGGCGTTTCGCGTCGCACTCATGGGGTCACATCAACTTCACGACCGATAGCGTCGCCAGCCTGCGCGCGGACGCGCAGCATGGCGCACCGAGGTCGAACCCATCGTGGGCGAGACCAAGGAACTTATCTTCCCCTTCGGCGCGGACATCTCCGGGATGACGCCCTATGGCGAGGCGAACCCGAAATACGCTCTGCTGCATAACGAATTCGGCTTCGACTACTTCTTCCCGATCGACACCAGCGTCCCGGCGTGGATGCAATTCTCCGGCGCCTCGCTGCGTCAGGCGCGCATCAATGTGGACGGGCTCAGCATGGGCCGGGCGTTGAAGAACAAGAACAGCGTGTTGTGGAAGTTCATCGACGTGAAACGCAGCATCGATCACTCGCGACCCTCGCTGGGCTGAACCCCGCCAGACCCGCCCACGGGCGGCGGGTGACCAGCACGTGACCCTAAATGGACCACTTGGTGAACGCGGTGTGTAACCGCTTTCGCCCGGAGCAGAATGGAGGCATGAACGGCACGCCGAGCCCGTCGACCACCGATCTCCTGGCCGCTGTGAATGTGCGCCTCGACCTGCTGGGACTGCCCAAAGTCCGGGCGGTGGACGCGGGGCAGGCGGCCGCGGACGAACTCGTCGCCCCGATCCTGAAGCGGCAGCGCGAGCTGAGCCGGCGGCTGGCCGACCGCCTGCCGCCGGTGGACGAGCGGATCGAGGCCTTCCTCACGGCATACCTCGACGGCGTCGAGCCGGCCCCCCGCCTCCCGCGGCGCACCCTCAGCCTCGACCTGCCCGGCCTGGCGCGGACCCTGTCCCTGCCGGTCGACCGGGACGACTATTCCTCCGGGCTGATCACGAGCTACCGCCTCGCCAATGGCGTGCTGCACAATCCGCGCAACGACCGCCGCACGACAGCCGGCGTCTTCCACATCGCCGAGGGCGGCCTGCCGATCCCCGATGACAAGAAGGCCGTCCCGCGCGCGGTCTTCGCGGCCCTGCTCGACCGGGCGCTCACCCCGCCTGCCGAGGCTCTCGAGCTCCCGATCACTGCCACCCAGGACGAGCACGCCGCATGCTTCGTCTCGCTGCTGCTGCGCCCGCTCGTCACGGTCGGCGTGCCGGGTCACACCCGCGAGCGCCGGATGGAGACGCGCTTCATCGTGCCCGGCTCGATGGTCGCCAATCTCGACTTCGTCGAGGGCATCTTCGGCAATGCGGGCGATCCCTACCTGCCGGAGAATGACGCGGCGCTCGACCCCCTGGGGTGGACCGGGCATACCGGTCTGGTCATCCTCGCCCCGCACCTGACGAGCGCGACCAAGCAGTCGCTCGGCCTCCCGCACCGCGACGACGCCACCGAACGTCAGGTCCGCGACGGGATGTGCTGGAGCGATCCGTCCGAGACCTACAACGACGGCCAGGCCTTCAAGGTCTGCGCGCGCGACGAGCGCGGCGTCATGGTGACGATCATCGCCGACAACTACTTCGGCTATTGCAAGAAGGAAGTCAAGACGCAAATCTCCATGTCCGCCAACCTTTTCGGCGGCGCGGAGGAGGAACACTCCGGCGGCGCCATCGTCTTCCCCTCGTGGGACGAGGGCCACGAGTTCGTCAACACCTATGCCGTCGACGCGCCCTCCGTGGCGGCCGTCACCGCCCGCGACCCCGAGGGGTGGACCCTCGAGGCGAGCGGCTGGGCGCGCGCCACATCCCTGCCCAGCGTGGTCCTGGTCCCGGCCGGCGCGCGCTTCTCCCTCCACGACCGCTCGGTCTCGTGGACGAGCGCCGAGGGCGCGGTGAGCATTCCCTTCCGCGGCGACACGACATATCTCGACACCACCGGCTTCCGGGTCGCGATGAAGCAGGTCCGTCGCGAGCCGGTGCAGTGGACGATCATCGGCACCTCGGCAACCTCGACCGTCTGCCACAAGCCGTCCACGGTCTCCGGCGGCGGCAAGTCCGAGATCTCCAAGTCCATCGCCGACGCGATCACGATCGGGCAGGCCTATGTCGCGGACTTCGACGCCGACATGGACGCGGTCGAGGCGATCGTCGGCCGCGACTACAGCGAGCGCTATGCCGAGCCGTCGTGGAACGGCCAGGACCACCGCCCGGTGCTCGGCGCCGAGCGCAGCACGGGCAGCATCATCAAGTTGTTCACCCCGAGTCCGGAGTTCTCCGCCGAGCACAATGCCTTCATCCGGGCGATTCCCGCGCATGTGCTGGAACTGGTCTATGTCATCAAGAAGGCCTATCGCGCCGAGTGGGGCGCCGACTGGCGCAGCCACTTCTCGGTCAGCAGGGTCAACGGGCGGCCGGGCAACCGGCTGCGCCTCGACGGCGAGAACGTCCTGGTCGACATGCTGCGCGTGGGCTTCGAGTCGGACGGCTCCTATCGCCTCTTCTCGCTGCGCCCGGACTTCGCGCCGGCGGTGAAGGTGCAGGCGGAGGACGACATCACCGCCTCCGTCGTCGCGCCCACCGGCGGCCCGGACGCGCCCTCGGTGAAATATGTCGAGAACTGCGAGAGCCTGCTCTTCCAGCGTCCCGACGACGCGATCGTGCCTGGCTACGATTCGACCGCCGAAGCCGATATCGCTTCTCCCGGAACGTTTTTGAGCAACTTCGCGCCGCTTGGCATCGCGGAGGCGACCGAGCTGGCGGATGACGCGATCGCCGTCAGCCAGTTCACCGAGCCGATGCGCCAGCTCATCACCGGCTTCGCGGCGGGCACCCTGGAGAGCGATGCGGCATACCTCGTCTGCTCGGCGCGACCTCGGATCGTCGACGGGAAGCCATCGAAGAATCCGCGCTATCTCCAGGTGCGCCCAGACCTCGCCGACCCGCTCGGCACGGCGACGGCGATGACCTCGCTGCGACTCGGCCGCGGCCTCGCCCTGGCCGAATCTGTCGCGACCGGCGTCGACGTCGTGGCAGCCGGTCGGCGAAACAATCCGCCGGCCGACGGGGTGCCCGCGCTGTGCGCCTTCGGCCCGCTGCACTATCTCGAACTGCCCGAGCTGCTCATGGAGTTCATCTCCTCGATGACCGGCAAGTCGCCGTCGACGACCGGCGCCGGCAGCGAGGGGGCGATGACCAAATCGCCCTTCAACGCCCTGCCGACGACCTACGACCTCAACTCGGCCTTCCTGTCCTTCGCGTTGACCGGCTACGACGGCTGGATCTCCGGCGCGGGGTATGTCGGGCCGCAGGTTCGCGTCGATCACGACATCAGCCTGCTGATCCCCGAACTCTTCGCCCGGATGCGGCCGGCCGAGCGCTCGGCGGCGGCCCTGATCGGAGCCGGCCATCTCGAACGGATCGCCGACATCACGCTGCCGGACGGCCGGATCGTCCCGGCCAGCCGCCTCGGCTACCGGATCACCGAGAAGTTCGCGACCACCTTCCTCGGCCGCATCTTCATGCACCCCGACGTGATCTTCACCGAGGCGATCCTGCGCCCGGAAAGCCAGAGCCTGCAGGCCTTCACGGACTCCGTCGACGTCATGGTGTCGACGCACGAACGGGTTGCGCGCTCCTATCTCAAGGACGGCACGATCGACTCGGCCTGCCCGCCGGTGCGCGCGCTGCTGGAGATCATGGCGGACGGCATTTCGGCCGACGGCCTGACGCTCGACGACCCCGCCTTCCGCGCGATGTTCACCCGGGAGTCGGTGCTCGCCAGCCAGTGGTATGCCGAGCGGCTGGACGCCGCCCAGGCGCAGCTGATCGAGCGGGCCGAGGCCGGCATCGCGGCGATCGAGCAACTGCTGACCGAGGACGGCGATTCGTCCGTGGCCGGCCGGATGTCCTTGCGCGAGAGGCTGTCCGAGGTGACAGTTGCCCGCGACGAGGCTGCTTCGCCCGCCGCCCGGCAGGCGCTCGTCGGCACGCTGGGTCGCCAGCCGAGCTTCCGTTAGGGAGCAACTCCCAGCCGTTCCTGAGCGGGCCGGTCATGCGCCGCCTGTCCCGCCGACCGATTTGGGCGCGCGCTGTGGCACAGGAGGTGAGCGGATCGCCATACAGTCGGCGAATGACACGCGAAGAGTCACTGGAGCCGGCCGGCGAGACCTCGGATGTCGACGCGAACCCGGCTGCCCGCGTCGCCAACCCCCGCCTCGCCCACATCGTCTTGACGACGGCCTTCATCGAGAATCATGAGCCGGCCCAAGTTCAGGCCTATATCGACGCGCTCGTCGCGGCGCAGGAGCAAGCCCACTCCACCAGCGAGGACGACCTTGCCGACGGCCTGCGTGACCGCCTCGACGCCGCCGGGGTGATCCTGCCGGACGAGTCCTATCGCAATCTCGCGCGCCAGGTCCACGACAGCGCCGGACTCGCGGTGAGTTCCGACTCCGGCGAGGTGCTGTATGGCGATCCCCACCTCGCCCAGCCGACTCACGAACCCGACGTGCGCGGCACCGACGACCCCGAGGATCCGGAGCGCCCGATCTACTCCTGAACCTCCGCCACTCCTGAACCTCCGCCACCCGGGACCGCCCAGCCAGATCGGCGATCTCGTCGGCTTCCCGTTCACGGCGAGCCACGGAGCGGCCCGGGTTCACACAGACGCGGCTCGGTTCACACAGACGCGGCCGGGTTCACACGGAGTCGCGTGGGCCGGGCAGGAGGTGGGCCCAGCGCCCCGTGGCGAGCCGAGGCAGGTCATACGAGGAATCGAGCACCCGCTGACTCCACCCCGGTGGCACCCACGTGCCCGATTGGAACTGCGGATGCGCCGGGTGTCGGATGCGCGCCCAAAAGCTGAAAATCAGCTCAGCCCAGTCGGATTCGACGATCCATTGGATCGGGCCTCGGTCGGAGTCACCGGCGCAGGTGACCGTCCGCGGTGCCAGCAGCTCCGCCGAGCGGATGGGTTCCCAACTCCACGCGTGGAGCCCGTTGGGGTCATGCAGATAGAAGCCGTACTGCGACACGTGCACCACGCCCGACCCGGCGACGCGCCAGCGCCGCTGAGCCAGCGCCTCCGCCTCGGCCTTGCGATTGGCGTTGCCGATCCCGCGGAAGGCGGCCCCGGCCAGCATCGCCCCGGCTCCCACGGCCATCATCCCCGCTCCGCCCAGCATGAAGAAGCCGCCGCCGCTCTTGTGGATATAGCTGCCATCGCCCGCCGAGACGAAGTCGTACAACGTGTAGGGGCCGCCCGCGACGACGCGCTCACTCTGACCGAGATAGGGCGCGAAGGTGGTCGGCGACGCGGGCACCGTGTGGAAGGACCCGGCATCGATGAGGTCGTTGATCCAGACGGTGCGCCAGATCGCCGAGTCATGGGCGGTCAGTTCGTTGGCCACATCCGCCTCCTTCGCGTTTCGATGGCGGCAACATAAAGGGCCGCCCAGGCACCGAAGACGGCCGTGCCGATGAGTCCCTCGGGCCGATCGGTCGAGGCGGCAATGGCCAGTCCGAGGGCGAGCAACACCCAGACGACATAGCGTTTGGGGATCTTCGGCCGGGTGAGTCGCTTTTTGGCGATATGCAGACTCACCAGGAAGAGCACGGCATACGAGGCGAGATTGCCGGCCAGATTGCCTCCGCGTCCGCCGTGGCTTTCGAGGATGGCTCCGATCGGGGCGCCGAGGCTGACCAGGAGCCACGCCCACGCGGTGACGCGTTCCACGGTCGTATGGCCGCGCCACAACTCCCGCGCCGGCGGCCCCGCGGCTCCGCCCGGCCGGGGTCCGTTCGGCACGAACACCCGCCCGGTGCCTTCCCCACCGCCCGGAGGCACACCAGACGGATGGCGCCGCGTCTGGGAGGACGGCGGCGAGGTCGGGTTATAGGGCGGGGGCACGGCCTGATCCGGCGCCGGGGTGGGTGGATCGCTCGGGATCGGGTCGCCCCGCGGGACGTCCTGCACGATCGGCTCGCCCACAACCGGATCGTCCCAACTCGCCTCCTGACCCCAGGACGGGGCGGCATCCTGCGGCGCCGCCGCCTGGTCGGCCCCCGGGGTGAGGGGGGTCGAGGTGAGCGTGCGGTCATACTCCGCCCGGGCCACCGGGTCGAGGAGGATGTCGCGCGCCTCGTTCAGCTCCTGAGCGCGCATCGCGTCGCCGCCGAGGTCGGGATGAGCCGACTTCATGAGCGCGTGATAGCTGCTGCGGATGACCTCGGGCGGAGCATCCGGCGCGACCTTGAGCACGTCATACAGATTGCGGTTCATCGGGCCAACTCCCCGAGGTTGCCACGCCCACCGATCGCCGGTCCGGCCAGGCGGTAGGATGCCTGCTCCACTCGCCAGCGTCGAGATCCAGCGGGCCTCGTGGCTGTGATCACCACGGCCGCACCGTCATCGAGACGCAGAGCGTTGACCACGTGGTGCGTAACGCGGTCACCCTCGGAGAATCGGACCGCCTCGGCGACCGCCAGCGTGGGGCGGGGGAGGGCCGCGACGAATCCAGACCGGACATCCCGAGGGAGGTAACGCACGTCCGTCTCGTCCCGGCCCAACCCATCACCCTCGGGACCGGTCGCCCCCGGCGCCCCGGGGAAGCTCACCGGCGGCGGCGGATCCTCCGGGACGTCGCCGATGCGGCGCGCCACATCCCGGGCGGGATGGACCCGAACGTCGGTGATCGACCAGCCCCCGATCGGTGCGAACCGGCCATCGTCGCGCCGGCCGAGCGGCTGATCCATCTCCACGACAACGAGACGGCCGCGCTCGGCGCGCCACCCGAGACGCCGCCGGAAGTGGCGACCATCCGCGGATCGGCGCACACCGGACAACTCCCGCGCCAACTGCGCCACGAGCGGGCTCGGCTGGCCAGGCAGGACGGCGCCCAGATCCTCGAATCTCAGGTAGGCGCCGTTCCAGGCAGCGGCATCGACGCTCTGCCCCGCTGGCGCCACCGGGCTCGTCATCGGCCGCCCAACGTCAGCCGCGGCCCGCGGAACCACATCCCCCATGCGCCATACCTTCCCCTCAACCCGACCGCCTTCATTGTGCGGCAATAGGTTCCGCTGGCACAGTCCTGGCCATGCCACGATTCCCCGTATGACCGTGCCCGCCCTGCGTGACCTCCTCGCCGCTCTCGACCGGGAGACCCATGCGGCACGGTGCCGGCGGATCGTGGACCTGGCGCGGACGCATCGCGAATCTGCGGATCTGGGCCGCGTGCTGGATGGGCTTGTGGCAGAGAGCGATTATCACGCGCTGCTCGCGGTGACCGGGGCCGCGACGGCGGGGGACACGGCCCGATTGCGGCGGTTGAGTGCGCATCCGACGCCCCGGATTGCCCGGGCAGCGGCGAGGGCGTTGCCGTTGCCGGCGGCGACCGAGGACATCACGACGGGGTATGCCGCGGCCGCACCCACCGACCGCCGACTCCTGCGCCGGCGGCTGGCCGCGGAGCGGCGCACCGATATCGTGGACGCCCTGATTCGGCTGGACCTCGAGGACCGCGAGCGGGCCGGACTGCTGGCGTCGGCGAGTGCCGAGGTAGCCGCGGGCTACCTGCCGGACCTGGCCGACCTGGTCCCCAGCGTGCGGGCGCTGGCGACGCGGCACCCAGGACTCGTCGTGGCCCATCTGCGCGAGGCGACCACCGCGGCGTTGCCGCCGGTGCGCGACCAGTGGTGGAGATGGGCTGCGCCCGCGATGGGGCCGCTGGTGGCCCACGACCCCGCCGCGGTCACGGCCCTCCTGGAGAGCAACGGGCCTTCCGGTGTCCTTCCCCACGCCGTGCTGGACCACCTCGGCGCGCTCCTGCGACATGACCCGCACCGGGTGACAGCTCTGCTGACCCGAGCCGGCAACCCTCCGCCACAACAGCATCCAAGTGGCCTGCGGCGTCATATCCACCTGCTGTCGGCGCACGATCGCGTCCGGCTCGCTCGATGGCTGCGCGAGCGCGAGGACCTGCTCGCGGCCTTCCTCGACGCAATGCCACCCTCGGAGCGCGCGACGGTGTTCGAGGCAGCCTTCGCCGGGATCGGCACGAGCCAGCGGGTCTGGAGAGACGAACTTCTCGCGGTCCTCCCCCGGGACCTGCGACACCGGGAGGCACGACGGATCATCGGGCTCGGCCAGGTCGTGACCCGGGACTCCGTTCGACTGCGCCACAGCGCGTGGCTGCCGCCCGCCGAGGCCACGGAGCAGGTGGGCGACGCGGTGCGCGCGGCCCGTGCCGAGGACCGCGCGGCGGCGCAGGTCGCGCTCCTGTTGTCGAGCGCTCGTGACCGCCGACCCGATGCTCTCGCCGGCGCGCTCAGCCGACTTCCGCTGCTGCGCAATGAGCAGGATCCGGTGCGGCTCGCGGTCGCCAGCGCGCTGACACAGGTGTCACCCCGGCTGCTGGCGGATGTCGGGTTGGCGGAGCTGGCGGGGTTCGCGCGATCGGTCGCGGCGGCGCGGGACACCTCACCGGCAACTCTGCACGCGCTACAGGTGACCGTCTGGAGGATCATCGAGGAAGCCCTTGCCCGTGGAGACGCGGATGAGGCGATCGTGCGGCAGGGTCTCGACATCATCGATGTGCTGACCGAGCCCCGCGGCCGGCCCTGGCTTCCCTCGTTCGCCGGGCTGCCGCGGGGCACGGAGCGGGTTATCGTGACCGCCTTCCTCCCCCGCCTCCACACCGCCGCGGCGAAAGACGACTATCACCTGCTCTTCGATCTCGCCTACGCCCTGGGCGAGCGCGCTCGTGGGATCCCCGAACTCGACGTCCTCGTGCAGCGCGCGCTGCGCGCGCCCGGTGATGCCACCGTTCGCACCGCCGCGCAACTGTGGCTTGCGGACCCGAGAACCCGGTCGGCCCGCGTCGAGGAGGCGCTGCGGATCGACGAGTCCCTGGCGGTTCTTGAGGTCGTGCAACGGACTCTGAGTCACAGCCGGCAGGACTTGCTGGAGGTCCTGTGGAAGCGCGGGTCGCTGCGAGGGCGACTCTGGGGGCGCAAGCCGGGCTTCGTGCCGCTGCTCGATGGACCCTTCGGACGCTGGCTGCCACGGCAGGTCGCGGCCTATGCCGACGCCCTTGAGGCGGCCATCGCCACGAAGGACACCCCGAGCTGGACGGTCACGCGCGCGATTCGCGTGCTCGGCCGCCTCCCGGGCATCGGCCTGGCCTACGCAGGCCACCACACGGCGTCTCCCCACCTCGAACGACGCGAGGCCGCCCTCGCGGCACTAGCGTGGACCGACCGGCCGGGGGACGCGCTGGGGCGACTGCTCGCCATACGAACGGGGGATGAAACCCGCGTGGCGATATATGCCGCGGGCCGGTGCCTCCGCAACGTCACCGCCGCCCGGGCCCTGCCCCTGCTCGCGGACGCGCTGCGGGACCCGGCCGCGAAGGTGACCGCGCGCAAGGAACTGGTCCGGCTTCTCGGGCTGATCCGGACTCCGGCGGCGCTGGATCTCCTGGTCTACGTGGGCCTTGACCCGCAGACGCACCGGGACGTGCGGCTCGCGGTCGGGCGCACCATCCGGGCGTGGCTTGATGACGAGCGGTCGTGGGATGTCCTCGACGCCGTCGTCGGGCTCGGTCGCGACGGCCTGTTGTCCCTCCTCGAGACGGAGCCGACGCAGCTTCCCGTGCGCCATCGTCGACGATATGCCGCGCTGCTCCTGCCCGGATCGACTCCCGTCCTGCCCGAGGCCGTCGCCGCCCTCGGACTCTGGGCGCCGTGGCTGCCGGAGGCGATGACCATGTTGGCAGGGTTGGCCGCGGACACGAGCCAGCCGGGGGGTGCGGTCATCGTCGAGGCGCTGCGCCAGGGCTTGCGACGCAGCGCCGATCCTGCAGCGGTCGTTGAGGCCGTCGAGACGCTGGCCCTCCTGTCCACCGCCGCCGATGAACCCGAGGTGGGGCCACGGCTCGATCTGCCGACACGGCAACGCCTCCACGAGGTTGCCTTGGGGGTCACCGCCTATCCGCCCGCCGAGCAGGCGGATCACCGAGACCTCACCCGCGTGCTGGCGGGCACGCTGGCGGCCCACCCCTCGCTGCGGGAGGTGACGCTCACCCTGGCCGCGCGGGCGATCGACTGGCGCGACCCCGAACTCGACGTGGACGCGGTCCTGGCGCTCGTGGACGAGCCGCTGCGGTGCGCGACCGTCCGGTCGGTGATCGGCCGCTGCCTTGCCGACTTCGGTGGTGAGATCACCGACGAACTCGGGCCGACCGTGGACGCGCTGCTCGCCGACCAGTCGCTGGCTGCCGGCGCCGCCGCGCTGGGGATCATCTCCTGGGCTGGCCCGCGGACCGGCTGGACTCCCTTGTGGCAGAGGCGGATTCGTATGCTGCGTCGCCACCCCTCCCCCACGATCGCGTCGTGGGCCGGCGATGTGGTGACGGTGCGGTTGCCCTAGCCTTGGTCGTCGCTGTCGGGGTTCTGGACCAGGCGCAGCAGGGTGCCGTCCGGATCGATGAGGGCACCGATCCGCATACCCGAGTCCTCGAGGCGGGGTGGGTGGATGCGAGGCCAGCCGCGCGTGGTCTCGGGGAGGCCGGCGGCGCGGCATACGGCATAGAAGGCGTCGACGTCGTCGAGCCGAAGGCAGCAGCTGAAGCTGCTCGTCGCGGGATCGACGTCGGGCCAGCGGAAGAACTCCAGCACCAACTCGCCGCGCACCAGGATGAGCCAGCCGTCGTCGCGATAGCCCGGCTGGAAGCCGAGGCGCGCATAGAACGCGATGGTCGCGTCGTAGTCGCTCGAGGGCAGGTTGGGGGTCGCGTGATCGGCCATCGCCTCACGATAGGCCTGCTTCCCGAGGGTGTATGCGCAGCGTTCCCACCGAGCGTCCGCGACCGGTCGGTCAGTCGTCAAGGTCGGGCCCGACCCGGCCGCGAGTTCTGCGCACAGGTGATGCATCGCACCGCAGTCGGTCGCGCCTCCAGGCGCGCCTCGGCGATGACACCGCCGCAGGTCTCGCACCGTCCGTAGGTTCCTGCGTCCAGGCGCTCGAATGCCGCGTCGATCTGAGCAAGGTGCTCGCGCACCTGATGGGTCAGCGCAACGACCTGCGCGCGTTCATAGGCGATCGTGGCGCCCTCGGGATCGTGCTCGTCATCGGCATTCGAATCCCGGGAGGCCGCAACGAAATCGTCGAAGCTCCCGGTGAGCTCGGCCAGTCGCTGCTCCGCCTCCCGGCGCTCCGCCGCCAACCGTTCGCGCGCCTCGATCATGCCCATTCACGCTACCCGGCTCGGCCTTCGGCCGTCAGGGGGCTGGTCGTATGCCGTGACCCGCCAGCAGTTCCCGGGCGCGGCCGAGGAGCGCGTCGTCGCGCTCGAGGAACCACCGGGCGCGGGTCGGCTCGTCGGCTTCCTGGTGCAGGACGTCCGTGAAACGCCGGAAGGCGCCCCGGCCGGCGATCGCCCGCAGGAGCAGGTCGCGCAGCCGGGGGTCGAGCACGGTCTCGGCGAAGGCCTCCATGTCGCGCCAGCCCGTGCGGCTCTCTGGCGGGTCGAGATAGATCCACTGTCGACCTTCGACATCCACGACCTCGTCGGAGAATCCCTCGTCGATCATGAACGCGGGGACCACCTCGCCGGTATTGGTGTTGAGATAGCCGCCCGGGTGCTCGGAATCGTTGGTGGACAATGCGATCTCAAGGTCATCCAGACGTACGGGCACAACCCGCAGCTCGGTTTCCTCGCCGTTGACGGTGGCCAGCAGTTCCGCCGCGAGCAGGTCGTCGCCCTCCCACCGCCGGATCTCGAGCCGGTTCAGGACCGAGATCATGACGGGCTCGAGCCGCCGGCATGTTGGCGCGGACGCGCGGGCATACACCTGCAGCAGGGCCGTGCCGATCTGCTGAAGAGCCGAGTCGATCTCGACATCGGTGAGCGCGTCGAGGAGGGCCGCGCCGTCATGGGCGTGCGCGGCGACCCGGACGGCACGGTTGTCGACGAGTGGCTTGGGCTCCATGCGCTCTCCGCGCAGCCACGGATCCGTCAGCGGGGTGGCTTCGCGCGGCGCGGGCTCGTCGTCCTCGCCGCTGTCATCGGCCCAGCGGCGGCCGTACTGATCGGGTATGGAGCCCCAACCCCACACGGGGACAGGGCGATCCGGCACGCTGCCATACGACTCCTCGGGGTCGCCGGTGCCCTCGATGGTGCACAGATGCGTCCACTCATCGCCGAGATCGAAGACATAGGAGAACTGCTCCCCCGCCGCGACGGTGGCCTTGACCTTGGCCGACGACAGCAGAGTCCGCGGGATCGGCCCGTCCATCGTGGACGCGAGATCGGCGGCCAGATCCTCGCCGCAGACGGTCGTCCCGTCGGCGAGGGTGAAGGTGCACAGGTGCGCGCGATCCCAGCGCGCGAAGGCGGTGTCGATCGCCTCGGCGAACTGCGCGAAGGTTGTCGCCGGTGGCAGGATCAGCACCCGGCCCGGCGGATGGTCGTAGCGCTCGCCACGCCCGCCCACCAACTCGACTCGCACGATCTGCCAGCGACGCGCCATACCTCAGAGCGTATGCCGTGCCGTCGCGCACACCGGATCCGACCGGACCCGGAGCGCGGACGCCGGGGTGCGAGTTATCCACAGGCTGGCTCGGGTGGGGGTGCGCGATCGGGGATTCGCTGGTGCCCTTGGGGCATGACCAAGAAGCCGCACCACACCCGACGTCCTCGACACCACCACAGCTCGGCGCGCCCGATGGGGGTGACCGCACGGCATACCGGGGTCGACGGCCACGGCCGCGCCACGATCAGCCTGCAGGAGGCGCTGGCGAGCGGTGAGCCGGTGACGATGGCGAACTATGCCTCCTACATGATGGGCTACGTCCGCGACGGCCGGTTGTGGGACAAGGCGAACGGCAGAGCATTTCCCGACCTGGCGCATTTTGTGGACCGGTTGATGGACAGCCCTGGGTCCGACGCGGCGGCGCTCTTGCACTGCATTGCGACGCTGACCGCGGATGAGGCTCTGGCGCAATACATTCGGGCCGAGCTGAGCACGCGAGACGCTGTCCTGCCCACGTCGGTGACCCGGCTCGGGGAGCTGCACATCGCCCGGGCGTGGGTGAAGCCGGATCCGGACGGGCTCGGTGATCAGTGGGTGCTCTAGGTCGCCGGGGCCGGGGTGCGCGATCACGTGGTGACCTTCTATGTCGACCACCGGTTCGGCGATGCGCTCAAGATCGCCGCCGTGATGCCGCGCACCGTGGAGGCGATGAAGGCGGCGCTCTTCGTGCCCGGCATCGAGCAGCCGCCTTTCGAAGAGGTGTCGCTGGCCGAGGCGGGCGCCAAGAGCCGGCATGCGATGGCGCAATACCTCCGCTTCGAGGACGAGATGAAGCCGACCCCCAACTGGCCGGCGCAGCGCGATCTCGTCGAGATGCTGCTGCGCACGCTGCCTAAGACCGCGGCCGGCCCGTCACGGCTGACGTCGACACGGATGAGCTGTTCATCCTCGACCCCCTGCTCATTGCGGCCCTGCACTACCTCGATGTGGCCACTCCACGGTGGGAGCCCCACATCGTGCAGTGGATGATGACCTCCTTCCTGCCGGTCGCCCTGGACCCGCCCTACATCCACTACGACCGCGCGACCGAGGTCTTCCGGGAGTTCATCCGCTTCTGGCACAAGCACCATGGCTTCGACTGGGGCGCAACGCTTTCCGCCCTCGCCGTGATCAAGCGGCACGAGCAGGAGTATGCGGAGCTGCGCCACGACCCCGTGATCGTCCGCCAGCGAGCCTCGCTGCCCAAGGACTGAGGGCTCCGGCCGGAAAGGTCACCATTTCGCGCACTTCACCACGCCCTGTGATCGGATGGCGCCATGGCATCGAAAGGCAAGCACGGACGGCGGGGACCGAATCGCGCGGCGACCCGCGGCGGCTCGCATCAGCGACGGCATACCCCAGAGCCTCGGGCGGAGGACCTGCCCATGCTCCGGGAGGTGCGCGCGGCGATGCGAGGGCCCGAACTCTCGGTCGCCGTCCTTGTCTCTCAAGTCCTGTCCGCGCTCGACCCGGCACACGACTCGGAACTGCCACCCGAGCTGCCCAGGCCGGACCTCGGCGAGCTGATCACCTCCTTCATCGAGGTCCGGTATGCCGAGACCACCGCCCTGCTGCACGCCGCGGCCGCCCTCCTGGACGACGAGTTGCTCACGGCACGCATCCGCCGCGAGCTGGCGGGCCGGACCCATCCGCTCCCGGACGACATCGTGCAGCTCTCGGATCTGACCGCCCTGCGCGCGGCGGCCATGCTCGACCCGCTCGGGGAGGCCGAGAATCTGGTCGTCCAGCTGACCGGCGCCGGGGTTCGGGGAAGCTCGCTCGTGATCCTCGTCGACCATCGTCTCGGCTCGGCGATCAAGGATGCCTTCATCGTGCCGCAGGACATCGACGAGCTCATCGCCACGATGTCGGATCTCTCCCGCCGCCAAGGCGAGACGCCCCTCGAGGTGGCGCCGCTGCCGCTGCCCGAGGCCCGCGCGCGGATCGAGCACGGGATCGCGGCCTACCAGCAGGTTCGGGAGGTGCTGCCTGATCAGGATCTCTGGCCTGGGCTGGAGGCCCTGCTCCGCCTCGTCGCCCGCTCCCTCCCGCCCGGCGGCACCGGATATCCCCAGTCCGAGTCCGATCCGGGCCGGCTCATGGACGACTACCTCGAGGAGGAAGAGCTCGATTTCCAGGTGGAGGCGGAGACCCTGACCCACGACTTCATGGGGAGCACCTTCTATACCGCCGACGCGGACGATCGCGATGCTCACTCCGTGGCGCACCTGCTCGCCCTTCTCGCCCTCGAGGTGCTGGAGGAAGACCTCGCCTGGGAGCCGCACGACGTGGAGTGGCTCCTGACCGAGGCGGTCCCCGTCGCGCTCAGCGGTGAACCGCGTGAGTACGCCCTCGTGCCCGGCCTGCTGCGCGGGCTGATTCGCTTCTGCCACAACGAAGGCGGCGTGCCAACGGCGGAAACCTCCCGGGCCCTGGCGAGCGTGACCCGCCACGAGCCCGAGTACCTGCGGCTGCGAGACGACCCGGATATCGTCGCCGAGCGCGAGGCCGTGGCCATGGCAAACGCGGCGGAGTATGCCGCCGCCGGCCTCGCGGCATACCTCACCCGGGCCCTGGGGTCACCGGAGGCGATCGCCGCGCTCGACGACCGGCCGCTGCCGGACGAGGCCCTGGACGTCGCCGGGCTGCCAGCCGACGTCACCGAGCGGGTATGCCGGGTGACCGCCCTCTCCGACCGCGTCGCCGACGAACTCTTCGACGTCGAGATCCGCACGGCGACCCGACGCCTGCTGGTGCTCGTCGCGGCGGGTGACCCGGCGATCTTCCGGCGAAGGTCCGATGACGCCCGCCTGGCCGCGGCGGCGCTGTGGATCGTGACCATGGCCAACGGTCGGGTCGGGTGGGATGCGCCGGTTCAGGTCAAGCAGCTGCTGAGCGCGTTCGGGCTCGCGGGCAGCATCAGCCAGCGGGCCGAGCCGATGCTCGCCGCCATCGGGGCAACGGGTCTGCTCAGGCCGTCGGTGCTGCTCGTCGGCACCCCGGTGCTGCTGACCTCGACAATGCGTGCTGACCTGCTGCAGTTGCGAGAGCGTGCCCTTCTACGAGGCTGATCGGCGATCTCGGCTCATCGCAACGACGACGCTGTCAGGTGGTCGAGTTCGTGAAGGGGTTGACGATGGCGAGCCGGGAGACGGTGGAGAAGTCAGCGATATTGCCAGTAGCCAGCTGGTGGCCGCCTGCCCGGCAGATCCCGGCGATCTGGGCGTCGGCCAGAGCCATGGGTCGACCAGCGGCCTGGGCGGCCACCACGATGAGGGCGGTCTCTTTGGCGGCCGGCAGGTCATAGACGACAACGGATTCGGCGAACGTGGTCACCAAGTCGCGCCACCGGGCCTCGAGGGCTTGTCGACGGCGCCCCGAGGGGAGCAGGCCGAGGCCCCGTTCGATCTCCTCCACGGTCACCACGCAGATACCCAGGTCGGCCGGGGCGACGGTTTGCGCCCAAGCCAAAACCACCGCATCGGGATCGTCTCGCATGAACTCCGACACCACATTGGTGTCAGCGATGATCACGAGATACTTACCGGACGGGGGTGATCGCTGCGAGTTGGCGCTTCCAGGTCAATTCCCCCCGCCTGCGCCATCGCTGCGTGCAGTGAAAGCAGAAGGTTGCGCTCGGGGAGATTGACCGCAGCGTCGAGGATCGCCCTGACCTCAGCCTCAACGGAACGCCCATGTTTCGCAGCGCGTCCCCGGAGCCGGGCATGGGTGCGCTCATCGAGTTGCCTGATCGTCAACGTGCTCATCACTCCACCTCCGACTAACAGCAATGCTCCCACTCGCGCGGAAGTGGCGATCCAGAGTCACTTTCTTCGGTGAAAGACCCGCGGTCCTCAGGCCCGTCCGCCCCGCCACATCACGTCGAGTTCGTCGGCGACATCCTCGATCAGGGCCCGATACGTCACCGAATCACGTTCCGCCCGACGAGCTTCCGACACATCCGTGGGGAGGATGGACCCCAACCGGTCGATCAAGGGGTCGTCCTCCGTCATGGTCAGGTTGCGTGGCGTGATCCAGATCAGGGGCCGAACCACCAACTCTTCGGTCCGCGCCTCTTGATCGATGAGTCGGGTGAACTGCGCACGGCACGCCTGATCCGACAGGAACCGAGGAGTGATGAACACCAGCACGAGCGTCGGGGCCTCAGGACTCTCGCCCGGCATATCGGCTGGCGCGAGGTCAACATCCTCGATGAGTGCGACCCGGCGACCGTGGAGACCTTCGAGGCCGTCCGCGATGTCCCGAGCGAACCGTCTCGGGTCCCCGGCGACCGCCGACCTTTCGTCAGCCGGCGCGATGAATGCGACCAGGCGGGCGACCGGCGGTGAAGTGGCGACAGGACTCGGGGGCGGCGCACTGGCATACGGCGGCGCAGACATCTCGGCTGGATGCGGGAGTCGCCACCACGCGGGGTCGCCAAGCGCCGCGAAGGGCAACGCCCACATCTCGTCGTCGAACTGCCCGGCGCTCCCGCCGGTGGTGATGACGAAGCCACGCCGGAAGCACGCCCCATGCGTCTTCCTCAACTGGCGCAGGCCAGTGAAGTCGGCGGCTTTGGCGCTCTCCCTAGCCTTGACCTCGATGCCGACAAGACCGCCTGCGGCGTCCACGACGGCGAGGTCCACCTCGACGTAGCGGCCAGAGTGGAGCTGCCGCCGTGCACGAGTTCTCCCCCGGCCTCGGTCCACCCGAGGTGAGCTCGCAGCTGCTGGGCAACCAGCGCTTCGAACACCCCACCGCGCACCTGCTCGTGATCAAGCTGCCGTCCCGACGCGGTCGCGTATGCCGTGGAGAGCGCCACGTCCGCGGGATAGGCCTTGGCGGTCGATCGGGACGACTGCTTGAGGGGCTGGCGGAGGTTGGGAAGCTCGGTGACCAGGAAGCGGCGTTCCAGCACGTCCAGGTATCGATTGACCGTCCGGGCATCGATGCCCAACTCGTTGGCGATGGCCGCGACCTTGCGAGCGTCGCCTCCGTCGGCAACTTGGCGGTGGTCAGCCGGCGCAGCTGGACACCGTCGATGCGCCACATGCCCATCTCGACCGGCACCGGGTCAGCCTTCCTTGTCGGAGCGGTGCTTCCGTATGCCAGTGCGGCTCTTCGCGTCGTCGGTGGCGGGCTCGTCCTCGCGCCGGGCAGCAGTCATCTCGTCGTGCAAGGCCTTGAGATCCGCCTCCAGCTTCACGCGGTGGTCGTGCTTGTCGGACATGACGGGCAGCGCAAGTCGGTCATGCATCGCCGCCGCCCGCTTGCTCCACACCCGGGCGCGCTCCGCCTCCTCCGGCGTGCTCGCCCGCTCGGCCATGGCCGATGTCCGATGACATCGACGCTGGCTGCGGTCGTTGCAGACGATGGAAACCTTGGGCGTTCTCGCCCGTTCTTCGGCTGAAGCGTCGGTCCTCACTGGGTGCTGTCGGAGCGTCCTGAACGCTGAATGAGTCAGGCTGGGCGAGCTCCCGACGACGAACCTCCCGACCACATGATCACTCGCCATCGGCGAAAAGCGCTCGGTTCGGGCCAGCAGGCTCAGGGCTTGCGCCGCCAGCCATTCGCAGCGTGGGTGGCCCTCTCCTCAGGCGGAGCGCGAGGACACCCACGTCTCGTGGGATGCGACCAACGGGCGCACTGCCTTGACGAGGGCATCGAGCTCGGACGCGACGCGGTCGGGCTCGGCACCAAGCTCCACCACCGTCGCTGCCCGCTCGAGCGCAACCCGCGCCTCGCCATGAATGGCCATCACCTCCTGCGGCGTCAGGACCCCTTCCTCGGCCTTGCGCCCGTACGCCGCCACTTCGTGCAGAGTGTTGCGCAGTTGCTCCTCGAAAAGCGTCACGTGAGCTTTGGCCCTCTTGTAGTCGCGGTCCGCTGCGCGCCGACAGGTGTCGGAGCAGAACTCCTTCCGACGGCCCCTCCCCACGGTCTGCACGATGACCTTTCGGCACGAAAGTCTGCCGCAATAGAGCGCCACCTCGCCGAGGTCATCCATTGACTCCTGCATTATGTGACCGCCTTCTCGCGCGTTGAAACTAACCGTATGCCCAACAGACTCGCAGGGTTTGAGGGTCCAGAGGGTTCAACACGCCGAACTACACGGGTGTTTTTGCGCGCGTTTTTCCAAGAAATTTCTCACGACACGCCGGTGTGGGGCAGCCGACCAGCGGCCTCATCGTGGTCAGACTTGTTGTGCCACCACATCCGTGGAGGTGACAAATAGCGCAAAAACCAAAGCGCCCGGCTTGCCGGCCGGGCGCTGAGGTGCACGAGACATGTGGCGTCTACGTACCGCATACCAAGCACACCACCGGTCTCGTGCGAGCGCAAGGCCCGCGTTCCGACGCGAGACGGGAGGTGCCTCCTATGTGGAGGTTCCGCATCAACTACGACAGGGCGGAAGCGGCCACGTGGTGGCTATACGCCGACAACAAACAGATGGTCGCCTGGGCGGGCGAGACCTACGCATCGCTCTCCAACGCCCGTCGTGCCGCCTCGGCCTTCAAAGCCGGCGCCCGCACCGCTCGCTACGACATCTACCAGGACCAAGCGGGATCTTGGCGATGGCGTGCTTGGCGGGGATCGGACAAGGTCGCAGCTTCTGGGGAGTCCTTCTCTAGTCGCTTCGCAGCTGAGCGGGCGGCGGCCAACGTCCGGGACAACGCCGGCGGGTCGGTCGGGCTCGAAGCCGCCTAACACCGCTGGCTGAGTCACGCGGTGGCGGGGAGGCGTACTGCGTCCGCCCCGCCACCGCACTCGACCGGTAGTGCCAGCCGCGATCGGCCGCCGGGATTCAGAGAACAACTCCAAGACGCAAGGAGAACGACAGTGAGGGAACTATTGATCGCCACGGCCGCAACGATCCTGGGGACCGTTGTGGCAATGCTGATCCTCCGGCTGATGGGCGGGGACCGTCCGACTGCGCCACCCGACGGCGGACGCAACGTCGAGGTCATTGGCATCGGCAACATCACCCACACGGATAACTCGATCCGCAACGAGATCAACCACTTCCACCACGAAGTCAACCAAGTCATCCGACCAACGACCGGGCTAGCGGGCGACTCACCTGACGATGACATCGGTCGAATGATTGTTCTCAGCCTCGCAGCAGCGGGCGCTATCCTTGGCTACCTCCTGAGCTGGCCATTCATCGTGGGCGCTCTCGCCGGCGTCGCGCTAGTGATCCTGGGAGCCTCATGGACCACGTTCGCCCGCACGCGGCATACAGCGGGACCACGACGCTCAATCGTCGCGGCTGCCACCCTGGCGGTCAGTGCTACAGAAGCCACTATCTGGATCGTCCTCGTCGGGGCGCCATGGCAAGCCATGTCGCTCACAGGCCTAGAGGCCGCTGTCGCCCAACGATTCCCGACCTTCGACGACGGACTCGCCGAACGTTGGCAGGTCCTGCACACGCAGCCTGCAGACGTGTTCAAGATTCTGGGCCGGGACGGCGCCACGTTCCTTCTGACACAGCTCTGCGGCATTGCCCTACTCGGGATGTTGCTGTTCATGGCATTGGTCGACATCGCTCGGTGGTGGTCCTTCCGCAACATCTTGGCCGGGCGCCGGATCAGCAAGCGACGAGCGGCGCGCGCCGAGGCCTACTTGTCGGCGAACGCTCGCGTGCCATGGACGCTAGGCGCAGCAGTGATTTCGCTGGCCTTTTCGAGCGGGGTCGTTGCCCTTGCGATCGACCGGCTTCAGTCTCTAGGCCCAGTGTGAAGGCCATTCGCTCGAGGCCGCGGTAGGTCAGGGGAGTGCGGCACAGTTCGTCGTCCCGGTCCAGCAATCACGGCTCCAATCACGACGGCGAAGGCACCGCTGGCATCCCTTGCGCCGGGCCGGTGGCTAGACCAAGGAGCCCAACAATGCTCGGGTCTCCTTGTCCGTGCAGTAGATGCCCACGCCTCGCATACCACGCGTCAGCAGCACTTTGGAGACATGGCGGACCAACCGGTCGAATTCGGTGTCGCTCACCGCGGTTCGGCTCCGGAAGGCGGGGTCTTTGGAGCCCTCGCGCACGGCAAGCCAGCCGCCGTCACGCCACACCAAGTCCGGCACGATGATCACGCCGGCGTAGTCGTATTCGAAGCCCTGCGCCGTGTAGATGCACCCCACCGGCCCGAACCCGGCCGGGTCCTTCGCCCACAGCGGCGCGCCGCCGACGGACCTGTCCCCCTTTAGATTCCACGGCCGTTCCCAGTCGCCGATCCGCACGTCGGGCACGAGCGTCCCGTCGCGGCGGGGGTCGCTCCAGGGCCAGCAGTAGCCAGCGGTGAGCCGGGTTCCATACCCCTGCTCGTGCTGCGCACGCAACCACGCCTCCAACTCGGCGGGCGACGAAGCCATGAACCTCGAAGCCGTCGTCACCGGCATACGACACCGGCCCGACCGGTGCAAGACCTAGCAGGCGCTCGACCCACTGCACATACGCCAGCGACTCGCCACAGCGGAACTGGTCATCGAGCGAAACGTGCATGACGTCGATGCCGCGGGCCGCAGCAGCAGCGGTGATATCGGCGACCGTGCCCATCTCCCCCGGCCGGACCACCTGGTATTGGTCGAGTAGGAACACGGGAGTCCTTGCGGCAGCGAGCAATTCGTCGACCAGCGGCCGGCCGGTCCCCCCGCCTTTGTGTATCGATTGGCGGACGTCTCCCGAATGCGATGTGCCTCGTCGAGGATCAGCACGTCGATCTCGTTGGGCTCGGCGGCCATGAACGAGTTGAAGTAGAGAAACGTCTTGCACACTCGCGGTGAGCCCTTAGCCGCGACCTTGCGCCAGCGTCTGGGTGAACGACTGCGAGCCGGTGGCGTGCACGACGGTCCGGCCCTCGCGAGCCAGTTGGCCCATGAGCGAGAGCGCGATGACGCTCTTGCCCGATCCGGGACCGCCGCTGACGATGACAGCCGTCTTGGTGTTGCGGCGCCGAGCACGCTCCACGGCGTGCCGGACGTATTCGAAGGCGTCGCGCTGCTCGTCCGTCAGCATGAAGATCTCGCGTCGCTGCACCTTCTCGGCGGCCAGCGCCATCAACTGCTTCGACGGCGCAATGCGACTGCCCAGCAACGCTTCCGCTGCCTGCGCGCCGCTGACCGGCGCGAAGTAGGACTTCAGGAACTCCTGGAACGCGCCGCGCTGCTGCCCGGTGAATATCCGCCCCTGCTGATCGCCCGGCCGGGTGAGTAGGTCAGCGACCGCCGAAGTCGGTCGCGTTGTGCAGATAGACGAAACCGACTGCGGCGCCTGCGATAGGGCGGGGGTGTAGTCCTCCAGGTAGTCGCACTAGCCGCGCACCTGGGCGAGCGGATGAGTGGCCGGGCGCCCGGGTCAAGTCCGTTGGGGTGGTGTACGAGGTTGATCCCTCGGTTGGGCGTGTCGCTCAGGCTGTGAGGGCCTGGAGCTCGGGCTCGGTCACCTCCTCGGGGGTGGTGTCGACGGCTTGGGCACGGGCCAGGACCTCGAGCCCGAGGTAGCGGCGGCCCTCGGCCCATTCGTCGTGCTGCTCGGCCAGGACCGCGCCGACGAGGCGGATGATGCTGGACCGGTCGGGGAAGATGCCGACGACGTCGGTGCGTCGGCGGATCTCCCGGTTGAGTCTCTC
>JAIUPO010000001.1 GCA_020160805.1 Actinomycetota bacterium | reverse complement strand
CGAACGCGACGACCACCACGAAGGAGGAGATCAACTCGCGTCATGACACACCCATCCACAACTCTTGACAATTGCTCTGCTGGACTTCCCGTGATCACCTGTGCGACAGCGTGCACAAGCGCGTCGAGACCGTCGTTCTTGAGGCAAAGGCCGTCCACGCCGGCTCTCAACGCTGCGCGGAGTGGGCGCGGCCGCTCCTCGCTGGTGTAGAGGAGGACGGCCGCACCCCACGCCTTGAGCGCCGAGACTGCGTCGAGGGAGTCTTCGTCGTCCCTACCCAGCCAGTAGTCAAGAACAACCACGTGGGGAGGCGGGGTTGTGACGTCTAGCGTGGTGAGTGAGCGATGTGCAACGACCGTCCGTATTACTTCAGGATGACTGATCGGCAGCGAGCGTAGGCCAGCGAGCACCACATCTTGGTTGTCAAGGGCGACTAGGTCGACCGGGCCTGCTGCCATCTTTGTCATGTGTCCGTTATACCCACCCGGGTCACAAGCTGTCAGTACCCCGATTGCGGTAGGTGCGCCAGCCTGGAGTCGTGTGGCGGGTTATCGGCGGGATGCCGGCGTTCAAGACGCCGCGAGACGACTCTAGTGGAGCTGACCTGGCCCATTGGATGGCACGAGTCGGGTTGCGGAGTTTTCCCAGTTGGTAAATGGCTATCTCAAAGATACCGCATTTAGGTCATGTGTCTGAGGTGGTAACGCCGAAGGATGAGTGATGAGGACGTGCTCACCGACACGGACGAGTGGCCTCGACGGGCCAGTTGTTGGTCCGTCCCGACACAACTGGAAGGGTTTCACATGTCTGCTTCGACATCGCTCAAGCCTCGGCGTACTGCACGCCTTGCGGGCGCACTCATCTGTGCGTCCCTCAGCATGGCTTTCGCCTCAAGCGCGGAAGCCTCCGCGAGCCACTTCAACACCGATCCGTACAGCACCGGCTGCGCCAGTTCGTCGTTCACCCTCTCGTCGGCGGCGGTGCCGGGTGGCACCGCCTACGTCAAGTACTCGAGGGCCTGCGGAACCAACTGGATGGAGTACCGCGGGGTCGTCCAGACGACCATCAAGTCCGGCAAGGACTCGACGACGAACCGCTGGACGAACACGGAGGTGGACACGACGGCCTGGTCATACTCGATGCAGTCCTACGCTCCGGGGACGACGACCTACACCGGCTATGTCGCCGTGGGCGCGACAACCACGACAGGCACCTGCTCGTCCACATGCAGCTGGAGCTCGTCCACGTCTGGCTCGACGCTTTCGCAGAAAGTCGATGCGTTCGTAGCAAAGTGGAACGGGAAGTATGCCGACTTCGATGGCGCCTACGGCGCGCAGTGCGTCGATTTGGCGCAGTTCTACAACCGGGATGTTGTTGGTGCAGCCTTCATGACCACCCCGTACTCGGGCGGCGCCAAGGACATTTGGTCGACCTACGACCGCAACCGTTACACGGCGATCAGCGCGGGGTCTGCCCCGATGAAGGGCGATGTGGCGATCTGGGGTTCCAGTATGGGCGGTGGTTACGGCCATATCGCAATCGTCCTTGGGGATGCCGGCAACTACGTGAACACCCTCACGCAGAACCCGGGCGCCACGAAGATCGGGAGTATTACCAAGTCGGGTCTCTTGGGCTACTTGCGCCCCAAGATGTGACCCGTCCGCGGACGATCCGAGAGCCCGGCTTGCGTTAGCCGGGCTCTCGGATCGTGTCGAAGCGACATGCGAGTCCGAAGGCACGAGAGGAATCCATCCAGCTTCCGCGAAGGCGGCAGTGTCGTCCTCAGCGAGTAATGCCTTGATGCTTTTCGAGGCGGCGGGTGCTCAGTTTGCCAGGAGATGATGGGCGGGTGCGGATCCGCCTCGACTTTGCCTATGACGGCACCGACTTCGCCGGCTGGGCCGCCCAGCCGGGGCTGCGGACGGTCGAGGGGGAGTTGTCGGCGGCCCTCACCACCTTGCTGCGCGCGCCCGAGCCCGTGCGCCTGGTCGTCGCTGGCCGGACCGACGCCGGCGTTCACGCGCGCGGCCAGGTCGCCCACGCCGACATCGCCGACGATGCGTATGCCGCCCTCCCGGGCCGCTCGTCCCGCTCACCGGAGCTGGCGGCCGTCACCCGGCTGCGCGGCATACTCCCGCCCGATGTGGTGGTGCACCGGGTCACCACGGCACCCCTAGGCTTCGATGCGCGCTTCTCGGCGACGCACCGGCGCTATCGCTACCGGATCACCGACAAGATCGCCGCTGTCGATCCGCTGCGCCGACGCGACACCGTGATGTTGGGCGACCCGCTCGATCTCGACGCGATGCACGAGGCAGCCCAAAAACTGCTGGGACTCAATGACTTTGCCGCGTTTTGCAAGAAGCGCGACGGCGCCACAACGATCCGCACCCTGGTCGACTACTCCTGGCGCCGCACCCCCGAGGGCATCGCCGAGGCCACCGTCATCGCCGACGCCTTCTGCCACTCGATGGTGCGCGCACTCGTCGGCGCCGTCGTTCCGGTCGGGCTTGGCCGCGCAGACGTGAGCTTCCCCGCGGAGGTGCTGCGCGCCGGCATACGCGATCCTCGGGTCAAGGTGATGCCCGCGCACGGCCTGTCGCTGGAGGAGGTCGGCTACCCGCCCGACGACGAACTTGCCAACCGCGCCGAGGCGGCGCGAGCGGTCCGGCACCTGCCCGGCTAACTGCCGCGCGCGACCGCTCGGCGCCCAACTCCACCGCTGTGCCGAACCTCTCCCTCCAACTGGTCGGCCCCTTCCGAACCCGTCGATAGGCTGGAATCCGATCGGCGAGGCCGCCGGGCGCGTGCCGTCTCGACCTCGCCCGCCGCGGTTATCCGGTTGCCCGAAGGAGCGCGCATGTCCGAGTCGATGACCCTCGCCGGGGGCTTCCCCGTGCAGACGCACGAGGACTGGCAGCGCCTCGTCGCCGGCGTCGTCAACAAGAGCCGCGCCGAGGACGCCAAGCTAGCCCCCGCCGCCGCCGAGGCGTCCCTGCGCACCACGCTCACCGGTGACCTCGTCATCGACCCGCTCTACTCGCGGCCGGCGGACGCCCGTCCACTGGGTGTGCCCGGTGCGATGCCCTTCACGCGCGGCCGGGGGCTGCGCGACCCCAACCAACCGTGGGACGTCCGCCAACTTCATGACGACCCCGACGTAGCCCTCACTCGCGCGGCGGTCCTCGACGATCTCGAGCACGGCGCCACATCCGTATGGCTGCACGTCGGCGCCGATGGCATCGCCCCCGCCGCGGTGGCCGAGGCGCTCGCCGACGTGCGTCTCGATCTCGCCCCCGTTGTCGTCTCATCGTGGGACGCCCAGCCGGCGGCTGCCGAAGCCCTGCGCGCGGTCCTGCGCGGCGCCGCCGGTGCCAGCGGCAACCTCGGCCACGACCCGCTCGGTTCGGCCGCGCGCACCGGTTCGACGCCGGACCTGAGCGAGCTCACCGCCGCCATGGGTCAACTCGCTGACCTGCCCGGCGTGCGCGCCATCACCATTGATGCGCGGCTCTATCGCGACGCCGGCGCCAGTGCCGTGGACGAGATTGCATATGCCGTGGCCACCGGCATCGCCTATCTGCGGGCCCTCGCCGAGGCCGGCATCGAAGCACCAAAAGCATTCCCGCACATCGAGTTCCGCATCTCCGCGACCGCCGACCAGTTCCTGACGATCGCCGCGCTCCGCGCCCTCCGCGCCCTGTGGGCCCGCGTCGGCGAGGTATGCGCAGTGCCCGAGTCCGAGCGCGGTGCCCGCGTGCACGCGGTCACCGCGACGCGAATGTTCACTCGTGAAGACCCGTGGGTCAACGTCTTGCGCAGCACGATCGCGACCTTCGCCGCGTGCGCTGGGGGTGCCGACTCGATCACCGTCCTTCCCTACGACACCATCGCCGGCCTGCCGGAAAAGTTCTCGCGGCGCTTGGCTCGCAACACACAAATCGTGCTCGCGGACGAGGCCAATATCGGACGCGTCACCGACCCCGCAGGCGGCTCCTACTACGTCGAAGACCTCACCCGAGATGTGGCGACGAGGGCGTGGACCGTCGTTCAGGACGTCGAGTCTGCCGGGGGTATGGCCGCTGCTCTGGCCAATGGCGTTGTTGCGCAACGAATTCAGGACGCCACCGCTGAGGACCGAGCGCGCATCGCCACCCGTCGCCAGCCGATCACGGGGGTGTCGATGTTCCCGTTGGCGGGGGAGCAGCGCCTGGCTCGCCGGCGCCGAGCCGATGTGGCCACGAGCGATGGTGCGCTGCTGCCGCGGCGGGATGCCGAGGCATACGAAGGACTCCGGGATCGCTCGCTGGCCTTCGCCGCCCAGGGTGGCGCCGCACCCAGTGTCGCGTTGGTGGCGCTCGGCGGTCGCCGCGACTTCGGAGCCCGCGAGACGTTTGTGACAAATCTGCTGGCGGCTGGTGGGATCGAGGCGAGCCTGTTCGAGGGCGCGTCGGCGGCCGCCGATGCCACGGCGACCAACCCGAGCGTCGCCGTGATCGCGAGCTCTCCCAAGGGGTATGCCGCGCATGCCGTCGACGCGGTGGCGACCCTCCGCGAGGCCGGCGTCGCGACGATCTTCGTCGCCGGTCGCGCCAAGGAACTGGGGGAGACGACCGTGGACGGGGAGATCTACGACGGCATGGATGTGGTCGCCTTCCTCTCCGGCCTGCTCGACAGACTCGGCGCCCCGGCGGAAGGAGCCCTCTGATGACGACAATCCCCGACTTCTCGCAGATCGACCTTGGTGACCTCGCCGCGACGGAATCCCCTGTCCCACAAGGCGAGTCATGGCAGACCCCCGAAGGCATTGAGGTCCCGCCGCTCTACACCGAGGCCGACCTCGCCGGGCTCGACTTCCTCGACACCATCCCGGGCGCGCCGCCCTTCCTGCGCGGCCCCTACCCGACGATGTACGTCAACCAGCCCTGGACGATCCGGCAGTATGCCGGCTTCTCCACCGCCGAAGAATCCAACGCCTTCTATCGCCGCAACCTCGCGGCGGGACAGAAGGGCTTATCGGTCGCCTTCGACTTGGCCACGCACCGCGGCTACGACTCCGACCACCCTCGCGTTGCCGGCGATGTCGGCATGGCCGGCGTGGCGATCGACTCGATCTATGACATGCGCACGCTCTTCAGTGGAATCCCGCTGGACCAGATGTCGGTCTCGATGACGATGAATGGCGCCGTCATCCCGATCCTCGCGCTGTATGTCGTTGCGGCAGAGGAGCAAGGCGTCGCGCCCGAGCAACTGACCGGGACCATCCAGAACGACATCCTCAAAGAGTTCATGGTCCGCAACACCTACATCTATCCGCCCGAGCCGTCGATGCGGATCATCAGCGACATCTTCGCGTTCACCTCCGAGAAGATGCCGCGCTTCAACTCGATCTCCATCTCCGGCTATCACATGCAGGAGGCGGGGGCGACCCAGGACTTGGAGTTGGCGTACACGCTCGCCGATGGCGTGGAATACATCCGGGCCGGCAAGGCGGTCGGGCTCGACGTCGACAAGTTCGCGCCACGGCTGTCCTTCTTCTGGGCGATCGGCATGAACTTCTTCATGGAGGTCGCCAAGATGCGCGCGGCCCGCCTGCTCTGGGCGCGGCTGGTGCAGGAGCAAGGCGCCGCGAACCCGAAGTCGCTCTCGCTGCGCACGCACTCCCAGACCTCCGGCTGGTCGCTCACCGCGCAGGATGTCTTCAATAACGTCGTGCGCACCGGCATCGAGGCCATGGCGAGCACGCAGGGGCACACGCAGTCACTGCATACCAATGCCCTCGACGAAGCCATCGCTCTCCCAACGGATTTCAGCGCGCGCATCGCGCGCAACACCCAACTCGTCATTCAGCAGGAGTCGGGCACCACGCGCACGATCGACCCGTGGGCGGGTTCGGCGTATGTCGAGAAGCTCACCCACGATCTCGCCCGGCGCGCGTGGGAGCACATCGAGGAGGTCGAGGCGGCCGGCGGGATGGCCAAGGCCATTGAGGCCGGCATCCCGAAGATGCGCATCGAGGAGGCCGCCGCTCGGACCCAGGCGCGCATCGACTCCGGCCATCAGCCGGTCATCGGCGTCAATACGTATGTCGTCGAGGACGACGAAGCGATCGATGTGCTCAAGGTCGACAACGCCGCGGTCCGCGCACAGCAGTTGGCGAAGTTGGAGCGCTTGCGCGGGGAGCGGGACGAAGCGGCGACTCAGGAGGCGCTCGCGAAACTCACTGCGGCAGCGCGCCATTCCGATGGCACACTCGCGACCAACCTGCTCGCGCTCGCGATCGACGCCGCGCGCGCCAAGGCCACGGTCGGCGAAATGTCGTCGGCGATGGAAGAAGTCTTCGGTCGCTACACCGCGCAGATCCGTACGATCGGTGGCGTGTATTCCGCGGAAGCCGGCGACGACCAGGGCGTCAAGGAGGCCCAGCGGCTCGTCGAGGAGTTCGAGGAGGCCGAAGGCCGGCGCCCGCGCATTCTCGTCGCGAAGATGGGCCAGGACGGCCATGACCGCGGGCAAAAGGTCATCGCCACCGCCTTTGCCGATCTCGGCTTCGATGTCGATGTGGGCCCGCTCTTCCAGACGCCCGAGGAGGTCGCCCGGCAGGCGGTCGAGGCCGATGTGCACATCGTCGGCGTTTCCTCGCTCGCCGCCGGTCACCTGACGCTCGTCCCCGCGCTGCGGCAGGAGTTGGACAAGCTCGGGCGCGAGGACCTGATGATCGTCGTCGGTGGGGTCATCCCGAGCCAGGACTTCGCCGAGTTGCGTGCTGCCGGGGCCGATGCGATCTACCCGCCTGGCACCGTCATCGCGCGCGCGGCGCAAGACCTGATCGCCGACCTGCGCCGGCGACTGGAAGCCTGAGTTCGACTGTGCGGCAGGTCGATCCGGCCGACCTGGCCGCACGTGTCGTGGCTCAGTCGCGCGCCGACATCGCGCGCGCGATCACGCTCGTCGAATCCTCGCGCGCGGATCACCGGGCTCAGGCGAGCGAGCTGATCACGGCGCTCACTCCGCATACAGGCGGCTCGGTGCGGGTGGGGATCACGGGCGTGCCGGGCGCGGGGAAGTCGACCTTCATCAACGCGATGGGCACGCGTCTGATCGAGCGCGGGCATCGGGTCGGCGTCGTCGCCGTCGACCCCTCCTCGCGACGGACCGGTGGGTCGATCCTCGGCGACCGGACCCGGATGGCCGACCTGACCGCGAGCGAGGCGGCGTTCGTCCGGCCGTCGCCGAGCGGTCGTCACCTCGGCGGCGTCGCGCGCGCAACGCGCGAGTCGATGCTCATCCTGGAGGCGGCCGGCTTCGACGTCATCATCGTCGAGACCGTCGGGGTCGGACAGAACGAGATCGCCGTCTCCGAAATGGTCGACACCTTCCTGCTGTTGACCCTCGCCGGCGCCGGCGATCAGTTGCAGGGCATCAAGCGCGGCATCCTCGAACTCGCGGATGTCATCGCCGTCAACAAGGCCGATGGCGATGGTGAAGGCCGGGCGCGTGTCGCCGCCCGTGACCTGGCGGCCGCGATGCGATTGATGTTGCCGGGCAAAGATGTTCGCCGCCCGCCCGTCCTGACCTGCTCCGCGCAGACGCAGGCTGGCTTGGACGAGGTTTGGCAAGCTGTCCTCGACCACCGCGCCCATCTCGAAGCAGAGGGCTCGCTCGCCGCTCGCCGCGCCCAGCAGCAGCAGGACTGGATGTGGGCGATGGTGGACGCGCACCTGGAGGATGCCGTGCGGCATACGCCCTCGGTCCGGACGCATCGCGACCAACTGGAAGCGGCCGTCCGCGCGGGCGAGCTCTCCGCCGTCGAGGCGGCCGACCGCATCCTCGCGATGTATGCCGCGGACCTCCGCGCCGGCCCCTGATTAGGCGCTCACGTCGGCAGGGTCCATCCGGCGCAGGCCCGGGATGTCAACGAAGCGGCGGTCGGTCGTCAAGAGGGTGTCGAACCCCGCGATCAGTGCCGTCGCAGCTATAAACGCGTCGCGCCCCCGCGCCCCATAGTCCCGAATCAAGCCAAGGCCGGTCTCCAAGACCTCGTCGTCCATCGGGTGCACGACGCAGAGCGCGCGCACTGCTTGCGTTTGTGCAACAGCCAAGTCGACACCCTGGAGTCGGAGCCGATGGAAAACGATCTCTTGAATGCACTCGGCTCCGGTGTGGAGAGACAACTCGCCCTCGCCCGCTCGATCGAGCAGGCGCGCGCAGGCCGGTCGCGACTCGGAGGGGAGGCCGAGGGCGGTGAGGAAGACCGGGCTGTCGAGAAAGAGGTGCACTCAGGCCTCCAGGCGTCGCAGCATTTCTGCTTCCTGGATTGCCAACATCTCCTCCCAGGTCTCGGGCGAACCGTGGCCCTTATCCGCCGACGCGAGGAGAAAGCGCGCGGCGTCCCGTCGACGCACCTGGGTCCGAGTTTCGTCGAAGTGCAGGTCGATCGCGGTCCGCACGATGTCGGCCACGGAACGTCCAGTGCGCTCCGCTTCCGCCGTGAGTTTGTCGTAGCGATCCTGATCGATCATCACGTGCAACCTTTTCTCCAGCGGGCTCAGCATGCCCCAGTCTTGCACTTGCGCAAGTGCATGCACAAGAACCTACTTAACCGGCGCGGAGGGTGAGTTGCAGCGCGAGGCGGATCTCGGGGTCGGTGAGGTCGACAACAAGCAGCGGAGCGATCCGGTCCATCCGATAGCGGATCGTGTTGACGTGCACGCCGAGAGCCTCCGCCGCGCGGCGGGGGGAGCCGGGGTGGTCCAGCCAGGCCGAGAGCGTATGCCGATCGCTCGCCTCCGTCGCTGGGTCGCCTTCGAGCGCGGCCAGCGGACTCGGGATCGGCTCGGCGACCAGTCCGCGCACCGCGCGCGACACCACGAGCGGAGCCCAATGGTCCTCTGCCGCAGCGATTGTCGTTCCCTTAACGCTCGGCAATTGCGCCGTTTCCACGGCCTCGGCTCGGGAGCGCGTGAGGTTGCCCGCGACCTCGGCCCGCGTGCCCGCGACGATCGCGGCCGTTCCTCCCTGCGCGTGCAATTCCGTCACCTCAGCCTGCAACCAAGCCCATGTGCCGGGCCGGGACGGCCGTAGGCGCGACGCCGTCCTGGGTGATCGGCGCGCGCTGGATGGTCGTTCGGTGTCGGTCACGATCGCGAAGACCCGGTCAGCGATATCGACAACCGCCGGCTGAGCCCACCCGCGGCGCCGCAGCGCAGCCGTCCAGACATCGACCGACGCCGCGCCGCCAATCGAGGGTGGAGCCGACGAGTTGTCGGGCTCGCCACCGCCGAAGTCCGTTGCCGCAGTGGGGGACCCAAGCAGGACGACCACTCGCCAGGGGCCGGCGGCAAGCCACGCCCCGGCCTCGGCGCCCGGATCCAGCAGGGCCTGCCGGACCCGATCCAGCCACACACGTCGAGTTAGATCGCTCTGCACCCGCAGATCCAGCAGGTGCAAGGCGACCGCCGAGGCCATGGTCACGAGGTCGGCGACCACGCGCGCTTCCGGGGGCGCGGACACCGCGCACCAGATCGAGCCCAGCCACTCACCGCCTGCCCGCACCGGCAGGACGAACCGGGCTCCGAGGTCGGGAGTGGCGCCAGCGGGGAGGAAGAAGGGCTCGGCGGAGGTCGTCATACGCCGGAAGACGCCACGAGCGCGTAGCTCGTGCACGACAGCGGGCGGCACCCGCCGACCAACGATCGTCGAGACCCGGGCCGCGTCCGTGCCCACCGACCGCGACGAATAGGCGAGCACGCGGTGGTGGGCATCCTCGATGGTGACCGAGGCGTCGATCAGCCCGGCCGCAGCGTCGGCCAGGGCATAAAGGTCATCGCCGGTCGTCCGTGGATCGCCCGTTGCGGCACGGTCCAGCAGGTCGCGCAGTTGGTGGATCAGGTGCGCCCAACTTGCGTTGGGAGACAACGCGATCAGCGAGACGCCACGGGAGCGCGCAGCATCGGCGAGCGCGACGGCATACGCCAGCGGGGCCCGGACGACGACGGCCGGCACACCGCGATCGGCAAGTCGCTCGATGGCCGTGAGGGCGCGCTTGGGCGAGTCGAGGCCGATGCCGAGGATGAGGTCACCCGGGCCGCCGATGCGTTCCCGCGCCGATTCCTGTACGACGACCTCGTCCACGCTCCCGACCACTTCGGCGACCATCTCCACTTGGCCACGCAGCGCGGCCACGAGATCGGTGACGGGAATCATCACCTGATGTTAGTGGTCGCGCACAAACAGATGATAGTGAGTTGGATGTACAGCACAAGACCTGGAGCGGCCGTCTGCGGGACGATGGAATCCCAGCCGTACGCCTCGGAGGTCTCCATGCCCGCAACGCCCGCTCGTCCGCAGAAGGTCGCCATCATCGGCGCCGGCATGGTTGGCCTCTCGACCGCCTGGTTCCTGCAGGAGCAGGGCATCGATGTGACGGTTTTTGACCGCCAGGACGTGGCATCCGGGTCCTCGTGGGGCAATGCCGGCTGGCTGACGCCGGGCATCGCGACGCCCCTGCCCGAACCCGCTGTGCTCAAGTACGGCCTGCGCGCCGTCCTCAGCCCGAGCTCGCCGGTCTATGTCCCGCCGAGCGCCGACAAATTCTTCCTCCGCTTCGTCGCCGGCTTCACCAAGCGCTCGACGATGCCGGCGTGGAAGAAGGCCATGGCGTCCCTCGTGCCGATCAACGATCGTGCGCTCGGCGCCTTCGACCTTTTGAAGGCCGGCGGCGTCGACGCCGACACTTACGAGGCGAAGTCGTTCATCGCGGCATACCGCACCGAGGAGGAGCGGGTCACGCTCCTCGACGAGCTCAAGCACATCAAGGCGGCGGGCCAGGACATCACCTTCGATGTCCTCACCGGAGACGAGGCGCGCGCGATCGAACCGGCCCTGTCCGGTGAGATCGGCGCGGCGCTGCTGCTGCACGGCCAGCGCTATATCAACCCCGGTGTGTATGTCCGTGCGCTCGCCGACTCGGTCGTCGCTCGCGGCGCGCGGCTCGAGATCGCGACGCCGGTGCGGTGGATCGACGACGGTCCCGGGGGCATGTCGGTCACCACCGAGCGTGGTGAGACCGAGCAGTATGACGCGGTCGTCATCGCGACCGGCGCCTGGCTGACGTCAATGGCCCGCCAGTTCGGGGTCAAGAAGGTCGTGCAGGCCGGCCGCGGTTACAGCTTCAGCGTCACCATCGACCACGTGCCGAATGGCCCGGTCTACTTCCCCGCTGCTCGTGTCGCGTGCACGCCGATCGGCGACCGCTTGCGCGTCGCCGGGATGATGGAGTTCCGCAAGCCCGAGGCGCCGCTCGACCGCCGCCGGGTGAAGGCCATCGTCGACTCCGCCCGCCCGCTGCTCGCCGGCGCCGACCTCGACAACCGCAAGGACGAGTGGGTCGGTTCGCGCCCGTGCACCCCGGACGGTCTGCCGCTGATCGGTGTCACGAACAACCCGCGCGTCTTCGTCGCCGGCGGCCACGGTATGTGGGGCATCACCCTCGGCCCGGTGACCGGCGAGTTGCTCGCGCAGCAGATCGCGACCGGCATGGTGCCGCAGGAACTCCTGCCCTTCTCACCCACCCGCTGACACACAAACCCCGTTGGTGGGGAAGTTTGCTGTCGCCCTGGCAGCAGAAAACTTCCCCACCGCGGCGTTGCAGCAGTCTGGCGGCCGGCCTAACGCGGTTGAGCCGGGCTTGCCGGGTGGGGGATGATTCCCGGTTGTGGGACATGTCGACATCTCGGGAGTGGAGTACGGCCTGCCGGACGGGCGGCCACTGCTGCGCGATGTCAACCTCCGCATCGGCGAGGGCAGCAAGACAGCGCTGATCGGGCCGAACGGGACCGGCAAAACCACGCTGATCCGCATCATCGCGGGCGACCTCAAGGCTGACGACGGCGCGGTCGTGCGTTCGGGCGGACTCGGCATCATGCGCCAGTTCATCGGCCAACTACGCGATGAGTCGACAGTTCGCGACCTGCTGCTCATGGCCGCGGCCGACCCCATCCGCAAGGCCGCCGCCGAGATCGATCGCACCGAGTTGCTCATGATGGAGCGCGACGAGGAGGCCGACCAGAGGGCCTATGCGCAGGCGCTGGTCGACTGGGGCGATGTCGGGGGCTACGACATCGAGACGCTGTGGGATGAGTGCACGATGGCCGCCTTGGGTATGCCGTTCGATCAGGCCCAGTGGCGCAAGGTCACCACCCTCTCGGGCGGCGAGCAGAAGCGCCTCGTCCTCGAAGCCCTGCTCCGCGGACCCGAAGACGTGCTCATCCTCGACGAGCCCGACAACTACCTCGACGTCCCCGGCAAGCGTTGGCTCGAAGACAGCTTGCGCGCCTCGCCCAAGACGGTCCTCTTCATCAGCCACGACCGCGAACTCCTGTCGCGCGCGGCCACCCGCATCGCCACCCTCGAACCCAACTCCGCCGGAGCTACGATCTGGGTTCATCCCGGCTCCTTCACGACCTATGACCAGGCGCGCCAGGAGCGCAACGACCGCCTCGAAGAATTGCTGCGCCGCTGGGACGAGGAGCACCAGAAGCTCAAAGACCTCGTGCAGATGTACAAGGTCAAAGCGGCCTACAACGACGGCCTCGCCTCCCGCTACCAGGCCGCCAAGACGCGCCTCGCGAAGTTCGAGGAGGCTGGCCCGCCGGAGCGAATCCCGTTGCGGCAGAACGTGCGTATGCGGCTCACCGGCGGCCGCACGGCCAAGCGGGCCGTCGTCTGCGAGGGGCTCGAACTTCAAGTCACCGGCGCGGGCGGGGCAGCGCAACAACTGATGAAGCCCTTCGACGCCGAGCTGTGGTTCGGCGAGCGGATCGCGGTCCTCGGCTCCAATGGCTCGGGCAAGTCGCACTTCCTGCGGCTGCTCGCTGCCGGCGGGAGTGACCCCGATCTTGAGCATCGACCGGTCGGGGAGTTCGCGCCGACTCCGTTGGTGCACAACGGGATTGCCCGGCTGGGCTCGCGCGTGCGGCCGGGCTGGTTCGCCCAGACGCACGACCATACGACCCTGCACGGGCGCAGCTTGCTGGAGATCCTGCACCGGGGGGACGAGCACCGCGCCGGCAAGCCGCGGGAGGAGGCGGCCAAGGCGCTGGACCGCTACGGCCTGGCGATGGCGGGGGAGCGGACCTTCGAGATGCTGTCCGGTGGGCAGCAGGCCCGCTTCCAGATTCTGTTGTTGGAACTCTCGGGCGCGACCCTGCTGCTTCTCGATGAGCCGACCGACAACCTCGACCTGCACTCAGCCGAAGCGCTGGAGGATGCGCTCGATGCCTTCGAGGGCACCGTCGTCGCCGTCACCCACGACCGCTGGTTCGCCCGCGGCTTCGACCGCTTCTTCGTCTTCGGCTCCGACGGCCGGGTCTATGAGTCGCCCGAGCCCGTGTGGGACGAGACCCGGGTGGTCCGGCAGCGCTGATCGACCCAGCACCGGCGGATACCCTGCCGAGGTGATCCGCAGTCGTTCCCTCATCTTCGCCCTGATCGGGGTCCTTCTCGGGGCGATCATCGCGTATGCCGTCGCCACCCGCTCCGGGGACAAGGAACCCTCAGCAGGCTCCGGCTCGACCAGCGCCGCCGTCGCCGCCTCGGGTCCCGTCACCCTCAGCGATGCCGACCTGAAGCAGCTCGCCCAGCGCGCCCTGACGCCGCGCGAGGAGACCTTCTACTTCGTCATGGCCGACCGATTCGCCAATGGCGACCCGAGCAATGACAAAGGCGGGCTCAGCGGGGACCGGCAGGCAACGGGCTTCGATCCCACGGACAAGGGCATGTTCCACGGCGGCGATCTGGCAGGCCTGATGGGCAAACTCGACTACATCAAGAACCTCGGCACGACGGCTATCTGGCTTACGCCCTCCTTCGAGAACCGTCCGACGCAGGGCTCCGCCGAGGACTACAGCGCCGGCTATCACGGCTACTGGATCACCGACTTCACCAAGATCGACCCGCACTTCGGCACCAATGACGAGATGAAGCAATTGATCGAGGCCGCCCACGCGCGCGGCATGAAGGTCTACTTCGACATCGTCACCAACCACACCGCCGATGTCATCGACTACAAGCAGGGCAAGTACGGCTACATCAGCAAGGACGACAAGCCCTATGTCGATGCCGCCGGCAAGGCCTTCGACGACGCTCCCCTCGCGGGCGGGGACACCTTCCCCAAGCTAACAACGAAGTCCTTCCCCTATACCCCGATCTTCCGATCCTCCGCCGACGAAACCGCGAAAACGCCTGCTTGGCTTAACGATCCGACGCTCTATCACAACCGCGGCAACTCCACCTTCGAGGGCGAGTCGTCGACCTATGGCGACTTCTTCGGCCTCGATGACCTCTTCACGGAGAACCCCAAGGTCGTCAACGGGATGATCGACATTTACTCATCCTGGGTCGACTTCGGCATCGATGGCTTCCGCATCGACACCGTCAAGCATGTCGACCTGCCCTTCTGGCAGAAGTTCGGGCCGGCCATCATGGCGCACGCCAAGGCCGCCGGCCGCGACGACTTCTTCATGTTCGGCGAGGTCTTCGACACTTCGCCGGCCTACGCCTCGACATACTCCACCATCGGCAAGCTCCCAGCCACCTTGGACTTCGGATTCCAAAGCGCGGCAGTCGATTTCGCCTCCGGCCAGTCCGCCAAGAAGCTCGCCGAGCTGTATGCCGCGGACGACGACTATCTCGACGCCGACTCCAATGCGTACTCGCTGCCGACCTTCCTCGGCAACCACGACATGGGCCGGGTCGGCTCCTTCCTTGTCGGCGCGGCCCAGGACGACATCGACCTGCTTCGTCGCGACCAACTCGCCCACGCACTGATGTACTTCACCCGCGGCCAACCCGTCGTCTATTACGGCGACGAACAAGGCTTCGTCGGCTGGGGTGGCGACAAGGACGCGCGCCAAGACATGTTCGCCACCAAGGTCGAGCAGTTCGCCACGGATCGCATCATCGGCGGCACCCCTGGCGCGAAAGACCGCTATGACGAAGACGCGGTGATGTACCGCTCCCTCGCCGAACTCTCGAAGGTCCGCGCCGACAATGCGGCGCTGCGCAGCGGCATACAGATTGAGCGGTATGCCGCAGACGGTGAGGGCGTCTTCGCCGTCTCCCGGATCGACCGCCGCAGCAATGTGGAGTATGTCGTCGCTCTCAACAATGCGAGCGCCGAGCAGCGTGTGCCGATCCAAACCGCCTCTCCCGGAATCCGATTCGACCGCGTGTGGGGCAAGGCGGAGAGCCTGACGGCATCCGCGGACGGCGGACTCACCCTGAGCGTCCCTGCCCGCTCCGGCATCGTGCTGCGTGCTGCCGACCCCATCCCCACGGCCGCCGAGGCGCCGCGGGTTCGCGACCTGACAGTCGGGCAAGGCGGCAAGCTCAGCGGCCAGACCAAGCTGCTCGCGACGGTCGCGTCGGCAACCCCTGTCGAGAACACCTTCGCGCTGCGACCGAAGGGGAGCGCCGACTGGACCGTCCTGGGGACGGATGACAACCCGTCATACAGCCTGTATGCCGATGCCTCCGCCCTCGCGCCGGGGGACTACGAGGTGGTCGCCGTCGCGCGCACCCTCGACGGCAAGGTCGGCTACACCTCGACGGCGGCGACGGTCAGCGCCGCGGCCGAGCAGGAGACGCTCGTTACCGCCCCCGGCAGTTATCAGAGCGAAGCCGGCTGCCCTGCCGACTGGACGCCGGACTGCCAGCAGACGGCCCTCGAGGATCCCGATGGCGACGGCACATTCACGCTGTCCCTCAAGGGAATTCCCGCCGGCAGCTACGAATTCAAGATTGCCATTGGCGGCTCCTGGGACGAGAACTATGGCGCCGACGGCGCCAGGGACGGGCAGAACATCCCCTTCTCCGTGGCCGACGGTCAGAGCGTGACCTTCAGCTATGACGCGACCACCCACGAGGCGCAGGCCGTCGCCCGATGACTGTCGTCTGCGCCGGCTTGCTGACCGTGGACGTCGTCCAGGTCATCGACCGCCTGCCACGCCCGGACGAGAAGACCGTCGGGCGCGAGCAGCGGCTGGACATCGGCGGGCCGGCCACCAATGCCGCGCGCACGGTCGCCGCCATCGGTATGCCGGTCCGGCTCCTCGCGTGTTTCGGTGCGTCGCCGCTCACCGACTTCGCCCGTGCCACGCTGGCCAGGGATGCCGTGGAGTGGGTGGATCCAGTTGCCGCCCAAGCCAATCCGGCGCCTGTGTCGACAGTGCTGGTCACGCAGGAGACCGGGGATCGAGCGGTCGTCTCCGGCGGTGGACCGCAGGTCCCCGGCGACTGGGGGTGCGGGGACGTCCTCGCCGGAGCGGCGGTGTTGCTCATCGACGGTCATGGCGGCGATCTGCCGGCCCGTGCGGCGGCCGAGGCGCGGCGGCTCGGCATGTCCGTGCTCCTCGACGGCGGGAGCTACAAGCCGGGCATGGAGGCGTATCTCCGGCACGTCGATCTCGCCTTGCTGTCTGCCGATTTCGCTGCGCCGGACGCAGCCGATGCGTGCGCTTGGGCCCGGTCGCACGGAGCCCGAGCCGCCGCGCAGTCTGCGGGCCCCCGGCCGATCCGGCTGGTCAGTCAGGCCGGTGACCGTCAGATACCGGTCCCGCGTGTCAGCCGAGTCATCGACACCAACGGCGCGGGTGATGTCCTGCACGGCGCCGCCGCCGTGGCCATGGCCGGTCACGGGGTGGCGGACCCGGCGGCGGTGCTCGCATACGCCGCGCAGATCGCCTCCCGATCAGTGGCGTATGGCGGCGCGCTCGGGTGGGTCGGCGCTCCCGGCTGAGCAGCGACCGCCGAATCCACACCGTGCCGGGCCCGGCGCCACGTCCGCTCCCCGAGCAGGACGAGGGTGGCGGGGAGGATGACCAAGCGGATCACGGTGGCGTCCAACAGGATTGCCACGCCGAGGCCAACACCCATCATCTTCATCTCCAGCATCGACAAGGTCGCAAAGATCGAGAAGACAGCGACCATCACGGCGGCGGCACTCGTCACGACGCCGGCGGTGTCGCTGATCCCCTGGCGCACGGCCTCGCGGGCCGGCAGACCCGAGGCGGCATACTCGCGCACCCGGCTCAAGACGAAGACGTGATAGTCCATCGACAACCCGACGAGGATCGCCATCACGAAGATCGGGATCCAGTCGATGAGGAAACCGGGGCTGGTGAAGTCCAACTGCTCACTGAAGTGCCCGTCCTGGAAGATCCACCGCAGGACACCGAACGCGACGCCGACCGACAACAGGTTCAACCCGGCAGAGATCAGCGCCAGCGCGACGCTCCGGAAGGCCGCCACCATCATCACGAGGGTCAGCAGCAGCACGAAACCGATGACCCAGGGGAGCCGTTCGCTCTGCCGGTCGGCGAAGTCGAGGGAGGCTGCGGCCCAGCCGCCCACCGCATAGTCCACACCGAGTCCGTCGAGCGCCTCAGGTGCCAGGGTCGTGCGGGCCAGGTGGATGGCTTCGGCTGTGCGCGAGTCCTGTTCGCTGAACGGTATGGCGAGTTCGACCGACGTCACGCTGCGATCCGACGAGACCTTGATCGGGTCGATCCCGAGATCGGCGAACGAGGGCGTGGCGGCTGCACGCGTCGACAGCTCCCGCAGTCTGGCCTCCACGACCTGCTGCTGACCGGCCTTCGCTCGCACCACGACGAGGGCGTTGGTCCCCTCGGACGGGAACTTCTCAGCGATGCGATGGGCGGTCGCCACGGCGGGGATGTCCCGGGGCAGGGTGGACAGATTCGCCGAGTGCAGGGAGATCCCCGCAGCGGAGACTGCCATCGGAATCGTGAGGGCCAGCGCCATGACCAAAGAGACGACCGGATGCCGCAGGACCGGTGCGATCAGGCGGCGGCTGATGCCGCCCTGCCCGATCCGCGCATTGAGGCGCCACAGCAGCGGGAGCCGCGGCCGGTCGACCCAGCGGCCGAGCTGCACCAGCAGCGCGGGCAGGACGGTGATCGAGCCGAGGACGGCGACCGCGACGACCACGATGGCGCCGGTCGCGAGGGAACTGAAGGTCGCGGCCCCGACGACATACAGCCCGGACATCGCTGCCATCACGGCGGCACCGGAGACGAGGATGGCATGACCGGACGTGCGCGCCGCGATGGCGACGGCGTCGGGGGTCGTCACCCCGTTGGCCCGCTCCTCGCGTTCCCGCTTCAGATAGAAGAGCGAATAGTCAACGCCCACAGCCATTCCCACAAGGACGATGAGTGAGCCGACGGTCGGCTCGGCGTGGATGAGGTAGGACAGGGGAGCGGACAGGCCCAGGGTGGCCGCGACCGAGCCGATGGCCAGGAGCACCGGCACACCGGCGGCGATCACGGCGCCGAAGGCGAGCAGCATCAGCAGCAAGGTCGCCGGAATGCTGAGGAACTCGGCCGCGTGCAGGTCGTCGGCCACTCGGCCCTGAATCCCGGCATCGACCGTCAGGTCGCCCGATTGCGCGATGTGGAGGTCACGGTGCGCCTCGGCCACCGCGTGGGTGACCGACAAGAGCGCAGCCGGATCGGCCGCCTTGTCCACCACGACACTGACGAGGGCGCTCGATCGGTCGCCGCTCCAGACCGGCGGTGCCACCTGCTGCACTCCCGCGACAGCGGACATCCGCTGCGCGATCTCGTCGGCGGCGGCGGTGGCCGCAGCAGCGTCCAGCCGTCCCTGTCCTGCGGTGATGAGGACATGTTCCATCGGCGGCGCATCGATGCCGGCGTCGGCGAGCATCGCATGGGCCCGGCCCGATTCGCCGATGCGGTAGTCGGCATCGGTGGTCTCCTTGACGGGGATGACGAATGCCAGGGCAGTCGCCAGTGCCACGAAGGCGAACCACGCGGCGATCGTCCGTTTCGGGTGTCGCGCGCTCCAGCGGGCGGCGGCGATGGGGAGTGAGGTCAGGCGAGGCATCACGGCTCCTGCGTCCGAGGTGAGGAAGGCAACGCTGATGAGCCTGCTCCCGCGGCGGCCTGGTGTCGGGAGCGCTGGCACCCGTGAGCGCAGTGGTACTAGCACCCCTGCGCGCTCCCGACCACTGCGTGAGGATGGAGGGGTGTTCTCGACGCGACGGCCACCGTGGCTGGCCGCCGGCTACGGCCTCGGCCACCTCTTCATGGTCCTGCCCCTGGCCTTCTTCCTGGTCTTCGTCTCCCTGAGCGCAGGCCTCGCGGTCCTCGGAATCGGGGTGCTGCTCGTGCGCTTGTGGGCGCCGCCCTTGGCCTCCTTCGCCGGGCTGAATGCATCGATGGCCGGAAGCTTCTTGGGTCGCGAGGTCCCGGTGCCCGCCCTGGCACCGGCTCGCGATGGGGCCTGGCGCTCGGTCATCCGATGGTTCGGGAAACGTGGCTTCTGGCAGCTCTTCTTGTGGTTCCTGTTCGCTTGCTCCGGCGGCCTGGTCCTGTCCGCCCTCTCCGCCGCGCTGCCGGCCGGCGTGATCGCCCTGTTGGCCACGGCCTTCGGGCTGGCCGCCGGCGACGCCGCCCCGACCTGGGTTTCGCTGTTGCTCATCGGAATCGCCCTGATCCTCGTGCCGGTCTGGTGGTTCTTCGGCGATGTCTTCATGCGGATCCGCACCGAGACCGAAGCGGCGATCCTGCGCCCGGATCCGAATGAGGAACTGCAGCGACGGGTCGCGGACCTGACCGCGTCCCGGGCCGAGAGCGTCGATGCCTCGGCTGCCGAGTTGCGGCGTATCGAGCGGGACCTGCACGACGGCGCGCAGGCGCGGCTGGTCTCGCTGGGCATGAGCCTGGGGATGGCCGCCGACCTGCTCGACCGTGACCCAGCGGCGGCGCGCCGCCTGCTCCAGGAGGCCCGCGACAGCACCGGCGCCGCGCTGGTGGACATTCGCGCCGTCGTGCGCGGCATCCACCCACCCGTGCTTGCCGACCGGGGCCTGATCGGTGCCGTCCAGGCGCTGGCCCTGGACCTGCCCATCCCCGTCACCGTCGACGCGGCCCTGCCCGGCCGCCCCCCGGCGCCCGTGGAGTCGGCCGCCTACTTCGCCGTCGTCGAGTGCCTGGCCAATGTCGTCAAGCACTCCGGTGCGCGGTCGGCGTGGGTCGTCATCGCCGCCCCCGAGCGCCGGCTGCGGCTGCAGGTCGGCGACGACGGCCGTGGAGGTGCGGATGCGCGCACGGGCACCGGCTTGGCCGGGATCGCTCGCCGCCTCGGCGCGTTCGACGGCACCATGGACCTGTCCAGCCCGGCCGGGGGGCCGACCGTCATCACCATGGAGGTGCCATGCGAGTGGTTGTCGCCGAAGACCACGCCCTCCTGCGCGACGGGCTGACGCGGCTGCTCACGGCATACGGCCTCGAGGTGGTCGAGGCACTGGAGGGGACCTCGGGCCTCGATCAGGCGCTACTGCGTCCCGACGTGGACCTCGCCGTCCTCGACGTCCGCCTGCCGCCCACCTTCACCGATGAGGGCCTGCGCGCAGCCATCGCCGCCCGCACGGCGCGGCCCGGGTTCCCGGTCGTGGTGCTCAGCCAGTACGTCGAGCAGCTGTATGCCCGTGAGTTGCTCGCCTCAGGCGATGGCGCCATCGGCTATCTGCTGAAGGACCGGGTCGCCGACGCCGGCGAGTTCGTCGAGAGTGTCCGGCGGGTGGGGTCCGGCGGCACCGTCCTCGATCCGGAAGTCGTTGCGGCGCTGATGAGTCGGCGACGCGACGAACCCATCGACCGGCTCACCGAGCGCGAGCGAGAGGTGCTCGCGTTGATGGCTGAGGGCCGTTCCAATGCCGCCATCGCCTCCGCGCTCTGGGTCACCGAAAAGGCCGTGGCCAAGCACATCAACAGCATCTTCACAAAGCTGGACCTGCCGGTCGCGGTCGACGACAACCGCCGCGTCCTCGCCGTGCTGGCGTATCTGCGCGCCTGATCGACCCCGGTGCGCTCGGGTCCGGTGCCCGGCGTGATCGGGGACGGCAAGACGCCGAAGGGCACCTCGTGGGACCATGCCCGGATGGCCAACGATGATCAGGAGGCAGACGTCCGCGTCCAGCTCGACCGCGATGAGATCGCGGCACGTCAGGAACGGCTCACGCGGGCCCGGGAGACCCTCAAGGCGCACTTCGTCGGGATCGACCGGATCATCGACGAACTCTGCGACGCCGTCATGGTCTGGTATGTCGCGCCAGAACTGCTCACCCGGCCCGCGATCGTCAACCTGTGGGGGATGACCGGGGTCGGCAAGACCGACCTCGTGCGCCGGCTGGTCAAGGCGCTGGACGTCCTCGACCGCTTCGTCGAGATCGAACTCAGCAATGCCGACAGCACGACGTGGCACACCTCGGTCGCCTCCCGATTGGCCGAGTCCGGCGCGCTGGAGGGGCAGCCGACGTTCATGCTGTTCGATGAGATTCAGCGCTTCAATACCCTTGACCACGAAGGCAATCCGGTCCCCAACACCAAGTTCAGCGACTTCTGGGAGTTGTTGTCCGACGGGCGACTGGCCCGCCGCGAGAACACCGATCTGCAGTATGTCGTGGCCTCGCTGTCATACCTCGCCTCCGAGCAGACGCGGCGCCGCAACAGCGGTGAGGAGATCACCGATCCCGGCATCGGCATCTGGGAGGCGCGGTCGCTGCGCTCGCAGTTGCGCCTCGCCGAGGACCTGGAGGTGGTGTCGAGGTGGACGCCGCAGCAGGCGCTGGACCGGGCCCGGACGGCGATGGCGCACAAGGTGGTCTACGAGCCGATCGACTGTTCGCGCAGCCTCATCCTCGTCAGCGGCAACCTGGACGAGGCCTTCACGATGGCGACCAAGGGTGCCGAGGCCGATGTGGATGCCGACGTCTTTGCGGCATACGCCGACAAGGTCACCGTCGTCGACATCAAGAATGCCCTCACCAGGCGCTTCAAGCCGGAGCAGGTGGCCCGCTTCGGCAACACCCACCTGATCTATACCTCGTTGCGGCACAAGGACTTTGTCGAGCTGATCCGGCGCGAAGTCGAGCGGGTCCGCGAGTCGGTTCTGGCGCGCTTCGGCATCGAGGTGGAGGTCGACCCCTCGGTGCACGACCTCATCTATCGCAATGGTGTCTTCCCCGTGCAAGGCGTGCGGCCGGTCTTCTCCAGCGTCGCGGACATTCTCGAAAACAATCTCGGCAAGCTGCTGTTCACCGCGGTCCTCGCCGACGAGGGGCGCATCGCCATTGCCTACGACGAACAGACGCGCCAGCTGCGTGGGCTCGTCGGTTCGCAGGACGTTGTGCTCCCCTTCACCGGTCGCCTCGATCGCATCCGCGAGAGCAGCCCCGCGGACAAGATCGCGAATGTTGCCGTGCACGAGTCGGGCCATGCCCTGCTGTATGCCGTGTACTTCGGCCTCGCGCCGCTGCAACTGACCGCGCGGGTCGCCTCGAGTTATGTCGGCGGCTTCACCGCGCCGCATCCGATCTATGAGACCTCGGCCGCTCTGATCCAACAGGCCAAGATCGCCCTCGCGGGTGGCATCGCGGAAGAGATCGTCTTTGGTCGCGAATTGGCCTCTGTCGGAAGGGCATCGGACCGTGAGCGCGCCACGATCTTGATCCAGGACTTCATCCGCCGCCATGGCTTCGACGCGGAGTTCCAGGCGAACTACATGCTCGGCAATGAGTACTCCATGGATCGCCATGTCACCGACCCTGATATCGAAAAGATGATCTCGCGCCTGGCCGCGGAAGTTCGGTCAGAGCTGACCGGATTCCGTGCGGGTCTGCTCGACCTGGCGCGCGAACTCGCCACCGCAGGCCGCCTGGACGGCCCAGCGGTCGCCGCCATCCTGGGGCGACACGGCATACTCGCCGACCTGCAGAGAGAAGGCCACCTGATCGTGCCGCCCTATCGCTCCCACCTCGGCGACGCCCCCGACTGAGGATGGGGCCAGTCATTCAACGACGGTGATCCCTCGGCGTTCGGCGGCCCGGCATAGCGCCCCGTCGAAACTGAGGAGTGACGAGTCCTCGCGCTCGGTGAGCAGCAGGACGCAACAATCAGGCAGCTTCAGGTGCGTTTCCGCCCGAAGCTGCGCCAGGGTGAGAGCGTCACTCCCGTTCCATGGGGCCTCGTCTACGCCGATGGCGGAAAGCGTGTCCACAGCCTGCTGAAGATGCCCAGCGGTTCGTCGAGCGGGACCGACCAAAACCTCGGCCAGGGTGACCGGATGCGCGACCCACTCCTCATCCGCCACCGACTCCAGCGCGTCCACCGCTTGACGGTGTAGGGCGTCGGAGTCGTCGAGGTAGGCGATCAAGACGTTCGCATCGAGAACGATCATCCTGGCCAGTCCTCGCGGAGCCGCTCAAGATAATCCGGACCGTAGGTGCCCCTCAGGATGCCGGCGTGTGCCCGTAAGCGGTGGCGACGCTCGACGACTTGGGTGGCGTCGGCGATCGAGATCGCGCGCGCACCTTCTTGTGCCAACAGGGCGATCAAGCGCGAGTCCGAGGTCTCTTGCGGCCAATGCCTTCTGGCCAGCGTCAGAGCATCCGCTAGGTCATCAGATTCCGTGACCATGTGTCGGGGACGAGTGGTCGGCATGACTGAGTGTAACACCGTGCCCGCATGGTGCAACAGGAGGTAGCTGTTAGGCGCGGGCGAGCTCGGCCCGGCGGGCGGGGCGGTAGCAGGCGACGCCGAGGAGGCTGATCGCGCCGACCGTGATCATCGTCGTCGCGACCGAGGTGCGGTCGGCGAGGAGCCCGGCGAGTGGGGCGCCGATGCCGAAGGCGAGGAAGGCCATCATGGAGTTGATCGAGAGCACGGTTGCGCGGTTGCTCGCGTCGGCCTCGCGGTGCAAGAGCGCCCCGTGGGGCGGTCCGTTCAAGCCGTGGGCGCCATAGGTGAAAAGGTAGGCCGCGATCAGGCTCGCCGGGCCGGGGGCCAGACCCATGATCACGACCCCCGTGCCATTGAGCAGGCGTCCCAGCATTGCGGCGCGGGCGACGCCGAAGCGCTTGGACGCCATACCGGCCAGGAAGGTGCCCACCGAGAAGATCGCCCATCCCACGGCGGCGACGGGTCCCATGGCGGCACCGGCCGCCTGCTGCGAGCCAAGGAACTCCTCAAGCCGCAGCGGCAGCAGCGACTCGAAGGCGATCATTCCGATCGACCAGGCCACCTCGGCGGCGACAATTCCGAGCAGAATCGTGTTGCGCCCCAACAGTTTCAGGCCGCCACTGATCACGGAGGGCGCCTGCTTCATCGAGGCCAGGACGAGTTTACGTTGCCGCGTCCCCTCCGGGTGCCGCGCGCTCTCCTTCAGCAGGACCAGCACGGCGAGCAGGTGGCCGAGGTTGAGGATGACGAAGCACCAGACGGCCAGGTCGATGGCCGGCGCGGACCGGAAAGGATGCCACCAAATCAACGCACCACTGACGAGTGCGCCGAGCGCCATGCCGAGACCGAGCAGCGAGCCGGAGCGTGACAACTCCTGATCGACATCGGCGCCGGGATTGCTCGCGTGCACCTCATCGACAAACCACGCCTCGAGTGGGCCGGAGTCTAGGGCCCGAAAGATTCCCATCAGCGCGGCGGCCAGGACGAAGGCCCAGAAGGATTGGGCTACGGCATATGCCAGCGCGGCGAGGACATTGACGACGGCGGCGGCGATGTAGACCGCGCGCCGGCCGAAGGCGTCCGCGAAGCCGCTCGTCGGCAGTTCGAGAGCGAAGCAGACCAGGCCGGAAATCGCGGAGGCCGTCAGGGCTTGGGCGGTGGTCAACCCGCGGCCGGTCTGCAAGAGAATGAAGACGCCGACGACCAGTCCGACAGGGAACCACCGGGTCACCGTGAGCGTGTAGTAGATCCGCCGGGCCGCCGCTGGCGAGAGCGGACCGCTCATCGGCGCGGCGCCTGGTCCATGTCCACGGGGTAGAAGATCAGATAGGTCGCGATCCGCTTGGCGTCCGGATTGCCTTGCCCGACACGGCGATAGCGGGTGACGACCGCCCCGATCTCCTCGTGCATCGCGCGCAGTTGGTCGGCCGTCACGAGCACGTTGTCGTCGTTCATCGTCGCCCGGTCGCGCCAGACGGCCGGCCAGTTCTGGCGCACGTCCAGCCACCGGCCGAACTTCTCGGTGAAGTGCCTGAGCCAGTCGCGCTCCAGCCAGCCGAGGGCTGTGGCGGCATCCTCGTCGTCGTCGAAGTCGCTGTTCTCGAACTGCGTCATCTCGGAGGCGGCGGCCCACACGCGGGACTTGGCGTCCCCCTCGCCGGTGTCGACGACCAGGCCCACTTCGGCCAGCTTGCGCAGGTGGTATGACGTGGCCCCCGAGTTCGTGCCCAGACGCCGGGCCAGGGCGGTCGCCGTCGAGGGCCCGGCAAGGCGCAAGGCTCCGACCAGCCGCGAGCGCAGCGGGTGGGCAAGGACCTTGACGGAGGCGGAGTCGAGGCGGATATGGGAGGCCGAATCGGTCATGGATCGCACAATACCTTTGCATAATCTCTTTGCACAAGTTCCGTGCGATATGCGCGCATTGGCTCATCTGCGCAGGTCAGCGGCCATGTACGCACCCGCAGCCCGGATTTGAGCGGGTGCTTCCTGGCCCGTAAACTTGATAGCTGTTGTGCCGTGCGCCCCTGGTGGGCGACCACCCGCCCGGCGGGAGCACGCGGCATACCAGCCCCTCGTCCGAAGAGTGAGTAAAGGCAAGACTTTGCGTACCTACACCCCCAAGGCGGCGGAGATCACCCGTCAGTGGCATGTCATCGACGCCACCGACGTCGTCCTCGGCCGGCTCGCCAGCCAGACGGCCTCGCTCCTGCGCGGCAAGCACAAGGCGACCTTCGCCTCGCACGTCGACACCGGCGATTTCGTCATCATCATCAATGCGGAGAAGGTCGCCCTCACCGGCGCCAAGCTGCAGCAGAAGCGCGCCTACCGCCACTCCGGCTACCCAGGCGGTCTGAAGTCCGAGACCTATGCCGAGTTGCTCGACCGCGACCCGGTCAAGGCCGTCGAGAAGGCCGTTCGCGGCATGGTCCCCAAGACCACCCTCGGCCGCCAGCAGCTGACCAAGCTGAAGGTCTACGCCGGTGCTGAGCACCCGCACACGGCCCAGCAGCCCGTCCCCTACACGATCTCCCAGGTCGCGCAGTAACGGCTGCGGACTTCACGACATACGAAGGAAATTGACCAGCCGTGACTGACACCACCTACGACTACGACGAGGACGTCGAGCTCACCGAGTACACCTCGGAGTCCGAAGGCCCCGTCTCCTCCGAGCCGGCCCGCAAGCCGACCGCTTCCGCCCCCGGCGCCGGCACCGGCCGCCGCAAGCAGGCCATCGCCCGCGTGCGCATCGTGCCCGGCACCGGCGAGTGGACCATCAACGGTCGCACCCTGGAGAACTACTTCCCCAACAAGGTGCACCAGCAGATCGTCAACGAGCCGCTGGCCGTCCTGGAACTGGAGGGCGCGTATGACGTGCTCGTCCGCGTCCACGGCGGTGGCCCCTCCGGCCAGGCCGGCGCCGTCCGCCTCGGTGTGGCCCGCTCGCTCAATGGCGTCGACGCCGAGCTCAACCGCCCGGCCCTGAAGAAGGCCGGCTTCCTGACCCGTGACGCTCGCGTCCCGGAGCGCAAGAAGGCTGGTCTGAAGAAGGCCCGCAAGGCGCCTCAGTACAGCAAGCGCTGATCGACGGGCTCCGGCCCCAGATCGCGACAGAAGCGCGGCACCCGCTCCGGCGGGTGCCGCGCTTCGGCGTATGCGGACCGCGCCGGCGCTGAGGGGGGTCTCGTCACCCGGCGTCGTTCACCACGATCACTTGAACGCCCGCGCCGCGGAAAGCCGCGATGACCTCATCCGACGCGGCCGAGGTGGTCACGAGGTGTGTCAGGTCGGCGGCCGAGCCGAATCGGAAGGTCGAGGTGCGCGAGAGCTTGTCGGCCGTCGCGACGAGCACCCTGCGCCGGGCCGCACCCAGGCAGGCGGCCTTGACCTGCGCATCGTCATAATTCGTCGAGGTCAAGCCCTCCTCGATCGCAGCCGAACAGGCGCCGAGGATCGCCACATCCACCCGCACATCCCGCACCGCCCGCGGCCGTGGCGCTCGCCCTCGCCGGGCGCCTTGGTTCCTGCGGCCTTCGCCGCAGCCGGCCGGTTGCCCGGTTTCGCGCACGGCACCGGCATCGCTCTGCTGGGGTGGCTGATGCGCCTTGGCATCCTGTTCACCTCCCCGGTGATTGGCGTGCTCTCCGATGCCACTAGCCTGCGCGCGGCCATGCTGGTGCCCTTGGCCGCCGGCCTGATCGCAGCGCTCATCGCGCACGGCATACGCCGTGCCGCGACGCGCGACGCAAACGCTGGGCTCACGTCGAGTTAGTCGCCGCGACGGGGGATGGCTTCCTGCCGACTACCATTCTTCAGGCCCGCCGTTCCGGGGCGAGGCCGTGAACCCCTTCTGGAAGGCCCCCAATGTCTCGACTCTTCGGCACTGATGGCGTGCGTGGCATGGCCAACCGGGAGATCACCGCGGAACTCGCGCTCGGTCTGGCCGTCGCGGCGGCGCACGTGCTTGGCGCCCCGGCCCGCTCGGCTGGTCGCAAGCCGAAGGCCGTCGTCGGCCGGGACCCGCGAGCCTCGGGTGAGTTCCTCGCCGCAGCCGTTATTGCCGGGCTCGCGTCCGCGGGTGTCGATGTCCATGACGCGGGCGTCCTGCCCACGCCGGCGGTCGCCTTCCTCACGGCGGACATGGATGCGCACTTCGGCGTCATGCTCTCCGCCTCGCATAACGCCATGCCGGACAATGGCATCAAATTCTTCGCCGCCGGCGGGCACAAGCTGCCCGACTCCGTCGAGGACGAGATCGCCGCCCGCCTGCATCAGGAGTGGGAGCGCCCCACCGGCGCCGAGGTCGGTCGGGTGCACCGCAACCGTGCGGGGCAGGCGAGGTATGTCGCCCACCTCCTCGCCGCGCTGCCGAACCGGCTCGATGGCGTCACGGTCGTCATCGACGGGGCGCATGGCGCGGCCAGTGCGGTCTCGCCCGAGGTCTTCCGGCTGGCCGGTGCCGACGTCATCGAGATCGGGACCAGCCCCGATGGTCTGAATATCAACGACGGCTACGGCTCGACCCACCTCGGGCACCTGCAGGCCGCGGTCGTCGCCCGCGGCGCCGACTTCGGCATCGCCCACGACGGCGACGCGGACCGCTGCCTCGCTGTGGATCACACCGGGGCGGTTGTCGATGGCGATCAGATCATGGCCATCCTCGCCCTGGCGATGCAGGAGCGAGGCAAGCTCGCCGCCAACACTCTCGTCGCCACCGTGATGTCGAATCTCGGTCTGCTGCAAGCGATGGAGCGCGAAGGCGTCGATGTCTTGAAGACCGGTGTCGGCGACCGCTATGTGTTGGAGAAGATGCGCGAGGGCGATTTCTCGCTTGGGGGCGAGCAGTCTGGGCACGTCATACTCCTCGAGCATGGCACCACCGGCGACGGCGTCCTGACCGGCCTCATGCTCGCCGCCCGAGTGGCTGAAACCGGCAAGTCGCTCGCCGAGTTGGCGGCGGTGATGACCCGCCTGCCGCAGGTGCTCATCAACGTCAAGGGCGTCGACACCAGCCGCGTGGCCTCCGACGAGGAGGTGCAGGCAGCCGTGGCCCGCGAGGAGGATGAACTGGCCGGATCCGGCCGGGTGCTGCTGCGCAAGTCCGGCACCGAGCCGTTGGTGCGCGTGATGGTCGAGGCTGCTACGGCTGAGCAGGCCCAGGCTGTCGCCGACCGCCTCGCCGCCGTGGTCAAGGAGCGACTCGCGCTCTAATTGTTACCTGGCCAGGAATCTAATCCGTTCAAACTCTTGACCCGTGAACCGTGGACCATGGACCATGGACCATGGACCATGGACCATGGACCATGGACCATGGACCATTTGTACGCATAGCCTTGCTGACGTCGGCATTCGCCTTTGTCGTTGCCTTGGTTTCTCCCGCCGCGCAGGCCAATTGGTCTGGGGCATACGGTTTTACCGGGTGCGGGGGAGGCTCGCCTGTGAACAAGGCGGACGGCGGGACCCATTGGTTCCATTACATCGGCCTCGATCCTGCGGTGCAATCCTCCGTTAATTACGCACGTGTACAACCTAAACACTACTGATGCTGTGACGGCGTACGACTCGACCTTGGACTCGAGCACTGACGTGATTGTGCGCAACCAGGACTATGGAGGCTACTGCGGGTATGACTGGCACGGTCCTGGGCATCCGGGAATGATTGGCCTCGCGACCTGCGATTCCCTCGTGATTCTTTCCTGTGAACAGCACACCGTGCGCTTTGCGCTCTCTTACTACGCAGGCGAGTACCGCGGATGAGCGCGGCCTGGCATGTCACGAGCTAGGTCATACACTTGGTCTCACTCATCGTGACAGCGAGTACGGGTGCATGAAATCGAATGCCCCGCAGCCTGCCTATTACACAGATCATGATCGGTCTCACCTAAACAACGCCTATCGCGAGGAGCCTGAAGGATGAGAAGCATGAGTGCGATTGCTGCGGGAGCATTGACCGCCATGGCTGGCTCGATGCTGATTTCTTGCTCCGGAGAAGCAGGGGATAGAGCCGATTCCAATGTGGTTCAAGAGTTGCAGCATCGCCGGGAGGCGGCCTCTCGGGTCGCACCCTATGACGAGGTCGAGGACCTACTGCCGAACCGGACCTACCAGATGGGGAGTGGGCCGATCTGGCAATACAGCACGGTCGTCGTCAAAGGCCGGTTCGGGTCCGCAACCGCGGGCAAGGCCTACTCCGCAGATGATTCACCGTCCGGAGTGGAAGTGCCCTTCGACGGCCCCGCAGAGTGGCGCACCTTCCATGTCTCGGTCACGCCGGATGAGGTGATTGCGGGTCGGCTTCCCGCGGGCAATCTGACGATGGGTCTGGCGCTCAGCGGGACGGCGGACGTCAAGAAGGTCGAGAAGGACCTGGCGTCCCTGGGTGAGGTGGTGCTTTTCCTTGGGCCATCCGACGTCTACGCCTATGCCGATGGCGTGCTCGGGTCGGTCGACTCGGGCGAACTCATCGGTCAGGTCGACTCGACGGGCAAAGTCACCTTCCCCGTGCTGAAGGACGGCGAGAAGGCGGGATTCGACGACGTGACGCTCGACAACCTCGCCGCAGCGGCCAAGGGGCCGAGGGTCGAGGTGCAACTCGACGCCTCCGGCGCGACGGTACTCTCCGAGAAAACCGTCTCGTAAGTCACGATGTCACCCGGCTCAGGTCGGCGTGACGGAATCGCCGACCAGGATCGATCCGGGGTTGTCCGGAATCAACTGCACCCCGAACCATGTTGCGCCGTCCCACTTTCGATAGCGCGCGAGCGTGCGGATGGGCTCTGCGCCACTCACCAAGGTCGCCGGGTCCAGCAGGGTCATGGCGCATCGGTCGATGCCCTTAACAACCCGGAAGGTGATCGCGCCGATGCGCACGCGGCGCCAGGTGTCTTCCGCGAAGGGGGCGACATCGCCCGTCACGACGAGATTGGGCCGGAAGCGATCCATCGGCAGCGCAGACTGCGCACCCTCGCCAATCCAGTCCCGAAGCTGCCTCAACGAGGACTCGCTGGCCAGCGTCACCGGATAGCCATCGGCAAAGGCCGTTGCTTCGCCCGCCTCGGCATATGCCGGGTTCAGGGGGCGTGGCTCAACCATCTGCACGAGGTCGACATCGCGCCGCTGAAGGACGGCCTGAATCCAGTCCCGCACCTCCGGGCCCGCCGACTTGCCGCGCAAGCCGCGGCCGAAGACGGTCACGCGGATGGCCTCGCTCCCCGAGACCGGCACGTCGATCGCTCCAAAGCCGGGCGCCGAGAGCCGCAAGGGCACCGGCAATCCAGGAGCCGTATGCGCAGTGTCCGCCACGATCGTGAAGAGCCGGCGGTCGGTGCGGGCCGTCACGCATTCGCCGTCACCATCGACCACCATCCACCGGCGATCTCCAACCAGTCCGAGGGCGTCGACGTCCGCTTCGCCCACGAGACGGATGGCGGTGCTTTTGACCGGGTGAATCCGGATGGAGGACAGCGAGGTCACGAGGGGGACGGACCCGACTCGCCTGGCCCTTCCCGGAGCACGAGCTCGTGCTCACCGATATCGCCGACCACATGCACCAGGTGCGCCTGGCCGTCGACGAGGTCGTATTCGCATCCGACGATCGCCAGCCGACCCGCGTCGACGGCGTCCCGGCAGATCGAGGAGCGCTCATACAGTAATTCGCAGGTCAGCTTGGCATGTTCGCGCTCGACGGCCTCCGGCGTGATCCTCCCGGCCTTGCCGACCGCGAAGACGCTGGGGGTGATGCGCTCGACGATGTCGCGGATATAGCCCGGTGGCATCTCGCCGCTTTGCGCCGAGGCAACCGCAGCGGCAACCGCCCCGCAGGAGTCGTGAGCCAGCACCACGATCAGCGGCGTGCCGAGTTTCAGCACCCCGAACTCGATGGATCCGAGGACGCTGAAGTCCACGACATGGCCGGCGGTGCGGACGACGAAAAGGTCGCCGAGTCCCTGGTCAAAGATGATCTCGGCCGCGACCCGGGAGTCGCCGCACCCGAAGAGGATCGCGAAGGGCGCCTGCTTGTTCGCCAGGCGGTGCCGCATGTCGACGTCCTGGTGCGGGTGCGCCCGGTCGTCGGCCATGAACCGGGCATTCCCGGCCATCAAGGTGCGCCACGCGGACTCGGGGGTTGTGGGGCGCGTGCCGGGCTGGGAACGATGGCGCTCGGACACGGTCATACCAACCCCGGGCGCTTGCCGATGGAGAAGGCGACCGGTTTGGTCACCGAGGCGAAGAAGTCCTCGCCCTTGTCATCGACGACGATGAAGGCCGGGAAGTCCTCGACCTCGATCTTCCAGATCGCTTCCATCCCCAGTTCGGGATACTCCAAGACCTCGACCGACTTGATGCAGTCCTGCGCGAGCCGGGCCGCTGGGCCGCCGATCGAGCCGAGATAGAAACCGCCGTGGGTGCGGCACGCGTCGGTGACCTGCTGGCTGCGATTGCCCTTGGCCAGCATGACCATTGAGCCGCCCGCGGCCTGAAACTGATCGACATAGGAGTCCATCCGGCCGGCCGTGGTCGGGCCGAAGGATCCGGACGCCATCCCCTCCGGAGTCTTTGCCGGACCGGCGTAGTAGACCGGGTGGTCCCGCAGGTATGTCGGCATCTCCTCGCCCGCGTCGAGGCGCTCCTTGATCTTTGCGTGCGCGATATCGCGGGCAACAACGAGCGGGCCGGTCAGCGAGAGCCGGGTCTTGACCGGGTGTTTGGTCAGCTCGGCGAGAATCTCCGGCATCGGGCGGTTGAGGTCGATCGCGACGACATCGGCGGCCGTGTCATCGGCGAGCGAGTCGTCGGTCTGCTCCGGGAGATAGTGCGCAGGATCGGTCTCCAACTGCTCGATGAAGACGCCATCCTTGGTGATCTTGGCCAGGCACTGCCGGTCGGCCGAACACGAGACGGCGACGGCGATGGGCAGCGAGGCGCCATGCCGGGGGAGGCGGACAACGCGCACGTCATGGCAGAAGTACTTGCCGCCGAACTGGGCACCGATCCCGAACTGGCGCGTCAGCTCCAGCACCTGTGCCTCGACCGCGGTATCGCGGAAGGCGTGCGCGGTCATCGAGCCCTCGGTCGGCAGCGAGTCGAGGTACTTCGCGCTCGCGTATTTCGCTGTCTTCAAAGCGAATTCGGCGCTCGTGCCGCCGATGACGATGGCCAGGTGGTATGGCGGGCAGGCGGCGGTTCCGAGGGAGCGCAGCTTCTCGTCGAGGAAGGTCATCAGGCGTTCGGGGTTCAGTACCGCCTTGGTCTCTTGATAGAGGAAGGACTTGTTGGCCGAGCCGCCGCCCTTGGCCATGAAGAGGAATTTGTAGGTCGTCTCGTGACCGGGTGCCGTGTCGGCATACAACTCGATCTGCGCGGGCAGGTTCGAGCCGGTATTGCGCTCTTCCCACATCGTGATCGGCGCCATCTGCGAGTAGCGCAGGTTCAGCCGCGTGTAGGCGTCGAAGATGCCGTGCGAGAGGGCGGCCTCATCCGGGCCGCTCGATAGCACGCGCTGACCCCGCTTGCCCATGACGATCGCGGTGCCGGTGTCCTGGCACATCGGCAGGACCCCGCCCGCGGAGATGTTCGCATTCTTCAGCAGGTCAAGTGCGACGAATTTGTCGTTATTGGAGGCCTCGGGATCGTCGAGGATCGAGCGCAATTGCGTCAGGTGCGCCGGCCGGAGATAGTGCGCGATGTCGTGCATTGCGGTGTCGGCCAGCAGTCGCAGGGCCTCGTCGCTGACGCGCAGAAAGTCGGTTCCGTCGGGTCCTGCGACGACCTCTACGCCCTCAGTCGTCAGCAACCGATAGGGAGTGGAGTCCTCCCCGGTCGGCAGCATGTCCTCATATGCGAAGTCGGGCATCTTTGCGCCACAACACCTTTCGAAGGTTGGGTCAGAGTTCGTCCAAGCTCGGGGCGTAGGCGCCAGCTCGGGAGACAGTCATGGCGCCGCATAAGGCGCCGCGTTCGATGGCCGGCTCGACGTCGGCGGGGCTCGCGGCATACAAGCGCTCGCGGGCCTCGGGGGAGCCGAGGATGCCGAGGGTATGCAGTCCGGAGACGAGCCCGGCCATGAACGAGTCGCCCGCGCCGACGGTGTCCACGACGGTCGTCGGGGGAGCGGGCCGGGTCACGGGCTCGGCGCCCACGATCTGGAAGGTGACGCCGTCCTCGGCGCGGGTGATGACGGCCAACGCCGGCCCGAGGTCGATCCAGTGCGCGAGCACCTGCTCCAGAGACAGGTCGGGGTACATGATCGCCACGTCATCACTGCTCGCCTTGACGACATCGCTGCGCCCGATGACGTCCTCGATGCGTGCCTTGGCCGCGTCGACATCGCCCATGATCGACGATCGGAAGTTGGGGTCATAGGAGACCGTCGCCTGCGCCCGGCCCCGATCGAGGGCGTCCAGGATCTCGGTGCCGCCTGGTTCGAGGACCGCCGCAATGGAGCCAGTGTGGATATGGCCGACGCTTTCGGGAAGTTCGATGTGCCCGGGATCCCAGAACAGGTTGAAGACATATGACGCGGCGCCAGACTCGTCAATATTGGCTTGTGCCGTCGACGTTGGGTGATCGTCTGTGCCGTCAATGACGTGAACCCCCCTGTGGCGCAAGTGAGTTCGGATGCGCTCGCCGCGCGCGTCTTCGCCGAGGCAGGTGTTGAAGCGGACCGCATTGTCGAGCCGTGCCAGGCCGACCGCGACATTCGCCGGCGACCCGCCGACATGCTCGACCGGGCTCTCGGCATGGCGGGCGACGATATCGATGAGCGCCTCGCCGATGACCAGGAATTGCGCGTCCATATGGCTTCGGGCCCTTCGTCGGTCTCCACGGGATTGCTGTGATCCGACTCTATCGCCGGGCCCGGCGTCGCCGAGCGGGTGTCCGCGGCCTCCCGAGTTCGGTGATCCTGGCTGCCGTGGGCGACGATAGGGGCATGAGTGAGCAGGTCGACCAGCAGCCGGCCCCGCCGAGCCAGGCCAGTGCGTATGCCCGTGGCTCGGTGCTCAATATGGTCCGGTCCTTGCTCGTCATCGGCGCGATGATGGCCGGTCTGTTCTTCATCGTCGCGCGGACCAACTCCATGTCCGGGCCGGTCGTCGACATTCCCAAGGTGGGCAACCAGGTTGTCGCGCAACTGCATTGGCCCATCCAGGTGCCGGTCGGGCTGCCGGATGGCTGGCGTCCGAGCGCGGTTCGCTTCGTCCCGTCGACGGACAATCTCTCGACCTGGCATGTCGGATATACCTCGCCTGCTGGCCACTATGTGGCGGTCGAGCAGACCAAGGACGCCACGAAGGCCTGGATCACGCAGCAGACGAATCGCGCGCCCGTGACGGGCACGGTCAGCGCGGGCGGCCGGGAGTGGCAGAAGTACGTCCGAGACATCAAGACCCAGAACAGCTTGGTCGCCCCGGGACCGGGCGAATTGACGACGATCATCACCGGCGATGGCACCTTCGACGAGCTCGCGCTCTTCGCCGATCACCTGAAGCCCTTCACGCCGACGGCCTCCTGAGGGCCTACTCCTCGGCGGATTGCTCCGCCAGGGCGGCCTCGGCTTGGTCGAGCCAGGCCCGGCAATGCGCGGCGAGCGCTTCACCTCGGCGCCACTGGGTCATGCTGTCCTCCAGCCCGACCTGGCCGCCCTCGAGCCGCGCCACGACGTCGACGAGTTCGTCGCGCGCCTGCTCGTAGCTCAGGTCGGCGATCTCGGGGAACTCGGTCTCAGTGGCCATGGGCAGCAAGGATAGGTGGCCGCGCCGACACGCCTCAGGTCGCCGTGGCGCGGACCGGGAAGTCGCCGCGCGCCACCCGCACCCGCAACAGGTCATCGATCGCGACTTGGTCCTGGTCGGTGATGACCTCCCCATCGGGGGCGGTCACCAGCGCATAGCCGCGGTCCAATGTCGCCTGCGGCGACAGCAGCCGCGCCTGACGGCGCAGGTGCTCTACCCGGTCCTGGTCCCGGGCGACCAGGGACTCCATCCGCAGCTGCCCGCGGCGGCGCATGGTCGCGATCTCCATGCGTTGGGTCCGGATGTATGCCGTCCGGTCCGTCAACACCGGTCGGCTCGTCAGCTCGACGAGCCGTCGGCGCTCGCGCTGCAGTCGGTCGCCGATGGAGCGGCGCAGCCGCATGGACGTCAAATCCAGTTGAGATCGCAGCTCGGCCGCATCGGGCACGACGAGGCTCGCCGCGTGGGTGGGCGTCGAGGCCCGGACGTCGGCGACCAGGTCGAGGATCGGGGTGTCGATGTCGTGGCCGATCGCGCTGACGATCGGCGTGCGCGCGCCCGCCACGGCCCGCACCAGGCTTTCGTTGCTGAAGGCCAGCAGATCCTCGACCGACCCGCCGCCACGGGCGATGACGATCACCTCGACGTCGGCGAGGGCGTCGAGGTCGGCGAGGGCACGGCATACCTCCTCCACGGCGGTGCTGCCCTGGACGGGCACAGCTCGGATCTCGAACGGGATGCCCGGCCAGCGGCGACGAGCGTTCTCCACGACATCCCGCTCGGCGGCGCTCGCCCGACCGGTGATCAGGCCGATGGTGCGCGGCAGGAAGGGCAGGGGCTTCTTGCGATCGGGAGCGAACAGGCCCTCCGAGGCGAGCGTGCGCTTGAGGTACTCAAGCCGGGCGAGCAACTCACCGATCCCGACCGGACGGATCTGCCGGGCGTCGAGGGTCAAGCTGCCGCGCTTGTTCCAAAAGGCCGGCTTAGCCTGCACGACGACGCGCTGGCCCGAGGACAGCGGCCGCGGCATGGCATCGAGGGCATTGGTGGAGATCGCGACATTGAAGGACATGTCGACATCGACATCACGCAGCGTGAGGTAGGCCGTGCCTGCTCGCCGGTCCAATTGGACGACCTGGCCCTCAACCCAGACCACCGACATCTTCTCGATGTACTCACCGATCTTCAGGCTGAGCAGGCGCAGCGGCCACGGATGCTCCGGGCTGGTGTCGGCCGCGCGCTCCGGCAGCGCGGCGGGGGTGCTGCTCACAACGCCTGAGGGTAGGGGAGCCGGGCGACAACCTACGATTGAGACATGACTTCCCCGCAGGACAGCACCACCGACCAGGCCGCAAAGCGCGTGCTCCTCGCCGCGCCGCGCGGCTATTGCGCCGGTGTCGACCGGGCCGTGGTGACGGTGGAGAAGGCGCTGGAGCTCTACGGGCCGCCGGTCTATGTGCGGAAGGAGATCGTCCACAACAAGCACGTCGTGACCACGCTCGAGAAGAGCGGCGCCATCTTCGTCGATGAGACCGACCAAGTGCCCGAAGGCGCAACCGTGGTCTTCTCGGCGCACGGCGTGGCCCCGGTCGTCCACGAGGAGGCGCGCGCGCTCAGCCTCAAGACCATCGACGCCACCTGCCCGCTGGTGACCAAGGTGCACCGCGAGGCCGTCCGTTTCGCCAATGACGACTACGACATCCTGCTCATCGGCCACGAGGGTCACGAGGAGGTCGTCGGAACCTCGGGTGAGGCGCCCGAGCACATCACCCTGGTCGATGGCCCGGATGATGTCGCCAATGTGACCGTCCGCGATCCCGACAAGGTCGTCTGGCTCTCACAGACCACGCTTTCGGTCGACGAGACCATGGAGACCGTGCGCCGCTTGCGCGAGCGTTTCCCGTCCCTGCAAGACCCGCCGAGTGACGACATTTGTTATGCAACCCAAAACCGCCAGCTTGCCGTGAAGCAGATGGCCGCAGAGTGCGATCTGATGATCGTCGTCGGGTCTCGCAACTCCTCCAATTCGGTGCGCTTGGTCGAGGTCGCTTTGGAGCATGGCGCGCGCGGTGGCCATCTTGTCGACTATGCCGACGAGATCGATGAGGCCTGGTTGGAGGGCGTCTCCACCGTTGGCGTCACCTCCGGCGCGTCGGTGCCCGAGGTGCTCGTGCGTGGCGTCCTGGAGTTCCTCGCCGAGCGCGGGTATGCCGATGTCCGCCCCGTCGTCGCCGCCGAGGAGTCGCTGACCTTCTCGCTGCCGAATGAGATCCGCCGCGACCTGAAGGCTGCCGGGATGTCAGACAAGATGACGCACGACGGCTCCTTCGCCTCGACCTCCTCGCTCCATTAAGGCGATCAGCCCGTTTGCGCTTGAACATCACCTCCCGTCGAGCCGTGCTTGTCGGGGACGTCGAAGAGCAGCTCGGCTCGGGCGTCCTGCTGGGTTGCGGCGTCGATCAACTCCAGCGCCGTCAAGGGCCTGGCGCCGGTGTCGATCGGGCTCAGGTCGGGCAGCTCGTCGGTGGCGAGGCCGAGTTGCTGCATCCGCCGGGCGGTCACCAGCACGCGTGACTCCAAGGCGCCCACCATGGCGTTGTAGGCCTCGACCGAACTGGTCAGGCTGCGTCCCAGCTTGGAGGTATGCCCGCCCAGGGTTGCGAGACGGCGGTAGAGCTCCGAACCCACCTCCAGCAGTTCACTGGCCGAGGTGGCGACCGAGTCCTGCTGCCAGGTGAAAGCCACGGTCCGCAAGAGCGCGAGCAGCGAGGCCGGCCCGACGAGCGCAACCCGGCGCCCGAGCGCGTGCTCGTGCAGGCTGGGTTGTGCGGCGAGGGCAGCGGCGAGCATGGCGTCGCTGGGCACGAAGCAGACAACGAATTCGGGGCTCGCGCTGAAAGCCGACCAATAGTCCTTGGCCGCGAGGCCATCGATATGCCGGCGCAATCCCGTCGCGTGCTGCCCGAGCAGGCCGCCGCGCTCGTCGTCGCCGATGTCCTCGGCCTGCGCATCGAGGAAGGCCGTCATGGGCGCCTTGGCGTCGATGACGATGACCTTCTCTCCTGGCAGCCGCACGACAACATCGGGCCGGACTCCATGCCCATGGCGGGAGATGGCGCTGACCTGCTCGTCGAGGTCACAGCGCGGCAACATCCCAGACACCTCCAGAACCCGCCGCAATTGCACCTCCCCCCACGCTCCGCGCACTGTGCTCGATCGCAAGGAGCCCGCGAGCGAGGCCGTTGCTCGCCCGAGATCCTGCGTCTCGCCTTCCACCCTCGCGAGAACCGCGCGCAATGACCCGAACTGCTCCACGCGGTCCCGCTCCAAGGTCCCGACCTGTCGCTCCACTCGACCCAGGGTGTCGCGCAGCGGCAACAACAAGGCCGCGGTCTCGGAGTCCTCGCTCAGCGAGGCTTCCAAGTCGACCACGCGGGCGCGCAGCAGGTCACGCTCGGTGAGCACGGCGGCCGAGCGGGCGGCATACCTCGCCCACACCAAGGCCCCCGCGAGCAGCGCGCCGATCACCAGCCCCACCAGAGCAGCTATCCATCCGTCCATGAGCGAAACCCTCCCACCGCCCACCGACAACCCCTCGGCGTTGGGCGAACGCGCTGGCCAGGAGGCCTGTCACCGGCCACAGGTAGCCTCTGGGCATGCCCGAGTCGATCGAGGATTTCCACGCCCGAGCACTCGCCGCGCAAGAGGCCGCTGGCGGGCACCTGCCGCTGCCCGAGGACGGCTACACGACCTGGGCGGCCTTCCCGTTCGACGGCGACCTCACGGTCAAGGCTCTCGCGCCGCTCGCCGATGAGGAGGCCGCTCGCGAGGGCGACAATCCGGCCGAATGTCATTGCGCGCCAAGCACTCCCGCGCGTCCGGACTGGCCGGTCCGGTGGCGCGATGAGCATTGGCTCGTCAAGCAGGCCCCGCCGTCCGGCTCGCCCGCGATCTTCGTCCTCGAGCCCCTCGAGCATCTGGATATGCACGAGTTGTCGCGCGATCGCGCTGCCGAATATGGCGTGCTGAGCGTGGCGCTTGTCCAAGCGATCGAAGCCCTCCCAAGTGTCGGACGCTGCCACATCGGACGGTGGGGTGACGGGGGAGCGCACGGGCACGTCTGGTTCATCGCCCGGCCCACCCGGATGCCCCAGTTGCGGGGCACCTTCAACACCCTGTGGGATGACCTGCTCCCGCCGATCCCGCAGGACGTCTGGCGCGAGCACGCCGGTGCGGTCATCGCGCACCTTGTGGCTACGGTCGGCGGGGAGGGGGTGGATGACTGACCCAATCGACCAGGAGGCGGCATACCGCAGCTTCATCGCCCGACTCAACGAGCGCCTCCCCACAAAGCGCGTCATCGCCCAGGGCACGCTGTGCAACGAACGCGGCGAAGTCCTGCTCTGCGAACTGACCTACAAGCGCGAGTGGGACTTGCCCGGTGGTGTGGTCGACACATTTGAATCGCCCGCCGCCTGCCTGGCCCGCGAGGTCGCCGAGGAACTCGGCACCGCAGTGCAGGTCGGCGAGCTGCTGACGACGACCTGGCTGCCGCCTTACCGCGGCTGGGATGACGCGGTGCTCTTCCTCTTTGACCTCGGGCGTGTCCCGTCCGCGTGGGTGGAGGGGCTGATTCTGCAGGTCCGCGAGATCGTGGCCGTGCACTGGGTGGCCGTTGAGGACCTCGACAACCACGTCGCCCCGTATGCCGCCCGCCTCCTCCGCGCCGCCCTCACGCCCGCGCCGCGCGCCTATCTGGAGGACGGCCTGCCGCCCGTCAGCGCGGACGACTAGCGTTGGTGTGACCACCCGGACAACTCGACGGAGAGTGCACCCCGTGACCCTGATCCACCTGCGCAGTGAGACCACCTCCTTCGTTGCGACCACGGATGGTGATGCGCTGCCGGTTGTCCTCCACTGGGGTCCGCGCCTGCCCGACGGCCTCTCCGAGGCGGAGTTGGTCGCGGCAACGACACCGGTGGTTCCGCACTCCCACCCCGACGTTCCGCTCGTGCGTCGCCTGCTGCCGATGCCGGTCGACGGCTGGCGGATGCGTCCGGCCCTGATCGGCTCGGCCCCCGATGGCACGCGCTTTGCGCCGCGCTTCACGGCCGCTTCGGTGACCTCGGACGAGTCCTCCCTCGTCGTCGATGCGGTCGACGAGCAGACGGAGTTGCAGATCGAGGTCACCTACCGCCTCCACCCGGACGGCCTGCTCGAGATGGCCGCCGACGTCCGCAATCTCGGCGCGGGCGACTTCCGGATCGATGCGTGCGAGCTCAGCGTGCCGCTGCCCATGGACGCCATCGAGGTGCTCGACCTGAGCGGCCGATGGTGCCGCGAGCGCTCGCCGCAGCGCCTGACCGTGCCGATGGGTGCCTGGATGCGCGAGGGCCGCACGGGCCGGACGGAGCACAGTGGCCCGTTGGCGCTGTGCGTCGGCGATCCCGGATTCGGGTTCCGTCATGGCCGGGTCTGGGCCGTGCACCACGCCTGGTCCGGCGACTCCCGGGTGTATGCCGAGCGCAACCCCGAGGGCAAGGCGCAGCTAGGTGCCGGGGAGTTGATCGGGCCGTCGGAGGTGGTCCTCGGCGAAGGCGAGGTCTACCGCGCACCAACGGTTTTCGCGGCATACAGCGACCGCGGTCTCGACGGGATCAGCGCGGCCTTCCACGGGTATGTCCGCTCGCGCCCCTCCCACCCGTCCACCCCTCGTCCGGTGCTTCTCAACACGTGGGAGGCGGTCTATTTTGACCACCGCCTCGATGTGCTGACCGATCTCGCCGACAAGGCAGCGGCTGCCGGGATGGAGCGTTTCGTCCTCGACGACGGCTGGTTCGGCTCCCGGCGCCATGATGGACAGGGTCTCGGCGACTGGGTCGTGTCGGACGAGATGTGGCCGGACGGACTCAACCCCATCATCGACCATGTGCGTTCTCTCGGAATGGAATTCGGCATCTGGGTGGAGCCGGAGATGGCCAACCCCAAGTCCGATCTGCTGCGCGAACACCCGGACTGGATGCTGCGCGTCCCGGGCCGCGACCCCGTGCTCGCCCGCCGTCAACAGGTCATCGACCTGGCCAATCCCGAGTGCTTCGCCCACATCCTCGAGCGGATGGATGCGCTGTTGCGCGACCACGACATCGCCTTCGTCAAGTGGGACCACAACCGCAGCCTCGTCGACGTTTCGCATGACGGGCACCCGGCCATCCGGGCCGTGACGCTTGCCCTCTACGAACTCATGGACGAGTTGCGTCGCCGCCACCCCGGTGTCGACATCGAGACCTGCGCCTCCGGCGGCGGCCGCGTCGACCTCGGCATTCTCGAGCGCACCGATCGCCTCTGGGCATCCGACACCATCGACGCGATGGAGCGCCAGCACATCAACCTCTGGACCTCGTTGGTCTGCCCACCGGAACTCATCGGTTCGCACATTGGCGGGCCGCACTCGCATACGACCGGCCGGCACAACTCATTCGCGCTCCGCGCCGCGAGCGCGGTCTTCTGGCACATGGGCGTGGAGTGGAATGTCGCCACGCTCAACGACCAGGAACTCACCATGCTGCGCACGGCGATCGACTGGCACAAGGCGCACCGCGAGCTGCTGCACACCGGCGAGGTCGTCCGCGTCGACACGCCCACCCGCAATGCCGTCGTGCATGGGGTGGTCGCCAGGGACGGCTCGGAGGCGGTCTTCTCCATGGCCCAGCTCGACACCGAGGTCGTCGAGGTCTCCGGCTGCCTGCGGCTGGCGGGCCTCGACCCGGAGGCGACTTACGCCGTGAGCCCGGTCAACCTCGGCGAGATTCCGAGCTGTCAGCAGATGAACTTCCCCGACTGGTTCGATGCTCCGGGCACCCAGATCAGCGGCGCGGTTCTGATGTCGGTGGGCTTGTCGATGCCGAATCTGCATCCAGAGCAAGCCTTGTTGGTGCATCTGCAGCGCGTATGAGGGGTGCCCGCCGGGCCACTAAACTTTTGTCCTCGTGGCTCTCACCATCGGAATCGTCGGACTGCCCAATGTCGGCAAGTCCACCCTCTTCAATGCCCTGACCAAGAACAATGTGCTCGCCGCGAACTACCCGTTCGCGACCATCGAGCCCAATGTCGGGGTGGTTCCCCTGCCGGACGCGCGGCTGACCCGCCTCGCGGAGATCTTCGGCAGCGAGCGGATCCTGCCGGCGACGGTCTCCTTCGTCGACATCGCGGGCATCGTCAAGGGCGCGTCAGAGGGGGAGGGGCTGGGCAACAAGTTCCTCGCGAACATCCGGGAGGCCGACGCGATCTGCCAGGTCGTGCGCGCCTTCGCCGATGACGATGTCGTGCACGTCGACGGCAAGGTCTCGCCCAAGGACGACATCGAGGTCATCGAGACCGAGCTGATCCTCGCCGACCTTCAGACCCTGGAGAAGGCCGTCCCGCGCCTCGACAAGGAGGTCAAGGGCAAGAAGGCCGACAAGGCGGTCCTCGACACAGCGCTCGCGGCCCAGAAGGTGCTCGAGGAGGGGAACACGCTGTATGCCGCGGGCGTCGCCGCCGGTGTCGACCCCGACCTAGCCCGCTCGCTCGGCTTGCTGACGACCAAGCCCTTCATCTACGTCTTCAACCTGGATGAAGATCAGCTTGCGGATGCCGGATTGCAGGCGTCCCTGCGGGAACTCGTCGCGCCCGCCGACGCGGTCTTCCTCAACGCGAAGTTGGAGATGGACCTGATGGAGATGTCCGAGGACGAGGCGTTGGAGTTGTTGCAGAGCTTCGGCGCCGAGGAGTCCGGTCTGAATCAGTTGGCCCGCACCGGCTTTCACACGCTTGGCCTGCAGACCTATCTCACCGCCGGCCCGAAAGAATCGCGCGCCTGGACCATCCGCCAGGGCTGGATGGCCCCGCAGGCGGCGGGCGTCATCCACACCGACTTCCAAAAGGGCTTCATCAAGGCCGAGGTGGTCTCCTTCGCCGACCTGGACACCTTGGGCTCGATGGCCTCCGTCAAGTCAGCCGGCAAGGCCCGCCTGGAAGGCAAGGACTACGTCATGCAAGACGGCGACGTCGTGGAGTTCCGCTTCAACGTCTGAATCGGCGCGTTTGCGCAGGTCAGAAGGGGTGCGAATCCTCGCAGTCCGCACACAGTCCGCAGGAGTCTCAGCGTGTTGGGCTCGATCTGGCTGTTCTGAGGGTCTATGAAAGGGCCGCTGACCCCTCCGGTCATCAACGTGAGGTGTTTTGCGTCAAGGGGTGGGCGGGTGCCCGTGTCTCGTCGTCGGTCCCTGCATAGCGGTAATCGAGGTGTGCTCGGCAGCGTGTGATCGGGTTGTGTCGACGACGGGACGGGGCGGCCTGTGATGAGCGACGAGATACCAGCGTGGGGTTCTGACTGCCGCGGAAGGCTCGTCCCGCCCCAGCCCTTGGGGACGTGTCAGCCTCGGGTGCTGAACGGGCGGATTGGGCTATGCCGCAATCACCTCCGCCCTGCGAAGGCCGTGGGCGGCGACGACGGGGTCCCACGCCTGCTGGTGGGTGACGATGTAATGCAGCTGGCGCAGGATCGCCGCGGCGACCGCGGTCTGTGCCTGGGTATGCTTGAGCCGGTTGGTGTCGCGGGTGGTCAGGTGCTGGTAGCGGGCGGCGTACACCCGGTTGGCCTGTAGGCAGCCCCACACGGCCCGCCAGGCGGCGGCGCGCAGTAGTGGTCGTCCGGCTCCGGTGACCCGCGCGCGGCCGGTGAAGGTGCCCGACTGCCTCTCGCGTGGGGCGAGGCCGGCGTGTTTGACCACGGCCCGGGCGGAGGTGAACCGGGTCAGGTCGCCGGTCTCGGCCAGGATCGCGGCGGCCCCGACCGGTGAGAGCCCGTCGATCGAGGTTGCCAGGTCGGTCAGCTGGAGCTCGTCGACCACGGTGACCATGCGGGTCTCGGTGTCGACCAGCTTGGTCTAGGCGTGGTCCCAGTCGTCGATGACCCAGGCGATCCGTTCGAACGCGGCCGATCGGTGCGAGACGACGCCAGCCTCGTTGGTCAGGGCGGTGAACAGGCGGCGCACGATCCGCAGGCAGGACGTTGCTCACCGCGACGGATCACCTCGTCGCGGACGGCGCGTTCGAACCGGGCCGGGCCGAGGCGGCGGGTGCGTTCCAGGTCCGCGCTGTCTCGCTCGACGACCACGCTCAGGGCGGCGACCCAGGTGGCCGAGCGAAGCGGCCAGTTCACTGCTTCAGGGCGGCGGGCCACACACTCGAGGAGGTCACGGACCTGTTGCACGCACGCCACGTGCTGCTCGAGAAGCTTTTCGCGGTTCGTGCCCAGGTGGCGCAGCGGGGCCCAGGTCTCATCGACGGGTTAGCGCCGTGACGAGGGCCTCCCGGGGGTGCCCCGCACGGAGATACCCGCCCCCGACTCCCACGACGAGGTCGTACTCGTCGAGCCGCCGGAGCATCCGCAGCCAGTCGCGGCCCGGCCCGCGGGGACTGAACCCACCGTCCAGGACAACGACCCCTGGGCCGAGATCCTCGAAGGTGTCGGGGTGCTGGGCGCTGACATCGATCTTGGCGTCCGGGAAGGCTTCGCGGATGAGGTCGATCGCCTCGATCACGAGGAGACCGTCGCCGGCGTTGGTCGCGGAGTAGCAGTGGAGGAGCGCCACCTTCATCAGCACAGCACGCTTTCGAAGACACGGACGTGCTCGTCAATGCTGACGTCCCAGGTGAACTGACGCGCCCAGGCGTGTCCCACGTCGGTAACCCCGGCGCGCCACCCCTCATCTGCGAGGCAGGCCGCGAGCGACTCGGCACCTGGAGCCGTCAGGTCCTTGAGGACCCATGCCGGTCCAGCGACCTCGACCAGGGACCCCCTTCGGGATGTCGCCACCGGGGCGCCGGCCGCCATCGCCTCGAGCACCGGGAAGCCGAACCCCTCGTACAGGCTCGGGAACGCGAAGAGAGCGGTGCGTTGCATCAGGGCTACCCGGTCGGCGTCAGAGACAAAACCGAGGTGCACCACGTTGGGTGCAGCCTGGATCTCAGCCATGGATTCGGCGAAGTTCCACGCTGGCTTGCCAGCGATGACCAGCTGAAGACCCGCGCTACGCAGCGGCTCCTGCTGGAATGCCCGGACGAGTGGCATGAGGTTCTTGCGCGGCTCGATGTTGCCCAGATAGAGCACGAAGTCCTCGGAGATCCGCGCCGCGACCTCGGAGCTGAGCTCGGTCGGGGTTGAGAAGGTTTCCACGTCGATGCCGTGCTTGATCACACGGATGGTGTCGCGATCAACCCCAAAGACCTCGGAGACGTCATCCGCCGACCACTCAGACACCGTGATAACAGCATCGGTGCTTGCGATCGCCCGTCGGACCCGCCCCCGCCACACGGCCTCCTGACGGGGGGAACGCGCGCGACGTCGATCCATCGGCTGGACACACCATGCACCGTGACGACGGACGGCGTTCGGGTACGGACGAGCGGACCGGTGTCGGAGGTGTAGTGCACAACTTCGACGTCGAGGAGGTCTCGCACATCGTCGAGGAGTCCCACCGCGAGGGGCTCGTCGAGGCCGAGAAGTACGGGCTCGTCGGCGCGGCGCCGCAGTTCTCCGACAAGGACGCCGCCGACGTCGGCGTCAGGCTCACCGAGCTCGTCACCGTGCCCGTCGGGGCGACGCCGGACGACATCGAGCGGCTCGTCGCCAAGCACGGGTTCTCCCGCTACCCGACGGTCAACCCGTCTGGCGAGCTCACCGGCTACCTCCACCTCAAGGACGTCCTCTACGCCGACGACACCGAGCGGCAGGAGCCGGTGCCGAGCAAGCGGATCCGGAGGCTGGCGACGGTCCGCCGCGACGACGAGGTCGAGGACGTGCTCGCGACGATGCAGCGCACCGGCGCCCACGTCGCGCGGGCATCGGCGACGAGGGTGGCGTCCTCGGCGTCGTCTTCCTCGAGGACCTTATCGAGGAGCTTGTGGGCGAGGTGACGGACTCCACCCAGCGCGGATGACCTGGGTCAGGTGACGTCGATCGCGGGACCCTCGGGCACGGGCTGTACGCCACCCTGAGCAGGGTGACCCACCTCGGTGGGCGCAACAGACCGAAGAGCGCCCGACCGGGGAGGGTCGGGCGCTCTTCGGTGGGGGTGCTCAGTAGGAGTAAGAGCTGGGCGTGCGGTTGATCATCCACCCGGACCCGATCTGCTCGATGATCTTCCACTTGGCCTCGGGGTAGCTGACCGCCTGGACCAACACCTTGCCCGTCGCCTGCGCCGTGGTGACACCGGGGAGGGTCGTAGCGTAGAGGTTCCACTGGAAGCTGAAGCCCGGTCGCTGCCCCGCGAAAGGGAGGGTGATCGTGACCACGTTGCCGTTCCCCGTCGCGGTGCCCTGGCCCCTGTTCGTGAACGCCCCCGTGTACACCGACGGGTCGAGGGTCACCGTGATGACGATGTTGTACGGGTAGGGCTGGTTCTGGTCCGCGATGCAGTCCTGGTAGTTGTTCGGCGAGTACCGAACCGTGCCGCTGAGCTGGTCGCTGTTGTTGTTGATCGGCTGGCGGCCGTTGGACGACCACATGTCGAAGACGTAGCAGTCCGGTGCGGGGGATGTAGCGAAGGCGGGGGCGGCCGCTGCGACGGTGAGGACGGGGGCGGTCCACGCGACGCCGCGGGTGACCGTGCGCCGGGTGATGGTTGAGGGTGGGTTGCTCATGGGCATTCTCCTATGGACGGTTCGCGGGTAGCACTGGCACCCCGACTTAATGGTGCCGAGGCGGGAATGCTGCCGCCTTCGGCTGCTGTGCTACGTCTCGCGCGGAACCGTAGCACGTCGTGACAGAGACTGCATACTCGTGGGGCGTGAGTCCCATGATTCGCCACGTCCACTGCAGCCGTTGACGCCGGAGCGCATGGTGAGGCTGTCCGATGGGGAGAGAGGCGACGAACGCACTCGCACGCGAGCTGCTGGAGTCTTACGGTTCGGAGCTGGAGAACTGGGTGCCGCACCTGGTCCGGGGCGTCTCGGCGGAGCTCGGTCTGCCCGAGGTGCCGATCGAGCACGAGTGGCCGGTGGACATCGTGGCGGTCGCGCGCGAATTCGTCACGTGCGTTGCGACCGATGATCTCGACCGGCTCGGGGAGCCCGGAGGGATCCTCGAACGGCTCGGCGCCGAAGCGGCGCGTGGGGAGATCCTCTTCAGGACGCACGCGCGCTCGATCCGGGTGAGCGTTCGGCGGATCCAGTCCCACGTCCACCGCATCGTCCTGTATCGCGGCCTCGATCACGACCACGAGGCAGTCGTCGAGCTGCTGGAGCGGATCTTGGAGGCGGGCGAGCTGTGCGTCACCGCCTGCTTGGCGGGTTTCAAGAACGAGGGTCTTGGACTGGATGGGCCGACCGAGGACCTGCGGCGTGTCGCGAGCGCGCTCATCCGGGGTGGGGGTCGCACGAACGAGCTCGCGGAGCAGATGGGGCGCCGCCCAGATCGTTCCCGCCGCAGCGGCGATCGCCGCCACGAGCAGGGGACCGGCGAAGGCGCCGACCTGGTCGAGGGCCTTGTGTATGCCGAAGCCTCGCCCCAGCCCAACCTCTCGCGCCGCGTCGGCCCACAGGGCACTCTTGGAGGGTGAACGCACTGCCTTCCCCGCGCGTTCGGTGACGATCATCAGCGTCGCGAAGGCAAGCCCGGCGGCTCCGAGGTGCGGTGCGACGGCAAGCAAGGGAACGCAGATCGCGGTGAGGCCGTAGCCGACGATCGTGAAAGACCAGTGCCCGCCGCGACGATCCGCCATCGGCCCCGTAGCCAGCCGGAGCACGAGAGCCATGGCCTCACCCGCTCCGGTGACCAGCCCAACGACGAATGCGCTCGCCCCGAGCGAGGCGAGCAACGGCCCATACATCGAGCGGGCGCCCTCATAGACCATGTCCGCGAGCAGGCTGACGACGCCGAACGACAAGACCACCCGCCAAGGCGTCCAGCGGGCGCTTGACGACTCACGCACCAAGGTTGCGCGGCCCCCGTTGCGTGCGTCGCGGTCGTGTTGTCACACAGGTTGTGTCCACGGCCCTGAGAGTAGTTCTGCCGAGTGTGCTGGCTCGAGCGGGCGACCCTACGCTTTGGCCAGGCTGACCACGTAGTCGCGAAGCGTGTTGGTTGCCGCTCTCGGCGACATTCCGTGCAGTAGGTGAAGTGCCAGCCCATCGAGGAGGGCGTGCAGGTGAGGGTTGCCCGCGATCGCTCGCTCCGCGGCGCGCTGGGGCTCAACGACGCGACCACGCTGGCGCAGAGGCGTTCAATCCCGGCGTAGATCCGCTGATGCGCCGCGCGCAACGCAGGATCACTTAGCGCGGCGATGCCGAGCACGACATACACCTTCATCTCGACCCGTCGCTGATCGTCTAGCGGCATCGTCTCGCCAAGCTGGGCCATCGCCATGGTTACGGCATCTGACCGGGGTCGAAGGGCTCGGATCCGCGCTTCTGCCCGAGTGCCCATGAGTGTGAGGCAGGCGACGAGCAAGTCACTCTGGCTGGGGAAAGCCCGCCGGAGCGACGCGGTGGCCAGATCGGCCTCGGCCGCGACATTGCGCACCGACACTGCCGCTGCACCATCTCGGACCAGGACGCGCCACGCCGCTTCAACGATGGCTTCTTCGCGGGCTTGATGATCGATCAACCTGGGCACGACGCCATTCTAGTACGACTGTGTTAAATTATTTGTGAACACGGGCGTACTCACAAGGGGGAACGGATGATCATCACCGTCATCGTCGTGTGCGAGATCGCGTTCTGGGTCGCGATCATCTCGGGACTCGCACTTCGCTACCTCGCTCGTATGCCGCGCGCTGGCCTCCTCGTCTTGGCTCTCGTCCCGCTCATCGACTTGGTTCTGCTGATCGCCACGGCGGTCAACCTCCGAGCAGGAGAGAGCGCAACCGTCGCCCACAGTCTGGCGGCGTTCTACCTCGGTTTCTCGATTGCCTACGGGCACAGGCTGATCCGATGGGCGGACATTCGCTTCGCGCACCGGTATGCCGACGGGCCCCGTCCCGAGAAGCCACACGGCGCGGCATACGCGCGCCTGTGCTGGGCGGACGTGGGGCGGACCGCGCTCGCGGTGGCCATCGCGTCGGGGATCACGTGGCTCCTCGCGGCCTGGATCGCCAACCCGGCCCGGACCGCTGCCCTGGAAACGACCTACCGCTGGTCAGGACTAATCCTGGCCATCGAGATTGCGTGGGCCGTCAGCTACACGCTCTGGCTGCGCAAGCCACAAGTGGCGTATGACGGCTCGCCGTCGGCGCGATAGCTTGGGCGGGCCTGGCCCAGGAGCGCGGCCTCGCGGAGCGGGTGGTCTTCCAGGTGGGTGACGCGCGTGCTATCTCCGCGGGGGAGGTCGATGCGCTCATCGTCGTCGGGGCGAGCCAGATCTGGGGGCCGCCGGTCGAGGACGCGCAACCCCTCGACTACACCGCGGCACTAACGGCGATGCGGGCGATGCTGAAACCGGGCGACCGCGTTGTCTATGGGGAGGCGATCTGGTCCGCCCCGCCAACGCCGGAGGCCATCGCCCCGTTGGCCGGCCGTGTCGACGAATACCTATCTCTCGCAGCGCTAGTCGAGCTGGTCGAAGGCCACGGCTTCCTGGTCGTCGACCTCGGGGAAGCCAGCCAGGAGGAGTGAGACGAGTTCGAGTCGGGCTTTGCGGCGCGGTTGGTCGACGAACTGAACACCCTGGCCCCCGATGACCCCCGCCGCGCGGAGGTGGCCGAGGCGCTGCGGGGGCAGCGGGCGGCATACCTGCGCGGTTACCGCGGCATTCTCGGCTTCGCCTGGCTCTGTCTCATCGCAAGTTGATCGCTCGCGTGAGTGTGAGCAGGGTCCTGACCCTGTCAACGCTCACGCGAGCGCGCGGGCGAGCGTGGGCTCCTCAGCCGAGTGCTTCGTGCACCAACTCACCCAGCGCGCGAACGCCCGTTACGAGCCGGTCGTCGGGCACCCCGGAATAGCTCAGTCGCGCGTGATTCGGCCGCTGCCCCACCGCAAAGAAGGCGGCGCCCGGCACGATGAGGACGCCCGCGCGAGGGATGAGCAGGTCGCGCTGGAAGGCGGCGGAATCGAAGCCCTCAGGGAAGGTCACCCAGGTGAACAGGCCGCCCTCGGGGCGCGTCCACGTCACGCCGTCGGGCATCGCCTCGGACAGGGTTGCGAGCATCAGGTCGCGTTTGCGGCGGTAGGCCGGCAGCATCCCCGCGATGTGCGCGTCGATATCGTGCGCGTCGAGATAGGCCGAGGCCGCGCGCATATTGAGGGTCCCGTTCTGGGTGTCGGCAGCGAGTTTGAGCAGTGCCAACTTTTCCCGGATTTCCGGGGTCGCGAGCACCCAGCCGAGACGGAGCCCGGGGGCGAGGATCTTCGAGAAGCTGCCGAGGTGGATCACCCGCCCGGTGGTGTCGAAGCTCTTGATCGTGGGCAATCGCTTTCCCTCATAACGCAATTCGCGGTATGGCGTATCCTCCAGAATCATCACGTCAAACTCCTCCGCGAGCTCGACGAGCCGCTGCCGGCGCTCGAGGCTGAGGGTGCGACCGGTCGGGTTCTGGAAGTCCGGGACCGTGTAGATCAGCTTGACCTGCGGCGTCGTCCGCAGGATCTCCGCAAGCGCATCGACATCCAGGCCGTCCTCGTCCATCGGGACGCTGGCATAGGCCGGCTCACACGGGTTGAACGCGATCAGGGCCCCGATGAAGGTCGGGTCCTCCGTGACGATGGCCTCGCCTCGATCGACGAAGAGCTTGGCCACCAAATCAAGACCCTGCTGCCCGCCCTGGGTGATGAGGATGTCGTCGGGTCCACACGGCATACCATCGCGCGTCAGGCGCTCGGCGACCTGCGCGCGCAGCCGCGGCAGCCCGTCGGAGGCGGTGTACTGCAGCGCCTGCGCATTCGCCGGCGTCAGCAGGTCGGCATAGATCGCCCGCAACTGCGCCATCGGGAACAGGCTCGCGTCCGGATATCCCCCACCGAACGAGATGATCTCGGGATTGGTTGCCAGGGAGAGGAATTCGCGAATCGGGGACGGCTGGACCAGGGCGGCCCGAGCGGCGAAGGCCGTCATGCCAGACTCAATGCGCTGGGTCGGCCGGCCGTCCGCGCCGCCAGGTGCTCGTCCCAATTCATGTGCTCGAAGATCGACTGCCCATCGGCGATGGCGCGCTGCAGGCCCTCCTCGCGGGCCTGAATCTCCTCGGCCTTGTCGATCGCGGCGGCCATCGCCTCGACGGATCCGCAGACAATGCCGTCATCATCACCCATCAGGAGATCACCCGGCTCAACACCGGCCCCCGCGAGATCGAGCGACACCCCAACCTGCGGAACGGCTTGTGCGGCATACGCATTCGGCGCGAAGCCGGTGCAATAGATCGGCAGGTCCAGCGTCGCGAGGATGGCGCTGTCGCGGCACCGGCCGAAGACGACGAAGGCCGCGAGCCCGCGTCGCTGCGCCTCGGTGCTGAACAGTTCGCCAGCCACCGCTCGATCGTCGCCACCTGCATCGATCACCAAGACATCCCCGGCCTCCGCGGCGGCCAACCCGGCGATCACGCCCATCAGGTCGCGCTCCGCGCGCACCGTCACCGCGCGCCCAGCGAACTTGCGCCCCGGCACGACCGGACGCAGGCTCGTCGGGAGAACGACGAGGGCGGGCGCAGCGTCGGCCAGGCTGGTCGAGGACACGGCAGAGAGGCGGTCGATCACGGTGCGCTCCATGACGACACGGTAGGAGCCGCCGCCACTCCCCGTCACCTGATTCCGCATGATGGCCCCCTTCCCCGACGGCGGGATGCTGCGGTTGTATGGCGACATGACTGAGTCCGAGAACGCCGTGTCCGAGCCGAAAGTCGCGTCCGCCGCACGCGTCATCCGGGCCCCGGCGGCGACGATCTTTGAGTTGATCGCCGATCCCGCGGAGCAGCCGCGCTGGGATGGCAATGACAATCTCGTCACCGCGGCCCCCGGCCAGCGGGTCCGGCAGGTTGGAGATGTCTTCGTTATGACGATCCACCTCGCGCAGGACCGTGAGAACCACATCGTGGAGTTCGAGGAAGGCCGCCGCATCGCCTGGCGGCCCTCGGAAGTCGGGGCGCCGCAGCCGGGCCACCTGTGGCGATGGGAAGTGGAGCCGATCGACGACGACTCGGCGCGCGTCACCCACACCTATGACTGGACCGACCTCACCGACCCGAACCGACTGGGCCGCGCCCGAGCCACGACCCCGGAAAAGTTGATGGCCTCCCTCGACCGGCTCGCCGCGCTCGCCGAGTCCCTCGCCTGATCTCTTCGTCGCCGTGGGGGGTGGGTATGCCGTGCGCCGCCTCGCCGGCGCCGCTCTCGGGGTGTGGGCGGCGAGTGAGGCGATCGAGGCGTGCGCCTCGCGGCTGCTGATCCCGAGGTATGTCGTGCCCCACCCCGGCCCGCACGTCCTGCTTGTCCTGGGGTTCCACAATCCTGACCCGGCGCGGATTAATGCAGTCAACCGGTGGCGGGCTGAAGTGGCGCTGCGGTCGCTCCCGAGCCATGGTTCGGTGCGCATCATCGTCAGCGGGGGAGCGCGCGGGGACGGACTCAGCGAGGCGGCGCTGATCGGTCACTACCTGAAGGAACACGGAGTCGATCCGGCTCTCATTGTCCTGGAACAGGATTCGCTGAGCACCTGGGAGAATGTGCGCAACTCGCGACCCCTGATGCTGGACGCCGCGACCGTACGATCGTTTCTAACCCGCTGCACGCACTTCGTGCCCGGTGGTATCTACGTCGACAGGATCCAGACCTGGCACGTCGTCTGACTCGGGCAGCCGACCACCGGATCGGCGAGCACGCCTGGGCCAAGCCGGTGGTCACGGCATACGGACTGCGCGACCTCGCTATTGCCGCTGTCGGTCTGGTCGGACGCGATACCTCGGTGCCCCCGCGAGCGGACGCCCTCGCGGCGACCCGCCGCCGTCGTGAGGCTCGCTAGCCCGCGACGGTTGCGCGGGCGCGGGACTCGACGGTAAGGGTGATGCTGCTCCCGATGAACTCGACGGCCCGGCTCAGGATCGGTCCCCGGATCAGCTACCAGCGGGCGCCGGTGGTCCGGCACGACACGCGAACCTTGGCCGCGGTGCTGCACGCGGTGCGCTGGCCCGGGGTCTGCCTCCCTGCGGCCCGGGTTCTGGGGTCGGTGGTGATCCCGGTCGTCTCCTTCACCGGTGCCCGGTGAGGTTGATCCCGTTCGGTGGACGTCCTGATCGCCAGGCTTGGCCTGGCAGGGAAGGATGCACTGATGGGTGCCAAGAGGAAGAGTTACACCCCGAAGTACCGGCAGGAGGCTGCTCATCTGGTGATCGACACGGGTCGGACGATCGCGCAGGTCGCCCGGGACATCGGTGTCGGTGAGCAGTTGCTGGGACGGTGGGTAGCGATCGAGCGGTCGCGGATGGCCGACCCGCCTGAGGCGTTGGACGTCGATGAGCGGGCCGAGTTGGAGCGGCTGCGCCGCGAGGTCGCCGAGCTGCGGATGGACCGGGAGTTCCTGAAAAAAAGCAGCGGCCTTCTTCGCCACGGAGACCTCGAGCCCGAGCGGGCGTTCGCGGTGATCGACGCGGAGAGGGCCACCCTGAGCGAGGAGGGCGCCACCTGTGGTGGTGGGCCGACTGTGGACCGGATGGCTGACCTGCTCGGGGTGTCCCGGTCGGGCTACTACGCGTGGGCCGCCCGGCAGGGCACGGCCCCGGGGCCGCGGGCGGCGCGCCGGGCGGACCTGGTGGTGAAGATCAAGGTCGCCCATGACGCCTCCGACGGTGTCAACGGCGCGCCGCGGGTCACCGCGGACCTGCGCGAGGCCGGGGAGGTCGTCTCGGTCAAGACGGTCGCGAAGCTGATGCGGGAGAACGATATTCGCGGTATCAGCCCGCGGCCGTGGCGGCCGGTCACCACCATCGTTGACCCGAGCCCGCACGCAATCCCGGACCTGGTTCAGCGCCGCTTCGACCAAGGCGCTGTGAACGTGGTGTGGACCTCGGACATCACCTACCTGGCCACCGGGCAGGGCTGGCTGTACCTGGCCGCGGTCCGCGACGGATGCTCCCGCCGCGTGCTCGGGTACGCCTTCTCCGACTCGCTGCACACCGACCTGGTCGAGTCCGCGCTGCGCCGCGCGGTCACCTTCCGCGACGGCGACACCGCCGGTGTGATCTTCCATGCCGACCGCGGCTGCCAGTACACCTCCGCCCAACTCGCGCAGGTCGCCGAAGAACTCGACGTGCGCCTGTCGGTCGGCCGGACCGGGGTGTGCTGGGACAACGCGCAGCAGGAGAGCTTCTGGTCCACCTGAAGACCGAGCACTACACCCGGCACAACTTCGCCACCCGCGCCGAGGCAATCGCCTCGGTCAGCACCTGGATCGAAGACATCTACAACCGCCGCCGCCGGCACTCCGCCCTCGGCCAGATCAGCCCGGTACCCTTCGAGCACCGGCTCACCACCGCGGCCAGCCAGGCCGCATAACCGATGTCCACGAAACGGGGCCAACCCCACGGGACCGCCTCGACGCGGGGCAGGCGCCGCTGCCGCACCTGGAGACGGTGGAGGCGTGGGAACGGATGCCGACGCAGCAGACGCCGCCGCGTCCATTGACCATGGTTGGGTTCATTTCCACCGCTGCGAGCTGGTCCCGGGCGATCGAGCAGGTGCGGTCCCTATGCGGGCTGGGCGCGGGGATGGTCCTGTCCCGGTCCCGGGCCAGTGTCCTGCCCCTGATGGATGCCGACGCGAGCAGTGTGTGGGTGGTGGGTATCCCTCCGTGCGAGCCGGAGCCGAAGGTGTGGGTGACCGGCCGGGTCGGGCCGGTCTCCACCGCCGCACGCACCCCGGTGACACGGGTCTTGGAGGAGGGTCTGTTCGCACACGCCCTCACCCACGCAATGGTGCCTTGAGGGTCGCACCGTGGGCAGGTCGGACTCGAGGCGCAACGAAGGTGCGCCAGGCCTGAGGCACGCCGTGAACCCCCGGGTCCGCGAGTCGCACCGGTACACGTCCTCGAGTTGGTGACCCAGCCGGCGATCTGCGCCTGCAACCACCTCATCGACCTTGCACCCGGCACGCGAGAATTACCGAACTGTGCGGACAGAATCTGCCTGCGGTGAGGCCAACGAGAGCAGAGTGCCGATCGAAGAGGTTCGCTGCGACAGTCAGGAGAGCGCTGCGCAGGTGGCCGGGAAGATCGAGTCGGCGAAGTTGTGGGTCTGCGCCGCGACCTCGAATCCCCCGTCAGGGGAGTAGACCTCAACGTAGCGACCGACATAACCCGTGATCCGTCCCTGCCCCGGGGAGGTGAACGTCACGTCGTTGCCGTTGATGACGAAGCGCACCGTGCCGTCCGCGTCGTACCAGGTCGTCGCTGTCCCTCCGAGATGGCTCGTCAACTCCTTGCCGTTGGCGGGGTTGCGCAGCGTGTAGGTGTAGTTGCTCACCCAGGCCTGCGTGCGCGTGACTCTCCCCTCGCTGTCGTAAAACGTCCGTGTCCACAGCCGCCCGTCCCGCACCCGCTCGATGGGAAAGTCGCAGTAGATGCCTCCCGCGGGAACGTGACGGGTGTCGTGGTCGTAGTCAACCCACGTCACGGTCGTTCGCTCGGTCGCTGCCGAGGCCGCGGTCGCACCTGGGACGAGAAATGCAGCGGCCAGGGCTGTCGCCGCGCCGGTCGTGCGGATCAGCCTGCGGGAGATCATCATCTCGCCACCCTTCTGAGGAGTCCTGATCGAGATTGCATCCGTCTATGCACGCTGCATAGTTTGACCTGAATGCAGTCTGCATAGTTCACTGGCTCCGTGTCAACGGGTAGCCACAGAACGACCGCGGAGGACGACGTGTTCATCCGGCATGGCGCGAACGTGCTTCGTGCCCTGGCACGCCACGTCTCGACGGACCTTGTCTTCGAGGAGCTAGAGCCACCGCTCGACCACCCGTCCACGCGTGACACCCTGACCCTCCTGGCCTGGCACGAGCCCACCCCTCTCCCGGTTCTCGAGCAGGCGATCGGGCTCTCGCAGTCGGCGGCCGTGCGGGTCGTCGACCGCCTCGTGGAGGCTGGGCTCGTGACTCGATCCCGTCGAGGCGCAGCCGACCGCAGGGTTTGGTTGAGCCTCACCAAGGAGGGCTCGCACGCGGCCCAGACGATCACCCGACAGGCCGCAGATCCAGTCGCATCCCTCCTGGCTTCGGCTCTGCCCAGCGAACGTGCGCGCCGAGACTTCGTGCGCGCGCTGGACTCTGTCGTCCGGGAGGCGGTCCGATCAAGCCCCATGCAGGAGCCGGCGCGGTTCTGCCGGACGTGCGCGGTGGAGGAATGCCTCGCTGGTGGGCGTGCGTGCCCCTCCGCCCAGGCATGCCGGGAGCGGCGAGATGCGAAGGGGTGACTCCGTGGACGTCAGCCCGTGGCGGCCAGCGGCATGCGCGTTCGTCATGCTCCTCCTGTCCGCATGCGCTAGGACAGGACCGCCAGCATCCTCCAGTCTAACGGCTTCATCCTCCAGTTCAACGGCTGGGCGGGCGAGCGTCACTGCGAGTCCGTCGCCAACACTCCCGGAGGGCACGAGGGTCGAGGAGGAGAGCGGTGAACCGATTGGCGTGACGTCTATCGACGGCCGGACGTGGTTCGGGCTCAACGGAACCGGTGAGGTGCGAACGGGGGCGGGAGCTAAGGTGGCCGTCGGCTCACACCCGCTTCGTCTGACCGCCGCCGCCGATGGGGGTGCGTGGGTGAGCGTCTTCGGCGACTCCGAGCTGGTGCGGTTGTCGGCGACAGGCGCGGTCCTGCGGCGCGTGCCCTTGAGTGGCGGGGGCCGACCGGAGGGAGTGGTGGGCAGCGTTTCCGACCTTTGGGTGGTGGACGAGAGGGCCGACGACCTCGTCCGGCTGGACCCGGACACCGGCGCGGAACGTCAGCGGACCAGGGTGGGGAGCGGCCCGCGGCTGCTCACCCTCGGTGCGTCGAAGGTGTGGGTCACGGCCTACGACGATGGGACGGTCACCGCCGTAGACCGTACCTCTGGCGCGGCCGGGCCCTCCCGAAAGGGCGTCTGCCGCGGGCCTCAGGGAGTCGTCGTCGCGCGGGGGTTGGTGTGGGTGGCCTGCACCGTGGAGCACGTCGTCGTGGCGTTGGAACCGACTGGTCTTGCCGAGGTGGCGAGCCTCCAGCTGCGCGATGCCGATGCCGTCGCGGCGACGGGTGACCACGTTTTCGCGGTCGGCCAGAGCGGGCCAGTTGTTCTGACGATCGACGCGTCGACGCACGCCGTCGTGCGCAGGTCCACGCTTGGCATGCACCAAGCCGTCGGAGACGGAAACGTCGACGCCGCCATCGTTGGCGCAGATCTCGTCGTCACCCACCCCGAGGCCAAGCGCATCTGGCGGATCCCGCTCTCCTCCCTTCGGCCTTGACCTCGCGCCGGGGTTGCCGGCATCTGGCGCCGGGACTGCCGCTCCGCTCACGGGCTGTTGGAGTGTGCGTGTCTGCTTGGCGCGGCGACCACGACGCCCACCGACCAGGACGCACCACGATCTAGCCCCGTGGGGGTAGCGATGCGTCTGGTCTCGATCCGGTGAGTGTCGCGGTGGGTGGGCGCGGCTGCACGCGGGCCAGCGTGCGTTCGGAGCCTCGGAAAATGAGGCCTCGCTCCCGTGCCGCCTGGAGAGTGATGCGGCCAAGGAGGACGGCCAACACAAGCTCGGGGCCGCCGCTGATCTCGGCGTCGGCGTCGGGGTCGGACGGGACGGCGAGGCGTGCGGTCACCGCGCCGGAGTCCACATCGATCCGGATCGTGTCCTCGTCGATTCGTATGAGAATCACCTCCGAGGGGCGCTCAGGTTCGTTGTCGACCAGACGGAGGCGTACGGGCAGGAGCAGCCAGTGAGTGTGGAAGGCGTCTGCACCAACGCTGGCCATCAGGGGCCCGCCCCAGGCCGCTATCGCATCGAGCACGCGCTCGAGCTGGCGGCCACGTTCGGTGAGCTCGAACAGTCGCGTAGCGACAGGGGGTTCGGCCTTAAGTGCTGTGATCACACCAGATGCTTCCAACTCGCGAAGACGGCCAGCCAGCATATTGGTCGCAATGCCCGGCAATCCCGATTGGAGGTCTGAGTAGCGGCATGCCCCGCGGATGAGGAGCTCGCGCACGATCAGGAGAGACCAGCGGTCCCCAATCACATCGAGCGATCTGGCCACGGCACAGAACTGGCCGTACGACCGCATAGACCCTCCAAGAACCTCGGGACTTGATTTTTGCAAGTGAGTACTTGAGGATAGCAGCTGGCAGTCGCCATCCCAAGACCAAGGAGTCACCATGAGACCTGACGTCGGGTTCTTCGAGATCCTCGGGCCAGACCAGGACCGTTCGCAGGCGTTCTACCGCGACTTGTTCGACTGGGCGGTCAAGCCCAACCCCGACCAAGATGGCTATGCGATGGTCAGCACGTCGCAAGCGGCAGGGATCCCGGGTGGGATCGGGGAGCATCCGAGCCCCCTCACCCGGGTGTACGTGCGGGCGCAAGCTTTGACTGACGCCATCCACCGCGCGGAAGCTCTCGGCGGGCGCCTCGTCCAGGAGCCACGTGACTTGCCCGGTGGTCAGGGCAGCGTCGCGATCATCGCCGACCCGGCTTGCGTGGAGATCGGCCTGTGGCAGTAGCCAGCCTCCACGGCCTCTGGACGCCAAGTGGAGCCTCGCCGTGAGCTCGGAGTCGGTCGCGGTCGCGCTCTTCGAGGCTTTGGCCGGCGACCTTGCGGCCCTCGGCTTCGCCCGCAACCGACGCGGAAGCCTTCTAGGAGCCGATGGAAGCGTCCGCGCCATGACGAGCAGGGGTCGGATCGTCGTCAAACTCGGGCACGACCGCGCGCGGGACCTGTTCGCACAAGAACTAGGCGTCCCCTACAAGGGACAAGTCAACCAGTGGGTGGAACTGCTGCCTGAGCTCAGCCCTGAGACGGTCGATCGGCTCGTTCGAGAAAGCCTCAAGGACTCTTAGCCCGTAGGCCGACGTCGTCGCCGGCGTCGGCCCACGATGAGACGTCTCTATAGGCGTGCTGGCAACGAGCCACTCCATCGGGACAGGAGTGACGGTGGCGGGCAACAGTCGGTGTCAGCAAACGGGTAGTCCCGCGCTGGCGTGGTGCCAGTGGCCCAGGAAGTCTTGGGGGATCCACGGGCGGCGCGAAGGGCTGGTCAGCGCGTGGTGGGCCAACTGCGCGGCAATCACCATCTGGTCCCAGGCCTGGATCGGGTTCATCCTCGTCAGGCTCGCGCGCAACTGCACCCCAAGGTCGGCGATCGCGGCGATCGAGTGTTGGAAAGCGGGTGTCTTCGGCTGGTGGTAGGCCGGGATCCAGGTCAGGTCGCGTCCGTAGCAGAACCAGCAACCACACTGCCAGACCGGCAGCCGCGGGTGGGCCAAGTAGGCCTTGAGGAACCAGTCGCCAAGCACGTAGGTGAGCAGCTTGGGGACGACGAAGGCGAGGCGCTCGGGGGGGGCCGCCGGAGCTGTCCTTGATCGGGAACACGTGACGCAGCGAGGAGCGTGCTCCAACCGCCCCGACGGCCGCGCCGTGGCTGATCGCGCCCAGGGCCGAGGTGTCGGTTCGGAGCAGCAGCACCGGGACCGGGGCGCGATGCAGCACGTGCACCAGCCCGGCGACCACCCCGGCGGTGCCAAACGGGTCGCTCTCGTGCTCGAGGATCAGCGCGACCGGCTTGTCCTGGTCGTTGACCAGGGCCAAGAGCGTGGCCGCGTCGTCACGCAGCAGCTGATGCTGGATCGCCAGCGGCACGATCGTGCGGGCCGGCAGGGACCGGCCCTGGCCGAGCACGCTGGCGACGTCGGCCAGGGAACCGGCGTAGCCGGGGTAGCCCAACGCCCAAGGCAGGCCCAGGCGCACCAGCTGGTCCTCGGCCCACTGCCGCGACCTCGGGCTGGTCCTGGCCTCTTCCCAGGATGCCGGGATGGGGCGAGCAGCCACCGGTCAAGAACGGCCCGGCGCTCGGCGGGTACGGCGCCCTGGCCATGAACACCGCGCTCACCGCCTCGATCACCAGTGTGCCGCAGCAGCTGCGCAAGACGATCACCTGGGACCGTGGCAAGGAACTCTCTGGGCACGCCGAGTTCGCGTTGGACACCGGGAGCAGGGTGTTCTTCGCCGACCCGCACTCGCCGTGGCAGCGGCCCACGAACGAGAACACCAACGGCCTGTTACGTCAGTACTTCCCCAAAGGGACCGACCTGTCCCGCTGGACCGCTACCGATCTGGAAGCCGTCGCTCACACCCTCAACAACAGGCCCCGCAAAGCCCTCGGCTGGAAGACGCCAGCCGAGGTCTTCACCGATCAACTACGATCCCTGAAACAAGCCGGTGTTGCATCGACTACTTGAACCTGCCATGTGGGCGCAACTCGCGACCCCTGATGCTGGACGCCGCGACCGTCACGATGGTTTCTAACCCGCTGCACGCACTTCGTGCCCGGTGGTATCTGCGGCGCCAGGATCCTGACCTGGCACGTCGTCTGACTCGGGCGGCCGATCACCGGATCGGCGAACGCGCCTGGGCCAAGCCGGCGGTCACGGCATACGGACTGCGCGACCTCGCTATTGCCGCAGTCGGGCTGGTCGGGCGCGACACCTCGGTGCCCCCGCGAGCGGACGCCCTCGCGGCGACCCGCCGCCGTCGTGAGGCTCGCTAGCCCGCGACGGTTGCGCGGGCGCGCGACTCGACGGTCAGGGTGATGCTGCTGCCGATGAATTCCACGGCCCGGCTCAGAATGGGCAATTCGGCCGTTCCGGTGACGACAACTACCGCCGTCTCGCCATCGGGAGAGCCCGTGCCCGGCGCGAGACTCCACGACCGGACGCGGTCGGGCATCGACCGCGAGGCGAGCGAATCGGATGCGGCCAGCCACACCGAGTCATCGGTCAACGGAACGGCGCTGCCGACGCCGTCCGTATACACGCGCGAGTCGATGGCGTCTGCGGCGTTCAGGGCCGCCGCATCGGCAGCGTCAAGCAGTCGGATCCGCGCCAGGTGCACGGTGGTGACGGTGATGATCCCGAGGATCAGGGTCAGGGCGATCACGCACAGGCCGAGGATGAGCAGGCTGATGCTGCCATCGTCCTGACCGGCGCGCAGAGAATGCCGACGACTCGTCTGATGTGTGGGCTGCCAAAGGATCATCCGAGACCTTCCCGGAAGCGGTCGATGGTGAGTGCATGCACGCTGGTCACCGGGATCTCCAGGGGTATGACGTCCCGAGCGAAGGAGGGGATCAGCGGCAGTGGGACGGTCACGGTGGCCGTGAAGGTCACCGTGGCGTCCGGCGTGAGGCAGGGCGATGCGGCGCAGGCGATGGCCACGGTCCCATCGCCTCCTGGAAACCCCTGGTCCTCGAACGCGATTCGCGCGGCTGCTTGGGCCCGACCGGACGCACTCTGATCCGACTCGGCCGTGACAAAGGCGCGGCCGGCCTCCCGAGCCGCTTGTGCCACGGCATACGACCCGGCCTGGACGCGCGCGATCATCATCGTCAAATAGATCAGTGGGACCAGGAGCAGCACGGCGAGGAAGACGAACTCGACGACGGCCGAGCCGTCCTCGGCGCCGCCCCCCGCATCCCGACGGGACGCCCGGCTCATTGAGCCTCCTCGAAGGCGCGCCCAGTTACCGTCAACTCGTGATCAGGGCCGAATGGGCCGATCAGCGGCAACGGGGCCGAGACCCGCACGACCACGACACTGACGCCATCGACGGACTCCAGGGACGCGCGGACGTCCTGACTGAAGCGCGGCGAGATGGCCGAGTTGATCAGCGACGTCGTGCGCTGCACCGCATCCCCCGGGGAGGCGTCCACCCGGGCACCCATGCGCGCACCTTCGGCCGCGCACGAAATCAAGGTATTGCGGATATGCAGGGTGAGCCCGAGCTGGAAGACGGCGGCGAAGACGAACATCAACAGCCCCGCCACGAGGGCGAAGTCCGCCACGGCCGCCCCCTCCTCGAGGTGACGTGATGTCTCGGCCCGCCGCAGGCGGGCAGTCATCGCCGCGTTGCTCAGTTGCCGCTCGGGCCGACGTCGCGCAGCGCGTCGTCGAAGATCTCTTGGAGCCGGCCCTGGGCGGCGCCCCAGATGACCGCGACCAAACCGGCGGTCATCAAGGTGATGAGGACCCAACCGGGCACGTCCCCACGTTCGCCATCCCGGTCGCGCAGCGCGCGGCGGATGGTGTCGCTCAGCAGGACGTGGGCCTTGATGAGTTGTTGCGACATGGTGTTCCTTTCGTTGTCGCCCCTGCGGGCGAATGGGTTGTCACATAGAGAAATTCAAGAAGTCAAAGCCGGGATAGACCGCGAAGAGGATGGTGACGGGAAGCACCAGGAAGACCACCGGAACCATCATCGCGATCTCCTTCTTGCCACCCTTCTCCATCAGGTCGCGGCGACCCTCTTCGCGCACGTCCTGCGCCTGAGCGCGCAGGACATCGGCGAGCGGGGTGCCGCGTTCGACCGCGATGACCACGCCGTCGACGAAGCGGCTGAGCGAGGTCAAACCGGTGCGTTCGGCCAGCCCGCCCAGCGCGCGGGGGAGGTTCGCGCCGGCCCGCGCATCCGCTAGGCAGCGGCCGAGTTCGGTCGCCAACTCACCCTGGGAGAGTCGGCATACCCGCTCCAGCGCGCCGACCGCACCCTCGCCCGCGCCGACTGCAAGCGCGAGAAGCTCTGCGACAGTGGGGAATTCGGACAGCATCCGGGCTTCCCGCGCGTTCGCCTGGTGGCTAAGCCATTGATCCCAGGCCACTACGCCAATCGCCCCGCCCAGGGCGACGAGCCATATGAGGAGGAAGACCCCAGAGTTTCCCGACAGCACCAGGAAAACGCCGAAGACTCCGCCGAGAACCGCGCCCACGGCCCCGGCGATCACTTGCTCGGCCCGGAAGCGTTCGACATCGGGTGCCCGCCCCGCCCGAACCAGGCGGGCGCGCACCGACTCCGCCCCACCCAGCACCCGTTCGACGAAGCGCGCTCCATCGCGGACCAGTGGCCGACCGAGCACGGCCACGACGCCCGCGGGATGGATGACCTCGCGTTGTCGTAGGCGGGTGAAGCCCACCGTGTCCACGAGGTATGGCGCCACGCGCGCCTGCAAGGTCGGTCGCCTGCGCGCGACGGCATGCCGCGCGATGAGGAGGATCCCGGCGGCGAGGGTCACCCCGACAAGGGCACCCCAGCGTCCCGGGCCGAGCTCAAAGACGGGGTTCATCCGAGCACCCGGTCTTCCTCGGGCAGTCTCGCGATCCGCAACATCAGCCGGTAGGCGATGAGCGTGCACCCTGCCCCGCCAGCTAGCACCATCGTGCCGGTGGCGGAGGCATACGACTGCACGGCCTCGGGCCGCGTGCACATCATGGCCAGGACGATCCACGGGGCGGCGACGGCCAACCGGGCGGCGTTAACTGTCCAGGATTGTCGAGTCTCGAGCTCAGCGCGCGCGTGGGCATCATCGCGCAGGAAGCTCGACAGGGTGCGCAAGAGGCGGCCCAGATCGGAGCCGCCGACTTCGCGGGCCATTCGCAAGGCTTCGACGAGCCGGTCGCCCACGGGGTCGGCGAGATTGGCCTTGAGATTGTCCAGCGAGTCGTTGAACCGGCCACTGACGCGGTAGTCCTCAGCGAACCGTGCGAAGGCGGGACGCAGCGGGACCGGACCGCGAATCGCCAACTGCGCCAAAGATTCTGGGAGAGCCAAGCCGGCGCGCACCCCGGAGGTGATGTTGTCCACCGCGTCCGGCCATAGATCTCGCAGTTGGGCCCGGCGGCGCCGTGCGCGGGATCGGACGAGCGCCACCGGGGCGAAGGCGGCGATAGCGGCGAACGCCACGGCGATGGAGGTCACGGAGACGACGCCCCAGAACAGGATGAAGACGATCAGTGCCGTGAGCGCGCTGGTTGTTAAGAGAGCATTGGGGCCGATCGAGGCGTATCCCGCCTGGATCAAGTCGTCGGCGAGGTGGTCCCTCCAGGTCCGGCGGCGAGCCGCGGCGCGTGCAGGCGTCGGGTCCGGCGGCCAGCAGGACCACCAGATGCAGAACAGTCCGATGCCGAAGATCAGCGCGACGATGAGGGGAGGCACGGCTCAGTCCTCGCCCGCGAGGAGTTGCGCCACGTCATACCCAGCAGCGGCGAAGCGCTCGGCGTGCGGCGGGAAGCCGTCCGCCCGGCGCAACACTCCGCCCTTCTGGACAAAGACATCGGCCATCTCGACGACATCGCCTTCGCACCGGCCAGGGATAGCCGCAATCTCGCGAACTCGGCGTTTGCCATCTCGATCTAGCGCCGTGTGCACGACGATGTCGATGGAGGAGGCGACGGTTGGGACGACGAATCGGCTGCCGACATTCTCACCGGCAAGCAACGGTAGCGTGCACATCTTGATGACCGCCTCGCGGGCGCTATTCGCGTGGACCGTGGCCATGCCGGGCAGGCCCGAGTTCAGGGCGATGAGGAGGTCGAGCGACTCGGCCTGTCGCACCTCGCCCACGATGATCCGCGATGGCCGCATCCGCAGCGCTTCCTTCACGAGCCGCCGCAGCGGAACCTCGCCGACGCCCTCGAGGCTGGGCTGACGGCATTGCATCGCCGCGACATCGCGCTGCGGGATCTTCAGTTCGAAGACCTCTTCGACGGTGACGATGCGCTCGCGCGGCGGCACGGCAGCGGCCAGACAGTTCAAGAGCGTGGTTTTGCCGGCCTGCGTTCCGCCCGCAACGAGGATGTTCAGGCCGGACACGACGGCCGCGTCGAGGAAGCGCGCGGCATTCGGGGTGATCGTGCCGAGCGCGACGAGGTCCTCGAGACGGTCCGCCTTGGCCACGAACTTGCGGATGTTGACCAGCCAGTGCGCGCGCGTGATGTCGGGAATCACGCAATGGAGACGACTGCCGTCGGGCAGGACGGCGTCCACGAAGGGGGAGGAAAGGTCCACGCGCCGACCCGAGGTGCGAAGCATCCGCTCGACCAGATCGCGCACGGCATCATCGGTCAGTATGGTCGGTGTCAGCTCGGCAATTCCGTTGCGGGCCACAAAGACTCGCCACGGTTCGTTGATCCAGATCTCTTCGATCTGCGGGTCGTCGAGGTACTGCTGGAGCGGTCCATAGCCCGCCACGGCGTCGAGAATCGAGCGGGTCGCGGCATCGAGATCGTCCAGCCGCGGCAGGCCGCCATTGATGGAGCGGTCGTCATAGTCAGCGACGGCATCGCGGACAACGCGACGGATCTCCAGCAGATCCAGGAGTGGGTCGAGGTCAGAGCGGCGAATCCGCTCGCGGACATCGTTCTCGATCGTTGCCACTGCGCCGTCCATCGCGCACCCCCTTACCTGATCCACACCAAGGACCCACCGCCCCCGGCCAAACGGACCTTACGAGGGCTGTCGCGATCCCGCTCGGCGAGATCCGGTTATCCCCAGGTTCTTAGGGAAATCTTTAGAAAGGGAGCCATTGTCCACAGGGTCCGAACGTGGGGTCTTGACAGGCAGCGGTGCGCGCTTCTCGTCGTGGAGCGCTGAAATGGTGGCGGAGCCCAGCTATACCTACGCCCGGCCGCGAGTTGCGCGCTCCGGTGCGAAATCAGCGCTCCGCCGCGAGATCCCGGCCGTATGCCGCCCCCGCCCGCCCCGTCGGAGCGCTCCATGGGCAGGTCTTACCCTCCTCGAATGCCGCCCGCCCCGGTCCCGCGTCAGCCCGCGGGCGAGCCTGATCTCCTGGGCAACCACGCCGCGAGTCAAGGAGGCCATCGGGCGGGAGCGGCCGGCATACGACAACCCCGTCTGGAGCACCGACGGGCTCTCCTTTCCCTCAGGCCACGCGAGCAATGCCGCCTGCGCCGCCGTCCTCGCGGCCGCCATCCTCATACCTCTGATCACCACCCACCACCAGCGCGCAGCCACCGTCCTTGCCGCCGCATTCGCCCTGCTCACCGGACTGGACCGCATACTCCTCGGCGTGCACTACCCCAGCGATGTGCTGGCCGGCTGGTGCTTGGGCGCGGGAATCGCCCTTGTGGGCGTGGCTGGAGCACGTCTCCATCCGGTAACGAACCGACGCGCGGACGGTCCCGCTGTCAGGGGTGCGGCATAAGGTGCCAAATCAGCAGCGGGTGTGCCGGTCGGCATACCCGCGGCACCGCCAGGTCCAGGCGGCGGGCACCCCGCGGCCGGACGTTGTTAACACAGTGAGGTAGCTAATGAAGCTCACGCGCTTGAAGACCACCGCCGTTCTCGCGGCCTCGGTCTCTCTCGGACTGGCCGGGTGTGCCACGTCCGACCGGACCACCGACTCCGGCTCCGCCACCGGATCCGGGTCCAGCACCGCCAGCGGCGGCGCGGGCGACACCTTCACCTTCGGCGCCGCCGGTGCCCCCGAGGTCTTCGACCCCTACTACGCCTCCGATGGCGAGACCTTCCGCGTCACGCGGCAGATCTTCCAGGGCCTGCTCGGCATCAAGCCCGGCACGGCCGACCCCCAGCCGGAACTCGCGGAGAGCTGGGAGCCGTCGGAAGACGGTCTGACCTGGACCTTCAAACTGCGCCAGGGCGTGAAGTTTACCGATGGTGAGGCCTTCAATGCTGCCGCCGTCTGCTACAACTTCGAGCGCATGTTTGACCAGAACGAGGTCGCGCAGGCCGGGCCGGCGGAGTATTGGGCCTACACCATGCTCGGCTTCAAGGGCAGCGAGACCGAGTCGCTCTATAAGAGCTGCGAGGCCAAGGACGACTCGACCGCGGTCATCAACCTGACTCGCTACACCTCCGACTTCCCGGTCATGCTGACCCTGGAGTCCTTCTCCATGCAGAGCCCCAAGGCGCTCAAGGATGGCGACGCGAACAACGTCCAGAAGGAAGGCGACGGCTTCAAGTACCCCGCCTACGCCATGGCCCCCGTGGGCACGGGCCCCTACAAGCTGGGCAAGTACGACGAGGCCAACAAGACCATCTCGCTGGTCCGCAATGACGACTTCTGGGGCGAGAAGGCCAAGACCGCCAATATCGTCTTCAAGATCATCCCCGACGAGTCCACCCGTCGCCAGGAGCTGGAGGCCGGCAGCATCAACGCCTACGACCTGCCGAACCCGGCTGACTGGAAGGGTCTGGAGGACGCCGGCAACAAGGTCCTCGTGCGCCCGGCCTTCAACATTCTCTACATGGGTCTGAACCCCGAGAAGAACTCCAAGCTGCAGGATCTGAAGGTCCGCAAGGCGATCTACATGGCGCTCAACCGCGACCAGCTTGTCGCCACGCAGCTGCCCGAGGGTGCCAAGGTCGCGACCCAGTTCATGCCCGACACCGTCGCCGGCTACAACAGCTCGCTGCAGCCGACGAAGTATGACGTCGAGGGCGCCAAGGCCCTGCTGAAGGAGGCCGGAGCCGAGGGTATGACGCTGCAGTTCGCCTACCCGTCCGAGGTTTCGCGGCCCTACATGCCGAACCCGCAGTCGATCGCGGACGCCCTGACGGCCGACCTCGAGGCTGTCGGGATCAAGGTCGAGGTTGTCACCAAGCCGTGGAATGGCGGCTACCTCGACGGAGTCGACAACGGCCTGTTCGACGCGTGGTTGCTCGGCTGGACCGGTGACTACAACTCCGCGAACAACTTCATCGGCACCTTCTTCGGCAGCGATGTCAACGACTTCCACACCTGGAAGACGGACTTTGGCAAGACCCTGTCCAAGGAGCTCAGCGACGCTGACGGGATCGTCGACGAGGGCAAGCGCACCACGGCTTACGAGGCGCTGAACCAGAAGATCATGGAGGAATACCTCCCGGGTCTGGCGATCAGCCACAGCCCGCCGGCGCTCGTGGTCGGCAAGGGCGTCGACGGCCTGACGGCCAGCCCGCTGACCGCCGAGATGTTTGACACGGTCACGGTCGCCAAGAGCTGATTGCGCGACGGCTACACCAGATAGGGTGACGGCCGCCCCGGCAGTGCCGCCGGGGCGGCCGTTCCCGTCCGCGACGTTCCGTCCTTCAGGCCGGTCCCGTCCCATGACCCCGCAAGGAGGTGAGGTGCGGTGCTTCGCTTCATCGTGCGCCGACTGGCGCAGATGGTCGGCGTGGTCTTCGTGTTGTCCCTGCTGCTCTTCCTGTGGCTGCGGCTGCTGCCCGGTGGCACGGTGTCCGCGATCCTCGGCGATCGCGCGACTCCCGAGTCTCGCGCGCGGCTGGAAAAGGCGCTCGGTCTCGACGAGCCGCTCTGGATCCAGTACTGGCGCTATCTGAAGCGCGCGCTGACCGGCAACTTCGGCGCCTCGACGGGTGTGCTGCCGGGCCGGGACGCGTTCGACATCTTCTTGGCCCGCTTCCCGGCCACCATCGAATTGAGCATCTTCGCGATCCTCATCGCCGTGCTGCTCGGCATCCCGATGGGCTATCTCGCCGCTCGCCGGCGCGCCTCCCTCTTCGACAACTCCAGCATCATCGTCTCGCTCATCGGCGTCGCCGTCCCCGTCTTCTTCCTCGCCTTCCTGCTGCAATACATCTTCGCCGTCAAGCTCGGCTGGCTTCCGGTGTCCGGCAGACAGGGCAATATCAATGCCACGCGCGTCACCGGCTTCTTCGTCCTGGATGGGCTCCTCACCCGAGAATGGGACGCCGCGTGGGATGCGCTAAAACACCTGATCCTGCCAGCCTTGACGCTCTCCACGATCCCCTTCGCCGTGATCTTCCGGATCACCCGCGCCTCGGTTCTGGAGGTGCTCGATGAGGATTTCGTCCGCACAGCCGAATCCAAGGGCCTGACCAACCGGGTGATCCGGGGCCGGCACGTGCTGCGCAATGCGCTGCTGCCCGTTGTGACCACGATCGGCCTGCAGGTCGGCGGCCTGCTGGCCGGGGCCATCCTGACCGAAAGCGTCTTCTCCTTCGGTGGCATCGGCGAAGCCCTCGCCTTGGCCTTCGAGCATCGTGACTATTCCGTGCTCCAAGTGCTGATCATGGCCTCGGCCGCGACCTTCGTCCTCGTCAACCTGATCGTCGACATCCTCTATGCGGTCATCGATCCGCGCGTTCGGACCAGGTGAGGTGACATGAGCGAAACCCCCAAGGGCTGGCGCCCCGGCGCCGCCAAGAAGGAGCGCATCGATGCCCTCGCGGCGACGGTCAGCGATGCCGGTGCGATCGACGAAAAGCCTGGCGTCTCGCTGATCGCGAGCGCGTGGAAGCGCCTGCGCCGCGACCGTATCTTCCTCATCGGCCTGACCATCACCGTCATCTTCGTGCTCGTCGCGATCTTCGCGAATGTCATCGCGCCGCACGACCCGACCAAGCCGATCCCGGAACTGATCTCCAAGGTGCGTCGGCAGACCAATCCGATCCCCGGTCCCGAGCCCGGCTTCCCGCTCGGCTCGGATGACCGCGGCCGCGATCTGCTCTCCCGGTTGATTGTCGGAAGTCGGCAGACGCTGATCGTCTGCGTCTTCGCGACGATCTTCTCGCTCGCGGGCGGCATGATCCTCGGCACCTTGGCCGGCGCCGTGGGCGGCTGGGTCGACTCGCTGGTGATGCGGATCGTCGACATCCTGCTCTCGATTCCGTCGCTGCTGCTCGCCTTCTCGGTCGCGGCGATGGCCGCCAAGCCGAGCCAGTGGACGGTCATCATCGCCATCTCGATCGCCTACCTGCCGGTGTTCGCGCGATTACTCCGTGGCTCGATGCTGGCCCAACGACATAGCGACCACGTCTTGGCCGCGCGCGCTCTCGGCGTCAAGGAAGGCGCCGTCGTCTTCCGCCACATGCTTCCCAATGCGATCGGCCCGGTGATTGTCCAGGCGACCCTGGTTCTCGCGACCGCGGTCATCGACGCCGCCGCCCTGTCCTTCCTCGGCCTCGGCAACCCGAACGACCGGCAGCCGGAGTGGGGCCAAATGCTGGGCAAGGCGCAGGAGTATCTCGCCGACTACCCGCACATGGCGTTCTATCCCGCCGCCTGCATCATCGTCGTCGCCTTCGGCTTCACGCTGATGGGCGAATCCTTGCGCGAAGCCCTCGACCCCAAGACCCGCAGGTGAGCACCATGACCACCAGGGCGTATGCCGCCAACACCCGTGCCGGCGAACCCCTCCTCACCGTCCGCGACCTGAGCGTCACCTTCCTGCGGCAGGGCGAGAAGCCCTTCACCGCCGTTGACGGCGTCAGCTTCGATGTCCGGCCCGGCCAAACCGTCGGTCTCGTCGGGGAGTCCGGCTCCGGCAAGTCCGTCACCTCCCTCGCCATCATGGGCTTGCTCCCGGCGCGCGGAAACCAGGTCACCGGCACCGCGAAGTTCGACGGAACTGACCTGCTCGCGCTCGACAACAACGCCATGCGCGACCGCCGCGGCCGAGACCTCGGCATGATCTTCCAAGACCCGCTCTCGTCCCTGAATCCCGTGGTGCCCATCGGGATTCAGGTCACTGAGGTCCTGGAGCGGCACAAGGGCATGTCGCGCAAGGCGGCGATGCCCAAGGCCCGCGAGATGCTCGACAAGGTCGGCATACCCGATCCCGACCGGCGGCTGAAGGACTACCCACAACAACTCTCCGGAGGTATGCGGCAGCGCGCGCTCATCGCGATGGCGTTGGCCTGTGAGCCGCGACTGCTCATCGCCGACGAGCCGACGACGGCCCTAGATGTGACGATCCAGGCGCAGATCCTGCAACTGCTCAAGGACCTTGTCCGCGACAGCGGCACCGCGCTCATCATGATCACCCACGATCTCGGCGTCGTCGCTGGCCTGTGCGATGAGGTCAATGTGATGTATGGCGGCCGGATCGTCGAGCGCGGCCTGCGGCACGACCTCTTCGCCGCGCCGCGCCACCCCTACACCCACGGGCTCCTCGGCTCCATCCCGAGACTGGATGGGGCCCGCGGGGAGCCGCTGCACCCCATACCCGGCTCCGTCGCCGACAACCTGCCGTGGGCGCACGCGTGCGCCTTCGCTCCTCGCTGCTCGCAGCCGCTGCCGGTATGCCGTGAGGTCACCCCGGATTTCGTCGAGGACGGACCGAACGCCCTGCGCTGCCATAACCCCGTCGGCCAGCCGCTGCGCGATCAGGAGGTGAGCTCATGACGATCTCCGATGACGTGCTCGTCGACGTCCAGGGCGTCAAGGTGCACTTCCCCATCAAGAAGGGTGTGATCTTCGACCGGACGATCGGTTATGTCTATGCCGTCGATGGCGTCGACTTGCAGATCCACCGCGGCGAAACCTATGGCCTTGTCGGCGAATCCGGTTGCGGCAAGTCAACCCTCGGACGCGCCATCCTTAACCTCGAGCCGCCCACCGAGGGCAAGGTCATCTTCGACGGCACCGATATCGCCAGCCTCACGGGCGAGACCTTGCGCCGCAAGCGCCAAGACATCCAGATGGTCTTCCAAGACCCGCTCTCCAGCCTCGATCCGCGCCAATCGGTGGAGTCGCTGCTGCTCGAGGGGATGAAGGCGCACGGGCTGGTCAAGGACGCCAAAGCGGCGAACGCGCGACTGCGTGAACTGCTCAAAGCGGTCGGCCTCCCGGCCGCCGCCCTGCAGAAATACCCCCACGAGTTCTCCGGCGGCCAGCGTCAGCGCATCGGCATCGCGCGGGCGCTCTCGGTTGATCCGAAGCTCATCGTCGCCGACGAGCCGGTCTCGGCGCTCGATGTCTCCGTGCAGGCCCAGGTCATCAACCTCTTGGAGGATCTCCAGCAAGAGTTCGGCCTGACCTATCTCGTGGTCGCCCACGACCTCGCCGTCGTGCGGCATATCAGCGACCGGGTCGGCGTGATGTACCTCGGTGCCCTCGTCGAGGAGGCCGCCGCCGACGATCTGTATGCCGCCCCGCTGCACCCCTACACGCGCGCTCTGATGTCGGCTGTGCCCGTTCCCGATCCGGTCGTGGAGGACCGCCGCGAGCGGATCCTGCTCACCGGAGACCTGCCCTCGCCGGCGAACCCACCCAAGGGGTGCCGCTTCCATACCCGCTGCCCGTGGCGGCAGGAGACACGCTGCGACACCGAACGGCCGCAGCTGCGGGTCGTCGAGATCGACGGCGTCCCGGCGACCCATCGCGTCGCCTGTCACTTCGCGGAGGCCATCGCGTCCGGCGAGATCCGCCCGCACGACGTCGCCGCGATCGCGGTCGACCCGAGCGCGCAGGAGTCCGACGACTTCGGGTCGTTCGGCGGCCCGGCAACCGTCGGTGAAGTCACGGACATTTAAGGACACCCCACGAAGTTCGCCCACGCAGAGCGTGGGACCCAGCTCCGATACTTCGCGGGGACCCCGTCCGGACGTTCCGCAACAGGCCGAAGGACGTAATCTCCAGGGGTGAGCGAGGCGAGCGTGCGGCATGACGGCGAACCCGAGATCCATGTCCAGAACACCGCGGGCCGCCTGAACTGGCTGCGCGCGGGGGTCCTCGGCGCCAATGACGGCATCGTCTCCACCGCGGGCCTGGTGATCGGCGTCGCGGCGGCAACGACCAACCGCGGCGCGATTTTCACCGCCGGTCTCGCCGGGCTGGCAGCCGGGGCGATGAGTATGGCGGTGGGGGAGTACGTCTCCGTCAGCACCCAGCGCGACACCGAGAAGGCACTGCTGGCCAAAGAGCGCCAGGAACTGCGCGATGACCCCGCGGCCGAGTTGGCGGAGCTCGCGGAGATCTACGCCGCGAAGGGGCTGGACGAGGGCCTCGCCCGGGAGGTGGCTGAGGCTCTGACCCGGCAGGACCCGCTCGCCGCCCACGCAGAAGCCGAACTCGGCATCGACCCGCACGAGCTGACCAATCCGTGGCAGGCGGCGGTCGCGTCCTTCGTCTCCTTCACCCTTGGCGCCCTGCTGCCGCTGATCGCCGTGCTCAACCCCTCGGCGAGCTGGCGCATCCCCGGAACCGTCATCGTCGTCCTGCTCGCGCTCGCCCTGACCGGTTATGTCAGTGCCCGCCTCGGCGGCGCCGTCATCGGGCGCGCCGTTGCCCGCGTCGTCGCTGGCGGCATCGCCGCCATGGCCGTCACATATCTCATCGGGCGCCTCTTCGGCACCGCAGTCGGCGCCTGATCGCGAATGTAGGTTTCCCGCCCGATGCCACTTTCTCTTCCTTTGTGCCGGAAAGTTTCCGGCACAAAGGAAGGGTTTCCGGCATCGGGCGGGAAACCCACAGCCAGCCCGGTTATATCAGGGAGCGGGTGAGGCGGGCGGGGAGGTGGAGGGCGGTGAGGTCCTCCAGGGTCACGAGTTCGCCATCGGGGCCGGTGAGGGGCACCCGCCAGTTGGGGTACTCCGTGTCCGTGCCGGGCTGGTTGACGGCCCGGCGATCGCCGACCAAATCGGGCACGCTGACGCCGAGCAGCTTGGCGGGCGAGCGCGAAAGATAGGTGTGCAGCGCCGCCACGAACTCCTCGACATTCGCCGGATCGTGCGGCAAATCCTGCTCCGCCAAGGCGGCGGCCACCTTCTCGATGGCCGCACGCTCTTCGGCCTCCTCGACCTCCAGCGGCCGGGTCAACAGGCCCAACTCCTTGCGCAGCGCAACATGCGCCAACTCCAAGTAGCCCGCAGTCGGCGGCAGGTCGTGCGTGGTGACCGAGGCGAGGCACAACTCCCGATAGCCCTCCGGCGGCAGGGGCTTGCCGTCCTTCCACTCAAACCACAGGATCGAGGTGCCGAGGATGCCGCGCTCCTTCATGAATTCCCGCGCAAAGGGCTGCACCACCCCGAGGTCCTCGCCGACAACAACCGCGCCCGCCCGATGCGCCTCCAGGCACAGGATGCCGATCAGCGCCTCGTGGTCATAGGCCACATAGGTGCCCTCACTCGGCGTCAGCCCCTGCGGGATCCACCACAGCCGGAACAGGCCAATGATGTGATCGACCCGGATGCCTCCCGAGTCACGCAGCACCGTGCGCAGCATGTCCCGGTATGGCGCGTAGCCGAGTTCCGCGAGCCGGTCCGGGCGCCACGGCGGCTGGCTCCAGTTCTGCCCGACCTGATTGAACTGATCCGGCGGCGCCCCCACGTCGATGCCGCGCGCCAGCGCATCCCCCAGGCCCCAGGCGTCCGCGCCCGATGGGTGCACACCGACGGCGAGGTCGTGGACCACGCCGAGCGCCATACCCGCCTCTTTGGCGAGGCGCTGGGTCGCGGCCAGTTGATCCTCCAGAACCCACTGCAGCCACCGGAAGAAGTTGATCGCCGCGGCATTCTCCTCGCGGAAGGCCGCCACCTCGGCGGTTCCGGGGCTGCGCAGCGTTTCCGGCCACTCGTTCCACGCATCGCCATGCACATCGCTGAGCGCGTACCAGGTCGCGAAGTCGACCAGGCCCTGGCCCTCGCGCTCACAGAAGCCGTCGAAGGCGCGACGACGCCGGTCGCTCAGCCCGGCATCGAAGACCAATTGCAGCGCGGCGCGCTTGACCGTCCAGGATGCATCGCGGTCGATGGTTGCTCCGGTGTTCAGAGCCTGCCCGGAGCGGGAGAGTTCGGCGATCGCGGCCCGCGTCGCCGATGGGAGATAGCCGACCTCGGGGATGTCTTCGACCCGGATGTAGAGCGGGTTGACGAACCGCCGGGTGGTCGGCAGATAGGGCGAGGCCTCCATCGGAGCCTGCACCTGTGCCGCGTGCAGCGGATTGACCAGCACCCAGTCGCAGCCCAGATCCGCGGCGCCCCACGTCGCGAGGTCCGCGAGGTCGGCGAGGTCGCCCACGCCATACGAGTTCGCGGAGCGCAATTGGTAAACCTGCGTCATCAGCCCGACCATCCGCCGGTGGCTGAGCCCAGCTGGCAGCTCCAGCCGGTGCGGGGTCACGACGACGGTGGCGTATGCCGGCTCGTCCCGGCCCTCGACGAAGGCATGCAGGGTGTGCCACCCGAGCGGCAGGTCGCCGGGCAGTTCGAAGGTCGCTTCACCCGTCTCGACACCATCGACGGTGCGGGGAGCCACCCAGTTGTCCACCTGCCGCACCGGGATGATCCCGCCGTCCTCGAGCGCGATTTCGACGCGCACCGAGGAACCGTGCGGGACGTGCACCGGAATCCAGGGCGTCCACCCGGCCCGCATCACGATGGTCGGCGGCAGCGTCCGCCGCCACGTGCGCAGCCATACCTCGTCCCGAGCCTGCAGGACGTCCGCATCGGTCTCCACGGTGACGCCGAGCGCCGTGAGCACTCGCTGGATGGTCTCCGCGCTGACGATCGTATGAACGCCCTGCCAGTCCCAAAATTCGGTGGCGACGCCATACGACTGGGCGAGGGCGGCGAGGTCAGCGGAGGGGGCGGTCATGGGGAGGGGACTCCTTCGTCCGATCAGTGGGAGGTAGGCGGGCTTAGTCTCCCACGCCTTGGGAATAGCCAAGCCCGAAGCAGGCGTTGCCACGCGCAGTTCCTGTCCCCGCCCACGGAGGCCCGGTGTTCGTCCTTTTGCAGCAGTCCGCGCACAGTCCGCAGCTAGGCTGGTCCGCGATGACTCCCACACCGCCCACCCCTGAGCTCGACGAGCAGGCCGCCACCGTCGACGTGACCACCGAGACGCCCGCCGAGCGGCAGGCGCGTTTCGAGGAGCTCGCGCTGCCCCTGATCGATCAGCTCTACTCTGCGGCGCTGCGCACGACGCGCAATCCCGCGGACGCCGAGGATCTGGTCCAGGAGACCTACGCGAAGGCCTTCGCCGCCTTCCACCAGTTCAAGCCGGGAACCAACCTCAAGGCCTGGATGTACCGCATCCTGACCAACACCTATATCAACAGCTATCGCAAGAAGCAGCGCGAGCCGTTGCAGTCCGATGCGGCTGAGATCGAGGACTATCAGCTCGCCCGCGCCGAATCGCACAGCTCCCGCGGCCTGCGCAGCGCCGAGATCGAGGCGCTGGAGCACCTGCCCGATAGCGAGGTCAAACGCGCTCTCCAAGAGTTGCCCGAGGAGTTTCGTCTCGCGGTCTACTTCGCCGATGTCGAGGGCTACGCCTACAAAGAGATCGCCGAGATCATGGGCACGCCGATCGGCACTGTGATGTCGCGGCTGCACCGCGGCCGTCGCCAGTTGCGTGAACTGCTTTCGGAGTATGCCGTGGAGCGCGGCTTCCGGGGTGCGGATGGCGGTGAGCAGGAGTGAGCCAGGAGATCAACGAGGCGGACTGCTCCGAGGCCTTGCACCGAGTCTTCGAATATCTCGACGGCGAATTGCCGGACAGCGAGCGCGGCAAGATCGCGGCGCACCTGGCGCACTGCGCGGCGTGCCTGCAGCAGTACGACATCGACACGATGGTTAAAGGCATGGTCAAACGCTCCTGCGCCCAGGAGAGCGCCCCGGCCCACCTGCGCGGATTGATCGTCCAGCGGATCACCGCCGTCGAGATCCGTTACGTCGACTGACGCGGCATACCCCAGCCGAATGTGCGAAGGCCGCCCCCAGACGGGGGCGGCCTTCGTGCTTTCGTGCGAGCGGTTGAGCTCAGGCGTTCGGCTTGCGGCCGTGGTTGGCGCCCTTCTTCTTCCGGTCACGACGCTTGCGTGCACGCTTGCTCATGATGACTCCAATGTTTGGGGATTGCCGTCCCAGCCGACCGGCGGGACCACCACCATCCAGTCTCCCATAGTTCCGTCGCAGGGCAGGACACCTGCCGGTCGGCCAATCCAGCGGCATTCCGCATTTCGCGTCTGCGTGGGAGACTTGGCGCAACGATGCTGCTTGGCGCGGGCCGAGCCGTTGCCCTCCGGAGCCGAAAATGTCCTTCCCCCGACGTGTGTGTGTTGCGGCGAGTCTGAGTGTCGCTCTTCTCGTCCCGATATCGACCGCCCATGCTGGCGACGAGGGCAGTGGTGGCAATAACGGCAATCCCGGCACCAGCGCCAACGGCACTGCCGGGCCTGCGGGTCAAGGACCAGGGAACCCGGGAACGTCCGAGATTGGCAAGGGCCCGCGCGTGTGGGATTGGGACATCCAGGGTTCCCGCTGACACCTGAACGCGCCGAGGGGCAACCCTCCCCCCTCGGGATCTATCGCCGGATCGCTCGCCCCGAGCATCGGTATGCCGTCAGCACCCGCTTTGTGGTCGCGGGCACGGTGCTCCTGGCCATAGCGTCCTATCTGGCTCTGCGTCCGATTGCCGGCCCGGTGACGGATTGGACCGGTTTGGGGGTCCTCATCCTGGTAGCAGCCGCCGGCAATCTTCCGGCGCGATCACCGTCGACGTCCTCGCGGCGCGTGCATATTTCCATGCTCGCTGCCTTGACGCTCGCCGCCGTCCCGCTCGGCGTGGCTGCTGGTCTGCCGCTGCTTGCGGCAGCGCATGCCCTCGCGCAAGCGGGACGTCAGGCGCCGATCCGGGTGGTTTTCAATGCCGCGATGTCGGTGGTCGTCGGAATGGCGGGCCTCCTCGCGTATTGGTCGCTGCGGGGCCCGGTCCTTGTCGAGGGAGCAGCGGCGGGCGCCCCCGTGGTCGTGCACATCGGATGGGCTCTGTTGCTAGCCAATCTCCTGCAACTGGTCGTTAACGCCTGGTTGATCTCGTTGGTGCAATGGGCCTCGCGTGCGGTGGCTCTCGCAGATCAGTTCCGCGCGCTCATCTTGCGCAGCGGGTTGACGTATCTGGCAACGGGCAGCCTGTCGATCCTCATTGTCACGGTCTGGCAGATCGCCGGCGGCGGTCCGGGATCGATCGTCCTGTTGCTGCCGTGCCTGGTCGCCGCGCGGTGGGCGCTTGGCCACGAACGTGCTGAAGATCTGATGCAGGTGCGGGTCGTGGACACGCTCAATGCCGCGATCGACGCCCGCTTTCCTGGCGCGGCCGCGCATTCCGCGGATGTCGCCCGTCTTGCGGAATGGCTCGCGGAAGAGATCGACCTCGGCCCGTCGCGCTCGGAGGACCTCGCGTTGGCCGGTGCCTTGTATCGCTTGGACAGCCTGTCGACACCACGCGGTGTGGAGCCGGCGCCCCGCCCTGCGCGGGCGCTGACAGAAGTCGACTTCCTCCAAGGCATCCTGCCGATCCTCGAACATCGCCGCGATGGCGCCTCGACATCGACGGCGACCGCCGGGCGGGTCATCTCGGTGGCGGAGGCGTATGTTGTGGCCCGCCGGGACCCGCTCATCGGGGACCGGTATGCCGCCTACGACGCGATTGCCGGTCGCAGCGACCTCGACAGCATCATCCTGGTTGCACTACGCCGGGTGGTGGATCGGATCGATCCGCTGCCACCTATGGTCGGGCGGCATCGCGCATGAGTCTGCGGGGCAGGCGGGGCCTGATCATCGGATTGGGATGGTGCGTAACGCTGGCCGCCATCGCTCGCGTCGTCGCCGATGGCGGCGATCTAGGTCCTACGGCGCAGCCGGCGATTGTCACCGCCATCCTCGTGGTCGCGGTCGGCCAATTGGTCGTCGTGAACCAGATCGGTCGTCAGATGGCGCCCATCACCACCGCCGCCGGGATGGGTATGGTGCTCACCCCCGCCATCTCGGGTAGCCCGCCGATGAGTTGGGGCCTGTGTGTGCTGCTGCTCGCGGTGCCCATGACCGTTGGCGGGATGCTGTCCGCGCTCACGGGCCGCCCAGCAGATGTCTTCGATCACGTCTGCCGCTATGTGGGGCTGTCGTGTGCGGCGGCGATCGCCCGCTGGGATGTCGGCGATGGCTCGGTGTTGACCATTGTCTCCAGACCCGAGGTGACCACCCTGGTGGCCGCCTTCTGGCTGATCGGGGTAGCCCTGGTGGGTGTCCTGGTGGATTTGGTGCTCTGGACCTTTGGCCGGGTGCGCACCCTGCACGTGCCAGTGCTCACCCTGATCCGCCTCGACCTGGCCCGTTCCGGGGCTATCGGGGCGATGATGACCAATGGCGGGGCATTGATCGCGGTGACGACGCCGATCATCGGGCCGATCGCCATACCCCTGTTCATCTGGCCGATCGCGATCGCGCTCTATGGGCTGCGGCGTGCCGGACGCATCGAGGCGACCCAGCGCCAACTCGTGCTGGCTCTCTCCCGCCTGACGGATGAGACGGGGCATACGGCCAAGGGACACGCGGGCCGGGTGGCGCGCCTCGCTAAGACGATCGGCGAAGAACTCGGCCTCAGCCCGGGCGATCTGCAGGTGCTCTTTGATGCCGGGCTACTGCACGACGTCGGCCAGGTGACGCTCAACGAACCCATCCCCGACGGCGCGACCATCCTTGCCGCGCCCGCCGAGCAGGCCCATGTGAACCGCCAGACCATCTTCTTGGCCCGGCAGGCGGGTGCCTCCGATGAGGTTGTCGAGGCCATCATCGGCAGCGCGGCGCAATATCGGGAGGTGCGCGAGTTCGGCGCCGTCCTGCCGATCACCGCGCGCATTCTGCGTGTCGCCAATGCGTATGACGACCTGACCCAGGGGCGACGCACGGCCCGCGGGCCGGCCCTCGAGCGGATCCATTTAGGGCTCGGCTATGAGTACGACCCGGCGGTCGTCGATGCGCTGACGCGGGTCACCGAACGCAGCGCCCGCTCGCCCCGATTGGGGTGAGCGGGCGCGGCATACCGGGTCTTGCGGATCAGGCCTTCTTGGTCTCCGCGAAGATCTCGGCGATCCGATCAATCTTGGCGAGCAGGTCGTCGGCGACCGACTCATCGAAGCTGCCCTTGGTGCCGGATGCACCCGCGAGCTTGGTGGCCTCGTTAACGAGGGTATGCAGTTCGGGGAACTTCTCGAAGTGCGGCGGCTTGAAGTAGTCGGTCCACAGCACCCACAGGTGGTGCTTGACCAGCTCAGAGCGCTGCTCCTTGATGATGGCGGCGCGGACCCGGAAGTCGGCATCGTCGTTGTCGGCGACCTTCTTGCATACGGCCTTGATCGACTCGGCCTCAATGCGGGCCTGGGCGGGGTCATAAACGCCACACGGCAGGTCGCAGTGAGCGCTGACCGCGACGGGGGTGAAGCGGGTGCGGAACATCGGTGAACCTTTCTGCTCTTTTCGCGGGTATGCAGGGCGCACCCTGCCGTACAAGACCAACCTACGCCGCGGGCGCCTTCGGCAGGGGACCAGGGCGTGGCCAGAGGCGCCACAGCACCGTTCCGAGGATGTCACGGGCGGCCAGCGATCCAACCAGCCAACTGTCCACGCCCTCACGAGGATTGTCTCGCTCCACCCACCACCGGGACGGGTCCGACGGGTCCGGTCCGGTGACGCGCTTGACCGACAGGGGCCGCGGCATACCGTCGGAATCGGGGGGCAGACGGACGACCGCGATGCGGCCGGCGCGCGGACGAGCGCCAGCGCGAGCGAGCAGCAGATCGCCTTCGCGCAGAGTGGGTTCCATGGACGATCCCGTGACGCGAACCACGGTGAAGCCTCGGGGCAGGTGTGACACGATGCTCCAACGTTACGGTCACCGCCGTCCGCCCGAGTGGGCCACACCCGGCCAGCCCGACTCAACCGAGCACCCGCCGACCGGGTGCCAGACCAGGAGCGATTCTCATGCCGAGCGGTGAGCCATCGAGCGCCGAGACCGCAGATCTGTCCGACGACCCGATCTTCCGGGCTCACGAGGGCGGCAAGGTCGCGATCGTCGCGACCAAGCCCCTCCTCGACCGCGACGATTTGGCGCTGCTCTATACCCCCGGCGTCGCGAAGGTCAGCGAAGCCATCGCCAAGGATTCCACGCTGGCGGCGCGCTATACCGCCCGCGCCAATACGGTCGCGATCATCAGTGACGGGACAGCGGTGCTTGGGCTTGGCAATATCGGGCCATTGGCGGCGATGCCGGTCATGGAGGGAAAGGCTGTCCTCTTCAAACAATTCGGCGGGGTTGATGCCATCCCGTTGTGCATTGAGTCGGGCACCGTCGAGGAAATAGTCGACACCATCATTCGTCTCGCCCCGAGTTTCGGCGGGATCAATCTTGAGGACATTTCGGCGCCACGCTGTTTCGAGATTGAGGAGCGCCTGAACCGACGCCTCGATATTCCGGTCTTTCACGACGATCAGCACGGAACAGCCATTGTCGTGCTCGCTGGCCTGCTGAACGCGGCACGGGTTCTCGGCCGCGAGGTGACCCACATGCGGGTGGTGATCAGCGGCGCGGGCGCAGCGGGTGTGGCCGTCGCCAAACTCCTGCTCGCCGTCGGCATCGACGACCTCGTCGTGTGTGACTCCCAAGGCATCCTCGGCCCTGGGCGCGTGGGTCTCGGCGGGCACAAGGCCCGTCTGGTCGCCACGAGTAATCCGCGCGGACTCGATGGCCCACTGGCCGACGCGCTGGTGGGTGCGGATGTCTTCATCGGGGTCAGCGGTGGCACCGTGCCCGAAGACCAGGTGGCCAGCATGTCGCCCGAGGCGACGATTTTCGCCTTGGCGAATCCGACTCCTGAGGTGCATCCGGAAATCGCCGCTCGGCACGCCGCGGTGGTCGCGACCGGCCGCTCCGACTATCCGAACCAAATCAACAATGTGCTGGCCTTTCCGGGGATTTTCCGCGGCGCGCTCGATTGCGGGGCCGGGGAAATCACCGAGGCCATGAAGCTGGCGGCCGCGCGCGCGATCGCCTCCTTGGTCAGCGATCCCACGGCCGCCATGATCGTGCCGAGTGTCTTCGACGATCGCGTCGCGCCGGCCGTCGCGGCTGCGGTGGCCGCCACGCACCAAGAGGACTCACGCTTGGGCGGCCGTTAGGATAATCCCTGTTCGACGTGGGGTGGGATGCCTGCCAGCAGTGTCGAGACCCGTGCAGCCGTCGAAGGAAATCATGTCCCCGATCCCCGATCCTCGTCCTGAGATGTTCGTCGAAGAACGGCCCTGGGGCGGTTTCGAACAGCTGACGCTGAACGAACAGACGACGGTCAAGATCCTCACGATCGTCCCCGGGGCTCGCCTCTCCCTGCAGACGCACACCCACCGCGCCGAGTTCTGGCGCGTGCTCGATGGTCCATTGGAGGTGACCATCGGCGATGAGACGGTCATCGCCGAGCCGGGAGATTCGTTTTGGATTCCGCTCGGCGCTCTTCACCGCGTGGGAAACACCTCTGACAATATCGGCCGCATCCTCGAAATCGCCTATGGCTCATTCGACGAATCCGACATCCAGCGCCTTCATGATGATTACGCCCGCTGACGGGAGCTCTGGGCAGCCGAGTGAGGGATTGATCCGTGACCGATTCATCTAAGCCCTTCGCCATCCACGTCGTCTGTACCGGAAATATTTGCCGGTCCGCTTTCGCGGCCTCCTATCTGCGCCAGCGCCTGAGCCAACTCGCCCCGGAGGCCTTCGTCGTCACCAGTTCCGGGACGGGGTGGTATCGCGGTCTGGAGGTGCCGCCGCCCATTCGGGACCTCGCCCAGCGGCATGGCATCACCGTCGACGACCACGAGCCGAGGTATGCCGTTCGCGCCCACTATGAGGCTGCAGACCTCATCCTCGCGGCCACCCGGGACCACCGCCAGATCATCCTGGCGGAGGCCCCGTCGGCGCTCAAACGCACCTTCACCGTCGGGGAGTTCGCGGACTTGCTCCGGTGGACCAGCGCTGCGCCCGGCGCCGACCCGGACGCCTGGCGTGCTGCGGTTCGCACGGCGGCGATGCACCGCCCCAGCGTTGTGCCCAGCGATATCCCCGATCCCTATGGCCTGCCGAGGGAGGCGTATGACGAGATGGCCGCGACCTTGCTCCCGGCCCTCGACGTCATCCTCGAGGCGGCCGGCGCGAGCGCCGGATAGGGCTGCGGTCAACAGCCCGGAGGCAGTGCCGGCGCGTCCGCGGGCATGGCCTGCTGACCGGTCGCGGGGACCCGTGCCTGGGCGGCCGCTAGTCTTCGTCCTCGAAGGGGTCGTCCAGCCGTGCCAGCCAGGCCGCAAGCCGCTCGATCGGCACCTCGAACTCCGGGTGCTCGTCAACAAAGGATCGCAATTGGTCGGCCACCCAGGCGAGGGTCACATCCTCCTCGCCTCGGCGGCTCTCCAATTCCTCGATGCCGCGGTCGGTGAAATACATCGCCCGTGATCAGCGACCGAAGGCGGCGTCGAGCAGCGCCTGCTGCTCAGCGGCATGCTTCTTCGAACTGCCGGTCGCGGGGCTGGCTGAAGCCGGCCGGGCGATGACGCGCAGCGGCTTAGTGTAGCCGTGCTCGGCCAAGGCGGCCGGCAGGTTCAGGCCGAGATAGGGCCATGCGCCCTGGTTCATCGGCTCGTCCTGCACCATGACGAGTTCAGCCTGCGGGTACTGGCGCAGCGCCTCGACGATCTCGGCATCCGCCAGCGGATAGAGCTGCTCCAGACGCAGGATTGCCGTGCGGGTATCGCCGCGCTTCTCGCGCTCGGCTTCGAGTTCGTAGACGACCTTGCCGGAGGCCAGCAACACCCGATCGACCGCTGTGTTGTCCGGCGTCGCATTCGGGCGGTCCGGCATCACCGGTCGGAAGGTTCCGGTCGTGAACTCCTCCGGCATCGCCGCAGCAGCCTTCAGACGCAACATCGACTTCGGGGTGAAGACGACCAGCGGTCGGCGCGGCCGGGCATACGCCTGGCGGCGCAGCAGGTGGAAGTAGTTCGACGGGGAACTCGGGTAGGCAACCGTCATATTGTCCTCGGCGCACAGCGTCATGAAGCGCTCGATGCGGGCCGAGGAGTGGTCCGGGCCCTGGCCCTCATACCCGTGCGGGAGCAGCAGCACGACGGAGGAGCGCTGCGCCCACTTCTGCTCCGAGGAGGAGATGAACTCATCAATGATCGTCTGGGCGCCATTGACGAAGTCGCCGAATTGGGCTTCCCACAGCACGAGGGCGTCCGGCCGCTCGACCGAATAGCCGTACTCGAAGCCCATCGCGGCGTATTCGGAGAGGAGCGAGTCGTAGATCCACAACTTCGCCTGGTCGTCGCTGAGATAGCGCAGCGGCGTCCACTCGTCGGCGCTCACCTTGTCGATGAGCACGGCGTGCCGCTGAACGAAGGTGCCGCGGCGGCTGTCCTGGCCGGACATCCGCACCGGGGTGCCCTCCATGAGCAGCGAGCCGAAGGCGATCAATTCGGCCATACCCCAGTCGATGCCGCCTTCGCGCACCGAGGCGGCGCGACGCTCCATCAGCTGCGCCAGCTTCGGGTGCACGGTGAAGTCGGCGGGGTGGTCGAGGTGCACATCGCCGATCCGCTGCAGCATCTCGGGGGAGATGGCCGTTTGGGTTGCCGAATGCTTGGTCACATCGGTGGTTTGCGCGATGGGCGGCTCTAGGCCCGAGTGCCCCTCAGCGTCGGTCCCAGCGGCCGTCGGCTCGGGCCGATCGGTGTGTTTGAGGGCTTCCTTGGTCTCGACGAAGACATTCTCGAGTTGCTGCTGGTAGTCGCGCAGCGCGGCCTCGGCCTCGTCCTGCGAGATATCCCCACGACCGATTAGTGCCTCGGTGTATAGCTTGCGGACGCTGCGCTTGGCGTCGATCAGCTTGTACATCAACGGCTGCGTCATCGACGGGTCGTCGCCCTCGTTGTGCCCGCGGCGCCGGTAGCAGACCATGTCGATGACGACATCCTTGTTGAACTCCTGGCGGAATTCGTAGGCCAGCTCGGCCACCCGCACGCAGGCCTCGGGGTCATCGCCATTGACGTGGAAGATCGGCGCCTGCACCATCTTCGCGACATCAGTGCAATACATCGAGGAGCGTGAGCTGCTCGGCGCGGTCGTGAAGCCAACCTGGTTATTGATGACGACGTGCACCGTGCCGCCCGTGCGGTAGCCACGCAATTGCGAGAGGTTCAGCGTCTCTGCGACGACGCCCTGGCCGGCGAAGGCCGCGTCACCGTGAAGCAGCACCGGCAGGACGGTGAAGTCTTCGCCGCCGAGATTGATCCGGTCCTGCTTGGCGCGTGCGATGCCCTCCAGGACCGGGTTGACGGCTTCAAGGTGGGAGGGGTTGGCGGCGAGGTAGACCTTGGTCGTCGCGCCGCTATCGGCGGTGAAGACCCCCTCGGTGCCGAGGTGGTATTTCACATCGCCGGATCCCTGGACCGACTTCGGGTCGCTCTTGCCCTCGAACTCCCGGAAGATCTGGCCGGGCGACTTGCCGGCGATATTGGCCAGCACATTCAGGCGCCCGCGGTGTGGCATACCGATGCACACCTCGTCCAGCCCGTCCTGAGCGGCACGGGACAAAACCCGGTCCAGCAGGGCGATGACCGACTCGCCACCCTCGAGGGAGAAGCGCTTCTGCCCGACGAACTTGGTCTGCAGGAAGGTCTCGAAGGCCTCCGCCGCGTTGAGGCGGCGCAGGATCCGCAACTGCTCGTCGCGGGAGGTCTTGGCATAGCCGACCTCGACCTTGCGCTGGACCCACTTGCGCTGCTCGGGGTCGGTGATGTGCATGTATTCGACGCCGATGCCGCGGCAGTATGAATCGCGCAGGATGCCAAGGATCTTGCGCAGCGGCAGGAAAGGCTCGCCGCCGAAGCCGCCGGTGGCGAAGTGCCGGTCTAGATCCCACAAGGTCAGGCCATGGTTGGTGACATCGAGGTCGGGGTGGCGGCGCTGGCGGTATTCCAGCGGATCGGTGTCGGCCATCAGGTGACCCCGGACGCGATAGGAGTGGATCAACTCCTGGACCCGGGCGACCTTGTTGATGTCGTCGTCATGCGAAGCGTCGATGTCCTGGACCCAGCGAACCGGCTCATAGGGGATGCGCAGCGACTCGAAGATCTCGTCGTAGAAGCCGTCCTGGCCGAGCAGCAGGCCGTGGATGGTCCGCAGCATGTCCCCGGACTGGGCGCCCTGGATGATGCGGTGGTCATAGGTGCTGGTCAGGGTGAGGATCTTGCTGACGCCATGGCGGTTGAGCACGGTGGTGCTCGCGCCCTGCCATTCGGCGGGGTACTCCAGCGCTCCGACACCGATAATCGTCCCCTGCCCCTGCATCAGGCGCGGCACCGAGTGCACGGTGCCGATGGTGCCGGGATTGGTGAGGGAGACGGTCGTGCCCTGGAAGTCCTCGACGGTCAGCTTGCCTCCGCGAGCCTTCTTGATGATCTCTTCGTATGCCGTCCAGAACCGGCTGAAGTCCATGGTCTCGGCGGCCTTGATCGACGGCACGAGCAACTGGCGGGTGCCATCGGCCTTGGCCAAGTCGATCGCGATGCCGAGATTGACATGCGCGGGCACCGACAGGGCCGGCTTGCCGTCGACCTCGGCATAGCTGTTGTTCATCTCCGGCATCGCGGCCATCGCCTTGACCAGCGCGAACCCGATGATGTGAGTGAAGGAGACCTTGCCGCCGCGGGTGCGGCGCAGGTGGTTGTTGATGACGACGCGGTTGTCCATCAGCAGCTTGGCCGGGACGCTGCGCACGCTGGTGGCGGTGGGGATGGCGAGCGAGCTCTCCATATTCGTCACCACCCGGGCGCTGGCGCCGCGGATCGGGGAGACGGTCGGCTCGTTGGTCGCCGACGCCGGCGTCGACCTGGCGGCATCGCGCGGGGTCGCGCCGGCCGCGGTCGGCTTCGGGCGCTCGGGCGCGCGACGCTCGGTCTTGGCTGCCGGCGGGTCGGCTGGCACCGGGGCCTGACCGCTCGTGGCGGGCTGGTCGGGCCCGGATTCCGCCGCCGAACCCACCGGGCCGGAATCTGCCGGGGCGACCTGCGGCGTATGCGCGGGGGCGGGACTTGCGGCCCGTGCCGGCACCGGGGCTGCCGGTGCGGAGGCGCCATTGGCGCCATTTCCCGACACCTCGCCCGCCGGCTTGTAGGTCGCGAAGAAGTCCCACCACGCCCGGTCTACCGAGTTGCGGTCCTTCAAGTAGCTCTCGTACAGCTCATCCACGAGCCACTCGTTCGGGCCGAAGGCCTCGATGGGATTCGCGGGAGTCGGGGAGTCAGCCACGGCCGAACGCCTCTTTCACATCGTCATCGGTGACGTACACATCTGAACCCGGCCAAGCCTACCCCGGGAGCCCACCGCTCTGACCGCTCGTCCGGACCCCGGGAGCCTGCCGAGTCCAGGGGTATGACGACCGGTCAGGTGACGTCGCGACGGGTCGTTAGCCAGGCTCCGAGAACCGAGAGGACGGCGGCATACACCACCAGCACCAAGCCGGCCTGCCACCAGTGATCCCAGTACTGCGCCTGGATTTTCGGATCAATGGCTTGGCCCTCAAGGGGATTGCTGGTGATGACCATCTGGCCGGTCAGATTCCCCGGGATCCACTTCATCGCGGAGTACCACTCTTTGACCTGGAAGATGATGTTCAGGGCAATCTGGACCACGAAGGTTACGCCGACTGCGATCAGAACGGCCGCGATCTGGTTGCGGATGAGCATGCCGATCCCAAAGCCGAGCAACATCCAGATCGCGAAGGCCAGGATGCCGATGCCGAGGGACTTCCAGATCTCCGGCTCGCCCAGCAGCGTCGGTTGATTCTTGACGAATTTCACGATCGAGGCGCCGCCGGCGATGCTCGCGGCCGCGTGCAGCACGGCATACAGCGCACCCGTGACCACAACCGCCACGACCTTCGAGATCAGGACTACCCAGCGGTTGGGGGTGGACAGGAAGGTCGCGGAGATCGTCTTGTGACGGTATTCGCTGGTGATGAGCAGCACGCCCAGCGCCAGCGGGAAGAGGGTCGTCATGGTTTGGACGAGCCCGGCGTTATAGATCAATTGGGCGGTGCCGATCGACATCTGCGCGAACGGATTGCCCTGACCCTCGCCGGCGTCCATATCGGCATTGCCGAGCAGGGCGGCAAAGCCCATCGAAATCAGGGCGGCCAGGGCGGCCATCCCCAGGCCCATCCCCCACCACAGCCGGGTGGTGAAGACCTTGCGGATTTCGGAGCGGATCGCACCGATCATGCTTCGTTCCCTCCCTCGCGACCAGCGATCAGATCGCGGTCTTGCGGGGCGGCGGCGTTGGCGCCCAAGTTGCGGTTTTGGCCCTCGGTCAGGGCGAAGAACATGCCTTCCAGGTCGCTGACTCGAGGTTGGAGCAGCCAGATCGGCAGGCCGGCGCGCATCGCGACATCCCCGATCAGGCGCAAATCGTCGGTCTCGACGATCAACCGGCCATCGCTAGCCGGCGTGCTCGTGACATCGGCGATGCGCAGCGCGCCGGCGAGTTTGGCGGGATCGGAGGTGTGCACTTCGGCGCTCGCCGGGCCGTGCAGGCTCGCCATCGTGCCGGCTCGCACCAGGCGGCCGTTGGAGATGATGACGACATCGTCGACGGTCTGCTCGACCTCTTGCAGCATGTGGCTGGAGACGAGGATCGTGCGGCCCTCGGCCGCCAGGTGACGCAGGAAGCCGCGCAGCCAGCGGATGCCCTCGGGGTCGAGGCCATTGGCTGGCTCGTCGAGAACCAGGACTTGAGGGTCACCGAGCAGGGCGGCGGCGAGGCCGAGGCGCTGCCGCATACCCATGGAATAGCCACCGGCTCGCTTGCGGGCGGCCGCGGGGATGCCCACGAGCTCGAGGAGCTCATCGACCCGCTTGTCGGAGACGCCCGCCGTCGCGGCGAGGACGCGCAGGTGGTCGCGGCCCGTGCGGCCGGGGTGAAAGCTCGTTGCTTCGAGGGCGGAGCCGACGGTGCGCAGCGGCTGGGGGATGGCGGCATACTCCTGGCCGCCGATCGTGGCCCGGCCGGCGCTCGGACGGATCAGGCCGAGGACCATGCGCAAGGTCGTCGTCTTGCCGGCGCCATTGGGGCCGAGGAAGCCGGTGACCCGCCCGGGCTCGACATGGAAGCTCAGGTTGTCGACGGCCACGAAGTCGCCGAAGCGTTTGGTCAGCCCCTCGATCTCGATCGCGGTGGCAGTGCTGCTCATTCATCCCCCCCAGGGACGGTTCGGTGCGATGTGTGCGGCCAGTCAATCACGTTCGTCCGACTATCATCGTCGCCACTATGGTGCCCTGGCTGCTGCTGCTCGGCGCGATCGCCCTCACGGCCGGGACCGCACTCTTCGTCGCAACCGAGTTCTCCCTTGTCGCTCTCGACCGGCCCACGGTCCAGCGGGCCGTCGAGCAGGGGGACCGCAAGGCCGAGACTGTCTTGGCCTCGCTGCGGGGCCTCTCCACCCAGCTATCCGCAGCCCAGGTCGGCATCACGCTGACCACGCTGGTGCTCGGCTTCATCGCGGAACCGTCCATCGCCACCTTGATCCGGCCGGGCATCGACGCACTCGGAGTGCCAACGTCCGCGGGCGGCTCGGTGAGCAGTGCGGTGGCCCTGGTCATCGCCACGCTCTTTTCGATGATTTTCGGCGAGTTGGTGCCGCAATTCCTCGGCATCAGCGCCCCGCTGCGCGTGGGCAAGAAGGTCGCTGGGCCCACCCGGATCTTCGCTGTTGCGGCCAAGCCCCTCATCGCCGTCCTCAACGGCTCGGCCAACGCCTTTCTGCGCTTGGTCGGCGTCGAGCCACAGGAGGAGTTGTCCGCCGCGCGCACCCCGCAGGAGTTGGCCTCACTCGTGGGCCGGTCGGTCGCGGCGGGAACCCTTGACGAAGGCACTGGGCGGCTGGTGACGGCCTCGTTGCGGTTCGGGGAGCAGACGGCCGCCGATGTCATGACGCCGCGCGGCCGAGCCAACAGCATCGAACGCACGGCTAGCGCCGCCGAGGTCGTGGCGCTAGCCCGCGATACCGGACACTCACGTTTCCCGGTGACGGCCCTGGACTGGGATGACATCGACGGGGTAGTGCACGTCAAGTCCGCCATCGCCGTGCCCCGCGAGCGGCGGGAGTCGGTCCCGGTGTCGGCGCTGATGGTCGATCCCGTGGTTGTCCCGGAGACCTTGCGCCTGGATCCCTTGCTGGACCAGCTGCGTGCCAGCGGCCTGCAGTTCGCCGTGGTGGTGGATGAGTATGGCGGCACCTCCGGCGTCGTCACCCTCGAGGATGTCGTCGAGGAGATCGTCGGCGATGTCGGCGACGAGCACGACCGCTCCGAGACCACTGGCCGCCGGGCCATTGACGGGACGTGGATCGTCCCCGGGCTCTGGCGCCCGGACGAGGTGCGCTCCCGGGTGGGGGCCCCGATGCCGGACGGTCCGGCATACGAAACCGTCGGGGGCTTTGTCATGGCGGCCCTGGGCCGCGTCCCGCAGGTCGGCGAGCGCGTCGACCTGCCGGGCTGGCAGATCGTCGTCGTCGACATGGATGGGCGGCGCGTCGACCGGCTGCGGATGGTCCCGCTGCCGCCGGAGGGCGCCGACAACAGCCTGCGGCCCGACGAGGGAGAGCAGGCATGAGCCCGGCAATCTGGCTGACGATTCTGTTGCTGCTGCTCAATGCCTTCTTCGTCGGCGCCGAGTTCGCGGCGATGGCGGCTCGGCGCAGCCAACTCGAGCCGTTGGCCGAAGGCGGCAGCCGGGCGGCTCGAATCTGCCTGGATGCCTCCGAACAGATGGGCAGCCTGCTGGCCTGCGCCCAGCTCGGCATCACGGTCTGCTCGGTGCTGCTCGGCGCCATCTCGGAGGCGGCGCTGCATCACGCGCTGGAGGCGCCGCTCACCTCGCTCGGCGTGCCGGAGGCCGTGGTCAGCGGTCTGGCGCTCGGGCTGGCGCTGCTCATCGTCGTCTACCTGCACGTCGTCGTCGGCGAGATGATTCCTAAGAATCTGTCGATCTCCTCGCCCGAACGCGCGGCCTTGGTGCTGGTGCCGCCGCTGTACTGGGTGACCCGGGTGCTGCGGCCCTTCATACACGTCATGGAATCGATCGCCAAGGCCATCGTGCGCCGGCTCGGGATCGAACCCAAGGACGAAGTGACCAGCGCCTTCACCGCCGAGGAGGTGCACCACATCGTCGAGGAGTCCCACCGCGAGGGCCTGGTCGAGGAGGACCAGTTCGACCTGCTCGGCGCGGCGCTGGAGTTCAGCGACAAGTCGGCCCGCGATGTGGGGGTCCAGGTCGATGCCCTGGTTACCCTGCCCGAGGCCGCCACGCCGGCGCAGGTTGAGCGGCTGGTGGCCAAGACCGGCTTCTCCCGCTTTCCTACTCTCGATGCGGCGGGGGAGATCTCCGGCTATCTGCATCTGAAGGATGTGCTGTATGCCGGGGAGGCCGACTATGACCTGCCCGTCCCGACCAAGCGGCACCGCCGCCTCGCCACGGTGCGTCCCGAGGACGAGGTCGAGGATGTGCTGGCGACCATGCAGCAGACCGGCTCGCACTTGGCCCGCGTGGTCGACCCGGACGGCCATACGCAGAGCGTCGTCTTCCTCGAGGATGTCCTCGAAGAGCTCGTCGGTGAGGTCCTCGACGCCTCCCAGCGCTCCTGAGGGGTCACCGCCCAATCGCCCCTAACGCTCGACCTACCGCCTGGTACTGGTCGCGATCACGACCAATACCAGGCGGTAGGGGAGGGCGTTAGGTGAGGACGTCACACAAGGCCAGCCTCGCTCCTGCGTCGCGAGTGCTGGCCTTTTGGTGCCCCCGTCGGCGCCCTCATTCCATTCCGGGCGCCTGTTACTTCTGCCGGGAGCACCAAAGGCCAGCCTCGCTCCTATGTCGCGAGTGCTGGCCTTTTGGTGCCCCCGGCAGGATTCGAACCTGCGCTCCCGCCTCCGGAGGGCGGTGCTCTATCCCCTGAGCTACGGGGGCCAAGATGGCTTGGCGCCGGGGAGTGAGGCTATCAGCCGGATGCCAGGCGGCGTGAATCGGCTGGAATGGTGGCGCGAGCCTGCCGCCCACCTTCGTAGAATCGCCCGGTGACCCCCGAGCAACTGGCTGCCGCGATCCGCGCTGCCCTCACCGAACTCGTCGCCGCCGGCGAGCTCGCGGTCGAGGTGCCCGACGATCTGCGGGTCGAGCGCCCCCGCCAGGCCGGGCACGGGGACTGGTCCAGCAATGTCGCGATGCAACTGGCCAAGAAGGCCGGTATGCCGCCGCGCGAGGTCGCGGCCAAGCTCGCCGCGAAGCTGCAAGCCGTCGACGGCATCGCCGCCGTCGAGGTCGCCGGCCCCGGCTTCCTGAATCTCACCCTCGACGCGGCGAGCGCCGGGGAACTCGCGCGGACCATCGTGGGGGCGGGCACGGCATACGGCCGCGGCCGCAGCGAGGCGGGGCGCGTCGTCAATCTCGAATACATCTCGGCCAACCCCACGGGCCCGCTCCACATCGGGCACACACGATGGGCGGCCCTCGGCGATGCCATGGTGCGGCTGCTGCGCGCCGCGGGCGCGCAGGTCGCGGCGGAGTATTACATCAATGACGCCGGCGGCCAGGTGGTCAAGCTCGGCGGCTCGGTGCTGGCCAAGCTGCGCGGCGAGCCCGCGCCGGAGGGCGGGTACGACGGGGAGTATGTCGAGGCGCTCGCCGAGGCGGTGCGCGTCGCCCACCCCGACATCCTCGACCTGCCGACCGACGAGGCGCTGAACGCCGCCTGGGATGTCGCGTATCCGATCCAGCTCGCGCAGATCCAGGCCACCCTCGAGCGCTTCCACGTCGACTTCGATGTCTGGTTCTCCGAGCGCGCCCTGCACGATGCCGGCGCGGTCGAGCAGGCTGTCGCCCGCCTTCGCGAGCAGGGCCACGTCTTCGACAACGAGGGCGCAATCTGGTTGCGCACCACCGCTTTCGGTGACGACAAGGATCGCGTGCTGATCCGCGCCAATGGTGTGCCGACCTACTTCGCCGCCGACGCGGCCTACTACCTGTCCAAGAAGGACCGCGGCTTCGACCAGAAGATCTACCTCCTCGGCGCCGACCACCACGGCTATATCAACCGGCTCAAGGCCATCGCCGCCTGCGCGGGGGACGACCCCGAGCACAACATCGAGGTCAAGATCGGCCAGCTCGTCAGCATCGCCGGCGAGCGCATGGGCAAGCGGCGCGGCAATGCCCTCTATATGGACGAGTTGATCGAGTGGATCGGCAGCGACGCCCTGCGCTACTCCCTCGCCCGCTATCCCGCCGACAGTCCGCTGTCGCTGGACGGCGAGGAGATGCGCCGGCAGACCAATGACAACCCGGTCTTCTATGTCCAGTACGCCCACGCCCGTACCTCCAATGTCGCGCGGCTGGCCGCCGAAGACGGCGTCCGCACCGAGGACGGATTCGACCCCTCGCTGCTGTCCGATCCGACTGAAGCCGCCCTGCTGGCGATCCTCGGCGACTATCCCCGAGTCGTCGCGCAGGCCGCCTCGCTCCTTGAGCCGCACCGTGTCGCACGCTACCTGGAGAACCTCGCCGCCCACTTCCACAAGTGGTACGACACCTGCCGGGTGCGTCCGATGAATGCCGACGAGCCGGTCACCGACCTGCACCGCACCCGCCTGTGGCTCAACGACGCCACGCGCGTCGTGCTCGCGAATGGCCTTGCACTGCTTGGCGTTTCAGCGCCCGAGCGGATGTAACCCATGCGCGCGCATGAGGCTGGTGTCCTCCACGCCGATGGCTATGGCGGGCCGCCGATCTACCTGCCGTATCCCGATGACGTCATGGCGCTCACGCCGGCCATCTGGAGCCAGTCGGTGCGCCGCCGCGACGACGGCGCCCTGGAAGCCGGTGGGGTCGACGTCCGCGAGTTGGCCGCCGAGCACGGCACCGCGGCATACGTCCTGGACGAGGACGACTTCCGGACCCGCGCCAGCGCCTTTCGCGATGAGTATGCCGCGGCCTTCGATCGTCTCTGCGGCGGCGCCGACGTCTACTACGCCGGCAAGGCCTTCCTGTGCGCCGCCGTCGCCCGCTGGGTGATGGAGGAGGGGCTGAGCCTCGATGTGTGCACCGGCGGCGAACTCGCCGTCGCCCAACGCGTCGGCTTCCCCGGCGAGCGAATCGGCTTCCACGGCAACAACAAGACGGTCGCCGAGCTGCGTCAGGCACTCACCTACGGGGTCGGCCGGATCGTCGTGGACTCGTATGACGAGATCGACCGCGTCGTCGCCCTCGCCCGCGAACTCGGGGTCGTCGCCCCGGTCATGCTGCGCGTCACCGTCGGCGTCGAAGCGCACACACACGAGTTCATCGCGACCGGACACGAGGACCAGAAGTTCGGCTTCTCGCTCGGCGGCGAGGTCGCGTTCAACGCCGCCCGCGAGATCCTGTCGCACCCCGCGGAATTGCGGTTCCTGGGCCTGCACAGCCACATCGGCAGCCAGATCTTCGACACCTCCGGCTTCGAGATGGCGGCCCAGCGCCTGGTCAAGCTGCACCAACGGATCCGCGACGAATTGGATTATGCCGCACCGGAAATCGACCTCGGCGGCGGCTACGGCATCGCCTACACCAGCCAGCACACCCCGCTTTCCGCGGCCGTGCTCGCCGACGAGATGGCGCATATCGTCGAGCACGCCTTCAAGGCCGTCGGTGATGGCTCGCTGGACGGAATACCCAAGGTCAGCATCGAGCCGGGGCGCGCGATTGTCGGCCCGGCCATGTTCACCCTCTATGAAGTCGGCACCGTGAAGCCGGTCGTCATCGGTGACGGCCAGATCCGCACCTATGTCAGCATCGACGGCGGCATGAGCGACAACGCCCGCCCGGCCCTTTATGACGCCGACTTCTCCGTCACCCTCGCCAGCCGCAGTTCCAGTGAGGCGCCGATCGTCGTCCGGGTCGTGGGCCGCCACTGCGAGGCCGGTGACATCGTCGTCCAGGACGAGTGGCTGCCCGCCGACATCCGCCCGGGCGATCTCGTGGCCGTCCCCGGCACCGGCGCCTACTGCCGCGCGCTGTCGAGCCAGTACAACCACACGCCGCGCCCGCCGGTCATCTCGGTGAAGGGCGGCACCTCGCGCGTGCTGATCCGGCGCGAAACCATCGACGACCTACTAGCCCTGGACCTGGGGTGAGCCATATGTCAAAGACCAACGGCGAGAAGCGCATTCGCGTCGCCCTTCTCGGCTGCGGCGTCGTCGGCTCCGCTGTCGCGCGGATGCTGATCGAGAGTGCCGACGACCTTCGCTCACGGATCGGGGCACCCGTCGAACTTGTCGGCATCGCCGTGCGCCGGCTCGCCAAGGACCGCACCGACCTGCCGGTTCCGGCCGACCTGTTCACGACGGACGCCGCCGAACTGGTCACTCGTGCCGACATCGTCGTCGAAGTGATCGGCGGCATCGAACCCGCGCGCAGCCTCCTGCTCTCCGCGATGAAGCATGGCGCCTCGGTCGTGACCGCCAACAAGGCGCTCCTCGCCGAGGATGGGCCGACGCTGTATGCCGCGGCCGATGCGGCCGGTGTGGACCTCTACTTCGAGGCCGCAGTCGCCGGCGCGATTCCGATCCTGCGTCCGATGCGCGAGTCCCTCGCCGGGGACGACGTGCGCAAGGTGCTCGGAATCGTCAATGGCACAACAAATTTCGTGCTCGACAAGATGGACACCACGGGCGCCGGCTTCGAGGAGACGGTCGCCCAGGCCCAGGCGCTGGGGTATGCCGAGGCGGACCCCACCGCTGATGTCGAGGGCTTCGATGCCGCCGCCAAGGCCGCCCTCCTCGCGTCCCTCGCCTTCCACACTCGGGTCACGGGAGCCGACGTCTTCCGCGAGGGCATCTCGGACGTCACTGCCGCCGATATCGCAGCGGCCAAGGCCATGGACTGCGTCGTCAAATTGCTCGCCATCTGCGAGCGGACCACCGGCGCCGATGGGGTCGAGGGCGTCAGCGTCCGCGTCCACCCGGCGATGATCCCGCGGACCCATCCGCTCGCCTCCGTCCGAGATGCCTACAACGCCGTCTTCGTCGAGGCCCGAGCCGCAGGCCAGTTGATGTTCTACGGCCGCGGTGCGGGCGGTGACCCGACCGCCTCTGCCGTCCTCGGTGACCTCGTGGCCATTGCCCGCCACCAGGTCGCGGGCGGTCGGGGGCCCGGCGAATCGGCATACGCGGACTTGCCCATCCTCGATATCGGCCAGTCGCTGACCCGCTATCACCTCAGTCTCGATGTCGAGGACCGGCCGGGCGTCCTCGCTCAGGTGGCGCAGGCGTTCGCCGACACCGATGTCTCCATTGAGACGGTGCGCCAGCACATCCGCACCAATGCCGGCACCGGCGCCAAGCGCGCCAATCTCGTCATTGTCACCCACACCGCGACCGAGGCCGCCCTGGCGGCGACTGTCGATGCTTTGTCCGAGACCGATTGCGTCGCCGAGGTCGTCTCGGTCATGCGCGTGGAAGGAGCGTGATCCCCATGGCCCACTTGTGGCGTGGCGTGATGCGCGAGTATGCCGACCGCTTGCCCACCCTCGCGGGTGCGCCGGTGATCACCCTCCAGGAGGGTGGGACGCCGCTGATTCCTGCGGAGAAGCTCTCGGATCGCGTTGGGGCGCAGGTCTTTGTGAAATATGAGGGCCTCAATCCGACGGGTTCTTTCAAGGACCGCGGCATGACGACGGCCATCTCGATGGCGGCCAGGAATGGCGCCAAGGCGGTCATCTGTGCGAGCACCGGCAACACCAGCGCGAGCGCGGCGGCATACGCCACCAAGGCCGGGATGACCTGTGCCGTGCTGGTCCCGGACGGCAAGATCGCGATGGGCAAACTGAGCCAGGCGATTGCGCACGGCGCGACGCTGCTGCAGGTCGAGGGCAATTTCGACGACTGTTTGAATGTGGCGCGCAAGCTCGCGGACGCCTATCCGGTGGAGCTCGTCAACTCGGTCAATCCGGCGCGCATCGAGGGGCAAAAGACGGCTTCCTTCGAGATCGTCGATGCGCTCGGGGATGCGCCGGACATCCATTGCCTGCCCGTCGGCAACGCCGGGAATATCACGGCCTACTGGAAGGGCTACCGCGAATATGTTGCGGGACATGGCCTTTCGGGTGTGCCGGATGGTCCCGCGACGAAGCTCCCGCAGATGTGGGGCTTCCAGGCGGCCGGCTCGGCGCCCATCGTGCTCGGCCATCCGGTCGACGAACCGGAGACGATCGCGACCGCGATCCGCATCGGCAATCCGGCGTCATGGCCGCAAGCGATCGAGGCGCGCGATGCTTCCGGCGGCCGCATCGAGTCGGTCACCGATGAGCAGATTCTGGCCGCGCACCGGCTGCTCAGCGCGACGGAGGGCATCTTCGTCGAGCCGGCGTCGGCAGCCAGTGTCGCCGGCTTGCTGCAGGTCCACGCTGCCGGCGGCGTGCCCGAAGGCGCGACGATTGTCTGCACCGTCACCGGTCACGGACTGAAGGATCCCGACTGGGCTCTTAAGGGCCTGGACGGCAAGCCCGTTGCACCACAGCGTATTTCGGTCGATGTGGTCAGTGCCGCGGTCGCGCTCGGGCTCGACGGCTGAGCATGTCCAGCGGTATGCCGGATGCCCCCTGGCGCGTCGGGCAGCAGGTGAGCGTCGAGGTTCCAGCCAGTAGCGCCAACCTCGGCCCGGGCTTCGACTCGGTCGGCATTGCCCTGGATATTCGCGATCGCTGCACGGTCACGATCACGGACGCGCCGGGCGTCGAGGTGGTCGTGGCTGGCGAGGGCGCCGATGGCGTGCCGCGCGATGAGAATCATCTCGTCGTCCGCTCGATGCTGCGGGCGTGGGACGTCCTCGACATCGCGCCACCTGTCGGTATGCGGGTCGAGTGCCGCAATGCCGTGCCGCACGGGCGTGGTCTCGGCTCCTCGGCGACGGCGATCGTCACCGGGATCGGGGCGGCAAGTGCCGTCTGGCGGCTGGCCATCAGCGGGAGCGCGGACATTGAGCCGCACTTCGTCAACGACCTGGCCGCCCAGCTCGAAGGGCACCCGGACAATTCCTCGGCCAGCGTGTGGGGCGGGGCAACACTCAGCTGGAGCGACGATCGCTCGGATCCCAGTGAAGAGGTGAGACTGCCGCATACGACGACCCTGGCGCTCTCGCCGCACCCGGACATCCGTCCGCTGGTCTTCCTGCCGCAGGTCCAACTCAGCACGGCGACGGCGCGGTCGGTGCTCCCGGCATACGTCCGGCTCGGGGACGCCGCCGCCAACTCGGCGCGCGTCGGCGTACTTGTGCACGCTCTCACCCGCGAGCCGGGCTACCTTCTCGCCGGCACGCACGACTATCTGCACCAGGAGCCGCGGCGCCCGTCGTACGCCCCGTCGATGGCCCTCGTCGATGCGTTGCGGGGCGCGGGGATCGCCGCGACGATCTCGGGTGCCGGGCCCTCAGTCCTCGCGCTGGCGGTGGGGGAGCAAGGGGAGCGCGCGGCGGCATACACCCCGGAGGGCTGGCGGGTGCTCGACCCGGGCTTCGCGCGCACCGGCATCCGCGTCGTCTGCTGACGGGTTGTCGAGCGGCGCGGAATACGCCGGTTGAGCGCGTCGTTGCACGGGTGACTTGCGGTGATACAGTTGGGCCGCAAGCGCGAGGATCGCCGGCACGCATGCCGCACCATCGCGATTCGCAAATCCTCTCCGACATTCGGGCCCGTCCTCTCCATGGGGAAACACGAGTGGACTGACGCGGCGGAGAGTTCCTCCGTAGCCCCACCAATCTGGTTGGGCTGCAACAACATCCAAGGCTCTAGACCCCATGCCTGGGAGAGCCGCAGCGAGGAAAGGGTCCTTCGTGACCGACACCACCACTCTCGAACCCGCCGCTGCAGCGGGCGAGAAGCCGCGCCGTTCGGGCGCACTCACCGCCATGCGCCTTGCCGAACTGCAGGGGCTGGCCAGCAGCATGGGAATCTCCGGCACCGGCAAGATGCGCAAGGGCGATCTCATCGACGTGATCCGGGCCAAGCAGTCCGGCACCACGGTCGGTTCGAGTACCTCTGCCTCGACCACGTCTGCGCCGACCCGCGGCGCGCGTCGTCCGGCCGGTTCCCCCGACAGCACCAGTGACCGCGACGGCGCGGCGAGCGCACCGGTCGAGCCGGCCCGCGAGCAGGCTCCGGCGGAGCGCACGGAGCGTCCGGCCCGTGAGGCGCAGGAGCGATCCGGCGATGCGGGTCAGGTCGAGCGCCCCGAGGGCGAGCGCCGCGAGCGCCGCCGGGGCCGCGATGGTCAGAACCGCGACGGCCAGTCGCGCGACAACCAGGCGCGGGACGGCCAAGACGGCGAGCGCGACACCCGCGAACAGCAGGGTCGGGACGGCCAGAACCGCGAGAGCCGCGACCAGCAGGGCCGCGACCGCGACACCAACCGCGACGGCCAGGGCCGAGACCGCGACGGCAACCGCGACACCAACCGTGACGGCCAGAACCGTGACGGCCAGGGCCGGGACAACCAGGGTGGTCGTCAGCAGAACGAGCGTCAGCAAAACGACCGTCAGGGCGGCCAGGGTCAGCAGAACGACCGCCAGGGCGGCCAGCAGGGCCAGAACCGCTACGCCGATGACGACGAGTTCGGCGGTCGCCGCCGGGGTCGCAACCGGGGGCGCACCCGCGACAAGCGCCGCAATGTCCAACAGGGTGGCGCCGACTTTGAGAACGAGCCGCAGGTTGCCGAGGACGATGTCCTGACGCCGTGCGCGGGCATCCTCGACATCCTCGACAACTACGCCTTTGTCCGGACCTCCGGCTACCTTCCCGGCCCGAATGACGTCTACGTCCCGCTCGGCATGGTCAAGCGCCACGGCTTGCGCAAGGGCGATGCCGTCACCGGCGCCGTCAAGACGCCGCGCGATGGCGAGGAGGGCGGCCAGACCGTCCAGACCGGACGCAACCAGCGCCAGAAGTACAACCCGCTGGTGCGCCTCGACACCGTCAACGGGATGACGCCGGAGCAGGCTCGCCTGCGCCCGGAGTTTGGCAAGCTCACCCCTCTCTACCCGCAGGAGCGCCTGCGCCTGGAGACCGAGCCGAACCTGCTGACCAACCGGATAATCGACCTCGTCGCCCCCATCGGCAAGGGCCAGCGTGGCCTGATCGTCAGCCCGCCGAAGGCCGGCAAGACGCTCGTGCTGCAGGCGATCGCCAATGCGATCACGACCAACAATCCTGAGGCTCACCTCATGGTCGTGCTTGTCGACGAGCGCCCGGAAGAGGTCACCGACATGCAGCGCACGGTCAAGGGCGAGGTCATCGCCTCCACCTTCGACCGGCCCGCCGACGACCACACGACGGTCGCCGAACTCGCGATCGAGCGCGCGAAGCGCCTCGTCGAACTCGGCCACGATGTCGTGGTCCTGCTCGACTCGATCACCCGGCTGGGTCGGGCATACAACCAGGCAGCGCCGGCCAGCGGTCGCATCATGTCCGGTGGCGTCGACTCCTCGGCGCTCTACCCGCCGAAGCGCTTCTTCGGCGCCGCGCGCAATATCGAGAATGGCGGCTCGCTCACCATCCTCGCCACCGCGCTCGTCGAGACCGGCTCCAAGATGGACGAGGTCATCTTCGAGGAGTTCAAGGGGACCGGCAATATGGAGTTGCGCCTCTCGCGTCAGCTCGCCGACCGCCGGATCTTCCCCGCCGTCGACGTCAACCCGTCGGGGACCCGCCGCGAGGAGATTCTGCTCGCGCCGGAGGAGCTGAAGATCATGTGGAAGCTGCGCCGGGTGCTCTCCGCCCTCGACGCTCAGCAGAGCATCGAGTTGCTCCTCGACCGGCTCAAGAAGACCCGGAGCAATTACGAATTCCTGGTCCAGGTCCAGCAGACCAGCAACATCCGCCTCGACGACGAGGACCAAGCCTGACCGGGTCGGTGTAGCCCGCCCGGCGATGTAGGTTTCCCGCCCAGTGCCGAAACCCTTTGTTTGTGTCAGATTCTTTCCGGCACAAACAAAGGGTTTCTGGCATCGGGCGGGAAACCTACATGCTCAGCGCGCCGCCCGGTCGAGGGTGGCGCGCATCTCGGGGAAGGTGACCTCGGCGAAGCCGTGGGGAAGGTAGCGGCGCAGGCCTTCCGGGGTGGCGTTGAGGGAGACCTGACCGACCTCGGTCTCGTCGCGGAACCACGCCATCACCGCGTCAACGCAGCCTTGGCCGAGCCCGGTCATGCGGTATTGCGGGAAGGTCGCCACATTGGTCAACATCCCGAACCGCCCGCTCGGATTCGATGGCGTCGGGCCGCGGTCGAGCACCTCGCCGATCGCGCACGCCACGGTCGAGCCATTGACATCGGCAACGGCGATATACATCGACGGGCTGTTCAGGCTGACCTGCAGCCAGCGCAACGCATTGGCCTGCCACTCGCCATCGGCGACCTTCTCCGCGTCCGTGCCCATGGCCGTGAACATCAGCGCACGCAGCGCCAGCACCGCGGCGAGATCCTTGCTCGTCGCGCGCCGAATGGTCGGCCCTGAAGCGGTCGGCTCCGACTCCTCGGTCTCCGGCTCGGCCGGCTTGTCGCGCCGAAGCGCTCGGGCCGCCAACTGCTTGGGGTTCGGCGGCCGCGCCGGACCGCGCCGCCGGGTCACCTTCTCCTCGCTCACGCGGCCCAGTATGCCGATCGCTCCCGGGGAATGCCCGGGCCCCCAGTGGCGTTTGGGCAAGGGCAACCCTCTCGGGCATACTTGAGAGGTTGGGCCGGTTCACGGCACGCGTCCCGACGGCGCAGGGCCTGCATCCACGCGATGGATGGGCTCGTCGACCCGGCCATACTGCTTAAGGAGCAGCGTTGAAGAAGGACATTCACCCCGACTACGTCGAGACCACGGTCACCTGCACCTGTGGCAACACGTTCACCACCCGCAGCACGGCCAAGAATGGCTCGATCCACGCCGATGTCTGCAGCAACTGCCACCCCTTCTACACCGGCAAGCAGAAGATCCTCGACACCGGTGGCCGCGTGGCCCGCTTCGAGGCCCGCTACGGCAAGAAGGCCGCCAACTAGCTTTCCTGACGCGCCGGTCCACCCTCGTGGTGGGCCGGCGCGTTCGCATTCCCGCCCGCCCGCCCGCGACCGCAGGAGCCGTCCATGCTCGAATCCGCCGAAGCGCTGCTGCTTGAGCACGCCGATCTGGAGCGGCAACTCGCCGATCCGGAGGTCGTCGCGGACCAGACCCGCTACCGCGAGGTGGGCCGCCGGTATGCCGCCCTGACCCCCACCGTGCATGCTTACCAAGCCTGGCGCACCGCCGGGGACGATTTGGAGGCGGCCCGCGAACTCGCCGCCGAGGACCCGAGCTTCGCCGAGGAGATCCCCGCCCTGGAGGCGGCGCACGCGAGCGCGCAGGAGAAGCTGCGGCGACTGCTCATACCCCGTGATCCCGATGATGATCGCGATGTCATCCTCGAAGTCAAGGCGGGGGAGGGTGGCGAGGAATCGGCCCTCTTCGCGGGTGACCTGCTGCGGATGTACCTGCGCTATGCCGAAAAGCGCGGCTGGCGCACCGAGGTCATTGATGCGACCGAGTCCGATCTCGGCGGCTACAAGGATGTCCAGGTCGCGGTCAAGGCCAAGGGCACGCCCGGACCGGGCGAGGCGCCGTGGGCGCGGCTGAAGTTCGAGGGCGGGGTGCATCGCGTCCAGCGGGTCCCGGTGACCGAGAGTCAGGGCCGCATCCATACTTCCGCCGCCGGCGTCTGGGTGATGCCGGAGGCCGAGGAAGTCGATATCTCCATCGACCCCAATGACCTGCGCATCGACGTCTATCGCAGCTCCGGCCCTGGCGGCCAGTCGGTCAACACCACCGACTCCGCGGTGCGGATCACGCACCTGCCGACCGGCGTCGTCGTCTCCTGCCAGAACGAGAAATCGCAGCTGCAGAACAAGGAGTCCGCGCTGCGCGTGCTGCGCGCGCGCCTGCACCAGATCGCGATGGACGAGGCCGCCGCCGCGGCGAGCGACGCCCGCAAGTCGCAGGTGCGCACCGTGGACCGCTCCGAGCGGGTCCGCACCTACAACTTCCCCGAGAACCGGATCAGCGACCACCGCACCGGCTACAAGGCCTACAACCTCGACATCTTCCTCGGCGGCGAACTCGACCCCGCGGTCGAGTCGCTGATGGCCGCCGACGAGGCGGCCCGGCTCGCCGCGCTCGGCGAGAGCTGAGCTCGCCCCGCGCATGAGCACGATGTATGACGCGGTGCGCGCCGCCGCCGACACCCTCGCCGCCGCCGGGGTCGCCTCGCCGGACGCGGACGCGCTCGAGTTGGCGTCCTTCGCCCTCGGCGTTGAGCCCGCGGCCATCCGGCGGGCGATGGTGCTGCGCGACCCGCTGGACCCGCGGGCCGCTGAGCGCTTCGGTGGGTTGGTGGGGGAGCGGGCCCTGCGCATACCCCTGCAGCACCTGACGGGGCGCGCCTACTTCCGGGGCCTGACCCTCGCCGTGGGGCCGGGCGTCTTCATCCCGCGGCCGGAGACCGAGATGGTGGCCGGGCTGGCGATCGATGCCGCGCGCGCCTGCGAGGCGACCGAGCCGGTGGTGGTCGACCTGTGCACAGGCTCCGGGGCGATCGCGCTCGCCGTCGCCGATGAGCTGCCCGCTGCCCAGGTGTATGCCGTGGAGAAGTCCGAGTTCGCCCACGCCTGGGCGGCCCGGAATGCTGCGGCGCTCGGGCCGGCGCTGGACTTGCGGCTCGGTGATGCCACGACGGCCTTCGGTGACCTCCTCGGTGCGGCGGATGTGGTGGTGAGCAATCCGCCCTACATCCCGCTCGGGCAGGTGCCGATCGATCCGGAGGTCGCCGATCACGATCCGCAGATCGCGCTTTATGGCGGCTCGGCCGACGGACTGGCGATTCCGCTGGCCGTGGCCGCCAGGGCAGCGCTGCTGCTCAAGCCCGGTGGCGTGCTCGTGATGGAACACGCCGACGCGCAGGGGGAGTCGCTGCCGCGCGCACTCGCCGCCACGGGGGCGTGGACCGAGATTGCGGATCACCTCGACCTCGCCGCCCGCCCGCGCGCCACCATCGCCCGCCGCCGCGACTGACCACGCACCCGCCGCGGCGCCGCGCCTAACCACTGGCCTACCGCCTGGTATCGGCCCTGATCAGGGCCGATACCAGGCGTTAGGTCAGGCGGTAGGGGTCCGGGGCGGGCGGCATACTGGCGAGATGAGCGAGCAGGACTGGAGCGCCAGGGCGCGGGAGAACGCGCAGTACCACGCGGACAAACTCGCCGAGGCGCAGCAGGCGCAGGCGGTGGCGGCCCGGCGGCTGATCGCCGATTTCGTCCGACAAGCCCAGGCCACCGACCTGCCGACCACGGAACTGACCGTCCGGCCATACAAGGGCAATGGCCGCTATCGCACGGGCATCCAGGGCTGGCACCTGCTGCCCGATCGCTCCGTCGGCGTCGACGCGGACGCGAACTTTTACATCCTGTCCGCGCCTCCGTCACTGCTCGCGCGCGTCCGTGGCATCGACCTCCCGCCCTCGCCCGCGCCGCTGCGGGTCGGCGAGCGCGATGGCGAGTCGATGGACCTCGCAGACCTGCTCGCCAAGCGGCTCGCGGCCGGCCCGAACCACCCCTGATCCGCGCGCCCAGGCAACCGCGAGCCAGCAAAATCCGCCGCCCGCCGGAACCCGGACGCTCCGCGTCGCCGTCCCAGCCTGGCGCCGACAGCGCGCCAGCCGCCGGGGGCGGCGGGAGTCCAGGGGCGGATGGAGGAGTATGCGGACGCGCCTGGCGATCATCGCTGCGGCCGTGGTCGTGGCCGCCGGCTGCTCGGCGGCCCACAAGGAGCCTCTGCTCGCGGGCGACAAGCCGCTGTGGGGGCTCACGCAGAGTGGCACCGACGAACTCGACTCCGTGACGGTAGTCGGTGATCTCGTCATCACAACGGCCTCGCCGCACCTGGACTGGGTCGTCACGGCGCGGTCGGCGGCCGATGGCCGCGAGGTGTCTTCGTCGATGACCAAGGCGCCGTGCACCCGACCGACTTCCCGTGCGACGACCTGCTGGCCGCCGCCGGGGAGTATGCCGTGCTGGCCACCATCCCGGGCAATGCCGAGGCCCCGGACGGCCCGGTCCGCATCGTCTCGGTGAAACCATGAAGGGCGCCGCTCGCTCGTAGACTTCCACCCCATGAGTCCCGTCGTCTCCGCCACCGCTGCCGAGAACCGCGAGGTGGCGATCACCGCCGCCACGAGCGCGGTGCAGAGTGGGCAACTGGTCGTCATACCCACCGACACGGTCTATGGCATCGGGTGCGATGCCTTCGACGCCGATGCCGTGCACCGGCTGCTGGCGGCCAAGGGCCGCGGGCGCGATGTGCCGCCGCCGGTGCTTATCGGGGAAATGCGCACCCTCGACGGGATCGCCACCGATATCGAGCCCTACGTCCGAGACCTCGTCGAGCGCTTCTGGCCCGGGGCGCTGACCGTCGTCGTGCGGGCCCAGCCATCGCTGGCGTGGGACCTCGGCGAGACGCACGGCACCGTCGCGGTGCGGATGCCGGACGACGAGATCGCGCTCGCCGTGCTCAAGGAAACCGGCCCGATGGCCGTGACCAGCGCAAACCTGCACGGCAGCCCGGCCGCCACGAGCGTCCTGGATGCCGCCACCCAGCTCGGCTCCGCCGTCGAGGTGTATGTCGATGGCGGGCCCCGCACCTCCCAAGCCCCCTCCACGATCCTGGACTGCACCGGCCCGGCCCCGATCGTGCTGCGGCATGGCGCGATCAGTGAGGACGACCTCGCGGCGCTGGTCCCGATGGCCGGCGGGGACGAGGAGGCGAGCGGCCCGCATACCCCGCAGGCGCCGGACACAGCGGACGGGCCCGCCACAGCGCAATAGAGTGGGACCGAACCCGGCACCTCGCGACGAAATGGACGGACGATGACGTTCTACGGCTCGGACTATGACGCACTCGAAGCCTTCGACCCCGAGATCGCGGGCGTCCTGCTTTCCGAACTGGACCGGATCCGGGGCGGCCTGCAGCTGATCGCCAGCGAGAACCTCTCGAGCCCCCGGGTGCTCACCGCGCTCGGTTCGACGTTGTCCAACAAATATGCGGAGGGCTACCCCGGCCGGCGCTACTACGGCGGGTGCGCCGAGGTCGACAAGGCCGAGAACCTCGCGATCGAGCGGTGCAAGGAGCTTTTCGGCGCCGACCACGCCAACGTCCAGCCGCACAGCGGTGCGAGCGCCAACCAGGCGGTCTATGGCGCCTTCATGAAGCCGGGCGAGACCATCCTCGCGATGAGCCTGCCGCACGGTGGCCACCTGACCCATGGCACCAAAGTTTCTTTCTCCGGCAAGTGGTTCAACGCCGTTCACTATGGCGTTGACCAGGAAACCGAGGACATCAACTACGCGCAGATGGAGGAGCTCGCGCGCGAGCACCGGCCCAAGGTCATCTGCGCCGGCGGCTCCGCCATCCCCCGGCTGATCGACTTCGAGCGCATCCGCGCGCTCGCCGATGAGGTCGGCGCGATCTTCTGGGTCGACGCGGCGCACTTCATCGGCCTGGTGGCCGGCAAGGCGATCCCGAGCCCGGTGCCATATGCCGATGTCGTCTCCTTCACCACGCACAAGGTGCTGCGCGGCCCGCGCTCCGGCGCGATCGTCTGCACCGAGCAGCACCAGGCCGCGATCGACAAGGCCGTCTTCCCGATGATGCAGGGCGGCCCGCAGATGCACACGATCGCCGCCAAGGCGGTCAACTTCAAGGAGTGCGCAACCCCGGAGTATGCCGCCTACGCCAAGCAGGTCGTCGAGAACGCCGCCGTCCTCGCGACCAGCCTCGCCGAGCACGGCATTCGCCCGACGACCGGTGGCACCGATACGCACCTGTCGCTGCACGACCTCCAGGGCGTCGGCGTGACGGGCAAGGACGCCGAGGCGCGCGCCGACGCGGCGGGGATTGTTCTGAACAAGAACGCCATCCCCTTCGACCCGGCCCCGCCGTCGGTCGCCTCCGGCATCCGCGTCGGCACCCCGTGCGTCACCACGCAGGGCATGGGGACCGAGGAGATGCGCACGATCGCCCGGCTGATCGCGACGGCCATCACCCAAGGCGATGCGGACCCCGACCACGCCGTGACGCGGGAGGTGCGCGCGGAGGTGACCGATCTCGTGACGCGCTTCCCGGCATACCCCCGCTGACGCGGCGCCCGGGTGCGCGAATATCTCTTCGTTCTTCTCGTCGCGATGGCGACGACCTATCTCGCCGTCCCCGCGATCTACCGGCTCGCGGTCAAGGTGGGAGCCTTCACCCAGGTGCGGGACCGGGATGTGCACGCCGTGCCGATCCCGCGCCTTGGGGGAGTGGCGATCCTCGTCGGTTTTGTCGCGGCGACGTTGACCGCGTCGAAATTGCCCTACCTGAGGCAGGTTTTCGATACCCCGCAGTTGTGGGGCGTCCTGCTCGGGGCCGGTCTGATCTGCCTCGTCGGGGCGATCGATGACGTCTACGAGCTCGACCCATTGACCAAACTCGCTGGCCAGATTGTCGCCGCCGGCGTCATGGCCTTCTTCGGCCTGCAGCTCTACAGCCTGCCCGTGCTGGGTGTCACCACCGTCCTGCCAGGCCCGGTGCTCGCCGGATTGACGATCTTCACCGTGCTCGTCTCGACCAATGCCGTCAACTTCATCGACGGCCTCGATGGCCTCGCCTCCGGCGTCGTCGCCATCGCGGCGACCAGCTTCTTTGCCTACAGCTACTCAATCTCACGCAGCTACGACCCGCCCAATGTCTTCAGCTCCGCGACCTTTATCTCGGCCGCGCTGCTCGGCTGCTGCCTCGGCTTTCTGCCACACAACTTCTATCCCGCCCGCCTGTTCATGGGCGATAGCGGGGCGCTGCTGCTGGGCCTGCTCCTCGCGGCCGCGATGATCGCCACCACGGGTGGGGTGCCGCCGGACCAGGTGTCCGGGACGGTCGTGGGCGCGGCCCTGTTGCCGTTGCTCGTGCCGACCGCGATCATCCTGCTGCCATTGCTCGATGTCGCCCTGGCGATCATCCGCCGCACCCGCGCGGGCCGGCACCCCTGGAGTCCGGACGCGCAGCACTTGCATCACCGAATGCTGCAGATCGGCCACGGGCACCGGCGGGCCGTGCTGCTGCTGTGGCTGTGGGCGGCCGTCGCCTCGATGGGCTGTGTGTCCTTCGTCTTCCTCGACCCGCGCCTGGCCGCCACGCTCGTGCTGCTGGCCCTGGCCGTCACCGCCGCCTTGACCGTCTGGCTGCCCCGGTTCTCCACCCACGGCCACCGGCCGAGAGTCTTCCCCGGCCACTGAGGGCGCGCGGGTGGACACGCGCCGGGACCGATAATGGGCCGGTGACCGCAGCCGCGACCCGCCCCGATCCCTTCCGCGCCATGACGCGCTCGGCCTTCGTGCCGACGTTGCTCGTTGGGCCGGTCGCCATCGCCATCGCCTTCTTCGCCGGCGGCGGCAAGGCCGCGCTCGGCGCCGCCCTGGGGTATGCCGTCACGATCGCCTTCTTCGGCCTCGGCATGGTCGTCATGCTGCGCCTCGCGGCAAATGTCGCGCCGATGCTCTTCATGGCCACCGCGCTCGCGGTCTTTTTCGGGCAGCTGATCTTCCTGTTGGTGGTCATCCTGCTGCTCCAGGGCGCCGACTGGCTGGACGGGCGGGCCTTCGGGCTGACCGCGCTCGCCTGCGCTCTGGTGTGGCAGGTCTTCCAGGTGCTCGGCTTCCTGCGCTCACGGCGCCCGGTGTATGACGAGGCGCCCTCCTCCGACGGGGCCGCCGTGGGTGGCGCGGCGCAGGATGAGCCGGCCGGTCGTCATACCCCATGAGCGGGAGCGACGAGGAGCCGCTGACGCCCTTGCAGCGCAAGGATTCCGGGCACCCAGGCAATCAGAACCCCCCGATGTGGGATGCCCTGTCCTATGTCCTGGCGGGGCCGCTGACCTTCGGCATCCCCGCCTATCTGTTGGATCGCTGGCTCGGCACGAGCTGGATCGTCTTGCCAGGTGTCCTGATCGGCATGGCCGTTTCGCTATACGCGGTGTGGGTCCGGTACGGTAGGGGCTGATTCCGCACGTTGCCCGGTTTGACCGTTCGGTCAGTGCTGTGCCGATGGGGGATGCCGTAAATCTGAACGCCGTCCAAGGAGACCATGTGAGTCTGCACCTGCTGGGAACTTCCCTGGTGGCGCCGATGGCGTCCGGTGAAGGCGAGGGCTTCCACGCCCCCACCCCGGAGGAGTTCTACTGGCCGATCTTCGGCTCCGGCGACTGGACCTTCACCCGCCCGATGGCGGTCTTCGGCCTGTCGGTCATCCTCATCAGCTGGGCCCTGATCGCGTTGACCAAGAAGGCCGCGATCGTCCCCGGTAAGGGGCAGTGGCTCGTCGAGCAGGCTTATGACTTCGTCCGCAACGGCCTCGCCCGCGACATCATCGGGTCCAAAGAGTTCCTGCGCTTCGTTCCGCTGCTGTTCAGCCTCTTCGTGGTCATCCTCGTCAACAACCTCTTCGGCATCATCCCGCCGATTCAGTATCCGACGATGAGCCGCATCGCCTTCCCGATCGCGCTGACCCTGGTCGTCTACGTCGTCTACCACATCGCCGGCATGCGCAAGAAGGGCGTCGGGCACTACCTCACGGGGATGATCCCCAAGGGTCTGCCCAAGCCGATCTATGTGCTGATGATCCCGCTGGAATACGCCCAGTTCTTCCTCATCCGCCCGCTCACGCTCGCCTTGCGACTCTTCGGCAATATGTTCGCTGGCCACATGCTGCTGCTGCTCTTCGTGATGGGCGGCGAGTACATGCTCCTGCATGGCGGCATCGGGTTGAAGATCACCTCGATCGGCTCCTTCGCCATGGCGCTGATCTTCACCGCCTTCGAGGCGCTGATCCAGTTCCTCCAGGCCTACATCTTCACGCTGCTCGCGGCGACCTATATCTCGGACGCCATTTCCGAAGAGCACTGAGCTGCACCACCTTTCGGCCCCGGTTCGCTGGATCGCCGCGCACGACAACTGAATAGCAAAACCACCCCACAAACTTCCGCCGGCGAGGTGCCGGTCGGATAACACAAATGAAAGAGGACCTTTCATGGAAGGCAACATCGCGATCCTGGGCTACGGCCTCTCCGCCATCGGCCCGGGTATCGGTATCGGCCTGATCTTCGCCGCCTTCATCAATGGCGTCGCCCGTCAGCCCGAGGCCCGCGGCATGCTCCAGGGCATCGCCATCCTCGGCTTCGCCCTTGCTGAAGCGCTGGCCATCTTCGGTCTGGTTCTCGCGTTCGTCTTCCGCTGATCGTCAGCGGCCATTAACTCGAAACGTCCGCAGCCAAGCACTAGGAGAACGCCGTGCACTTGACAGGTCTTGCACCACTGGTGGGCCTCGTCGCGGAGACGGAAGGCACCCCCGGAGGCGACCCGGTCGCGGGCCGGATGCCTATCCTGCCCCTCTACGGTGAGCTGATCTTCGGCCTCATCGCCTTCGGCATCCTCTACTTCGTCATCGCCAAGAAGGTCGTCCCCAACCTCGAGAAGGCGTATGCCGCCCGCGCGGCCGCCATCGAGGGCGGCATGGCCCAGGCCGAGGAGGCCCAGGCGGCCGCCGAGGCGGCCAAGGCGCAGTACGAGGCGCAGCTGAAGGAGGCCCGCACCGAGGCCACCCAGATCCGCGAGGACGCTCGCGTCCAGGGCAGCGCGATCGTCGCCGAGATGCGGGGCCAGGCGCAGGCCGAAGCCACCCGGATCACCGAGGCGGCGCACCGGCAGATCGAGGCGGAGCGCTCGCAGGCCGCCACGCAGTTGCGTGGTGAGGTCGGCCGGCTTTCGACCGATCTGGCCAGCAAGATCGTCGGGGAGTCTCTGCACGACCAGGCCCGTCAGACCGGCATCGTCGATCGATTCCTGGCTGAGCTCGAGTCCGGCAACCTCACGGCGCAGAAGGTCGACTCCTGATGCGCGGCAGCTCGCGCGCTGCCGCCAAGGCAGGACTGGCCGCGCTCGCGGAGGTTATCGGCTCGGTGGATGCCGCTGACCTCGCCGAGCAGCTCTTCGCGGCCGGCGCGACGGTCGAGGGCAATGCGACCCTGCGCCGAGCCCTGACCGATCCCTCGCGCGAGGGGGAGGCCAAGGATGCGCTGGCGCGCCGACTCTTCGGCGGCAAGGTCTCCGATCAGGCCACGCATGTGCTGGCGGTCCTCGCCGGCCAGCGCTGGGCTGATGAGCGAGACCTCACCGACACGATCGAGAATTTCGGTGTCGCCGGTCTGGCCGAGAGCGCGGATCGGGCCGGTCGGTTGGGACAGGTCGAGGACGAGCTCTTCCGCTTCGAGCGGATCGTCGCGGCCAATCCGGAGCTGCGCGATGCGCTGACCAACCGTCAGGGCAATCCGGGCGGCAAATCGCAGATCGTCGGCCGGTTGCTGACGGGCAAGGCCGCGCCGGAGACGGTGCGCCTGGCCCAGCAGGCCGTCGGCAAGCGCAGCGATAAGCGCCTCGCCGCGACTCTGGAGGGCTACCTCCAGCAGATCGCCGAGCGCCGCGGCCAGGTCACCGCGGTCGTCACCTCGGCGACCGCCCTCGGCGACGCCGAGCGCGAGCGCCTAGCCACCGCCTTGGAGCGGATGTATGGCCGTCCGGTCCAGGTCCAGCCGATCGTCGATCCCTCTGTGGTCGGCGGGATGCGAGTCCAGATCGGCGACGAGGTCATCGACGGCACCATCGCCACCAAACTCGAAGGGGCCCGCCGCCACTTCGGCAGCTGACCCACCCCCGCGAGGGGGACCTCCTCGCGACCAGCACAGCGACATACGACATACCGCACCCGCCACCACGGCGACGTGGACCTCATAAGGAGAGAACAGATGACGGAGCTTTCGATCCGTCCGGAGGAGATCCGGGACGCGCTGGACGCCTACGTCCAGTCCTACCAGCCCGGCCAGGCCTCTCGGGAGGAGGTCGGCCGCGTCATCGACGCCGGTGACGGTATCGCCCACGTCGAGGGCCTGCCCTCGGCCATGACCAACGAGCTGCTCCAGTTCGAGGACGGCACCCTCGGCCTCGCGCTGAACCTCGACGTCCACGAGATCGGTGTCGTCATCCTCGGTGACTTCTCCAAGATCGAAGAAGGCCAAACCGTCAAGCGCACCGGCGAGGTCCTCTCGGTGCCGGTCGGCGATGCCTACCTCGGTCGCGTCGTCAACCCGCTGGGCCAGCCGATCGACGGCCTCGGCGAGATCCAGTCCGAGGAGCGCCGCGCCCTCGAGCTCCAGGCGCCCACCGTCGTGCAGCGCAAGTCGGTGCACGAGCCGCTGCAGACGGGCCTGAAGGCCGTCGACGCCATGACCCCCATCGGCCGTGGCCAGCGCCAGTTGATCATTGGTGACCGCCAGACCGGCAAGACCACGGTCGCGGTCGACACGATCATCAACCAGAAGGAGTTCTGGGAGAGCGGCGACCCGACCAAGCAGGTGCGCTGCATCTATGTCGCCATCGGCCAGAAGGGTTCGACCATCGCCTCCGTGCGCGGCACCCTCGAGGACGCCGGTGCGCTGGAATACACCACGATCGTCGCGGCCCCGGCCTCCGACTCCGCGGGCTTTAAGTACCTCGCGCCCTACACCGGCTCGGCCATCGGCCAGCACTGGATGTACCAAGGCAAGCACGTCCTCATCGTTTTCGACGACCTGTCGAAGCAGGCCGAGGCCTACCGCGCCGTTTCGCTGCTGCTGCGCCGCCCGCCGGGCCGCGAGGCCTACCCCGGTGACGTGTTCTATCTGCACAGCCGGCTCCTCGAGCGTTGCGCCAAGCTCTCGGACGACCTCGGCGCCGGCTCCATGACTGGTCTGCCGATCATCGAAACCAAGGCCGGTGACGTCTCCGCATACATCCCGACCAATGTCATCTCGATCACCGACGGCCAGATCTACCTCCAGGCCGACCTCTTCAACTCCAACGTTCGCCCGGCGATCGATGTGGGTGTTTCGGTTTCCCGCGTCGGTGGCGCCGCGCAGATCAAGGCCATGAAGCAGGTATCCGGTCGCCTCAAGCTCGACCTGGCCCAGTTCCGTGCGCTGGAAGCCTTCGCGATGTTCGCCTCCGACCTCGACCCGGCCTCACGGGCGCAGTTGGCCCGTGGTGGTCGCCTGGTCGAGTTGCTCAAGCAGAAGCAGTCCAGCCCCTACCCGGTCGAGGAGCAGGTCGTCTCGATCTGGCTCGGCACGACGGGCAAGCTCGACGACATCGCCGTCGAGGATGTCGCCCGCTTCGAGGGCGAGTTCTTGGACTACCTGCGCCGCGAGCACAAGGGCATCCTCGACACCATCCGCGAGACCACGAAGTTCGAGGACGACACCGAGTCCTCGCTGAGCGACGCGGTCACGGCATACAAGAAGCAGTTCGATGCCTCCGGTGCGCACAATGTGCCGGTCGGGCACGAGGCCGACCCGGGCGCCCTCGAAGGCGAGATCGAGCAGGAGCAGATCGTTCGCCGGCGCTGAGCTGACGACCGACTGACTTTCTAGGAGAGAGGCGAAGGTATGGGAGCGCAGATCCGGGTTTACCGGCAGCGCATCCGCTCGGTGAGCGCGACGAAGAAGATCACGCGCGCGATGGAGCTGATGGCTGCCTCGCGCGTGGTCAAGGCGCGCGCCGCGGTGATGGAATCGGCGCCGTACACCCATGCGCTGACCAAGGCGCTCTCGGCGCTGGCCACCTACAGCAACCACCCGCACCCGATGACCACCGAGGTCGAGAATCCGCAGCGGGCCGGCGTGCTCATCCTCACCAGCGACCGCGGCTTGGCCGGCGCGTATGCGTCGGGCGCGATCAAGGAGAGCGAGCGGCTGATCGGTGAGCTGCGCGCGGAGGGCAAGGAGGTCGCGGCATACCTCGTGGGCCGCAAGGCCGTGTCCTACTACAAATTCCGTGGGCGCGAGTACGCGGCCGAGTGGACGGGCAATACCGAGAAGCCGCAGGTCGAGCGGGCCCGCGAGATCTCTGAGCGGATCGTCGAGGACTTCCTGAAGCCGACCGCTGAGGGCGGGCTCGACGAAATCCACATCGTCTACACGCGCTTCAACTCGATGGTCAACCAGGAGCCGCGGGTGCTGCGCCTGCTGCCGATCGAGGTTGTCGACGCGCCCAAGGATGCGCCCGCGAGCAACGACATCCTGCCGCTCTATGAGTTCGAACCGAGCGCCGAGGAAGTCCTCAAGGCGATGCTGCCGCGCTATGTCACGGCTCGGATCTGGACCTGCATGCTCGGGGCCGCGGCCTCCGAGCTCGCGGCGCGCCAGCGGGCTATGAAGTCGGCGACGGACAATGCCGAGAACCTCATCAACACCTACACCCGATTGGCCAACCAGGCCCGTCAGGCCGAGATCACCCAAGAGATCAGCGAAATCGTCGGCGGTGCCAGCGCCCTGGCCGAGAGCAAGTGAGGAAACCAGAAATGACTGCCACTGTCACCGAGTCGGCCCAGGGCACCCAGCAGGGTTCCGTCGGCCGGATCTCCCGCATCATCGGCCCGGTCGTCGACGTGGAGTTCCCCGTCGACGGGATGCCGGACCAGTACAACCTGCTCACCACCGAGGTCGAACTCGGCGGTGAGCGCAAGGCCCTTAACCTTGAGGTCGCCCAGCACATCGGCGACAACATGGTCCGCGCCATCTCCCTGCAGCCGACCGACGGCCTGGTCCGCGGCACGGCCGTGCACGACACCGGCGGCCCCATCTCGGTGCCCGTCGGCGATGTCACGCTCGGCAAGGTCTTCAACACCACCGGTGTCTGCCTCAACCTGCAGCCGGGCGAGACCCTCGATGTCCAGGAGCGCTGGGGCATCCACCGCCAGGCGCCCTCCTTCGACCAGCTGGAGTCCAAGACCCAGATGTTCGAGACCGGCATCAAGGTCATCGACCTGCTCACGCCCTATGTCCAGGGTGGCAAGATCGGCCTGTTCGGTGGTGCCGGTGTCGGCAAGACCGTTCTGATCCAGGAAATGATCGCCCGCGTGGCGCGCGACCACGGTGGTGTGTCGGTCTTCGCCGGTGTCGGTGAGCGCACCCGTGAGGGCAACGACCTCATGGTCGAAATGGACGAGGCTGGCGTTCTCGGCCAGACCGCCTTGGTCTTCGGCCAGATGGATGAGCCGCCGGGCACGCGTCTGCGCGTCGCCCTGTCGGCGCTGACGATGGCGGAGTACTTCCGCGACGTCCAGAAGCAGGACGTGCTGTTGTTCATCGACAACATCTTCCGCTTCACCCAGGCCGGTTCCGAGGTCTCCACCCTGCTCGGCCGTATGCCGTCCGCCGTGGGTTACCAGCCCACCCTCGCCGACGAGATGGGTGTGCTCCAGGAGCGCATCACCTCCACGCGTGGCCACTCGATCACCTCGATGCAGGCGATCTACGTGCCGGCCGATGACTACACCGACCCCGCCCCGGCGACCACCTTCGCCCACCTCGACGCAACGACCGAGCTTTCCCGTGAGATTGCCTCGCTCGGTATCTACCCGGCCGTGGACCCGCTGACCTCGACGTCGCGAATCCTCGACCGCCGCTACATCACCGAGGCGCACTACAACACCGCAGTCCGGGTCAAGCAGATCCTGCAGCGCAACAAGGAACTCCAGGACATCATCGCGATCCTCGGCATCGACGAGCTTTCCGAAGAGGACAAGATCCTCGTCAACCGCGCTCGCCGCATCCAGCGCTTCTTGTCCCAGAACACCTACGTCGCCAAGCAGTTCACCGGCATCGAGGGCTCCACGGTTCCGCTGTCCGACACCATCGAGGCCTTCACCAAGATCGCCGACGGCGACTATGACCACGTCGGTGAGCAGGCCTTCTTCATGTGCGGTGGCCTCGACGACGTCGAGCGCCAGTGGGCGGAGATCCAAAAGAACCTCTGAGTTCTCTGGCCTTCTCTCCTCATCGACTCGCACAGGGTCCCTCCGCTTCGCTGGAGGGACCCTGTGCTTGTCGATCGTCGAGAAGTCTGCCGTCCGAGGAGTTCTTCTTTGCTCATCGTCGCCGAGCCGTCCACGTGGCGGCTACCTGGCGCGGCGGGGGGGCCAAAGTGACGATCTCGCGCTGAGGTCGTCATGTTGGGCTGGAGTCGTCAAGTTGAGGTGACGATCTGGGCCGAAACTGACGACCTCGGGCATGGTTTGGGTGGCGACCACGTCGGCGAGCTGGCCCGGGCACCGGGATTAGGCGTGCGTCCAGGATGGTCGGCTGGGGCAGGTGGACTCCGGTAGACTTCCGGAACACCCATTGGTCGAGACATGAAGGATGCGTGCTGTGGCTGCACTGCAGGTCGATCTGGTCGCCGCGGACCGGCAGGTTTGGTCGGGCGAGGCGAGCATGGTCTCCGCGCGCTCCATCGACGGAGACATGGGCATCCTTCCCGGTCACACCCCGACGCTTGTGGTCCTGGCCGAGGGCGATGTGCGCATCCACTCCGGCGAGGGCGTGCGCACCGCCAAGATCGACGGCGGTTTCCTGTCGGTCGACCATGACAAGGTCACGATCGTCTCCGAATCGGTCGAAGGCGACGGCTTCTCAGCCTGAGCGCGAGCGCCGCGAGGAGACACGGCCGTGGAGCTGCTGGAGACCATTGAACTGGTCCTTGGCCTGCTCCTGCTGATCGCCCTGCTTGCCGTCGCCTTTGTCTGGTTGCGTCGCCGGTTCATCGCGGGCGACAAACCCCTGATGCTGTGCGCCGTCCGAACCCCAGCCGAGCCCGCGTGGCGGCTGGGGTTGCTGCGTTTCGGATCCAAACAACTCGACTGGTTCACCATGATGGGGCCGTCGCTGCGGCCGGCGCGGACCTGGGAACGTGTGGACCTCGTGCTCGAGGCACCGAGGCCCCCGAGCGACGTCGTACCCATCCTCGGGGAATCCCTCACCGCGACGGCCACCTCCGGCGACGCGCCCTTTGAGATTGCCATGGCACCAGCGGGTCTGACGGCGATCCGCGCCTGGATGGAGTCGCAGCCGCCCGGGCTCGGCGACCGTATGCACGCGTAACGAGATCTCAGTCGTCGTCGCCCGGATCGGTGTCGGCGACCCCTCGACGCCGCCGAGCCGGAGCCTCGGCTCGGCCGCCACCTGGCTGCCACAGCACATCGCCTCCCGCGTCGAGATTCGCCACCCGGGCCAGGATGAAGAGCAGGTCGGAGAGCCGGTTGACATAGGTCGCGCACTCGGGATTGACGCCCCCCGGTTCCGGGGCGGGGGCGGGCTCGACGGCATACGTCTCGATCGCGGCCCAGATGGCGCGCTCGGCGCGGCGCACGATCGTGCACGCGAGGTGCAGGTATGCCGATCCGGCCGACCCGCCCGGCAGGATGAACGAGCGCAGCTTCGTCAGCTCCTCGTTGTAGCGATCGCAGTCCGTCTCCAGCTCCTCGACCCAGCCGGCTTGCACACGCAGCGGCGGGTAGTCGTAGGCCGGTCGCACCGGCGTGCACAGATCGGCCCCGACATCGAAAAGGTCGTTCTGCACCCGCAGTAGCGTCTCGCGCACATCGGCACGCAGGTCCCCGGCCGCGAGCGCGATCCCGATGGCGGCGTTCGCCTCGTTGACATCGGCATAGGCCGCCAGCCGCGGATCGGTCTTGCGGGTTCGGCTGAAATCGCCGAGCGCGGTGCTGCCGTCGTCGCCGGTGCGCGTATAGATGCGGGTGAGGTTGACCATCCCTCCAGCCTGCCGCATGTCGCGAACGGCCAGTGTTGGGGCGGTCACAACATGGTCACATCCCTTGCTGTGACGCGTGTCACCCAACCGAACGGCCGCCTACTGCGTATATAAGAGCAAGAGCGGAAAGTCAGGGGATCAGTTATGGGAACAGCAGCACTGCGCGAGCGCACGGTCAGCGTGCACCTCGCGCCGCACGACGATGGCATGCTGGTGACGATCGTCGGATCGATCGATGTCCACACCGCCGCCGATCTGCGGGCCGACCTGCACGCGATCATCGACGATGGCGAGGGCGCACTCCTGCTCGATCTCGCTCGCGCCGAAGTGCGCGACTCCACCGGTCTGGGCCTGCTGCTCGAATGTCGGCGCCGGGGTCGTCGGCTCGGCCGTGAGATGCGGCTGATCGCCCTGTCCCCGCACTCCGAGCGGCTGCTGCGCCGCCTTGCGCTGTCGCGGCAGTATGGCGCGGCGCGGCCCGCATACCGCTGACACCACCGGCTGCCTGGCGGACGTGAGCGAACTCGCACCGCCCGCCACGCTCGTGTGGTGACCCTCACCGCGCTGGCCGCTGTCGCGCGCGCAGGCGCGCGGGTAGGTTCGCGAGCATGTCGAGCCCCGAACGTGACCGCCCCTGGGTGATGCGGACGTATGCCGGGCACTCCAGTGCCGCGGCCTCCAACGCTCTGTACCGGCGCAACCTGGACAAAGGCCAGACCGGCCTGTCCGTCGCCTTCGATCTGCCGACGCAGACCGGCTACGACCCCGACCACCCGCTCGCGCGCGGCGAGGTCGGCAAGGTCGGGGTGCCGGTCAGCCATATCGGCGACATGCGGGCGCTCTTCGACGGCATCCCGCTGACCGCCATGAACACGTCGATGACGATCAATGCCACGGCGATGTGGCTGCTCGCGCTCTATCAGGTCGTCGCCGAGGAGCAGGCGGTGGCCGCCGGCGAGGACCCGGCCGCCGCCGTGCGCGCCCTGGCCGGGACGACGCAGAACGACATCATCAAGGAGTACCTGTCCCGCGGCACCTATGTCTTCCCGCCGGGGCCCTCGATGCGGCTGCTGACCGACGTCGTGACCTATACGGTGCGCGCGATCCCGAAGTGGAATCCGACCAACGTCTGCAGCTATCACCTGCAGGAGGCCGGCGCGACGCCGGTGCAGGAGATCGCCTATGCCATGTCAACGGCCATCGCTGTGCTCGATCAGGTGCGTGACTCCGGCGTCGTGCCACCCGAGGAGTTCGGGGAGGTCGTCGCGCGGATTTCCTTCTTCGTCAACGCCGGTGTCCGGTTCGTCGAGGAGATGTGCAAGATGCGCGCGTTTGTTGCGCTGTGGGAGGAGCTGACGAGCGAGCGGTATGCCGTGGCCGACCCCAAGCAGCGCCGCTTCCGCTATGGCGTGCAGGTCAATTCGCTCGGGCTGACCGAGGCGCAGCCAGAGAACAACGTCCAGCGCATCGTCTTGGAAATGCTGGCTGTGACCCTGTCGAAGGATGCCCGGGCGCGGGCCGTGCAGCTGCCCGCGTGGAATGAGGCGCTCGGCCTGCCGCGCCCGTGGGACCAGCAATGGTCGCTGCGCATTCAGCAGGTGCTCGCCTACGAGTCGGACCTGCTGGAGTACGACGATCTCTTCGCCGGATCGCCGGTGGTCGAGTCCAAGGTGGCCGAGTTGGTCGCCGGGGCGAAGGCCGAGATGGCCCGGATCGCCGACCTCGGCGGGGCCGTCGCGGCGGTCGAGTCCGGCTATATGAAGTCCGCCCTGGTCGCCTCGCACGCGAGGCGGCGCGGCCGGATCGAGGCCGGCGAGGACATCATCGTCGGCGTCAACAAATTCGAGACGACCGAGCCGAATCCGCTGACGGCCGACCTTGGAACGGCGATCCAGACCGTGGACGCCGGGGTCGAGGCGGCGGCGGCCGAGGCGGTGCGGGCCTGGCGGGCCGCCCGCGACGCCGACCCGGCCAAGCGGGATCGGGCGGTGGCCGCGCTGGCTGCCCTGAAGGAGGCAGCGGCGGGGTCCGGGAGCCTGATGCCGGCGAGCCTGGAGTGCGTGCGCGCCGAGGTCACGACGGGGGAGTGGGCCGGCGCGCTGCGCGAGATCTTCGGCGAATTCCGCGCTCCCACAGGGGTTTCCGGCTCGGTTGGGGTGGCCGATTCCGGTGAGGAGTTGCTCGCCGTGCGTGCGCGGGTGCGCGATCTGGAGTCAGAGCTCGGCGAGAAGTTGCGCCTGCTCGTCGGCAAGCCCGGCCTCGACGGCCACAGCAATGGGGCGGAGCAGATCGCGGTGCGGGCCCGCGATGCCGGCTTCGAGGTGATCTATCAGGGCATTCGGCTGACCCCGGAGCAGATCGTCGCGGCCGCTGTCGCCGAGGATGTCCACCTCGTGGGCGTCTCGATCCTCTCCGGCTCGCACATGGAACTGGTGCCCGAGATCCTGCGCGGGTTGGCCGAGGCGGAGGCGGGCGACATACCCGTGGTCGTCGGCGGAATCATCCCCGAGGCCGACGCCGCGGCGCTGCGCGAGCTCGGGGTGGCCGCGGTCTTCACGCCGAAGGACTTCGGGCTCAACGAGATCATGGCGCGCTTCGTCGACATCATCCGCGAGAGCCGCATTTCGGCGCCCGTCGCCTGACCGGTTCGGCTGGCGTGCGGCGGCCTATGGTGGGCCGGTGAGCCTGTTCTGCCCCGCAACGCTGATCGTCGCGCGCCACGGCGACGCGGCATACACGGTCGGCTCCGAGATCCTCTCGGATGAGGGCGGCGTGCTCACCGAGCTCGGGCGGGCACAGGCTGCCACGCTGGCCGACACCCTTCGGGACCGGCGGATCGCGCTGGTCTACACCAGTCCCCTCGGCCGCGCCGTCGAGACCGGGACGATTGTCGCTGACGCGCTGGGGGTGCCGTTGCGGCAGCAGGACGGCTTGCGCGAGTTCCGCGTGGCTGACCTCGCGGGCGCGCGCTTCGACGATGACCGACTCACCACGACGTATGCCGCCTGGCTGGCCGACGACCTATCCCCCCGGATCCCCGGGGGCGAGTCGGGCGAGGAGGTGCTGGCGCGCTTCGGGGAGGCGCTGTCGAGCATCGCCGACCTGCATCGCGGCGAGACGGTGCTGGTGATCAGTCACGGTGGCGCGATGTCGCTGGGCTTGCCGCGGCTGGCACTCGGCGCCGTCCCCAGCCCGCCGCCTCCGCTCGCGAACTGCGCGCACGTCGAGGTCCAAGCCGGCGACGACGGTTGGACCCTCGGCCCCTGGCCGGGCGCCACCCGCTAAAACAAGCGGTGCTCGGAGGCGTCGATGCCCTTGAGGTCGTCATAGTCGAGCACCACGCAGCGGATGCCGCGGTCCTCGGCAAGGGTGCGGGCTTGCGGCTTGATCTGTTGTGCCGCAAAGACTCCCGTCACCGGGGCCAGGTGTGGGTCGCGGTTCATCAGTTCCAGATAGCGAGTGAGTTGCTCGACGCCGTCGATCTCGCCGCGCCGCTTGATCTCCACGGCCACGGTCACGCCGGAGGCGTCCTTCGCGAGGATGTCGACCGGCCCGATGGCGGTCATGTATTCGCGCCGGACCAGCTGATAGCCATCGCCGAGGGTGTGGATGTGCTCGGCGAGCAGCGCCTGCAGGTGAGCCTCGACGCCATCCTTGACTAGTCCAGGATCGACGCCGAGGTCGAACGAGGAGTCCGACAGCACCTCATACAGTCTGATCCGCAGGTGGTCATCGGACTTGGTATGCCGCACCACCCACACCAGGCCCACCCCCTCGGCGGCCTCGGTCTCATCGGGCGCGGTCTCGGCCATCGAGCACGGCGGCGACATCCAGTTCAGCGGCTTGTAGGAACCACCATCGCTGTGGATGAGCACCGAGCCGTCGGCCTTGACCATGAGCAGGCGGGTAGCCAGCGGCAGATGGGCCGTCAGTCGCCCGACATAATCCACGCTGCACCGGGCTATGACGACTCGCACAAGGGGAGAGCCTACTTCTGCGCGTCGTGGACCAGGATCGCGATCTGGACGCGGTTGTCGACGCCGAGCTTGGTGAACAGCCGCCCGACGTGCGCCTTGACCGTCGCGACCGACATATACAGCTCGCCGGCGATCTCCTGATTGGACAATCCCCGGCCGATCGCCTGCGCGACCTCCACCTCGCGGTCTGTCAGCGTGGCGAGCTTGCCCTCGGCGGCGGCGCGAGCCGATTGCGCCGCACCCAGCTCCGGCTGGGCGACGGCCGCGATCAGTTGCGCCGTCACGCTGGGGGAGAGCATCGGCTGGCCGTCGGCGACTGCACGGACCGCTTCCACCAGGCGCGCAGGCGGGGTGTCCTTGAGCAGGAAACCCGCGGCGCCCGCGCGCAGCGCCTTGAGCACCAGGTCATCGGCGTCGAAGGTCGTCAACACCAGAATCCGCGGCGGATCGGGCATCGCGAGGATCGCCTCCGTCGCGCTCAGGCCGTCACGGCGCGGCATCCGAATGTCCATCAGGACGACATCGGGCCGGTGCTCGGCGACGACCCGCACCGCGTCCTCCCCATCGACCGCCTCGGCAACGATTGCGATGCCGGGGTCGCCCCCGAGGATCAGCCCCAACCCGGTGCGCACCATCGGGTCGTCGTCGACAAGCACCACCCGGATCTCCCCGCTCACGCCCCGCCCCGATCGTTGACCCATTTTTCTCCCGATGCCGAAAGTCTGCGCTCGTCCGTGCTTTTAAGCAGGGGGTCAGCGCAGACTTCCGGGGTGAAGTCGGCGGTGGCCTCGGCGGGCCAGGGGAGCCAGGCGCTCACGACATACCCACCGTCGGTGCCCGAGCCGTGACGCAGACGCCCACCGGCGAGCGAGACGCGCTCGGCGAGACCCAACAGCCCGAGTCCGGATGCCGGTAGGGCCTTCGGCAAGGGCCGCACTGGACGGGGATTTCGCACGTCGATCGTCAGCCCCGCGGCCGGCCGTCCGGCCAGCCGCACCGTCACAGCCGTGCCCGGCGCGTGTTTGCGGGCATTCGTCAGGGCCTCCTGGACCACTCGGTATGCCGCCCGCCCGGCCCCCGTGGGCACCACCCCCACGGTCTCATCGGCCAAGGTGACCCGGCTGCCGAGGCTGCTCGCCTCGCCGATCAGGGCCGGCAGGTCGGTGATCTCGGGTTGCGGCGGTTCGGGGGCGTCCGCACCGGCCTGCGAATCGGGCCGCGGTTCGCGCAGGACGCCGAGCACCTCGCGCAGATCGGCGAGCGCCTGATGGGCATTGGATTCGATCGTCGCCAGCGCGCTGCGCACCTGATCGGCTGGCAGATCAGTGCGATAGTTCAGGGCGCCGGCGTGCATCGCCACGAGTGAAATGCGGTGTGCCAGAACGTCATGCATCTCGCGCGCGATGCGCGTCCGCTCGCCGGCGGCGGCCTGCGCGGCCCGCCGCTGGGCATCCAATTCCGCCGCCTCGGCGCGCTCCCGGTGCAACTCGCGACGGCCGCCGACGGCATACCCCACCGCGACGATGACCGCGACCAGAAGCACGATGAGGATGAGCATGACCAGCAGCGGCGTGCTAGTCGTTGGATCGCTGGGATAGAGCCGCTCGACGGCCACGCCGCTGGCGACATTCAGCGGGGCGAGCCAGGCCAGCTCGCGCCACCGGCGGCGGGCGGCAACGGAGGCGAGGACGAGGAGAACTGCCCCGCCAGCGGAGGTCGAGATGACACCGAGCAGGGTGACGACGAAGGCGATGAGCAAGGGGCGGCGACGACGCCAGATCGTCAGCACGCCAGCGATGACCCCGAGCACAGGATCAGCAAGAAACAGCCACACCGAGCGCCACTCGGGCACATTGGGCGCCAAGGTCGTCACGACGGTTGTCCACGCGAGCAGTCCCAGCACGACGACAAAGGCGATGCGCCATATCTTGCCCGGCAGCCGCACCGGCGGCTGGGCAGGGTCGCGGGCGGGCGGCATACCTCCAAGGGTAGGCGGCGCGACGCCGGGCGCCGCAGCGACTCAGGTCCCTGCCCGGCACCCGGGAGATAGACCAAAGTCGGGGGTGGAATGAGTCGTTGTACCGATGTGCGGGCCTAGGCGTGCGGGCCAGAGTTGAGGTCATGATCACCGTGGAGAACCTCACCAAGCGCTATGGCAGCTTTACCGCCGTGGACGACATCAGCTTCGAGGTCACGCCCGGATCGGTCGTCGGCTTCCTCGGCCCCAATGGCGCGGGCAAGTCGACCGCGATGCGGATGATGACGGGACTCACGCCGCCGACCAGTGGTCGCTCGATGATCCTGTGCCGCGACTATCGCCAGCTGCCGAATCCGGCGCGCCACGTCGGCGTCATGCTTGATGCCGCCGCGCAGCACCCCGGCCGCACCGGGAAGGAGGTGCTGCACCTAATCGGCATGACGATCGATGCGCCCAAGGCGCGCGTCGAGCAGTCCCTCGATCTCGTCGGGCTGACCCCCGACGAAGCCAAGCGACGGGTGCGCAACTACTCCCTCGGCATGCGCCAGCGCCTCGGCCTGGCCGGCGCGCTGATGGGTGACCCGCAAGTCCTCATCCTCGATGAGCCGGCCAATGGCCTTGACCCGCAAGGAATTCACTGGATGCGCCAGTTGCTCCGGGCGTATGCGGACCAGGGCGGCACGGTGCTGCTGTCCAGTCACCTGCTGCATGAAGTGCAGATCATCGCCGACGAATTGGTCATGATCGGGCGCGGCAAGATCCTCGCCCAAGGACGCAAGGACGACCTGCTCGGCGCGCAAGGCACCCGTGTCGGGTCGCTGGACAACGAGCGCCTCGCCGACGCCGTGCGACGGGCCGGCCTCGAGCTCACCGGCGACCGAACCGGCCTGCTGGTCAAGGCCGCACCCGAGGCCGTCGGGCGGATCGCCCTGGAGGCGGGGATCGTCCTGACCGAACTGCATACAACCGGCTCCGAGGGGCTCGAGCAGCTCTTCCTCAGCCTGACCGCCGCCGACGCCCGCGATGCCGCGGCCGCCTGAAAGGACCCGACATGACTGCCGTACTTGACGCCTCGACCTCGCACCTAACTCATGACCGCCCGGCGCTCACGGACGTGCGCGGCATCCCCTTCACCCGGCTCGCGCGCGTGGAATTGCGCAAGATGGTCGACACCCGCGCGGGCCGCTGGATGCTGATCGTGATGTCGGCGATTTCGGCCTTGATCGTCGCCGCGATGGTCATCTGGGGCACCCCTGACGAAAGCACCTTCAGTGTCTTTCTCGGCGTAACCTCCTTCCCGCTCATCGTGCTGCTGCCGATCGTCGGCATCATGGCGGCGACCGCCGAGTGGAGTCAGCGCACGGGGCTGGTGACCTTCACCTTGGAGCCGCGTCGCAGCCGGGTTCTGCTCGCCAAGGTCGTGGCGGGCGTTCTGCTGGGCCTGCTCGTCGTGGCCGCATCCTTTGCGGCCGCTGCGCTCGGGCATCTGCTCACCATCGCGCTGCGCGACACGCCGGGCGACTGGTCGATGTCCTGGCGGGTCGTGCTCGGCTTCGTCGTCGCGATGACGATCTTCATCATCCAGGGCCTCGGGTTCGGCTTCGCCGTGCTGAACACGCCCGTCGCGATCGTTGCCTCGATCCTGCTGCCGACCATCTGGTCGATCGTCGGGGCCTTCCCCAAGCTGCAGACGGCCGCCACCTGGCTGGACCTCAACCGAACCATCGACCCGCTGATGTCCGGTTCGATGACCGGCGCTGACTGGGCGCACCTGGGGACCGCGTCGGCCGTGTGGATCGGCATACCTCTGGCGATCGGATCCTGGCGGGTGCTGACCCGCGAGGTGAAGTAGCTACCACGGAAGCCTCGGGGCCGGCTCGCTGCAGGGGGCGAGCCGGCCCCGACCTCTGTCTGAGCGGCATACTCGATGGGTATGGGGCGCCGGGCGAGGGTGAGCGATATCGGCGAGATCGCCGCGGAGATGCCGCATGCTCGGCTGTATGACGAGTCCGCCGACCGCCCGATCTGGCAGGTCGGGGGCAAGTCGTTCGTCTTCTTTCGCTCGCCGCGGCCCGATGCCGTCGATCCGGCCACGGGGGAGCTGGCGGCGCGCCGCCGGGCCTGGCTGGCGTCGCGCGAATAGGCCGCGTCCCGGGGGCGAGGAGGGGTGGCGGGACTCACGTCGCCATGGCATGGCCGCGGCATACCTCCAATGACAGACTCGCCGGTATGTCGCGTGAGTTCACCAAAGTCGGTGTCGTCGGTCTCGGGACCATGGGTGCGGGGATCGCGGAAGTCTTCGCCCGCAACGGAATTGAGGTCGTTGCCGTCGAGGTGGCGCCCGAGGCGCTGGAGCGCGGCCAAGGTTTCGTCACCAAGAGCACCGGTCGCGCGGTGAGCCGGGGGAAGCTCGCGCAGGAGGACGCCGACGCGCTGCAAGCCCGCATCCGCTTCACGACCGAGATGGCCGACTGCGCCGACTGCCAGCTCGTTGTTGAGGCCGTGCCGGAGCGCATCGAGCTCAAGAAGGCGATCCTAACCGCGCTCGACGACATTGTTGCCGCGGACGCGATCTTGGCGACGAACACCTCCTCCCTGCCGGTCACCGAGATCGCGGTGGCGACCAAAGACCCCAAGCGGGTGGTCGGCATGCACTTCTTCAACCCGGCCCAGGTCATGCAGTTCGTCGAGGTCATCAAGACGGTCATCACCGCCGATGATGTCTTCGCGGACGTCAAGGCGCTCGCGGACCGCCTCGGCAAGCAGCCGGTCGTCGTGGGCGACAAGGCCGGCTTCATCGCCAATGCGCTGCTCTTCGGCTACCTCAACCACGCCGTGTCGATGTATGAAAGCAAGTACGCATCGCGCGAAGATCTCGATGCCGCAATGCGATTCGGCTGTGGCTATCCCATGGGTCCGCTCGCGCTGCTCGACCTCATCGGTCTCGACACGGCATACGAGATCCTCGACACGATGTACAAGCAGGGCCGGGACCGGCTGCACGCGCCGAGCCCGATCATCAAGCAGATGGTCAGCGCTGGCCTGACCGGACGCAAGAGCGGGCGCGGTTTCTACACCTATGCCGCCCCGAGTTCCCCCGAGGTCGTGGCCGATGCGCAGACCCCGAGCGGCGAGCCGCCGGCCGGGGTGGCCTTGCGCACGATCGAATCCGTCGGCGTCGTCGGGTCCGGGACGATGGCGACTGGCATCATCGAGGTCTTCGCCAAGGCGGGCTATGCCGTGACCTTCGTCGCGCGCGGCCAGGACAAGGTCGATGGCGTGCTGGCGGCCATCGCGAGGTCGCAGACCAAGATGATCGAGCGGGGCCGGCTGACCCAGGAGGACGCCGACGCCATCAACGGCCGGATCACCGGGGCGACCGAGCGCTCGGCGCTGGGCAATGTCGACCTCGTCGTCGAGGCGATCGCCGAGGATCTGGAGGTCAAGCAGCAGCTCTTCCGCGAGCTGGACGAGATCTGCAAGCCGGGGGCGATCCTGGCGACGACGACCTCGAGCCTGCCGATCATCGACTGCGCGAAGGTCACCTCGCGGCCGGGTGATGTCATCGGCATGCACTTCTTCAACCCGGCGCAGATCATGAAGCTCGTCGAGGTCGTGCACACCGTCGCCACCGGCGCCGATGTCACCGCGACCGTGCAAGAGTTGTGCGGCTCGGTTGGCAAGGTCGCCGTGACCTGTGGGGACCGCAGTGGTTTCATCGTCAACGCCCTGCTCTTCCCCTATCTCAATGACGCCATCAAGATGCTGCAGGCCAATTACGCCACCGCTGATGACATCGACACGGCGATGAAGACCGGGTGTGGACTGCCGATGGGGCCTTTTGAGTTGCTCGACGTTGTCGGCCTCGATGTCTCGCTGGCGATCCAGCGCGAGCTCTACCTGGAGTTCCGCGAGCCCGGGTTCGCCCCCGCCCCGCTCCTGGAGCACCTCGTCCAGGCGGGCTACCTCGGCCCCAAGACCAAGCGCGGCTTCCGCACCTACGAATAGCCCGCCCCAAGCCCTACCGAGCCCGTCCCAGACGTCACAACTTTCCCGCCCAATGCCGGAAGACTGACATATGGGAGGGAAGCTTCTCTCCCAGACGTCAGGGTTCTCTCCCAAACCAGCCGCGGCACGCCGGCTCGGATGGGCCAGGATGGACCGCGTGATCGATGACGCGTCGTTGCTGCGGGACATCCCGCTGACAAGCGTTGGCCTGGATCGCGCGGCCGAGCGGCGCGGCGAGCCCGGCTTAATCGAGGCCCTGCTGGCCGATGCCGACACCCTGGTCCTGCCGCTCGCCGACGGCCGTGCCCCGGGGTATGCCGCCCGGCCAGGTCCCGCGGACCCGCCGGAGAGTGTGGGTCCAGGCCTTGCCTGGCGGGCACCCGAGGCGGGGGATTCGGCCTATGACGCGATCTTCCTCGGTATGTCCGCTGACCGGCCTCATGTGGCGCTACTGCTCCCGCCAGAGGAGGCGCAGGACGGCTGGCTCACCTTGCGCGGGCACGGCGCCGATCTGAACCCCGTGGACGGTGAAGCCTTCGCGACGGCGGTGGCACTCGCGAATTGGCATGCGGCACATACACATTGCCCACGCTGCGGCGTGCCCACCGAACTCGCCAACGCGGGCTGGACCCGGCGCTGCCCGGCCGATGGCAGCGAGCATTTCCCGCGGACCGACCCCGCGATCATCGTCGCGGTCCTCGATCCGGACGACCGGTTGCTGCTCGCCCGGCATCCCGCGTGGCCGCAGGGGCGGTTGTCAGTGCTCGCTGGTTTCGTGGAACCCGGCGAGTCACTGGCGATGGCGGTGGCTCGTGAGGTTCACGAGGAAGTGGGGGTTGTATGCCGTGACGTCCGGTATCTGGGCGATCAGCCGTGGCCGTTCCCCGCCTCGCTCATGCTCGGCTTCGAGGCGCGCACCGACGACTCGACGCTGCGGCTCGACGGCACTGAGATTGCGGAGGCGCATTGGGTGACCCGGGCGGAATACCGCGCCAAGCTCGCATCCGGTGAGTGGGCCGGGGGAGGAACGTCGCTGTCGATCTCCCGGCGCTTGATCCTGCGGTGGCTGGACAGCTGACCGAACTGCGTGAGGGACAGCTTCCCAACTGCCGTGGCCGGAAGTGGACCACCCGCCGGGGCGGCGACGGAGGCTCCCACGTCCACGCGCCCCGGCGAAGGGCACGACCCATCGTGGCCCTCGAGGCTGAGTGCGGTCTGAGGGCACGCTGTCAGTTTCCGAGGAACAGTTAGCGTTGACCTTCATGACCCTCGCTCTGGACTCGCTGTCGGCCGCCCAGCGTGACCTGCTGACCCAGTGGCTGCCAGGCCTACACGTCGAGGCCGATCACTCCTGGGGACTGGTGGGGACGACGGTGCTCGAGGTCACGCAGGCGGGCGAACGACTCATCGTCAAGGCCGGCGGGCCGGCGGATCACCACATCGCTCGGGAACTGGCAGCCCATCGTGCCCACCTGGCGCCCTGGACCTCGATCGGCCGCGCCCCACTACTACGCCATGCGGACCTCGCCGAGAAGATCCTCGTGACCGAATACCTCCCGGGGCGGCTCGTGCTCGGCGATCCCGCCGCCGACGCGACCGATACCTACGTCCAAGCCGGCGAGCTGTTGCGTCGGTTCCACGCCCAGGGCGGTCCCGTCGATCCGGACTATGTCAGCCGGCTCCGGGACAATGCCCGCCGCTGGCTCGACGGGCCACACCGCATACCACCGGACACCGAGGAGCGTCTGCGCGCTGAACTCGATCGCTGGGTCCCGGAACCGGCGGCCTTGGTCCCGACCCATGGGGATTGGCAGCCGCGCAACTGGCTGATCCACGACGGGATCGTGAGTGTCATCGACTTCGGGCGAGCGGACTTGCGCCCGGCGATGAGTGACCTAGCCCGACTTGCCGCACAGGACTTCCGGCGCGATCCTCGCCTGGAGGCGGCCTTCTTCGAGGGCTATGGCCCAGACCCTCGGGAGCCACGCGCCTGGCACCGTCAGTGCCTGAGTGAGGCCATTGGCGCCGCCGCCTGGGCCTACCAAGTTGGCGATGAGCCCTTTGAGGCGCAAGGTCATCGGATGATTGCCGATGCCCTGGCGTCCGCCCCCGGCTGAGCCGAACCCCGCCTCTTAGGCGAGGCGCTTCTTGACCTCGATCAGCGAGGGGTTCGTGGCGGTGGAGCCATCGGGAAAGAGCAGCGTGGGCACGGTCTGGTTGCCGTTATTGGCCTCCATCACGAAGACCAGCGCGTCGGGGTCCTCTTCGATGTTGACCTCGGCATACGCAAGGCCGGCCCGATCCATCTGGGACTTCAGCCGCTTGCAGTAGCCGCACCACGTCGTCGAGAACATCGTGACGCTGCCGGCAGGGGGTGCCTCGACGGGCATGGGGGAACTCCTCTAAGAGTGAATGGTGATTGGGACAACGTCAGTGCGGGCAACTACCTTCCCATCATGGCTCATCCCGATCCGGACGCGATCCTCGCGGCGCTCGATCCCGAGCAACGCGAAGTGGCCGCCGCGCCACTGGGCCCGATGCGGGTGATCGCCGGCGCCGGCACCGGCAAGACCCGCGCCATCACCCACCGCATCGCGTATGGCGTCCGGTCCGGTCAACTCAACGCCCCCCAGGTGCTGGCCCTGACTTTCACCGCGCGCGCGGCCGGTGAGATGCGCACCCGGCTGCGCGATCTCGGGGTGGCCGGCGTCCAAGCCCGGACTTTCCACGCCGCGGCCCTGCGCCAAGTCCACTATTTCTGGCCCAAGGTCGTTGGCGGTGGCGCTCCCGAGGTGATGGCCTCCAAGGCGGCCGCGGTGGCCGAGGCCAGCGGCCGGTTGCGTCTGCGCCTGACCCGGGACGAGTTGCGCGATGCCGCCGCCGAGATCGAATGGGCCAAGGTCGGCATGCTCACCGCCGAGACTTATGCCCGCGCGGCCACCCGCGCCCGCCGCACCCCGCCCGGCATGGACGTCACGGCGATGGCCCGGCTGATGAGCGCCTATGAAGAGGTCAAGGACGAGCGCGGCGTCATCGACTTCGAGGACGTCCTGCTGGTGACCCTCGGGATGATCCGCAAGGACGCGCGCATGGCGCAGGCGGTGCATGAGCAATATCGCCATTTCGTCGTCGACGAATATCAGGATGTCAACGCGCTCCAGCAAGCGCTGCTGCTCGCCTGGCTCGGCGATCGCCACGACCTGTGTGTGGTCGGCGACCCGGCCCAGACGATCTACTCCTTCACCGGCGCGAGCGCCGACCATTTGCGCACGTTCCCGTCCCACCATCCCGGCGCGGTCACCCACGAGTTGGTCCGCAACTATCGCTCCAGCCCGCAGATCGTCGCCCTCGCCAACGGCCTCGCGCGCGGCCCGAGCGGCTCTCGTCGTTGGGGCGGGGTCGAGTTGCTCGCCCAGCGGGAGGCGGGCCCGGAGCCGGTGCTCACGGCATACGACGACGACCCCGCGGAAGCCGCCGGCGTCGCCGCCTTGATCGCCAAGGCCATTGCCGCCGGCACCTCGCCGCGCGAGATCGCCATTCTGTTTCGCACCAATGGGCAAAGCGAAGCCTTTGAAAGCGCGTTGTCCCACAAGGACATCCCCTATCTCGTCCGGGGCGGGGAGCGCTTCTTCCAGCGTCGCGAGGTGCGCGAAGCGATCGTCCTGCTGCGCGGCGGCGCACGCTCCGATGACGGGAGCACCGAGCTGCCAGGGCTCGTGCGCACCATCCTCGGCGGCGCCGGCTGGGCCGCCCTCGCGCCCGTCGGCGGAGGCGCTGCCCGCGAACGCTGGGAATCCCTCGAAGCGATCGCCGTCCTCGCCGACCAGTTCGTCGCGGGTATGCCGGCCGCGACCCTCCCCGACTTCCTGCGCGAGCTCGACGAGCGGGCCGCTGCGCAGCACGCGCCGGCCGTCGAAGGCGTCACCTTGGCGTCGCTGCACGCGGCCAAGGGCCTGGAATGGGATGTCGTCGTGCTCGCCGGCGTGAGCGACGGGCTGCTCCCGATCGTCATGGCCGAGACCAATGCCGAGATCGACGAGGAACGCCGCCTGCTGTATGTCGGTATGACGCGCGCTCGCCGCGCCCTGCACCTCACCTGGGCCCGGTCCAAGGTCGCGGGCGGCCGGGCCTCGCGCCGCCCGTCGCGCTTCCTCGGAGGTCTAGTGGAGGGCGCGAGCGCCCCCAGCGCGGGGAAAGGCGGCAAGCCGAGCAAGCCGAGCAAGGTGAAGAAGGACCGCTTGCCCGCCCGCTGCCGCACCTGCGGCGAGGTGCTCGCCTCCGCGGCCGAGCGGACGACGGGGCGCTGCGCAACCTGCCCGGCGACCTATGACGAGGCGACCTTCGAGGCGCTGAAGACCTGGCGATCGGCCGTGGCCAAGACGGCGAGCTGGCCCGCATATGTCGTCTTCACCGACGCCACGCTCACGGCGATCGCGGAAACCAAGCCCGCCGATGCGGCCGCCCTGACGCTGATTCCTGGTGTGGGACAACGGAAATTGACCCTTTATGGCGCGTCCGTGCTCGCCGTCCTCGGGGGCGCCGACCCGGCCCAAGCCGCCGCCCAGATCACGAAATCCGATCTGATCCGTTAATTCACATGACAGCAGGCGCCTTTGGCGTCTACCCTCGCAGGGGACGCCAACCGGCGTCAGCACACCCCGAGCTTCTCGAAGGAGGCAGCCACCATGAGCACGAGCATCGTGAACCCCACCTGGACCGATCTGGCCATGACGGCTGCCCTCCCGCACGGCACCGGCGATGCCTATGGTCGCGAGCGCATCTCCGCCGCCTCCGCCGTCTTCGTCGCCACCGCCCAGGGCACCACTGGATCTCCGCCTGGAGCAGCCACTCACTGACAAGTGGCAGCACACCTCCAGGCCGCGGATCCGAACAGGATCCGCGGCCTTTGTCATTTCCCCAGCCCGCCTGACCAGACCCCACCACAACACCCACGCCGATGCAGACCGACGAGAAGCCCACGACAACCCGCGCCACACCCGGCGCACCAACTGACCGCCCCACCGGGCGGCCGAACAAGGAGGTGACCCACCCCATGCAGCTCACCGCGCTGCTCGACTATGGCTCCACGGCCACCCTCACCACGGGTGAGATTCCGTGTCAGTCGAACGACCCCGAACTCTGGTTCGCGGACACGCCCGATGGCGTCGAGTTCGCCAAGGCGCTCTGCGTCAGCTGCCCGATGATCGAGGGCTGCCTCGACGGGGCGCTCGCGCGGCGCGAAGCCGCCGGTGTCTGGGGTGGGCAGTACTTCGTCGATGGCACCGTTGTCGCCCGCAAGCGGCCCCGTGGCCGGCCGCGGAAGGACTCATACGCCGCCTGACGTTCACCTCTCGCTGCCCCGTCCGGTCCATCCGGGCGGGGCAGCCGCATTAGGGTCGGGCCGTGCGTGCCCTCCACCGCGATCACGAGCGCGTCGTCGCTGCCCTGCTGACCGCCGATCTGGCGCCGATCGTTGATCTCGTGGTGTGGGCGGCGCCAGATCCTGATGGCACGCAGGTGGCGTATGCCGCGAGCCATCTCGGCCGGGTGCGGCTCGAGCCGGGCGGGCGGCATACGGTCCTGAACGGGGTCGATCCCATCGCCAGCGAGGATCCGATGGCCTTCCTGCCGTATGCCGCGGAGCTGGCCGATCCGTCGCCCTCACCATCGACTCGCAATGCCTATCCGCTTGCGGCAGAACGGCTTTTGAGCTTCTTCGCCCACCCGGACCGCAGCCCGGACCTCGCGATCGTGCACAGCCCGAAGCACTACTTCCCCGAGGCCAAGGGCCATGTCGGAGAGCACGGTTCGCTCGACGTCATACAGTCCCGCGCGCCGCTGATCGTTAGCGGTGCCCGCGCTGCGCGCCGGGGATATGCCGATGCCTGGGCCCGCCTGATCGACGTGGGCCCGACCTTGGCGTGGCTGGCCGGGGTCCCGGAATCCGACCTGCGCGACCGGGCCGGCCGGGCGCTCGACGGCCACGTGCTGTACGACTTCGTCGTCCCCGGTGAGGCCGGGCCGGTCTTCGGAATCCTGTGGGACGGAGCGCATTGCGGCGATCTGCTGCATCTCGCCGAGACGGGCGAGCTGCCCGGCGTCGCGCGGCTGATCGAGCGGGGGAGCGCCTTGCGTGGGGGCGCCGTCGCGCAGTTCCCGAGCATCACGCTGACCAACCACACCTCGATCCTCACCGGCGTTGGGCCCGGGCGGCACGGGGTGATGGGCAATGTCTATTTCGACCGCGCGACGGGCGAGCGCGTCGTGCCCAATGACGAGTCGACTTGGCATCGCAGCAGCGAATGGCTGCGCGATGACGCGCGCACTGTCTTCGAGATGGTGGCCGACCACCTCGCCCCGACCGGGGCTCCTCGGACGGCGAGCATTGATGAGGCGATCGACCGCGGCGCCGACTTTTCGACGATGCAACTCATCCGCGCCAGCGGCAGCTCGCGTGGCGCGGGTGGGCTCGGCGACCAACTGCCGGACGCGGCCACTTCTCCCTTCCTGGGCGACCCGGCGCATCTTGCGGACGGCTATTTTCGGTGGGGGACGCAGGTTGATGACCTTGGCCTGCAACAGATTCGGCAACTCTTCGCCTCCCCGGGCACCGCGCCTCGCCTGACCTGGTGGGCCAATGTCGTCACCGATGCGGGGCACCACGGGGGCGGCCCACGCTCCGAGATCGCGCGCGCCGCGCTGCGGCAGTCCGATGCCCGCCTGGTCGCCTTCCTCGACCATCTCGACGGCCTCGGCGTGGGCGATGAGGTGACGATTCTGCTGACCGCCGACCACGGTTTCGAGGGCACCGATCCGCTGGTGCGTGGGTCGTGGGCCGAGGCGCTGGCCGCCACCGGCGTGCCGCTGCGGGACGAAGGGCCGGGCCTGGTCTACCTGCTGTGACGTAGACCGCGACGCGTGCCGCCCCTGACTCGACCCTTTCGTCACGAGTCGTCCTTTTGGTCATGACTCCTACCGCCGGATGGGGGACTCACGACCGAACGGTCGAGTCACAACCGAATGGGGGAGTCAGCGGCGCAGGAGGATTCGCGGCTGATGATCCAACCACTCCACGAAGCGCTCCCCGCCGAGGTCGGCCTCGGGGCCAGGCAGGACGACGCCCTCAGCGAAGGCTCGCATCGTGCCCCCGACCGCGGGCACGTCCACGCGTCGGGGCACCGACTTGCCCGTATGCCGTGCCACCAGTTCCGCGATCTCGCGCGCCGCGAAGCGATCTGGGCCGGCGAGATCGGTAGCGCGGGTGAAGCCGGTCGGTGCCGGGCTCGTCGCGAGCTCGGCCAACCGCTGACCGACGAAAGCGATGTCGACGGGCTGGATCTGCATTCCTCGCACGCCGAGACTGAGGGGCCCGATCCGCATACCCGCGAGCGCTGCGGCGAGGGAGTGGAATTGGGTGGCGCGCAGCACGGTCACGGGGATGGGCAGGTCCCGAAGAGCCATCTCGGCGGCATATTTCATCCGGTAATAGGCATAGGGGTGGTGGTCGACCCCGACGATGGAGATATAGACCAGGTGCGCCGGGCGCTCCATCGCCGCGACCGCCTCACCGAGGCGTCGCGTCCCGCCCAGCGTCACCGCGCGAAACTCCCACGGCCGCAACGTATCTGCCGTGTGCACCACGGCGTCAGCACCCCTCAACACCTCGGCAAGCCCAACCCCGGTGCGCAGGTCGACGCCGCTGCGCCGGCTCGCGCTGACGGCCTCGTGCCCGGCGCGTCCTAACGCAGCCATGACCTCGCGTCCAAGATTGCCACCCCCACCTGTCACGACGATCCGCATACCCCGATCGTGGCACGGGCTATCGTCGAGCGGGTGCGGGAGTTGGTGGAATCGTGGCCGTTCTGGGCCGTCTACCTCTTCTTCTTCGGCGGCGCCATGGTCCGCTCCCATGTGACCTATGCCGTGGGCCGTGGCCTGCGAGCCGGCGCGGGCCGCTCCGGGTCGAGGCGCCCGGCTCCCGGTCGGATGGCGCGCCGTCTGGACGGGCCGGCCCTGCGACGGGCGGAGGCCGCCATGGCGCGCTTCGGTGCCCCGCTGGTCACTCTGTCCTTCCTCACCGTCGGTGTGCAGACCCTGCTCAATGCCGCAGCGGGCGGGCTGCGGATGCCGCTGCGCCGCTACACGCCGGCGGCGATCGTCGGGTCCCTGCTGTGGGCCGGCCTGTATACGACCGCCGGCTTCGCCATCCTCGAAGCGATCCGCGGGGCCCTGCCCTGGTGGTCGCTGGTCGGCGCGGTGGTTGCCGGCGCCGCTGTGCTCTTGGTCACGACGGTGGTGCGCAGGCGACTCGACGATTCCGAAACGGGCCCGTGACCAGCCAAGACACCGGCATACCCGCCGGTCGTGTCACCTGATGAACGGCAACAGCGCGCCAGCGAGCCCGAACTAAGCTGACGTTCAGCACAAGGTTGTGCCGTCCGGGCCCCGATCCGTTTTCGCGCCAGTGCGCCGGTGGGGCCGTCCCGTCCCACGAAGGAACAGTGCTCATGACCAAGCCGGTCGTGCTCATCGCCGAGGAACTCTCGCCCGCCACCCTGGATGCCCTGGGTCCCGACTTTGAGGTCCGTCATTGCGACGGCGCCGACCGCTCCCAGCTGCTGTCCGCGCTGCCCGGCGCCTCCGCCGTGTTGATCCGCTCCGCGACAAAGATGGACGGCGAGGCGATCGCCGCGGCCAAGGGACTGAAGGTCATCGCGCGCGCCGGGGTCGGCCTGGACAATGTGGACGTTCCGGCGGCCACCAAGGCCGGGGTGATGGTCGTCAATGCGCCGACCTCGAATATCACCAGCGCTGCCGAGCTCGCGGTCGGCCTGATGCTGGCGGCCGCGCGAAACATCGCGCCCGCCAATCAGGCGCTGAAGGGCGGGGCGTGGAAGCGCAGTCAGTATGGCGGCGTCGAACTGCTCGACAAGAAGGTCGGCATTGTCGGCTTCGGGCGCATCGGCCAGCTGGTCGCCGAGCGCCTCAAGGGCTTTGGTATGGAGATCCTCGCCTACGACCCCTATGTCTCGGCCCAGAAGGCCGGCCAGCTCGGGGCCCGCCTCGTGACTCTCGACGAACTGCTGGCCGAGGCGGACTTCATCTCGATCCACCTGCCGAAGACCGCCGAGACGCTCGGACTGATCGGCAAGGACGCGCTGGCCAAGGCGAAGAAGGGGGTCATCATCGTCAACGCGGCCCGCGGCGGCATCGTCGACGAGGCTGCCCTCGCCGACGCGATCGCCTCCGGCCACATCGGCGGCGCCGGGCTGGATGTCTTCGCGTCCGAGCCGACCACGGTTTCCCCCCTCTTCGACCACGAGTCGGTCGTCGTGACCCCGCACCTTGGCGCGTCCACAGAGGAAGCCCAGGAGAAGGCTGGCATTTCGGTCGCCAAATCGGTGCGCCTGGCCCTCGCCGGCGATATCGTCCCCGATGCCGTCAATGTCGCGGGTGGCGTCATCGCCGAGGAGATCCGCCCGGGTATCGATCTGGTCGAGAAGCTCGGCCGCATCTTCACCGCGGTCGCCGGCTCGGTGCCGGTCCAACTCGACATCGATGTCCGGGGCGAGATCACCGAATTCGATGTGAGCATCTGGAAGCTCTCGGCGCTCAAGGGCCTCTTCACCGATATCACCGAAGAGCCGGTCACCTACGTCAATGCGCCCCTCATGGCGGCCGAGCGCGGCTGCGAAGCGCGCCTCGTCACCAACCCGGTCGCCGAGGACTTCCGCAATGTCACCACCCTGCGCGGCACCCTCGCCGATGGCTCGGTCGTCTCCATCGCCGGCACCCTGACCGGTCCGAAGATGGTCCAAAAGGTCACCGGCGTCAATGGTTTCGACCTCGAGGTGCCGATCAGCACACACATGGCGTTCCTGTCGTATGTCGACCGGCCCGGTGTCATCGGTGCCTTCGGTCGCCTCCTCGGCGATGCCGGCGTCAATATCGCCGGCATGCAGGTCTCTCGCAACGAGGAGGGCGGCAAGGCCCTCGTCGTCCTGACCCTCGACTCGGCCATTCCCGCGGATGTCCTAGCGGCCATCGCCGCCGAGGTCAACGCGACCCTCGCCGAGGTCGTCGCGCTCGTCGACTGAGCCGACTCCACAAGGCGGGGTATGCCAGGAGGTGACCTCCCGGCATACCCCGGCCTGTGGTGTGGATGCGATCAGATGGTGGCCCGGCGCACGGCGGCGTAGGAACCAGCCAGGAAGGCGGCGGCCACGGCAGCAATCACGCTGACTGAGAGCCACTCGCCCCACGCGTCCTGCCACGCGAGAACGCGCTCATCGTTGACTGCGGCAAGGGTGAGCAAGCCCAACGCGACAACGCCCATGGCCGCACCCCACAAGACAGTGCGGACCGTGCCGTAGGCGCGAAAGAGGGTGCCGAAAAGGGCACCCGCGGCCAGGCAGGCGATCGCCATGACGAACACGCCAACGAAGAGGACCGCGAGGTCGCCATCGCCGAAGACGTGGACATCGAAGACATGCGCGCCGATGAACCAGTGGCCAGTGAGGCGTTCGAGACCGAGCCCGACCGAAGCGGCGGTCGCGGTCATTAGCGAGGTCAGGGCGAAGCCCAGGGTGGTCCCGGCCCAGAAGCTGCGGCGGGTTGCCCCGAGGGCGAGGGCGAGAGCGAAGTTGCGGGTGGCCGCGAAGACGCCGACGGAGACGAGGAAGCCGGGTGCCGAGAAGAGGACGCCAGCGTTGTTGCGAGTCCCCTCGCGGATCTCCTCGGAGAGCGGGAATCCAGTCATCGAGCCGATTATCGCGACCACCGCGATGCTGAGGACCACGACGACTGCGTAAATGAAGAGGGGCACGCCGAGGACGTAGTAGCGGTTGGCCAGATAGAGCTTGAGTGGACGCAGAGCGTGGGTCATCGCGGATGTCCTTGTCGAGGGGCTCGCAGGGGTGGTCGAGCGCTGAGGTGTCGAGGTGGTGGTCATATCAGGCCACCTCGTGGTTGCTATTGCCCAGGGCGGCGACGAGACCTTGCAGGGACGTGGAGGTCACGCGCAGCTGGGCCTGGCTCGCACTCGCGCTTTCGGCGTCGGACAGCGGGCCCAGTGTCGTGACGGTGGCTGTCGGCCCGAGGGTGCGACGGGTGAGGCTCGGATGGTCGGGATGCTCCTGCAGCCAGCGGTCGAGGGATGTCGTGGGACCAGAGAGGGTCAGAGCCAGGGCCTCGGCTTCCTCGAGCGGGGCCTGCAGGGCGACCCGACCCTGGTTGAGCACAACGACCTCCTCAAGCAGGGGCGCGGCCTCATCGACAAGATGGGTCGACATGATGATCGTGCGCGGCTGGGCACCATAGGAGCGGATCAGTTCTTCGTAGAACGTCTCTCGCGCACCGGGATCCAGCCCCAAGTAGGGCTCGTCCAAGAAGGTGAAGTCGGCCCGCGAGCCGAGCGCCAGCACGATGGCCAGGGCCGATCGTTGGCCGCGAGATAGCTTTTTGACGACCGTGGCCGGTGGGAGTCGAAAGCGGTCAACCAAGCGGGTGGTCGTCGCGGCGTCCCACTTCGGGTAGAAGTCGGGAGCGATGCGCAGGACGTCCCGCACTTTGAAAGCGTCGTTGTAGAGCTGGTTCTCTCTCACGAAGCACAGCCGCTGCGCCTGGCGTGGGTCCTCGCCGAACTCTCGGTCGTCCAGGAGCACGCTTCCTCGGGTTGGGAAGGTGTGGCGGCTCATGAGTGACATCAGCGTGGTCTTCCCGGTGCCATTCGCGCCGAGCAGGCCATGGATCTTGCCGGCCGCGAAGGTGAGGTGGAGGTCGTCGAGAACGGTGTGGTCGCCGTAGGTCTTGGTCAGGCCGATCACGGAAATGCCGGCGGTCATGAGTGGTCCTTATCGAGGAGGGCGTGGAGTTCTGCGTAGGAGATGCCAAGGCGTTGCGCCTCGGTCCGTAGAGGCGCGATGAACTGGGCCTCGAAGTCGTCGAGACGTCGCTTGCGGAGCAACTCGGGGGCGTTGTCCGCCACGAACATGCCCAAGCCGCGGCGCTTGACGAGCAGGCCTTCGTCGACGAGGCGGTTGAGCGCTTTGCCGGCCGTGGCCGGATTGATGCGGTGGTGCGCGGCCAGTTCGTTGGTCGAGGGGACTTGCGCGTCGGGTGGGTAGGTCCCGACGAGGATGTCGTCCGCTATGGCGTCGGCAAGTTCGACGAAGATCGGTCGTGGGCCGTCGATCACACCTGCCTCCTTAGTTAGTTACATGACTAATGAACCAAAGAACGCGGCGGTTGTCAATTGGAGGGTGGCGCTGCCATTTCCCAGGTCCGAGACCGGCAGCGCGCCGCCGTTGGCCGAAGGTTCCGCGATCTGGGACGAGCGGTCCGCATCACAAGACGCGCGCCTAGGCTCGCGGGTATGGCCAGCTCTGCATCCACGTCCTTTTCGCTCGCCGTCATCGGGGGGGACGGCATCGGTCCCGAGGTTGTTGCCGAAGGGTTAAAGGTCCTTGATGCCGTGGGCGTCAAGGCCGCGGCCACCGACTACGACCTTGGCGCGCGCCGGTGGCACGCGACCGGAGAGACGTTGCCGGACAGCGTGATTGACGAGCTGCGCGGTCACGACGCGATCCTGCTGGGCGCCATCGGCGACCCGAGCGTGCCCAGTGGCGTCCTGGAACGCGGGGTGCTGCTGCCGCTGCGGTTCGCCCTCGACCACTATGTCAACTTGCGCCCTGCTCGGCTCTATCCGGGGGTTGCCAGCCCGCTGGCGGTTGAGCGGGTCGCGCCGCAGGGCATCGACTTCGTCGTTGTCCGCGAGGGCACCGAGGGGCCCTATGTCGGCAATGGTGGCGCCGTGCGAGTGGGCACCCCGAACGAGATCGCGACCGAGGTCAGCGTCAACACCCGATTCGGTGTCGAGCGCGTGGTGCGCGACGCCTTCGCCCGGGCCCAGGCGCGGCCCCGCAAGCACCTGACGTTGGTCCACAAGCACAACGTCCTCGTCAACGCCGGACACCTGTGGCGTCGCACCGTCGACGAGGTCGGCGCGGAATTCCCGGACGTCGAGATCGGCTACCAGCATGTCGACGCCGCAACGATCTTCCTCGCGACCGACCCGGGCCGCTTCGATGTCATCGTCACCGACAACCTCTTTGGCGACATCATCACCGACATCGCGGCGGCGATCGCCGGTGGCATCGGGCTTGCGGCCAGCGGCAATATCAACCCCGAGCGCACCGCGCCGAGCATGTTCGAGCCGGTCCACGGTTCGGCGCCGGATATCTCGGGCCAGGGCAAGGCTGACCCGACGGCGACGATCCTCTCGGTGGCCATGATGCTCGACCACCTCGGCCTCACGGAGCACAGTGCGCGCGTCGAGGCGGCGGTCGCCGCCGACCTGGCCGAGCGCGGCAGCAACGTCCGATCGACGACGGCGATCGGTGACGCCATCGCCGCACGCGTCTAAAGGACGCATAAAGTTTCCTTTCGCCTCTTCTCACGAGGCAGCCCCGTCGCTAGCATCGGTCCAACTTCGCACCATTTCGAATGGAGTTGGGTATGTCGGATAGTTCCACCTGAGCGAGGACGAACACCTCCTCGCGGAATTGGGCTACAAGCAGGAACTCTCGCGAAGCTGGTCCGGCTTCTCGAACTTCGCCATCTCGTTCTCGATCATCTCGATTCTGGCCGGCTGCTTCACGACCTTCGGCTAGGGCTTCAACAATGGTGGTCCCATCGCCATCTCATGGGGCTGGCCGATCATCTCGATGTTCATCCTCATCATCGGCTTCACGATGTCGGAGCTGGTGTCGGCTTATCCAACTTCCGGTGGCATCTACTGGTGGGCGGCCAAGATGGGCGGGCCGCGCGCTGGATTCTTCACGGGCTGGCTGAATCTCATTGGCTTGATTGCGGTTACGGCCTCGGTGGCCTATGGCTGCGCCACCTTCATCGACCTGACCCTGAGCACCTTCTCGGCGTCGTACGCGGAGGGCTACTCGCTGACCCGAGTCTTCCTGATCTTCGTCGTCGTCCTGGCCTTGGCGGCCGTGCTCAACATCTTCAGCGGGCACCTGATGGCGATCATGAACAACATCTCGGTGTGGTGGCACGTCTTCGGTGCGGCGCTGATCATCGCGATCCTGATCATCGTGCCCGACCACCACCAGAGCTTCAGCTATGTCTTCACCGAGCGCTTCAACAATTCCGGCTACTCCGGCGGCTCGACCGACACGGCGAAGTACTGGTTCCTTGTGCTGCCATTGGGTCTGTTGTTGACCCAATACACGATCACGGGCTTTGACGCCTCGGCCCACCTGTCCGAGGAAACCTCGTCGGCCGCCAAGGCCGCAGCCAAGGGCATCTGGCAGTCCATCTTCTATTCCGCCATCGGCGGCTGGATCCTCCTGCTGTGCTTCCTCTTCGCGGTCCCGAATGGCGCGGACGGCAAGCCGGACAATGCGAGCGTCGGCGGTGGCGGCGTGGCCTACATCTTCACGCAGTCAATGAACGAGTCGTGGGCCTCCCTCATCCTGTTCATCTCGGCCGCGGGGCAGTTCTTCTGCACGACGGCGTGTATGACGAGCGCCTCCCGGATGACCTTCGCGTTCAGCCGAGACGGGGCGGTCCCCGGCTCGCGCCTGTGGTCGAAACTCTCCGCGAGCAAGGTGCCGGCGAATGCCGTGCTTCTTGCCGCCGTCGTCAGCGCGATCATCACCCTCCCGGCGCTCGTCCAGGTCAATCTCGGCACCGAGGCGGAGCCGCTCATCGTTCCGGTCGCGTTCTATGCCGTGGTCTCGGTCGCGGTCATCGGCCTCTATCTCGCGTTCCTTGTCCCGATTTGGCTGCGCTGGAAGATGGGCGATGCCTTCCGCCCGGGGTCGTGGACCAATGGCGCGAAGTACAAGTGGATGAACCTGGTGGCCGTCATCGAGATCGCCATCATCTGCATCTGCTTCATCCTGCCCTTCACCCCGGCGGCCGTCCCGGGCAACGAGAACGTCCACTTCAAGTACGTCAACTACGCGCCCGTCCTGACGATCGGATCGCTCATCGTGCTCGCGATCTGGTGGCAGGTGTCGGCGCGCAAGTGGTTCACCGGTCCCAAGACCACCGTGGATCTGCCGGCAGGTGTCTCTTCCTCGGACGAGATCGGCTACGAGCAGCACGGGCAATCAGCACATGGCGGCGAAGTACATGAGCGGCGGGCCGACTCCTGAGCATTGCTCTGGAGCACCAAGCCCGGCTCGGTGAACTGCCCGCCCTGCGGGGTGGGCAGTTCACCGCCGACTACCTCACTGGCGGCCTGACGAATGTCAATATCCTTGTGCACCAAGGAGACCGGGACATGGTCGTTCGCCTGTCCCCGACCCACGCGGGCCTGCTGACGATTGATCGGGCGGTGGAGTTCGTCAACACTTCCCGAGCGGTGGCCGCCGGTGTGGCGCCCGGGGTCGTGGACTATGTCGCGGGGGCCGGCATCCTCGCGGTGGCCTATGTTCCCTCGCGCACCTTCGACGAAAAGGATGTTGCCGACAACCTGCCGGCGATCGCGAAGCTCTTGCGGAGGCGGCACGGCGCGCAAGCCTTCGCGGGCGACTTCGACATGTTCACCACCCAGGAGCGCTATCGCCAGCTGCTTGCCGATCACCGGTGGCCGGTCGTTCCCGGGTATGACGAGCTGGCCCCTCGCGCGGGCCGCTTGCGTGCAGCTCTTCGCACTGCTCCGGAACCGCGGGTGCCGTGCCACAACGACCTGCTCGCGGCGAACCTCCTCGATGATGGCGAACGCCTCTGGCTGATCGACTTCGAATATTCCGGCAACAACGAGCCGGCCTTCGAATTGGGGAATCTCGCGCAGGAGAACCACCTCGGCGATGAGCAGCTGATCGAGCTCACCCGTCACTACTACGGGCGCGAGGACGAGCCCCTGGTCGCCCGCGCCCGCCTCTGGCAGATCGCGAGTGCCTATGCCTGGACGCTCTGGGGCCTGATCTCGGCGCGAACGAATCCGCTCGACTTCGACTTCGACGGCTGGGCGATGGAGAAATTCGAGCGGGCCGTGGCGCAGCTGAATGACGCGGATTTCGATCGCCTGCTGACGGTGGGATCGGCGAGCCGCGATGACTGAGCTGCCGGCCCGCGCCCGTGTCGTCATCATCGGCGGCGGGGTCATCGGGTGTTCCGTCGCGTATCACCTCGCCCACCTCGGGTGGACGGATGTCGTTCTGCTGGAACAGGGAACGCTTTCCTGCGGCACGACCTGGCATGCGGCCGGGCTCGTCGGTCAGCTGCGCGCGAGCGAGGCGAGCACCCGGCTCGTGCAGTACTCCACTCAGCTCTATGGCCGGCTCGAAGCCGAGACCGGGCTCGGCACCGGCTATCGCGTATGTGGCGGAGTCACCGTCGCGCGGACCCCCGAGCGAATGGTGCAGCTGCAGCGCACGATCGCCAGCGCCGCGGCATACGGCCTGGAGTGTGAACCGTTGACGCCGGCCCAGGCGGCCGACCGCTATCCGCTGCTGCGCACCGACGACCTGCTCGGCGCCATCTGGCTGCCCGGCGACGGACGGGCCAATCCAGCCGACCTGACGCAGGCGCTCGCCAGCTCGGGGTGCGCATCCACGAACGCGTCCGGGTGACCGACGTGCTGCTCGACAAACGGGGCAGCCATCCGCGGGCGACGGGCGTGCGCACGGATGCCGGCGATATCGAGGCGGAGTATGTCGTCAACTGCGCCGGCCAATGGGCCAAGGCCGTCGGTGCCCTGGCCGGGGTCACCGTGCCGCTGCACTCGGCCGAGCATTTCTATGTCGTCACCGGCCAGATCGAGGGTGTCCATCGGGACCTGCCGATCCTGCGCGATCCCGATGGCTACACCTATGTCAAGGAAGAAGTCGGGGGTCTGCTCGTCGGAGGTTTCGAGCCCGAAGCCAAGCCGTGGGTGGCGCCCGACCAACTGCCATACCCCTACGAATTCCAACTCCTGGAGGAAGATTGGGAGCACTTCGAGATCCTCATGGATTCCGCGGTGCACCGGCTGCCGGTGCTGGCCGAGACGGGGATTCGCAAGTTCTACAACGGCCCCGAGTCATTCACTCCGGACAACCAATTCCTCATCGGGGCCGCGCCGGAGGTGGACGGCTTCTACGTCGCCGCGGGCTTCAACTCGGTGGGCATCGCCTCGGCCGGCGGGGCCGGGATGGCCCTGGCCGAGTGGATCGTCGCGGGCGAACCCACGATGGATTTGGTGTCCGCCGACATTCGGCGCTTCTCGAGCTTGCAGGGCGACAACCGCTGGCTGCGAGCCCGGGTCGCAGAGGTGCTCGGTCTGCACTATTCCGTGCCCTGGCCCAACCGGGAGATGGAATCGGCACGGCCGCAACGGATGTCGCCGCTGCATGAGGCCATCGTCGCCCAGAATGCGGTTCTCGGGACGCGCAATGGCTGGGAGCGCGCCAATGTCTTCGCGCCCCTGGGGGTGCCCGCCGTCCTGGACTACCGCTGGGAGCGGCCGGCCTGGGTGGACTGGTGCGTGGCCGAGCAGATCGCGACTCGCGAACGGGTCGCGCTCTTCGAGCAGACCTCGTTCAGCAAGTACCTCATCAGCGGCCGTGACGCACTGGCCGCGCTGCAATGGTTGTGCGCCAACGACATTGACGTGCCCGTCGGGACCCCGGTCTATACGCCGATGCTCAACTCGCGCGCCGGCTATGAGGCCGATGTCACCGTCACCCGGACCGGTGACGATGCCTTCTTGATGGTCAGCAGCGCCGCGACCACGGTTCGCGATCTCGATTGGCTGCGTCGTAATGCTCCGGCTAGCACCGCATGGCACGTCGAGGACGTCACCGACGCCTTGGCCGTCATCGGAGTCATGGGGCCGCGAAGCCGCGACCTGCTGGCGACCTGCTCGCCGGATGATCTGTCCGACAACGCCTTTCCCTTCGGCACCAGCCAGGGGATTCGGCTCGCCGGCGTGACCGTGCGCGCCACGCGGATCACCTATGTGGGCGAACTGGGGTGGGAGGTTTACGTCCCCACCGGCGATGCACCGGCGGTGTATGCCGCCCTCACGGCGGCCGGGGAAGCCCTCGGTGCCAGACCTGCGGGCTACTACGCCATCGACGCGCTCCGACTAGAAAAGGGCTATCGCGCCTTCGCCCGCGAACTGACGCCCGACCTGACACCCGTTGAGGCTGGCCTGCTCTTCGCGTGCAAATTGCGCACGGACATCGACTTCCTCGGCCGGTCGGCGCTCGAGGCCCGCCGGGCGGCCGGTCCTCGGCGGCGCGTGGTGTCGTTCACGGCGGGGGAGGGCACGGCATACCTCTGGGGCGGGGAACTCGTGCGCCGTGATGGCGAGCCCGTGGGGCAGGTGACCAGCGCGGCCTGGGGGGCCAGTGTTGGCAGCGCCGTCGGGTTGGCCCTGATCGGCCCGGGCGGCGAGGCAATGGCCAGGACCGAGTGGATCCAAGCGGGGAGGTATGACGTGGACCTCGCCGGACGCCGGGTGCCCATCAGCGTCAGTCTCCGGGCGCCATACGATCCGGATGGGCACAAAGTGCGCCCCGATGAGGGAGAAGGACGACGATGACGGCGGCACGTGCTCTGTCGGCGCCGCCGCCCGATCCGGCCGGCCCGGCTGGTCTTGCGTTGCCCGATGCGGTGCTGCGGCCCGTATCCGGCAACGCCTTCGAGGTGACGATCGAGCAACTCGCGACGGCGATCCGCTTGGGCGTCTTCACCCGTGGACAGGCACTGCCGCCGGAACGCGAACTCGCCGAGCGGCTGGGCGTCTCGCGCAACACCCTGCGCGAGGCCATCGCCGCCCTACGTGAGGCGGGTTTCGTCGCGACACGGCGCGGTCGTGGCGGCGGCACCTGGGTGACCTATGCCGGCACCGAACCCGGTGCCGCAGGGACGGAAGTCGCCGATGGCATCGACGTCGAGGACGCCCTGAACTTCCGCGGAGTTGTCGAGCCGGGCGCGGCGGAACTCGCGGCGCGACGCACCCTGACCGCGGACGAACGCGCGTGGCTCGCGGCGAGTTGCCGAGCGGTTCGCGAGGCGCCGGACAATGCCGCCCATCGGGTGGCCGACAGCCGGCTGCATCTGGCCATCGCCGCGCTCGCCGGATCACCGATGCTCGTCGACTCGGTCACCCGGGCCCAGGCCACCCTGCATGAGCTGCTGAGCGCAATCCCGTTGTTGCGCAACAATATCGAGCACTCCAACGACCAGCACGATGCCATCGTCGAGGCGATCCTCGGCGGCCAGCCCGAGGCCGCCCGCATCGCGATGGGCGAACACTGTGAAGCCACCGCCGCGCTGCTGCGCGGCCTGATCGGACCACGCCGGGAGAAAGGATCACGATGAGCACAGGCGCACCACGGCTCACGATGGACACGCTGCGAGCCGAGATCGACAGCGGCGAAATCGACACCGTCATCGTGGCCTTCACCGACATGCAGGGTCGGCTCCAGGGCAAGCGGCTGCACGCGCGCTTCTTCCTCGACCACGTCCTGGCCCATGGCACGGAGGGGTGCAACTACCTGCTCACCGTCGATGTCGAGATGAACACCGTGCCCGGCTACGCGCTCACCTCCTGGGAGCGGGGGTATGGCGATATGTTCTTCGACCTCGACCTCGACACCTTGCGGCGCACGCCGGGCGAGCCGAATGCCGCGCTGATCCAGTGCGATCTGTCCTGGCTCGACGGATCGGGTGAGGTCGCGCAGTCGCCGCGCACCATCCTCAAGAAGCAACTGGCTGCCGCGGCCGAGCTGGGCTATGGCGCCTTCTGCGGGACCGAGCTGGAGTTCATCCTCTTCCAGGACACCTATGACGCGGCCTGGGATCGGCGCTATATCGGGCTGACGGGCGCGAACCGCTACAACATCGACTATTCGATCCTCGGCGGCGCGAAGGTCGAGCCGGTCCTGCGCGACATCCGCAACCAGATGTATGCCGCGGGCATGAATGTCGAGTCGGCCAAGGGTGAGTGCAACCTGGGTCAGCACGAGATCGGCTTCCTCTATGACGAGCCCCTGCGCACCTGCGACAACCACACCGTCTACAAATACGGCGCGAAGGCGATCGCGGCCGCGCACGGCCAGTCGATCACCTTCATGGCGAAGTATGACGAGCGGGAAGGCAGCTCCTGCCACATCCACCTGTCGCTGCGAGGGGATGACGGCACGATCGTCTTCGCGGACGACGATCGCCCGGGCGGGCGGAGTGAGCTGTTCGAGTCCTTCATGGCGGGCGTGCTCGCCACGATGCGCGAACTCACCTACTACTATGCGCCGAATATCAACTCCTACAAGCGATTCCAGGTCGGCTCGTTCGCGCCGACCGCGGTGGCCTGGGGCAGCGACAATCGCACCTGCGCCCTGCGAGTGGTCGGCCACGGCGCCGGGCTGCGGGTCGAAAACCGGGTGCCGGGCGCTGACGTCAACCCCCACCTGTCGGTCGCCGCGATGCTCGCCGGGGGCCTGCACGGCATGAGAGAAGGTCTGACTCTGGAAGCCGAGTGCGTCGGGAATGCGTATGAAGCCGACCTCGCCCACGTGCCGATGACCCTGCAGGAGGCCCGCGACCTGCTCGACGCCTCCGCCGTGGCACGGGCCGCCTTCGGCGATGACGTCGTCGACCACTATGTCCACGCGGCCGACACCGAGATCGCCGCCTTCAATGCTGCCGTCACCGACTGGGAGCGCGTCCGAGGATTCGAGAGGTTGTAAGTCACCCCACGAAGTTCTCGCTCCTGCGTCGCTCGATACTTCGCGGGGACCCCGACCCTCTGAGAGAAAGTGCCCGACATTGACTACCACGCACGATGTCATCAATCCGGCGACCGAGCAGGTCGTCACCACCATCGACCTGGTCGGGGTCGAGGAAACCGACGCCGCCATCGCGAAAGCCGTTGCGGTCGGCCCCAATTGGCGGGCGGTGAGCCCGGCGGATCGCGGGCTGCTGCTGCGCCGGTTCGCGGATGTGGTCGAGGCGCACACCGAGGAACTCGCGGGCCTCGAGGTGCGCAATGCCGGCCATACGATCGGCAATGCGCGCTGGGAGGCGGGCAATGTCGTCAATGTCCTGCGCTACTACTCCGCGGCACCGGAGCGGCTGTTCGGCAAGCAGATCCCGGTCGCGGGCGGCCTCGATGTCACCTTCAAGGAGCCCCTTGGGGTTGTATCTGTCATCGTTCCGTGGAACTTCCCGATGCCCATCGCGGGCTGGGGTTTCGGCCCTGCCCTCGCGGCGGGCAATACCGTCGTCCTCAAGCCCGCCGAACTGACGCCGCTGACGGCGATCCGGCTGGGGGAGTTGGCCTTGGAGGCGGGGCTCCCTGAGGGCGTCTTTATGGTGCTGCCCGGCAAGGGTTCGGTCGTGGGGGAGCGTTTCGTCACCCACCCGGACGTTCGCAAGGTCTGCTTCACCGGCTCGACCGCGGTCGGCCAGGGGATCATGCGCAAGGCGGCCGACCAGCTCAAGCGGGTGACCCTCGAACTCGGCGGCAAGAGCGCCAATATCGTCTTCGCCGATGCGGACGTGGAGAGGGCCGCCGCCAGCGCGCCGATGAGCTTCCTCGACAATGCTGGTCAGGACTGCTGCGCACGCACCCGAATCCTGGTGCAGCGCAAAGTCTTCGACGACTTCATGGAGCGCTTCGAGGGCGCCATCAAGGCGGTGCGCGTCGGCGACCCGGCCGATGCGTCGATCGAGATGGGCCCGATGGTCAGCGCGGGCCAGCGCGACACCGTCCGGTCGTTCGTCGAGGACGCCGGGGCCTTGGGGTATGCCGCGCCCGACATCGCCTTCCGCGGCTCGGCCCCCGAAGGGGCCGGCTGGTGGTACCCGCCCACCGTCCTGCTCGCCCATGGCACCACCGATCGCGCCTGGACTGAGGAAATCTTCGGCCCGGTCGTCTCCGTCATGCCCTTCGAGGATGAAGCCGAGGCGATCCGGCTGGCCAACGACACGGCATACGGCCTCTCCGGCTCGATCTGGACCCGCGATGTGGGGCGCGCGATCCGCGTCGCCCGCGGGGTCGAGGCGGGCAATCTCTCGGTCAACAGCCACTCCTCGGTGCGCTACTCCACGCCCTTCGGCGGCTTCAAGGCCAGCGGCATCGGCCGCGAACTCGGCCCGGACGCCCTGGACGCCTTCACCGAGACCAAGAACGTCTTCTTCGACGCCTCTGCCTGATCCCATCCCGAAAACCCCTCTGAGACAAAGGAATCACCCGACATGGTTGAACGTCCCGGCCGCATCGAGGGCAAGGTCGCCGTCGTCACCGGAGGCTGCTCCGGCATCGGCTTGGCGACCGTGCGCCGCTTCGCCGAGGAAGGCGCAAAGGTCGTCATCGCCGACCTCAACGACGACCTCGGCGCCCAGCTCGCCGAGGAACTCGGCGGCACCTATGTCCACTGCAATGTCGCCGACAAGGCCGAGGTGGACAACCTCTTCAAGGTCGCCTTCGACACCTATGGCCGCATCGACATCGCCTTCAACAATGCCGGGATCAGCCCGCCCGAAGACGACTCGATCCTCGACACCGACCTGGAGGCCTGGGACAAGGTCCAGCTCGTCAACCTGACCTCGGTTTACTTGTGCTGCAAGGCCGTTCTGCCCTACATGCTGGAGCAGAAGTCCGGCTCGATCATCAATACCGCCTCCTTCGTCGCCATCCTCGGCGCGGCCACCTCGCAGATCTCCTATTCCGCATCCAAGGGCGGCGTGCTGTCGATGACCCGCGAACTCGGCGTGCAATTCGCCCGCGAAGGCATCCGCGTCAACGCCCTGTGCCCCGGCCCGGTCAACACCCCGCTGCTGAAGGAGCTCTTCGCCAAGGACGCCGAGCGCGCCGCCCGCCGCCTCATCCACGTCCCGATGGGCCGCTTCGGCGAGCCCGAGGAGATGGCCAATGCCGTCCTCTTCCTCGCCTCCGATGAGTCGAGTTTCATGACAGCCAACACCTTCGTCGTCGACGGCGGCATTTCCGGCGCCTATGTCACCCCGCTCTGAGGTGACTCCTGTTCTTGGGGTGTCGCCGCGCCCCGTCATCGGCATCTCCTGCTATGTCGAGGAGGTCGACCGCATTCCCTGGCGGGCGCAGCGCTCGGCCGTGCTCCCGCAGATGTATGTCGAGCACGTCCAGGCGGCCGGCGGTATCGCCGTCGTCCTGCCCCCGCGTGAGGACGTCGACCCCGAGATGGCCCGCGCCGTCCTGGCCCGACTGGACGGCCTGATGATCGCCGGCGGCGCCGATGTGGAGTCGAGTCGGTATGCCGCGCAACCGCATTCGACGGCGCAAGCACCTCGGCGCGATCGGGATGCCTGGGAGATCGCGCTCGCCGACGCGGCGGACGATCTGGACCTGCCGACCCTCGGCATCTGCAGGGGGATGCAGGTCCTCGCCGTCGCCGCGGGCGGAGCGATCGAGCAGCACCTCCCCGACCGGGTCGGTCACGACGCCCACCTCCCGACGCCCGGGACGTATGCCGCCCACCCCGTCTCCGTGGTCCCCGGCACCACCCTGGCCAGTCTCCTCGGCGAGGCCGATCTGGACGTCCCGACCTACCACCACCAAGGTGTGGATGCGGATTCGCTGGACCACACGGCATACCGCATCAGCGCCTGGCACGCCGACGGGACCCCGGAGGCGATGGAGAATCCGGAAGCCCGCTTTCGGCTGGCCGTGCAGTGGCATCCCGAGGCCGGCACGGACGGCCGGCTGTTCGACGCGCTCGTCACGGCTGCCCGCGAAAGAATGGACTCATGAGCATCCGACTCGGCTACTAGATCCCCAACTTCAGCTATCCCGGTGGGGACCCGCGCGCGATCTTCCCGATCGTCCAGCAGCAAGCCCGCGAAGCCGAGGCGGCCGGCTTCGACTGCGGCACCTTCGCCGACCGCTTCGAGAAGCTCGACGAGGCCCTGCAGATCATCGCCCCGATGCTGCACGGCGAGCGTCCGACGCTCTCCGGCAAGCACTATCGGGCCGTCACCGGGATGAACGAGCCGCGGGTGCGCGACGACATGCCGATCATGCTCGGTGGCTCAGGCGAGAAGAAGACCTTCCGCCTGGCCGCGAAGTATGCCGACCACCTCAACATCATCTGCGACCCGGCGCTCATCCTGGCCAAGCTCGAGGCGTTGGCTGCACGGTGCGCGGAGAACGACCGGGACCTCGCGAGTCTGGAAACCTCCTTCCTCGCGTTCGTGCTGATGGACGAGGACGGCGACGCCGCGCGAGCTCTCCAGCGCGCGTTGATGCTCAAGTCCGGCGTCGACCTCGACACCCTCGACGCGACGACTCGGGCCGCGGTTACCGCCGCCAGTTCGTCGGCACCCCCGAGGAGGTCGCTGCCGACATCAAGGCGCGCGTCATCGACGCGGGAATCCCCGGCATCGTGCTCAACATGATCGGCAATGGGCACCTCCCCGGCGTCGTGACGATGGCCGCCGAGGCGCTGCGCCCGCTCGTGCACTGACCCGCGATGCGGGGCTGGCGCGGAGGCGTGACTACCCTGGGCAGCAGACCCGGTCGGCAATACCCCGACTCCCGGCAACGGCCAAGGAAGGCAGGCGCACCCGCGATGGCGCTCTCGTTCGAACTCACCGCCAACCCCTCCCCCCGCAGCGAGGCCGACCGCGCCGCGATCTTGGAGAACCCGGGCTTCGGCAAGCACTTCACCGACCACATGGCGGTCGCGACGTGGACCAAGGACGCGGGCTGGCATGACGGGCGGGTCACGGCATACGGGCCGATCAGCCTGATGCCGAGCGCGGCGGTGCTGCACTATGCCCAGGAGATCTTCGAGGGCCTAAAGGCCTATCGCCATGCCGACGGCTCGATCTGGTCCTTCCGGCCCGAGGCCAACGCCCAGCGGATGGCGCGCAGCGCCGCCCGGCTCGCGCTACCCGTGCTGCCGGAAGAGGACTTCATCGCTTCACTGCGTGCCCTCGTCGCGGCCGACCAGGCCTGGGTGCCGGAGGCGCCGGACGGCAGCGAAAAGAGCCTCTACCTACGACCCTTCATGTATGCCAGCGAGGCTTTCCTTGGCGTGCGGCCCGCCAACGAGGTGACCTTCTCGGTCATCGCCTCCCCGGCCGGCGCCTACTTCTCCGGCGGCTTGAAGCCGGTGACCTTGTGGATCTCCCAGCACTATGCCCGCGCGGGTGCCGGCGGCACGGGGGCCGCGAAGTGCGGTGGCAACTACGCCTCCTCGCTCGCCGGGCAGTTGGAGGGGATCGAGCACGGCTGCGACCAGGCCGTCTTCCTCGACGCTGCGACCCAGACCTTCATCGAGGAACTGGGCGGCATGAACCTCTTCTTTGTCACCAAGGACAACCGCCTGCTCACCCCTGAACTGACGGGCTCGATCCTTGAGGGCGTCACCCGCAGCTCGATCCTCGATCTCGGCAAGGAACTCGGCCTCGACCCCCAGGAGCAGCGGATCGAGATCGAGCAGTGGAAGGACGGCGTTGCGTCCGGCGAGATTGTCGAGATCTTCGCCTGCGGCACCGCGGCGGTGGTCACGCCGGTCGGGGAGCTGCGCTGGGAGGGCGGCAGCACGCCCTCGACCGCCGGTGCCGCGGGCGGCGAGATCACCAATGCGATCCGCAGCCGCCTGCTCGACATTCAGTATGGCCGGGTCGAGGACACCCACGGCTGGCTGACCCAACTCGCCTGAGCCATGCGCCCGCCCGGCTCACGCTGGGCGGGCGCGGGCTTGCGGTGGATGCGGGAGTGGTCGGCATACGGACGGCCTTGGCTGGCGCGGGGGGATGTGTAGAGTGAGCGTGTGACCCTCGCGAGCATGATTATCCACTAGCGCAACGAGACCTCTCGTTGCGCCGACCTCCCAGCCCTGGGGGGTTTTTTGTTGCCCGCCAGGCCGATTGACCGACCACGTTCAGACAAGGTGAAGCACATGAGCGACCTGCACGTCTACGACACCACGTTGCGCGATGGCGCGCAGCAAGAGGGGCTCAACCTCTCGGTGACGGACAAGCTCGCGATTGCCCTGCACCTTGACGAGCTGGGGGTCGGCTTCATTGAGGGCGGGTGGCCAGGGGCCAACCCCAAGGACACGGAGTTCTTCCGCCGCGCGCAAAGTGAGCTGACGTTGCGCAATGCGACGCTGGCTGCCTTTGGCGCGACGCGTCGGGCGGGTGGCCGGGCCGATTCGGACCCGTTGGTGCGGGCCCTGCTCGACTCTGGGGCATCTGTCGTGACGCTGGTGGCCAAGAGTCATGGCGGGCACGTGGAGCGGGCGCTGCGGACGACCCTCGCGGAGAACCTCGAGATGATCCGCGACACGGTGACCTTCCTTCGCGGCGAAGGCCGCCGCGTCTTCGTGGACGCGGAGCACTTCTTCGACGGCTACCGGACCGATCGGGCATACGCCCTGGAAGCGGTGCGCGCCGCGGCCGAGTCCGGCGCCGAGGTGGTCGCCCTATGCGACACCAATGGCGGAATGCTGCCCAACGAGATCGCGGACATGGTCGGCGATGTCGTCGGCGCGACCGGCGCGCGGATCGGCATCCACTGCCACAACGACACCGGCTGCGCCGTCGCCAACTCGATGGCCGCCATCGACGCGGGCGCCACGCACGTGCAGGGGACGATCAATGGGTATGGCGAGCGCACCGGCAACGCCAATCTCGTCACCATCGTCGCCAACCTGCAGATCAAGCAGGAGCGCGACCTCATCGAGCCGCACCGCCTCGCCGAGGCGACCCGGATCTCACATGCGATCAGCGAGATCACCAATGTCGCGCCCTACAGTCGTCAGCCCTACACCGGCTCCAGCGCCTTCGCGCACAAGGCCGGCCTGCACGCCAGCGCGATCAAGGTCGACCCCGATCTCTACCAGCACACCGACCCCAAGGCCGTCGGCAATGACATGCGGATGCTGGTGTCGGACATGGCTGGTCGCGCCTCGATCGAGCTGAAGAGCCGCGAGTTGGGCTTCGATCTGGACTCCGGCTCGGCGGAGGACAAGGCCAAGGTGGCGCGGGTGCTCGCGACCGTCAAGGACTTGGAACTGCGTGGCTACACCTTCGACGCGGCCGACGCGAGCTTCGAGTTGCTGCTGCGCCGGGAGCTCGACGGCAAGCTGCCCGACTTCTTCGACGTCGAGTCGTGGCGGGTCATCACCGACAGCCGCGGCGAGCAGGACGCGCTGTCGGAGGCGACGGTGAAGGTGAGCGCGGCGGGCAAGCGGGTCGTGCAGACCGGCGAGGGCAATGGCCCGGTCAATGCGCTCGACCACGCCCTGCGGCAGGCGCTCGCGTCGGCCTATCCCGAACTCGCCGACCTGGAATTGGTCGACTACAAGGTGCGCATCCTCGACACCGAGCACGGCACCGACGCCATCACCCGCGTCCTGATCGAGACCTCCGACGGCTCGACGACCTGGTCGACGATCGGTGTGGCCGCCAACATCCTCGAGGCGAGCTGGGATGCCCTCTTGGAGTCGGTGACCTATGGCCTGATCCGGGCGGGCGTCGCCCCGCGCTAGCGCGTCGACTGCTCTTGCACGGCGGAAAATGCCAGGCAGGGCAGCGCCATTCGCCGCTATCGTGACCAGGCTCGGCGCCCGCCGGGTCACCCGCTCACGGGTGCGCACGAGAGAGTTCACGCCAATGCAGAAGCTCGCTCCCAGGTTGTTCAACTGGGCGAGCATCCTCGACGACGCCACGGCCGCGCAGGCCAAGACCGCGTCGACGATGCCCTTCATTCACCCGCATCTCGCGCTGATGCCCGACGCCCACCTGGGCAAGGGCGCAACCGTCGGGTCGGTCATTCCAACGCTCGGCGCGATCATGCCGGCCGCCGTCGGCGTCGACATCGGTTGCGGCATGATCGCCGTCCGCACCGGCCTGCACGAGTCCGACCTGCCTACCGATCGGGCTAGCGTCCGGGTCGCCATCGAGAACGCGATCCCGCTGTCGGCCGGCGCGCGCAACCAGCGGATCAGCCGCGAGCACACGATCGCCCGGCTGGACCAGCTGCGGACCCTCGCGGACGACGCGGGGTTCGACCCCGCGGCATACCTCGGGGCCTGGGATCTGCAACTGGGCACCCTCGGCTCGGGCAACCACTTCATCGAGATCACCCGGGACGAGACCGGCAGGGTCTGGCTCTTCCTGCACAGCGGGTCGCGGGGCGTCGGCAACAAGATCGCTCAGCACCACATCGGCGTCGCACAGAAGCTGTGCCAGCAGTGGTGGATTCCGTTGCCGGACAGGGATCTTGCCTACCTGGTGGAGGGCACGGACGAGTTCTGGGCCTACATCCGGCAGATGCGGTGGGCGCAGACCTACGCGCTGCTGAACCGGGAGGAGATGATGGACCGGCTGCACGCGTGCGTTCAGGACTGGGTCGGTACGCAGGTGGAGCGGCTGGAGGAAATCAACTGCCACCACAACTACACCGAGCAGGAGAAGCACTTCGGCAAGCAGGTCTGGCTCTCCCGGAAGGGCGCCATCTCGGCTCGGGTCGGTGAGGCCGGGCTGATACCCGGATCCATGGGGACGGCGTCGTATGTCGTTGCGGGACTGGGCAATCCGCTCGCGCTGAACTCGGCGCCACATGGTGCTGGCCGAGTGCACTCGCGGTCCGCGGCGCGGCGGACCTTCACCCAGGAGCAGTTGCGGGAGGCGATGGCCGGCATTGAGTTCCGGGATACCGCCGCCTTCATCGACGAGATCCCGGCGGCCTACAAGGACATCGACCAGGTGATGGCGGACGCCGCGGACTTGGTGGAGATCCGGCATACGCTCCGTCAGCTGGTCAACGTTAAGGGCGACTGAACCCGACGATCGACTTTGGTCGATCCGCTCCGAGACCGTGGGCCGATGCGCATCGGCCCACGGTCGCGGTGAACTGCTTCCATGACGGCAACGGCAGGGGAGCGGGCACCGTTGGGGGACAAGCCGATCCAAGTCTGGACGCTGCAGGTTGGCGACCAGCAACATGTGGTGACATCTCAGGAAGCCGGGTGGGCCAAGCGGCTGGTCGTCTGGTGTGTCGACGGCATCGAGGTCGCGTGCAAGGCGTCGGGGGAGGACAAGCTCGTTTTGGTGCCAACCGTCCCCGCGGACAAGGCTTTTGGGGCGATGCGGGTGCTCCACAGTGCCCTATCGGCGCCGCGTCGGGCCATCTGGTTCGAGGGTCCGGAAGCCCACGGCGCAGCCCATCTCGGCGTCGGGGGTGTCGATCTGGAACCGGAGCCCGGTTCCCCGCTCGCCCTCCGGGAGGAGCGGATGGCTGCCCGGCCCCGCCTGTATGCCGCGCGGCACGTCGCCGCGGGAGTCGCGAAGGTCGTGGGTCCTCTCGTGGTGGCCTGGCTTTTCGCTCGCCTCGTGGGGTTCTTTGATTTCTCGCTGCCTTTGCCGGACATCGATCTGCCGAGCATCCCGCTTCCCGACATTCCGTGGCCTGACCTGCACCTTCCCTCGATTCCGTGGCCTGCTTGGGCGCTGCCGGACTGGCTGGTGTGGCTGATCGACCACGCCAAGCTCGTGTTCCCCATCGTCGTGGGCATGGCGTTAGCGCGCCGCGAAGTCAAGCGCCGTGCGACCGCGGCCGAGCGCCGCGACGCACTTCGCCATCGAGACGATCCCGCCGACGGGAACTAGTCGATCGCTACCGCGTCGAGGGCGGCGAGGAGGCGGCGGCGCAGGTCGTTGGAGCGCACGGAGAAGGCGCGCTGCGCGGCGGCATACTCGCTCTTGCCCTCGGGGGTCTCGATCCGGATGGGAGCGTAGCCGAGGTCGACCAAGTCGTATGGCGACGCCTGCATGTCGAGGACGCGGATGTCGCGGGCCAACTCGAAGGCGTCGAGGAGCACGTCCCCGGGGACTAGGGGCGTGAGCTTGTGCGCCCACTTGTAGACATCCATGCCCGCGTGCAGGCAGCCCGGCTGCTCCTGGGCCACCTGGCCTTCTCGTGTCGGCGCAGTTGCATTGCGCGGCACGGCATCCGGGGTGAAGAAGCGGTAGGCGTCGAAGTGGCTGCACCGCAACTGATGGGACTCCACGACGCGATCGGTCTCGGTGGGGGAGAGGCGCAGCGGATAGTCCTCGTGGCGCACCTCGCCCGGCGCCAAGCGATAGACCATCGCCCACTCGTGCAGCCCGAAACACCCGGTGAAGGCTGGCCGCGACATCGTGGCCGACAGGAGCGAGCGGACGAAGGTGATCGTCGTCGCGCGCTTCGTCGCGACCGCAGCATGGTCGAGCGTGACCCCGCCGTCGGCGAGGGTGAGGTAGCCAGACCAGGTGGCACGCGGCATACGTCCAGCGTCGTCCAGGACCACCCCCGGCCCGGGGTTCCACCGGCGCAACTTGCCCGGCGGGAAGTTGTAGTAGCGGAAGAGGAAATCCTCCACCGGATGCTTCGCCCCGTGCCGTGCCAGATGTGCGGCCGTCAGTCGGTCGGCGCGAGCGGCATGTGCGGACTCACGTTCCTGCCACTCCGCGCGCGACATCCGAATTGCGTCCACCCATCCACCGTAATCGGCGCGCACATAGAGTCTGGACTCATGCGGATCGTGCGGTTCAGCGCCGGGGAGGACCCGGCATATGGCGTGTTGGAAGACAACGGGCGGGTCGTGGCCGAGATTGTCGGCGACCCCATCTATCACGGGGTTCAGTTCACGGGGCGGCGCCTCCCGATCGAGGACGTGCGCCTGCTCGCTCCGGTGATCCCGCGCAGCAAGGTCATCGGGATCGGGCGCAACTATGCCGACCACGCCAAGGAGATGGGCAATGACGTCCCGACGTCACCGCTGGCCTTCCTCATCCCGAACACCTCTGTCATCGGTCCCGACGACCCGGTGGTCCTGCCCTCGTTCACGCAGGAGGTGCACTACGAAGGCGAGTTGGCGGTCGTCATCGGCCGCATCGCCAAGGACGTCCCGAAGTCCCGGTGGCGCGAGGTGGTCTTCGGGTTCACCTGCGCCAATGACGTCTCGGCCCGCGATCTGCAACGCGGCGACGGCCAGTGGGCTCGGGCCAAGGGCATGGACACCTTCACCCCGCTCGGCCCCGCGATCGCCACGGATCTCGATCCCTCCGACCTGCAGCTGGTGACGCGCCGCGATGGTGCGGTCGTTCAGGAGGCCTCCACCGCCGATCTGGTCTTCGATGTGCCGACGCTGATCGAATTCTTGTCGGCGGCCTTCACCCTGCTGCCCGGCGATGTCATCTTGACCGGCACGCCCGCCGGTGTTGGGCCGGTGGATCATGGCAGCCGGGTTGAGGTGGAGATCGAGGGCATTGGAACGCTCGCCAATCCGTTCGTGCGCCGCTAAGCGCCGACCTAGAATCGGGTCACTATGAGCAAGCACAAACTCGGTCCGGTGCGCCTGCGTGTGGCCCCGTCGCCGACGGGCGATCCCCACGTCGGCACGGCATATATGTCGCTCTTCAATCTGGCCTTCGCGCGGCAGCAGGGCGGCCAGTTCCTGCTGCGGATCGAGGACACCGACCGGGCTCGGTTCCGCGCCGACAGCGAGAAGCAGGTCTTCGACACCCTGCACTGGCTGGGCCTGAACTGGGATGAAGGGCCCGACATCGGCGGACCGGTCGGGCCATATCGGCAGTCCGAGCGCCTCGAGACCTATGCGCCCTATGTCAAGAAGCTGCTGAAGTCCGGGCATGCCTATCACTGCTGGTGCAGCCCCGAGCGCCTGACGGCGATGCGGGAGGAGCAGCAGAAGAACAAGTTGCCGACCGGCTATGACCGGCTCTGCCATGGCAAGAGTGAGAAGGAGCGCCGCGAACTGCCGGGGTTCAGCGAGAACCCAGTCGTGCGCATGTTCATCCCGGATGACGTCGATCTGGACTTCGACGACCTCATCCGCGGCCGAGTCAGCGCGCCGCGACCCGACGATCAGGTGATCCTCAAGGCCGACGGCTTCCCGACATACCACCTGGCCGTCGTCGTCGACGACCACGAGATGCAGGTGACGCATGTCGTGCGCGGTGAGGAGTGGATCTCTTCAACGCCCAAGCACCTGTTGCTCTACAAGTGGCTGGGCGTGGACGCGCCGAAGTTCGCGCATATGCCGCTGCTGCGCAATGCGGACAAGTCCAAGATCTCCAAGCGCAAGAATCCCGCGGCCCGGCTGACGTGGTTCGTCGAGGAGGGCTACCTTCCCGAGGCGCTCGTGAATTTCCTTGCGCTGCTTGCCTATCCGCCGGCTCAGGACGCGGAGGGCAATGACGTCGAGAAGTTCACCTTCGCCGACTTCTCGCGGGAGTTCGCTTGGTCGAAGATCAATCCGGTCGGTCCGATCTTCGATCTGAAAAAGCTCGAGTGGCTCAATGGCGTCTACATCCGCGACCTGGAGCTGAACGATTTCACCTCCCGGCTATTGCCCTATCTCGAGCGCGAGGGCGTGCTGTCCGGCGCCCCCAGCCTCGGCGAACTCGGCCGGCTGAAGGATGTCGCGGCGCTGATCCAAACGCGGATCGCGCTGCTGAAGGAGGCCGTTCCGTTGGCGCTGCCCTTCTTCGTCGCCGACGACCAGTTGCTCATCGAGGACGACGCGCGCGCCTCGCTCGGCGAGGATGCGGCGCAGGTGCTGGACGCGGCTATCGAGGCGCTGTCCGATATTGACGACCACCTCGCCTCGCTGGTCGGCGGGACCGATTGGAATGCCACTCGGCTCGAGGAGACGCTGCGCACCACCCTCGTCGACGGTCTGGGAAAGAAGGCTCGCTTCGCCTTCGGCCCCCTGCGCGTCGCCGTCTCCGGCGCCCGCATCTCGCCGCCGCTCTTTGAGTCGATGGAAATCCTCGGCAAGACCTCGACCCTGGCCCGCCTCCACGCGCTCCGCGAGAGTCTGTAATAAGCCGACCCGTCCTGTGGATAACGAAGTCGACACACTTCGGAAGGCCACCAGACTTTAGGGCATGGCGGCCACGGCGAGAGTGAGGGACGATGAGTGCTGTGACGATCATGTCGGCCGGCCGGGCGTTCACGCGCGCGGATCTCGATCGGTTGCCCGATGATGGGCACCGACACGAGTTGTTGGACGGGTCCCTGATCGTGACCCCCGCCCCATCGCCGAGGCATCAGCGTGTGCAAATGCGCCTGATCGCCCTCTTGCTCCCCGCCGTGCCCGCCGGACTCGATCTGTTGGCGGCCCCGGTGGATGTCGCCCTGGACGGCGCCACGATCCTTCAGCCAGACCTCCTGCTCGCCGAGCGGGCACGCTTCACGGACAAGGATCTGCCGTGCGCGCCGCTGCTGGCCATCGAGATTCTCTCGTCCAGCACCCGTCGTTTCGACCTGCTAACCAAGCGGGCGGCATACGAGACCGCCGGCTGCGAGCACTACTGGGTGATCGACCCGGAGGCGCCGAGTGTGACGGCATGGCGCTTGGTCGACGGTGAGTATGCGGACCCGGTGCGCGCCCTCGGGGACGAGGAGTTCACCGTCACGGCACCACTGGTGGTGGGCTTCCGCCCTGCCGATTTGCTGGCGTGAGCCGTCGCGGCCGGACTAACCGATTTTGGGCGGGCGAGGGGAGCCGGTAGCATTGTTCCTCGGTTCACCGCCCGCGCGTGCCTTGGCACGAAGGGGCGGGGATACCCCTTGGGGTATGGTGTAATTGGCAACACTAGTGATTCTGGTTCACTCATTCTAGGTTCGAGTCCTGGTACCCCAGCTCCCGCAGCCGCCTCGGCTGCAGGATTCGGTAGTCGCGATACTTCTCCAGTATCGTTACTGCTTCCACGGCCCCGTTGTGTAGCGGTCTAGCACGCCGCCCTCTCAAGGCGGTAGCGCGGGTTCGAACCCCGTCGGGGCTACGTAAATGAAAGGCCCCCTGCTTCACGCAGGGGGCCTTTCGCATGCTCTGGGGCCGATCGCAGCACGCAATCCGCGCATTGACACGCTGTGCACCGGGTGTCATTGCGCGGATCGGGTGTCGACGCGTGGATCGGGTGTCGATGCGGCTCTCAGTGGGCCTGGGCGCGGGCGGCGGCGTCTTGGGCGGCCGCGTGGCGGGCCAGCACCTCGGTCAGCTTGTTCGCCCCGGCGATGACGGTCGCGGCGTGCAGGCGCCCCGGTTGGCGCGAGAGCCGCTCGATGGGGCCGGAGATGGACACCGCGGCGATGACGCGGCCGGAGGGGGAGCGGACCGGGGCGGAGACCGACGCGACGCCGGGCTCGCGTTCGCCGACGCTCTGGGCCCAGCCGCGCCGGCGGACGCCGGACAGTGTGGTGGCGTTGAAGGCCGCGCCATGCAGGCCGCGGTGCAGCCGGTCGGGTTCCTCCCAGGCGAGCAGCACCTGGGCCGCGGAGCCGGCGAGCATCGACAAGGTCGCGCCGACGGGTATGGAGTCGCGCAGGCCCACGGGGCGCTCGGCCGCAGAGACGCAGACGCGGTGGTCGCCCTGGCGCCGGAAGAGCTGCGCGGACTCATTGGTGTGATCGCGCAAGGCGCCGAGGACCGGGCCGGCCGCCGCCAGGAGTCGGTCCTCACCGGCCGAGGCGGCGAGCTCCCCGAGGCGGGGGCCGAGAACGAAGCGGCCCTGCAGGTCGCGCGAGACGAGGCGATGGTGTTCCAGGGCCACTGCGAGGCGATGAGCCGTCGGGCGCGCCAGTCCGGTCGCCGTCACGAGCTGTGCCAAGGTGGCGGGGCCGGACTCCAAGGCCCCCAAGACGATGGCGGCCTTGTCCAGAACGCCGACCCCACTCGAGTTGTCCATGTCTTGATATTGCCGTCTCATTGCCTGAGACGCAAGTTCCAGGGCCGGTTACGCGTGGAAACCTCTCCAGGAAGTGCGTTAAGCCGTCCCGAGTGCCGGGGCGGCGTGAGGGAAAGAAGGGCAGGCGGCATGGGCCGGACAGTCGCGGAGAAGATCTGGGCGGACCATGTGGTGCGCAGCGTCGAGGGCGAGCCGGACATCCTCTACATCGACCTGCACCTGATTCACGAGGTCACCTCGCCGCAGGCCTTCGACGGCCTGCGCCTCGCCGGCCGGCCGGTGCGTCGCCCCGACCTGACCCTTGCGACGGAGGACCACAACGTCCCGACGACGCCCGGACCGATCACCGATCCGGTCAGCCTGACGCAGGTCGAAACGCTGCGCACCAATTGCGCAGAGTTCGGCGTGACGATCTATCCGATGGGTGACGCCGAGCAAGGAATCGTGCACGTCGTCGGCCCGCAATTGGGCCTGACGCAGCCGGGTATGACGATCGTCTGCGGGGACAGCCATACCTCCACCCACGGGGCCTTCGGGGCGCTCGCCTTCGGCATCGGCACCAGCGAGGTCGAGCACGTGCTCGCCACCCAGACCTTGCCGCTGAAGCCCTTCAAGACGATGGCGATCAATGTCGAGGGGCATCTCGCCGAGGGCGTCACCGCCAAGGACATCATCCTCGCGGTCATCGCCAAGATCGGGACCGGTGGTGGCCAGGGTTATGTCTTGGAATACCGCGGCGCGGCCATCGAAGAACTCTCCATGGAAGCCCGAATGACGGTCTGCAATATGTCGATCGAGGCGGGCGCGCGTGCTGGTCTGATCGCGCCGGACCAGATCACCTTCGACTACCTCCAGGGCCGCGACCATGCGCCCACCGGCGCGGACTGGGATGCCGCTGTCGCCTATTGGTCGACCTTGCGCACCGACGATGACGCCACCTTCGATGAGGTTGTCGAGATCGACGCCAACAGCCTGACCCCGTTCGTCACCTGGGGCACTAATCCCGGCCAGGGCGCGCCGCTGAACGCGAGCGTCCCGGACCCGGCGCTGATTCCCGACGAGAACGAGGCGCGCGCGGCGGAGGCGGCACTGGCATACATGGGCCTCACCGCAGGAACTCCGTTGCGAGAGATCGCCGTTGACACCGTCTTCGTCGGCTCGTGCACCAATGGTCGCATCGAGGACCTGCGCGCGGCGGCCGCGATCGTCAAGGGCCGCAAGGTTGCCGACAGCGTGCGTATGCTCGTCGTCCCCGGCTCGGCCCGGGTGCGGCTGCAGGCCGAATCCGAAGGTCTGGACGAGGTTTTCCGCGCCGCGGGCGCCGAATGGCGACTGCCCGGCTGCTCGATGTGCCTCGGCATGAATCCCGATCAGTTGGCTCCCGGTGAGCGCTCGGCCTCGACCTCCAATCGCAATTTCGAAGGCCGGCAGGGCAAGGGCGGACGCACCCACTTGGTCAGCCCGCTCGTGGCGGCCGCGACGGCCATCCGCGGCACCCTCTCCTCGCCCGCCGACCTGGACTGACGAAAGGCAACAACCATGCAGGCCTTCACTTCCCACACCGGCATCGGGGTTCCGCTGCGCCGCAGCAATGTCGACACCGACCAGATCATCCCCGCCGAATACCTCAAGCGCGTCACGCGCACGGGCTTCGAGGACGGCCTCTTCGCGGCCTGGCGCAAGGACGAGAGCTTCATCCTCAATCAGGGGCCATATGCCGAGGGTTCGGTCCTCGTGGCCGGTCCGGATTTCGGCACCGGCTCGTCGCGCGAGCACGCGGTGTGGGCGCTGATGAATTATGGCTTCCGCGTGGTGATTTCGAGCCGCTTCGCCGACATCTTCCGGGGCAACTCCGGCAAACAAGGATTGCTCACCGCGGTGGCATCGCAGGACGACATCGAGCTGATCTGGAAGTACCTCGAGAACAGCCCGGGTGCCGAGATCACCGTCGATCTGGGCTCGCGGACGATCACCGCTGGGGAGATCGTCGCGCCTTTTGAGGTTGACGAATACACGCGTTGGCGGCTGCTCGAGGGCCTCGACGACATCGGTCTGACAATGCGTCACGAAGCGAATATCACTGAGTACGAACAGAATCGGCCGACTTTCAAGCCCCTGGTCATCAACGCCTAAGCGAGCAAAACGCTCGAAGTCGTTGCGACACGGCGAAACTCATCGCGTCATCTTTCTGGACTAACGGGGTTCGGGGTCCTACCGTCGAGAGCGAACCGGGTTGTCGTAGTTGCCGGTTCGCAGGGTCGCCGGCCCCTCCGGCATCGACATGATGAAGAAGGTTCCCACGTGAACAAGGCAGATCTCGTTGCGGCGATCGAAAGCAAGCTGGGTAGTCGCAAGGCTGCCACGGAGGCCGTCGAAACCATCCTCGAGGCGATCGTCACCGAGGTGTCCAAGGGTGGCAAGGTCGCGCTGACCGGCTTCGGCACCTTCGAGAAGGCCGCCCGCGCCGCGCGCACCGGCCGCAACCCACGCACCGGCGAAACGGTCCGCATCCGCAAGACGGCCGTCCCGCGGTTCACTGCGAGCGCGAAGTTCAAGGGCTATGTCGCTGCCCCGAAGTCGATGCCCAAGGGCGCTCCGCTGGCACGCGCCAATAGCGCTGCCGCGACCGCTGCCGCGGCGCCGGCGGCCAAGAAGACCGCCAAGGCAGCGCCGGCGAAGTCGGCCGCCAAGAAGGCGACGACCAAGGCCGCGACCACCAAGGAAGCCGCGAAGTCGGCGCCGGCCAAGGCCGCCAGCAAGACCGCGAAGGCCGCCACGACCAAGGCTGCGCCAGCGAAGTCGGCCGCCAAGAAGTCCAGCACGACCAAGGCCGCGACCGCCAAGAAGTCGACGGCCCGCAAGTCCGCGAAGTAGTCCCCGCTCATCGATTCAGGCCCGTCGCGCAGCTCGCGCGTCGGGCCTGAATCATGCGCTCTCCCAGTCGTTCTGGGAATCAGTGGATGGCCTGGCCCTCGCCGATCCCGACGATCCACAGCCGCTCGACGCTGGCGGGCTCCCCATCGCCGAGCGCCAGGCTGACCCGCTGGCCGATCCGCAGCCCAAGCAACCCGCTGCCCACGAGTGCGTCAGCGGTGAACGGCAACACCCGGCCGTCGTCAAGGATCACCTCCCCGGAGGCGTCCGTCTCGACATAGCGAAAGATGCTGCCCTGCATGGGCTTCACAGTAGCGCCGTCGCGTCGGCGAGCACGGCCGCCGTATGCCGTCCGCACCCCAGCGCGAGGACCGTCGCCAGGTCGTCGCGCACGTCGACATCGGTGCGCAGTCGCGGCAGGTCGAGATCGAGCCGGGTATGCCCGGCCGCTTCGTGTCGTGCCGCCGAGCCGTCGCCGAAAGACGGCGCGAGATCGGCGCCCACCGCGGTCAGCAGGACTGTCCCGAAACCCTGGTGGTCCGGAACGACAGCGCGGGGGAGGCCACCGCATACCTCCAAAGCGGAGAGGAGATCCGCCGCGGTGAGGGCCGGCAGATCGCCGAGCAGGGCCGCCCGCATCGGCGGCGGCGAATCCGCCGCGAGGCCAGCGCGAATCGCATCGTTCAGGCCAGTCCCCGGGTCGGGGAGGACGAGGGCGCCGGCCGCCTCGGCATATGGGCCTACCTGTTCATCGCCGGTCACCACAACGAGACCGGCCGGGCCGATCGCCTCAAGGACGGCGTCGATGCTGTCCAGCGCGAAGGCGCGGGCCAACCGGTCCCGCGACGCGACCGCGAGCCGGGACTTGCCTAAGGGCGCGCCCTTGACCGGGACGACCACGCGCCACCCGCGCGCCGCATCAGACATGCCCCCGATCGTGTCACGCCGGCCGTAGGCTGCACCCGACCGACCCCCCCACCGACGAGGCGATGTATGCGCACCGCAGACCAGCGATCCCTGCCCCTGGCGTATCGATTCGTCGTGTCAGTGGTCCGGCCGCTGCTGCGGCTGCTGACCAAGCAGGACTGGCGTGGGATGGAGAACATTCCGGCGACCGGCGGCTTCGTCGCCGTCCCCAATCACCTCTCGCATATCGACCCGCTGACCTTCGGGCACTTCATGTATGACAGTGGGCGACCGATCTTCTTCCTCGGCAAGGAGAGCGTCTTCCGCGTCCCGGTGATCGGCTGGATCGTGACCAAGGCCCAGCAGATCCCTGTTTATCGCGGCACGTCCCAGGCCTCCGATGCCTATCGCGCGGCGGTGGCGGCGGTGCGCGCCGGACGGCCAGTCGGTGTCTACCCCGAGGGTTCTCTCACGCGTGACCCCGACATCTGGCCGATGCGCGGCAAGACGGGAGCCGCGCGGATCGCGCTGGAGACCCGCAGCCCCGTCATCCCCGTGGCCATGTGGGGGCCCCAGGAGTTGCTCGCGCCCTATGCGAAGCTGCCGAAGCTCTTGCCGCGCAAGACAATGCGCATCACGGCGGGAGCGCCGGTGGACCTGACGGATCTGTATGACGTGCCCGACCAGCGGGCCGCCGTCGCCGAGGCAACGCGGCGGATCATGGCGGCGCTGACGTCCCAATTGGAGACCATCCGCGGCGAGGTCGCGCCGGTCGAACGCTACGACCCGGCCCACCACGGGCAGAGCGAGTTCGGCCACCCGAAAGACCTGCCGAAAGCCTCCTGATAGCTCACACGCCGGCGGCGGCAAGCGCCTGGTCGATATCGGCCCAGAGGTCCTCGACATCCTCGATGCCGACACTTAGACGCACCAGATTGTCCGGCGTCGTCGCCGGCTCGAGGGGGATCGCCCGGCGGCGCTCCCACTGCGACTCCACGCCGCCGAGCGAGGTGGAGTGGCTGATCAGGTGGGCCGCACGGCATACGGCATCCGCGGCGCCGGCCCCACCGCGGATCTCGATCGAGACCATCGCCCCGAAGCCGGGATAGCGGACCTTCTCGACGCGCGCGTCGGCGCGCAGACGCGCGACGAGTTCTCCCGCGGTGGCGCAGGCACGCTCGAAACGGACTGCGAGAGTGCGGATTCCGCGGGTTGCGAGAAAGACCTCCATGGGTCCGGGGATGCCGCCCCCCAGGGTCCGGCGGCGATGCAGAGCGGCATACCGATCCTCATCGGCGGCTCCCACCACGAGGACGCCCATCAGCAGATCGGAATGGCCCGAGAGGTATTTCGTCGCCGAGTGCATGACGATGTCCGCCCCGAGCGAGAGCGGCTGCTGCAACAAAGGGGTGGCGAAGGTGTTGTCGACGACGCTGACCGCACCAGCCGCCCGAGCAGCGGCACACGCCGCGCCGAGATCCGCGACATCGAGCAGCGGATTGGTCGGGGACTCCAGCCACAGCAGGTCCGCCCCATCGACTGCAAAGCCGACCGCGTCGGGATCGGTGATATCGGCCCACCGGACGCTCCAGCGCCCGCTCGTCTCACCCTCGCGCAGCACTGCGTCGACGCCGTTGTAGACCCCGGAGGCCGCGACGACCACCGCGCCATGGGGCACCAGGGAGAGCACAGCATCGGCCGCCGCCATGCCGGACGCGAAGGCCAGCGCCCGGCCGCCCTCGAGTTCGCCGATGATCTCCTCGAAGGCCGTCCACGTCGGATTGCCTTGGCGCGCATAGACAACCGGCGCACCAACCTCATAGGTCGAGGTGAAGTGCGGCGGGACAACCACGCCCGCTCCCGGGCCGCGCGGCGGACGACCGGCGGCGACGACGGTGCTTGCGGGGCGCAGGGAGGTGGGGTGCGGCATACCCGCGACAATACGACGTCCGTGGGGCGTGGTTCGGGCCTCGTCCACGCGCCCGCGGGTAACCTCGGGAGCAATGAGCACCTCGCCTGAATCCAGCAAACTGCGCGTCGCCCTGCTCTTCGGGGGGCGCTCCTCCGAGCACGCCGTGTCCTGCGCCACGGCGGCTGGCGTGATGCGGGCCATCGACCGGGAGCGCTACGACGTGCTGCCGATCGGTATCGCGCCGGATGGCAAATGGGTTCTGCTGGAAGACGATCCGGGCGCCTTGGAGCTGACGCGCGGGCATACCCCTGCCGTGCCCGAGTCCGCGACCGGGGTCGTCGTGCCGACGAGCACCCGCGATCGCGGCCTGCGCACCCTCGACGCCGGGCAGGTGCCGCGCGAGCTCGGCGAGGTCGATGTGGTTTTCCCGCTGCTGCATGGGCCATATGGCGAGGACGGCACCGTGCAGGGGCTGCTGGAGCTCGCCGATCTGAGGTATGTCGGGTCGGGGGTGCTCGCGTCGGCGGCGGGGATGGACAAGCACTTCATGAAGGTCGTCTTCGCCGGCGCCGGGCTGCCGATCGGTCCGCATACGGTGATCACCGACGCGCAGTGGCGGCACGACCCGGCGACGGCCCGGGATGCCTGCGCAAGTCTTGGCCTGCCGCTCTTCGTCAAGCCCGCTCGAGCGGGCTCCTCGATGGGCATCACGAAGGTCGATTCGCTGGAGGACCTGGATGCCGCGATCGAGGAGGCGCGCCGGCATGACCTGAAGGTCGTCGTCGAGGCGGGCATCGATGGCCGCGAGATCGAATGCGCTGTGCTGCAAGGGCGGGACGGCGCTCTGCCGCGCACCTCTTCGGTCGGTGAGATCGTCGTGCGGCCCGGCCATGGGCATGCGTTCTACGACTTCGAGGCGAAGTATCTCGACGGCGATGCGGTGGAGTTGAATTGCCCCGCCGAAGTGCCGGGCGAGATCCAGGAGCGCATTCAAGCACTCGCCTCGCAAGCCTTTCTCGCGCTCGGGTGCGAGGGGCTGGCGCGGGTGGACTGCTTCTATACGCACTCCGGGGATGTGCTGATCAACGAGATCAACACCATGCCGGGCTTCACCCCGAGTTCGATGTATCCGCGGATGTGGGAAGCCAGCGGGATGAGCTATCCGGAACTCATCGACGAACTGATCGCGCTCGCGATGGAGCGCCCGATGGGGCTGCGCTGACGGCGCTCAGCCGATGCAGCGGCGCTCAGTGCGCGGCAGGCTCTTGGCGACCGTCGTGAAGTTGGTCAGCAGCATCGGTTCCGGGGCGTATGCGGACGGCACCAGCACCTCGATCGCCGGATCGGTGCCATAGGTCGCGAAGGCCGCGCCGTCATCCAGTGGGCGCACCACCCAGTCGACCCCATTGACCGCAAGGCATTCCAGGGTCGTCGGCTCGAGGGGCGCGAGGCCGCAGCGGGCGATCACCGGCGGGTCGCCCCACGCGGCAACCGCCGGATCCGAGGGATCGGTCGCGCGGGCCGCGAGATCACCGAGCGCGGCGGGCCAGGCGAGCTCACGGCATACCGACGAGGCGCCGGAGGCCTGCGGGGTCGTCACTTCGACGGCGCTCGAGCAACCGACGAGCCCGCCACCGAGGGCCAGCAGGCCCGCGGTCGTGATCAGACGTGGACGACGGTGCAGGTCAGCGTCCGGGTGATGCCGGGAACTTCCTGAATCCGGGCGATGACCAGCTTGCCGAGGTCGTCGACCGTGGGGGCCTCGACGCGCGCGATGCAGTCATAGGGGCCGGTCACATCCTCGGCGAGCGTGACGCCGGAGATGCCGGAAACGGCTTCCGTCACCGAGGCGGACTTGCCGACCTCGGTCTGGATGAGGATGTAGGCCTGAACCACGTTGGTCCCCCTTCGGGCGGGTCGAGCGCGCACCAGAAGTGATGCGATGGGTGCAATCCCAACTGGGATCTCGCCTGAACGCTACCCTGCACGACGTGTCGTCGTCTCCCCGGGGTGTCGTGGCCGATCTCACCGAGGAGGAGTTGCTCGCCGAGGTGCTCCCCCTTCTCGCCGGCCCGCGCCGCGACCGCCTCGGGCCTGGCGATGATGCGGCGATCCTGGAGGCTGCTGGGCCCATCGTCGCGACGACCGACACGATGGTGCGGGGGCGGGACTGGCGCGATGACTGGTCGGGCCCCGAGGATGTCGCCGCCAAGGTGCTGATCGCCAATCTCGCCGATGTCGCGGCGATGGGCGCGGTGCCGACGTCGATCCTGTGCACCCTGGTCCTAGACCCGCAGACTCCCGTGGACTGGGTGCTGCGCTTCGCCCGCGGGTTGGGGGAGCAGTGCAGGAGGTATGCCGTGAACGTCGCCGGCGGGGACCTCTCATCCGCGCCCGCGGGCGTCGCGATGGTGACCATCGCCGCCTTCGGCGAGTTGCCGGGTGATCCGGTGCTGCGCTCGGGGGCGCGGCCGGGGCACGTGCTCGCGGTGACCGGGCCGCTGGGCCGCTCGGGGGTCGGTTTGGCCTTGCTGGAGGGCGCGTCTGCGGGGGGCCCTGTGGGTGGTGAGCTTCCGGCGGCTGGTGTCGCGCACCATCTGCGGCCGAGTTCACCGCTGGGGCAGGGCCCGATCGCCGCCGCGGCGGGGGCGAGCGCGATGCTGGACGTCTCGGACGGGCTCTCGCGGGATGCGGCGCGACTTGCCCGAGCCAGCGGGGTGGTGGTGCGTATCGACGGTTCGGCCTTGGCGCCCGATTTAAACTGGGCGGAGACCTATCTCCCGCGGGACCAGGCGCGGGCCTGCGTCCTCAATGGCGGGGAGGAGCACAGCCTGGTGGCGACCTTTCCCAATGCGGCGAGCGTGCCGGCATACTGGCGGGTCCTCGGGCGGGTCGAGACGGTGCCGGACGGCGCGAACCCGCAGGTCTTCCTCGACGAGCGGCCGCTGGCGGAGGCGGGCTGGGATCACTTCCACCCGGCTCGCTGAGCATGGGCACACATGACGGCGGCCGGAGCGAAACTCGCTCCGGCCGCCGTCAGTGTGGGCAGTGCTGGGTCAGCGGTTGACCTTGCCCGCCTTCAGGCAGGAGGTGCAGACGTTGACGCGCTTCGGGGTCTTCCCGGCCGGGCCGACCATCGCGCGCACCCGCTGAATGTTGGGGTTCCAGCGACGCTTGGTGCGGCGGTGGGAGTGCGAGATGGAGTGACCGAAGCCAGGGCCCTTGCCGCAGACATCGCAGTTGGCAGCCATGGGGGTATCTCCTTGTGAGTGGTTCGGGGTGCTCGGCGCGCTGGAAGCACGCACGACAGGCAACCTCATTAGGTTAGCCGAGGGCCACGCGCGGAGCAAAAATCCGCCCAGACGAGGGCTGTCGGCCGGCTCCGTTAGCGTTGCGATGACCAGTCTTTCGGGTGGCCCTTAGACCCACGGTGAGGAGGTGGCGCCGCGTGGCCCGGCTCGATTCCACGCTTAGTCCTCTTATCGCGTCGGCCGCCAAGCACCTGCGTGACGCCCGGGGGATCGTCACCGTCGCCGATTTGCTGGCCTTCCACCCGACCCGCTATCTGAGCTATGACAGCGAGCTCGAAGGCTTGCATGAGGGCGAATTCGTCGTCGTCATCGGAACGATCAAGTCGGCGAGCACGCGGCGGATGTCGACGCGCAAGGGTGCCATGCTCACGGCGGTGCTGACCGACGGGGTGCAGCAGGTCGACATGACCTTCTTCAGCGCCCGCGCGCACGAGAGCAAGCTGATCCCGGGGGTGCGGGTCATCGCGGGCGGACAGGTGGGGCGCTACAACGGGCGGTGGCAGCTGGCGCATCCTGGCTACACGCTGCTCGATGATGCAGCGACGGCCGCCCTGCCGGGGCTCTATCCCGTCTATCCGGCCGTTCCGAAACTTCACAACTGGAATCTCGTGCAGGCCATCGGATTGGTCTTGGACGCGCTCGATCCGGTGCCGGACCCCATACCCCCGAAGCTGCGCGCACGACACGATCTGGTCGACCTCGATCACGCCGTGCGCGCGCTGCACCGCCCCGCCTCCCGGGCGGCGGTGGTGCGGGCGCGTGACCGCCTGAGGTATGAGGAGGCGCTCGTCCTGCAGACCGTGCTGGCGCAGCGGCGCGCTCGCAAGGCCCAGGACGAGGCGGCCATCGTCGTCCCGGCCGGGGGAGCGCTAACGGAGGCATTCGAGGCGCGACTGCCCTTTGCGTTGACCGACGGGCAGCGGGCCGTGGGAGCCGAGATCGCGGCGGATCTGGCGCAGCCGGTCCCGATGAATCGGCTGCTGCAGGGTGAGGTCGGCTCGGGCAAGACGGTGCTTGCGCTGCAGGCGATGCTGCAGGTCGTTGATGCCGGGGCTCAAGCGGCCTTGCTCGCTCCGACGGAGGTGCTGGCCGTGCAGCATCACCGGTCGATCACGGCGATGCTCGGCGACCTCGCCGAGGGCGGGCTGCTCGGGGGCAGCGAGATCGGCACGCGGGTGGCGCTGCTGACCGGCTCGCAGGGGTCGGCTCAGCGTCGCCGCGCGCTTGCTGATGTCGTCTCCGGGGAGGCGGGGATTGTCGTCGGGACGCACGCGCTGCTGCAGGAGAAGGTCGCGTTCTACAACCTCGGGCTGGTTGTTGTCGACGAGCAGCACCGCTTCGGTGTCGAGCAGCGCGACGCCCTGCGCGGCAAGGCCGAGGTGTCGCCGCACGTCCTCGTCATGACCGCCACGCCGATCCCGCGCACGATCGCGATGACCGTTTTCGGCGACATGGAGACCTCGACGCTGACGGAATTGCCCGCCGGGCGATCTCCGATCCAAACCTTCGTCGTCGATGAGTTCCGGCCGGGCTGGCTGGAGCGGACCTGGGCGCGGATCGGCGAGGAATGCCGGGGCGGCCGGCAGGCGTATGTCGTGTGCCCCCGCATCGGGCCGGGCGCCCCCGAGGAGGGTGGCGATCTGGATTGGCCGGAGCCGGACCCCGTCGAGGACGGCACCGCGCGGCTGGAGTTGCTCGGGGTTTTGGAGACCGTCGAGGCCCTACGTGCTGAGCCGGCTTTGGCTGGCTTGGAGATTGGCCTGCTCCACGGCAAATTGCCCGCGGACGAGAAGGATGCCGTCATGGCGGCCTTCGCGGCGGGCGAGATCGATGTGCTCGTCGCGACGACCGTCATCGAGGTCGGCGTCGATGTCCCGAACGCGACGATCATGGTGGTGCGCGACGCTGACCGGTTCGGGGTCTCGCAATTGCATCAGTTGCGTGGGCGGGTCGGGCGAGGCGCGCATCCGGGGCTGTGCCTGCTCACCACGCGGGCCGCTCAGGGTCCGGCGGGCGAGCGGCTTGCGGCAGTGGCCGCCACGACCGATGGCTTCGAGCTGGCGGCGCTGGACCTGCGCCAACGGCGCGAGGGCGACATCCTCGGGTCCCGGCAGAGCGGCGGCCGAGGGCGCCTTCGCTATCTGTCGTTGGCGCAGCACGAATCGGTGATCGCAGCCGCGCGGGCAGACGCTGCTGAGCTGGTCGCGGACGACCCGGATCTGACCCAACATCCTTTGCTGGCGGGCGTCATCGAGGCGTGGCTGCGTCCCGAGCAGGCCGACTTCCTGGAGAAGGGCTGATGACGCGAATCATCGGGGGCCGCTTCGGCGGGCGCTTGCTGCAGGCTCCCAAGGGCTCCGCGACCCGCCCCACCTCGGATCGGGTGCGCGAGTCGCTCTTCTCCCGGTTGGACGCGTGGGACGCCATCGAGGGCCTGGCCGTGCTGGATGTGTATGCCGGGTCCGGCGCCCTCGGGCTCGAAGCGGCCAGCCGGGGGGCGGCCCGTGTAGACCTGGTCGAGGCCGATGCCAAGGCGGCGGCGGTGATCCGGGGCAATGTGACGGCGTTGGGGCTGGGGGGCGGGGCGGGCTCCGCCGGGGGCGGCCTACAGGTGCGGGTGCACGTGTCCACGGTCCGCACCTTCGCGGCCCGCCCAGCGCTCGGGGGAGCCGACCTGGTGCTCGGCGACCCGCCATACCCCCTGGGCGAGGAAGACCTGGCGGGTGATCTGGCGGCGCTGGCGGCAGGCGGGTGGATCGCGCCCGATGCGCTGCTCGTCATCGAGCGGTCCAGCCGCTCGCCCGAGCCGGCCTGGCCGGCGGGGATCGAGGGGGTGGATGAGAAGAAGTATGGCGAGACCCGGCTGTGGTTCGCGCGCGCGGGATCGGGTGCGGATAAGTTCGGGCCGTGACCTCACGAGTGGTGTGCCCCGGCTCCTACGACCCGGTGCATGGCGGGCATCTGGACGTCATCCGGCGTGCGGCAGCGCTCTTCGACGAGGTGGTCGTCGCGATCCTGCACAATGCCGCCAAGACCGGGACCTTCCCGATCGAGCAGCGCATCGCCTTCATCGAGGCGGCGACCGCCGACCTGCCGGCCGTGCGCGTGCAGGCCTTCCCCACCCGCCTCATCGTCGACATCGCCCGCGAGGTGGGCGCCACGGCCCTGCTCAAGGGCCTGCGGAATGCCTCCGACTATGCCTACGAGATCCCGATGGCCTCGATGAACCGTGCGCTCACTGGCATCGAGACGATCTTTCTGCCGGGCGATCCGGCCGTCGCCCACCTGTCCAGCTCGCTGGTGAAGGAGGTCTGTGCCCTCGGCGGCGATATCACCGGCATGGTCCCCGATGCCGTTCGCGAGGCTCTTGAGGCGCGGCGGGGCTAAGCCCGAAGCGGCATACGACGGGCTCGGGATTTTGGGCCGGGACGCGGCGACGGTAGTCTTGACCCTCGGTCTGTGTCTTTCGCGTGACGAGGCCCGAAACCCATTCGTCAGCACTGCGTGGAGCTATGAAGCATCTCGACCCCCGCTCACCCTTGGTGTTCAGCACCTTGGAGCTGGGCCGTCGTCCGGGGTCGATGCTCGAAGTTTCCCGCGAGGTCGAGTGCGCCGAGCCCATCGGCACCGATGTCATCGAGGTTCCCGCGCGGGAGCCGCTCGATGTCGAGGTGCGCTTGGAGTCGGTGCTCGAAGGTGTGCTGGCGACGGGCTCGGTCCGCGCCACGGCGGTCGGGGCATGCGTGCGCTGCTTGGATCCGGTGTCCGTCGAGGTTGACGGGAACTTCCAGGAACTGTTCGCCTATCCCGAACGGGCTGCCCGCGGCCGCAAGGTGGGCGCCACGGACGAAGAGACGCAGGAGTATGAAGTCCAGGACGACCTGATCAACCTGGAGCCCGTGCTCGTGGATGCGGTGGTGCCCTCACTGCCGTTCCAGCCGGTGTGCCGGGAGGACTGCCCGGGACTGTGCCCGCAATGCGGGTTCCGTCTCGCGGACGACCCGGCGCACGCCCATGAACTGCTCGACCCGCGGTGGTCGGCCCTGGCGGACCTCGCCACGGGCGCCGACGCGGCCGACCCTACTGAGAAAAGGAACTGACGTGGCTGTCCCGAAGCGGAAGACCTCGCGCTCCAACACCCGTTCGCGCCGCGCCAACTGGAAGGCCACCGCGGTGGCCACCACCACCTGCCCGGCTTGCAAGTCGCCCATGGTGCCGCACATCGCGTGTCCGTCCTGCGGCAACTACAAGGGCCGCCACTACGGCGCGGCCGAGCGCACCGAACACCAGGGCTGAGCCCGAGCGCACCGCCATGCAGCGGCCCATCGACGAACTGCGCGAGCACATCACTGCGGAGTGCGGCACGGAAGTCGACGGGCCGCTGCTGGTGTTGGCCCTAACCCACCGCTCCTATGCGTATGAGTCGGGGGCCATCCCGCACAACGAGCGCCTGGAGTTCCTCGGCGACGCCGTGCTCGGCATCGTCGTCACCGACCACCTGTATCGCAGCTATCCCGACCACAGCGAGGGTCACCTGGCCAAGTTGCGCGCCGCGACCGTCAACATGAGGGCGCTGGCCGATGTCGGTCGCACCATCGGGCTGGGCGACTACCTCCTGCTCGGGCGGGGCGAGGAAAGCACCGGTGGCCGGGACAAGTCTTCGATCCTCGCCGACACGACCGAGGCCGTGATCGGGGCGGTCTATCTGACCGGGGGCATGCCGGCCGCCACCGCTTTCGTGCACCACCTCGTCGGGCCCGTCATGGCCGCGTCGGCGGCCCTCGGCGCTGGGCTGGACTGGAAGACCTCGCTGCAGGAGCTCAGCGTGGCCCGCTCGCTCGGGACGATTGAGTACCGCATCGTCGGGGAGGGCCCGGAACACGAGAAGGTCTTCACCGCCTCGGCCGTCGTCGGTGGCGAGATCCACGGGGTCGGCGTGGGCCGCACAAAGAAGGATGCCGAACAGCAGGCGGCGCAGGGTGCCTGGACGGCGCTGACCGCTGAGGCCGCTGGCGTCGGACAGTGTGACCTCACCGACCCGGCGCCAACGAGTGCCTGAACTGCCCGAAGTCGAGGTCGTCCGGCGCGGCCTTGCCGCCCACACCACGGGTGCCACGATCGAACGGGTCGAGACCTTCGGCCATCGGGTGTTGCGTCGACACCTGCCGGGTGAGGAGGATTTTGCGGGACGCGTTGCGGGGCGGCGCATCGAGGCCGTATGCCGACGCGGCAAGTACCTCTGGCTAGACCTGGGTGGCGAGGCTGTGTTGGCGCATCTGGGGATGAGTGGGCAATTGCTGCTTGCTCGGCCCGGTGATCCGGTGCCGAAGCACCTGCACGCCCGCTTTGAGCTGATTGACGCCAGCGGCGCGCCCTTGCTCGTGCACTTCGTCGACCAACGCACCTTCGGCGGACTAGCGCTGGCCGGGGTGGATGCGGACGGCATACCCGACCCCGTGCAGCACATCGCGCGCGATCCGTTCGACCCGCTCTTTGATGCGGCCGTTGTTGCCCGGCGCATCACCTCCCGCCCAAGCGGGATCAAGCGCCAACTGCTCGACCAGACGATCGTGTCGGGGATCGGGAACATCTATGCCGACGAGGCGCTGTGGCGAGCCGGCCTGCACGGCGAGCGGCGGGGGGACCGGCTGACCAAGCCGGCCGTCATACGCCTGCTCGGACACGCTCACGAGGTGATGGCTGACGCCCTGGGCGAGGGGGGAACGAGCTTCGACTCGCTCTATGTGAACGTCAACGGCGAGTCCGGATACTTCGAGCGCTCGCTGAACGCCTACGGCCGCGAGGGCCAGCCCTGCCGCCGGTGCGGGAGCCTGATGCGGCGCGAGCACTTCATGAACCGTTCGTCGTTCTCGTGTCCCCGGTGCCAGCCGAGGCCCCGAGTCGCTGATGGACAATTCCGGCCGTGACGGCACATCAGCGGGATCGAGAGATCGTGGTCGGCGCTCGTGACGAGGCCCTTGACCAACGGCTGAGCGACGAGCTTGACGCTTTCAATCTGGCTGCGATGGGAACTGCTCGCGAGGAGTTGTCCGTGCGCGTGGAGCACAGGAGTTATCTCGTGGCGGGGGTTTCCGGTTGGACGTGGGGAAGGGCGGCAGGCATCTCGATGACCTGGGTCCGCGAAGATCAGCGTGGCACGGGAGTCGGAGCGGCTGCGATCGCAGCGTTCGAGGATGAGGCGCGGCGACGTGGCGCTGATCATTGCTTCGTCACGTCATTCACATTTCAAGCACCGGCCTTCTATAAGCGCCTCGGGTACGTGGAGATCTTCCGTTGGGATGGGGTCCCGACGACCGACCAGGACGACGTGCACATGCGCAAGACGTTGTGAGCCTGTGCCGCGACGTCGTAGTCCATCCGGCCGCTGCGATGGTCCGCGGTCACCCCTTGGGCGCAAGCCGTTGTCGCGCAGCCGCTACGAGCTCGGCGTAGTCAGGTTCGAAGGGCTCTTGAAGTTCCCGCTCCAAGCGCGGACAGATTCCAGAGGGCAATCTGTTCTGCGTGGTGCTCGGCGGGTTCACTCGCTCGCTGCACTCCCAGCGGTGCATTAGATCGAAGAGCACGAGCGCTTCATCCGAGGTCAAGGTGATGGTCACGTCGCCCGCCTGAGTCATGGTCCTCATGCTGCCAGCGGGAGCATTGGTGTGGTGACCCCGGGGCTCAGTCGAGCAGTGGCGGTGCGACGGAGAGGTACCTGTGTCCGGTGGGGGTGGTTACTTCGGTCACGTGGGTTTGCTCTCCGGTCCCGGGCGCTTCCTGCGGGTCGAGGACACGGGTGGTGAAGCCGGGGAGTTCTTTGGTGTAGTTGCAGCGGGCGCATAGTCCTTGGCCGTTGGTCAGGCTCGTGGGTCCGCCGTCGGCTGCGGGTTGGATGTGGTCGGCGTGGCGGATGGTGGCGTCGCAGTATGGCGTGCGGCAGGTGTCGTCGCGCAGGATGAGTGCGGCGCGCAGTCGGGGTGGGAAGAGCCGGGCGGTGGCGTCGAGGGCCAGGAGGTCACGCCCGTCGGGGCTGGTGAAGACTCTGGTCAGGAAGACCTGCGCCGGCTCGGCCAGTCGGGTACCGCCCGGGATGGCATCAGGTGGTGCCGAATCGTGTTGGGGTGACGCGGTTTTCACCGGGTCGGGTGGTTCGCACCCGTGGAGCAGCAGGCGCCTGGCAAGCGCGGCCGGGAGTATGCCGTGCCCCGGAATCCGTGCGGGTGTCGCAGCGCTCCGGAATCCGCGCATGCCGGCGGGCGCTGGTATTGGGTGGGCGCTGTCGTTGTCTGCCGGGTGGGCCTGCGTGCCGGCGCCGTTGGGGGCCTGGCCGGCCGTGAAGGCGTTCGTCGGGCTATCGCTGTTGCCTGCTGTCTCGGTGGCCGGCTCGTCCGTGGGGAAGAGGCTTTCGGCGGGCATGACGAGGTTGAGGGCGACGGGGCAGGCTTGGCCGGGGGTGAGTCCGGCGAGCCAGCGCAGGGCGGCGTCGCTCATGACCTGCGCGTGGGTCCGCCCACCGAGCGGGTCAGCGGGAATCTCACCGTCGTCGGTTTCGTGGTGGCCGGCGACGACGGCGGTGGCGTGCCGGTGCAAGGACGCGTACGCGCTGACGATCCCCGTTAAGGGTCCGAAGATCGACAGGTAGGCCATCCCGTCCGGAGCGGGCCGGGTAAACACACCCCGTTCCGACATTGCGCGTTCGTGTTTCGCCACGACCGCGGCGGGGTCGAGTTCGGCGGCGTACCGGGCGGCGGCACCGGCGAGTTGTTTCAAGCTCGACGTGGCCAGGCGTGGCGCGAGCAGCTCATCGACCTGGGCCCGGAACTCCGGGTTGAGGACGTTGGTTTCCCGGACGATCGCGGCGGCGGACCGTTCGTCGATGATCCCGGCCGTCAATGCGGCCCGCGTGTGCGGCATCCCCGGCAGCGCACGGGCGAGCCCGAGGTGCCGATCCGCGGTCGCGGGTGAACACCGCCGGGCGAGCGCGATCTGCGGCGCGATCGAGGATCGGGCTTTCGGCAGCGAGGCCCGGTTCGCCAGCGCCTCACGCACCGTCGCCCGCCCGAAATGAGCGGTCGCGCGGGCCTGCGCTGCCGCGATCGCGCCCTTGACCTGCTCCAGCCCGGCGATGAGGTCGATCAACTCCGGCAGACCCAACTCGGGCCTGGGGTTGCCCGCCGGGTCGGCAAGGTCGGAGTCATCGTCCGGTGCAAGGGTGGCGAGCCAATCGACGAGTTCCCGAACCGACGCACCGGGTGAGGCATGACCGGCCGACTGGTCGCACCAGCGGGGTTCGGTCGCGGCCAGCGCCCACGAGTCCCGCTCGTCGGCCTCGTCCACGTCATCCCAGCCGATCTCGTCTTGCCACGCCTCGAAATCCGCGACCCGTTCTTCGACGTCCAGCGGCGGCCACCACGCGTCATCGAGCGGAGTCAACCCCTCACACCCGCCCGTAGGGCGCAGTCCAGCAGCGGGCCCGAGGGGCCCGCCTGTGGGGTGCTGCGCCATCGCCGTCATCCTCAAATGGTACACCAGTTCGATTCGGAAATCAAGAAGAATTTCGATGAAAGTCACTGAGACACAGGCGGTTTCGCGGGTTCTGTCCGGCCTTTGCGAGCGGGCAATGATCCCCATACGGCTTGGCGTCACGCGAATGCCCGACGTGTACCCGGCGAACGCCCGAGGCGTGGTTCTGGAGCGTCAGGGAATCGGCAGTGTCTTGAGTTTCACGACCTTGCCCGTGTGGGCGAACGAGAGATCAGCGAAGGCCTGCCGGACGACGGCGGCATAGGTGTGCTGGCCGGTCATGCTCGGGTGGATACCATCGGGTTGCAGCAAGGACGGGTCGGCCGTGACCTTGGCATTCCAATCCGCGACGATGACATTCGGGTAGTCCTTGGCCACCCGGACCAGCGTCTCGTTATCGGCCTTGGCGCGCGCCATATTCAGGTGCAGGTTGACGAGCACGATCATGCGCTTGGGCCCAAGCCGCTCGAGACTGGCCCGCAAGTCCGCCTCGTCGACTCCCGCATTAGTGCCGAAGGAGAGGATCACGCCGCGCCGGATGTCATGCCCGGAAGCGACGATCGCGGCATAGCCAGCCGACCAGCGTCGGTTGGACTTGGCGTCGATGCGGACGCCGGGGAAGTAGTACTTCAGGGCGGGGACGGAGCCGACCATCATCGAGTCGCCATAGGCGTCGATTTCCTTGCCCTTGGGCATGGTGAAGCCGGCGTCCTTGAGGGTCGGCGCACTGGTTCCCGTCGTCGAGGGCTGTCGCGTCGCGGCCTTCTCGTTGGCATCGATGGCCGCTTGTGTCGAGGTGACCTTGGGTGCCGTCGCCACAATTGCCCCCGTCGCGATCACAAGCACAGCCACGGTCGCGGCCAAGACCCTCGTCCCGGATCGGCCGGGCACGCGCGCCGCGACTCCCCGCCACGCGCCGACCCAGCCATCCCGTCGCACGGGCGTTTCGATGAATCGGAAGGACAAATCCGCCAAGGCGAGAATCACCAGCACGCACCACACGCGCGACCACAGGAAGCCCTCGGATCCCGACACGCCCCCGTGATCGGCGTTGACGATCAGGATGACCGGCCAATGCCAGAGGTAGATGCCATAGGAGCGGTCGCCGATCCAGCGCATCGCGGGGACATCGAGCAGCCTCGAGAACGCGCCGCCGCTGACCGCGCTCGCGATCAAGACAGCCGTCACGAGGCTGGCCAAGAGCAAGCCGCCCCGGAAGGTGAGGGAACGCGACTCATCGAGCCACCAAAGCAAGGCGGCAAGGACCACCAGCGCCCCACCGGTCACGAGCCGTCGACGGGCCGCCCAACCAGGGCCAGCGAGCGTGGCTCGCCCGCCACCGGCATACCAAAAGGCAAGAGCGGCTCCGATCATCAGACCGAAGATGTGGGTGTCGGTGCCGTAATAAACCCGAGTGGACGCGCCGTTGGGGTCGAATCGCCACGCCATGGCAAGCGCCGACAGCGTGGCGATGCTGAGCGCCACCCCAGCCCGGCCTCGAGCGCTGCGCACGAAGCGCAGCAGGCCGAGCGCCGCTAGCGGCCACAGCAGATAGAACTGCTCTTCGACAGCCAGCGACCAAAAGTTCATGAACAACTGCGGCGACGTCGCGTGGAAATAGTCCGCCCCGACCGCCAACTGGACCCAGTTGAACGAGAAGGTCAGCGCGCCGAGCACCTGGGAGCCCACGCCGACGACCAGGTCGCGCTGGGTGATCCGGGCCAGCAGCACGCTCACCGGGATGACCAGCAATAACGCAGGCAACAGGCGTCGCGCCCGCCGGCCCCAAAAGCCGCGCAAGTCGATGCGCCCGCTGCGCTGCTCCTCACGAACCAGCAAGGAGGTGATCAGGAAGCCCGAGACGACGAAAAAGATGTCGACCCCGATGAAGCCGCCAGGCAGCCACGCAGCGTTGAGATGGAAGACCAGCACGGAGGCGATGGCGATGGCGCGCAAACCGTCCAGGCCGGCCAGCCGACTCCCCGATGCCGCGCGACGAGCAACCCCTCCGGACGGCTGGCGAGAGCATGCCGCGGCATCGCCCTTGGCGCGCAGGTCACCGCTGCGGGTCGTTGCGTCTGTGGTCACCCACACCCCTCCCTTCGCGTCGTCGCCGGACGTGCCAGGACCGGCATCGTCGTCAAGGCGAGAAACCACCTCACCGCACACCGTAGGGAAAGGCGCCGACAGCCCCCGGACGCCACGCGGGAGAGAGGTGCTTATGCTCGCGAGATGGACACCGATGAGCGTCTCTTGGTGCATGTCAGTGGCCGGGTACAGGGCGTCGGCTTTCGGTGGTGGACACGCGCTCGCGCCCTCGAACTCGGCCTCGTCGGGTATGCCCGTAATACCGACGACGGGCGCGTAGAGGTCAACGCCGAAGGCCCGCCGGAGTCGCTTGATGCACTCCTGGCGCTGCTCACAGAGAGTCCGTCCAGCACACGACGACCGGGGCGAGTGCTCGCCGTGACGCCGTCGCTGCGCGGCCCAGCTACCGGCCGCTACGAGGGCTTCGTCGAACGCTGAACTGCGGACGTTCCGTGCGCTCGACCGCGGGGGAGCCCACCGGGCGAGCCGCCGCGATCCGGACGGTGGCAGCCGGAGGTGAGCGGGCGCCATACGATCGGGCCATGACGAGCCCGACCGCCGGCGGGGGGATTCCCCCGGAGCTCGCGCGGCTGCGCTCCAGCATCGACAATATCGACGCGGCGCTGGTGCACTTGCTCGCTGAGCGTTTCAAGGCGACCCAGCAAGTCGGGGAATTGAAGGCGGCGCACGGCCTGCCGCCGGCCGATCCCGGTCGCGAGGAGCGACAGATCGCCCGCTTGCGCGTGCTTGCGCATGACGCCGGTCTCGACCCGCTCTTTGCCGAGAAGTTCCTCAACTTCATCATCGCCGAGGTGATTCGCCACCACGAGGCAATTGCGGGCGCAGCCAACCCGCCCGCCTGACCCCGCCCCCGACAAAGACGCTGAGCTTGCCCCGGGAAGTCTGCACTTCACCCCCGCTCTAAAGCAGGGCGAAGCGCACAGTTGTGGCATCCGGAGAAAAATGAGCAGCCCCGATTACAGTGGACAGGCTCGCCCACCCCACCCCAAGGACCGCGCTCGACGATGTATGTCAAGTCCCTCACCGTCAAAGGGTTCAAGTCGTTCGCGTCGGCCACGACCTTCCGGCTTGAACCCGGAGTGACCTGCATCGTCGGCCCCAATGGTTCCGGCAAGTCAAATGTCGTCGACGCGCTCGCATGGGTGATGGGGGAGCAGGGCGCCAAGTCGCTGCGTGGCGGCAAGATGGAGGACGTCATCTTCGCCGGCACCTCCGGCCGAGCGCCGCTGGGCCGCGCCGAGGTGTCGATGACCATCGACAACACCGATGGCGCGCTGCCGATCGACTACACCGAGGTGACGATCCGGCGCACGATGTTCCGCGGTGGCGGCTCTGAATACGCCATCAATGGCACCGCCTCCCGCCTCCTCGACATCCAGGAACTGCTCTCCGACAGCGGAATTGGCCGCGAGATGCACGTCATCGTCGGCCAGGGCCAACTCGACACCGTCCTGCGGGCCACACCGGAGGAGCGCCGAGGCTTTATCGAGGAGGCAGCGGGCGTCCTGAAGCACCGCAAGCGCAAAGAAAAGGCACTGCGCAAGCTGGAGACGATGGAGGCGAACCTGACCCGGGTCGCCGACCTGACCAGCGAGATCCGCCGCCAACTCGGCCCCCTCGGGCGCCAAGCGGAGGCCGCGCGGCGAGCGGCCGTGATTCAGGCGGAAGCACGCGATGCCCGCCTGCGCCTGCTGGCCGACGAACTCGCGCAACTGACCGCGGCGATGGAGGCCGAGGCGGCCGACGAGACCGCGCTGCTGCGCCGGCGCGCCGAGACCGAGTCGACCTTGTCCCGCGCGAGGGCAGCGGTCGCGGAAGCCGAGGCCGAGTTCGGCGCCGCCGGTCCGGTGCTCTCAGCCGAGCGCGACCGGTGGATTGCCTTGCGCACCACCACCGAGCGCCTCGAGAGCATCCATTCGCTCGCCGGCGAGCGGGTCCGTCTGCTGCGCACCGACGATCAGGAGGAAAACACCACCGGGCGCGATCCCGACGAGTTGATGGCGCAGGCCCAGCAGGTTCGTGAGCAAGAGCGGGTGCTCCACGGCGAGGTCAGCGCCGCCACGTCTGCCCTTGAAGCCGCCCGAACCCACCGCGCCGAGGCCGAGGAGGCCGCCGGCACGGAGCAGCGCCGCGTCGCCACCCTCGCCCGAGCAGCCGCCGACCGCCGCGAAGGACTCGCCAAGCTCGCCGGCCAAGTTGCTGCCCGTCGCACCCGCCTCGAATCCGCAGAAGCCGAGGTCGGACGCCTGGCCCAGGCCGCCGAGGCGTCCCTGGCCCGCGCCGCCGAAGCGGAGCAAGATTTCGCCGCCCTCGAAGCCTCGATTGCCGTCGAGGAGAAGGGCGAGGAAGGTCTCGACGCGGCATACGAAGCAGCACAGGAGGCGGCGGACGCCGCTAGAGCTGAGGTCGACCGGTGGCGCGAGGCCGAGCGCGCCGCCGACCGTGAACGCACTGCCCTCTCCGCCCGCCTCGACGCCCTCCGTCTCGGCCTGCGGCGCAAGGACGGGGCCGCGGCCCTGCTGGCCGAGGATGCGCTCGCCGTCGGTGGCACGCTCGCCGACGCACTGCGCGTGCCCGCCGGGGACGAGGTCGCCATCGCCGCAGCCCTGGGGTATGCCGCAGAGGCGGTCACCGCTCCCGACCTCGCCGCCGCCCAGGCGGCCCTGGATCACCTCCGCGCCACCGAGGGTGGGCGAGCCACCGTGCTCGTGGAGTATGCGGACACCCCGGCAACCCCCGACCTCACCTTGCCCGCCGGGGCCCGGTGGGCCAGCGAGGTCGTGACCGTCACCGACGGGCTTCGCGGGGCCGTCGGACGGCTGTTGGCCGGCGTGGTGCTGGTGCCGGACGCCGCCGCTGCCGGGCGACTCCTCGAGACTCATCCCGACCTGACCGCCGTCACCCCGACCGGCGATGTTCTGGCTGCCGGTGTGGTCCGTGGTGGCAGCGCCGACGCCCCAAGCCTGATCGAAACCCAAGCCGCCGTCGATGAGACGGCCGAGGCGCTGGCCGACGCGCAGGCGCGCGGCGAGGAGGCGCAATTCCGCCTCGCCGCGGCGAACGCCGCCCTCCACGAAGCCACCGCCACCGCCGAGGCACACCTCGAACGTCTCCACGAATCCGACGCCACGATGGCCGCCGTCGCCGAGCAACTTGGCAGCCTCGGCTCGGCGATCCGGTCGGCGCGGGCCGAACATGACCGCCTGCAGCGGTCCCGCGAACAGGCGGCGGCCGCCATCCCCACGGATCGGGAGGCGCTCGCCGAACTCGCAGCCCGGCTGGAAGCCGCCGGCGCAGAGCCTGAGCACGACGAGCAGTCCACGCCGGACCGCACGCAAGAACTCGCCGCCGCTGCCTCCGCGGCCCGCGCGGCCGAGACGGAGGCGCTGCTCGCGCTGCGCACCAAGGAGGAGCGCGCGCGGGCGCTATCCGGCCGGGCTGCCTCCCTGGAGGGCGCGGCCCGCAACGAGCTGGCCGCTCGCGAACGGCTGCGTGAGCGCCGCGAACGCCGGCGGCGAGAAGCGACCGTCGCCGAATCGGTAGCTGCCGCAGCGGCATACGGCATCCACCGCCTCGCGCAGGCCACCGCCGAAGCCCATCAGCGCGTTGACGCGCTCGACATACAGGCCCGCGAACTCCAAGTCCGCCTCGGCACCCTGCGCGGCGACCTCGCCACAGCCCAGGACGAACTCGCCGCCCTCACCGATGACATCCACCGCGACGAGGTGGCGCGCGCTGCGCAACAGGCACGGGTCGAACAGCTGCAGGTCAGGGCCCTCGACGAACTCGGGATCGACCCCGAGGTGCTCGTTGAGGATTTCGGTCCCCACCAACTCGTCCCTGTCGTTGTCGCGGCGGGCGAGGACCCCCAGGAGCCGCAGCCCTACGTCCGCGAGACCCAGGAAAAGCGCCTGCGACGCGCGGAACGCGGTCTGCGTGAACTCGGCCGCATCAACCCGCTGGCCCTGGAGGAGTTCGCGGCCCTGGAGGAGCGGCATACCTTCTTGACCCAACAGATGGAGGACCTCAAGGCCTCCAAACGCGACCTGCTCGACATCGTGCGCGAGGTCGACCAGCGTGTAGAGGAGGTTTTCAGCTCAGCCTTCGAGGACACGGCGGCGCAATTCGAGCGGGTCTTCGCGCGGCTCTTCCCCGGCGGCGAGGGGCGGATTTTCCTCACCGATCCCTCGGACATGCTCACGACCGGCATTGAGGTCGAGGCGCGCCCGCCGGGCAAGAAGGTCAAACGTCTCTCGTTGCTCTCCGGTGGCGAGCGCTCCCTGGTTGCGGTGGCCCTGCTGGTCGCGATTTTTAAGGCGCGGCCGAGCCCGTTCTACATCATGGACGAGGTCGAGGCGGCGCTGGATGACACCAATCTGGGGCGCCTGATCACCCTCTTTGAGGAGCTTCGCGACTCCAGCCAGCTCATCGTCATCACGCACCAAAAGCGCACCATGGAGGTCGCCGATGCACTTTATGGCGTCTCGATGCGTGGCGACGGCGTGACCACCGTCGTGTCGCAACGGCTGCGCGCGGTGGCCGAAACGGCGTAATGACCTGCGACATTGCGGGTGACCGACAGTGCTGACGGAAACCCGCCATGTTGTTACCCGTCCGTTGTATTGCGCGCGCCCCGTTGGTGTGTTTTAAGGTCTCAAGGATCCGTCGACGCAGGGTCGGCGGACGGAGGGGAGAAACACCAATGAAGTCCTTTACGCGTGCTGCGGCTGCCGTCGCGACCGCCGGTCTGATCGCGGTCGGCGGTTCCACCGTCGCCAACGCCGCGCCGTCCGATGGCGCCTCGCTCGGCAAGTCTCAGGTGACCTGCTACGGAAAGGCCAACAAGCCGTTCATCATCGGTGGCGTCGGCAGCACCAGCAAGCAGGTCGGCGTCATCTACTGCGCCGGCGGCGGCGCGTACATCCGCGGCAATGTCACCATCCAGAAGCTGATCGGTGGCTACTGGTACGACCAGGGCCGCGCCACCGTGCAGACGAAGTATGTCGGCTCGCGCAACGTCCAGTTCCCCGACCAGCACCCGGCCCAGCCCGGCGTGTGGCGCACCAAGGCGACCTTCAGCTTCGCCAATGGCGGCCCGTCGCGCACCTTCTACAGCGCCCAGGTCCGCTATGTCCCGGCCCGCCATGGGGTCACCCTGTGAGCTGACCCTCGGGTCACCCACGACACCGAAGGCCGAGAGAGCGCTCGCTCTCTCGGCCTTCGCCGTGCCCGGATGTATGCCGCCCGCGCGTGTCGGATTTGGGACGCCTGCGAACCTCTGGGACCCTTGAGACATGCTCAGCATGCTTCTCCCGCTGCTCCTGTGCCTCGTCATCGCCGTGCTCACCTTGGCGCTGGTCGCCATTCCGGCCCGTCGCGAGGGCCGTGATTTGCTCACCCCGCGCGGTGAAGAGGTGCTCGTGCGGGTGAGGTCCGGCACCGATGCGGCCGCAGCGCGCACGAGCGATCTGGTGAGCAGCGCCGCCGCCCGGGTGCGCTCGAGCGGCTCGGAGTCCGAGACGGAGCAGGCGCCCACCCCGCGCTGAGTTCTCGATCGAGCGGGCCCGATGTGAGGATGGGCACGTGATCGATCAGTTGTGGGAGTACCTCGTCGTTGCCGGCGTTCTGCTGGTGGCGATTGTCGTTGGCCTGGCGGCCTTCCTACGCCCCGGCCGTGGTGGTCGCACCAAGGACCTGCCGAAGCCGGCACCCAAGCCGACTCCGACGCCCGGGCCGTGCCCCGACACCGGCGATGACCACCCAACCGGTGGGGTCGACACCCTCCCCGCCCCCACTGAGCCAGACGTCCTGGAACCAGACGATGTCCTGCTCGAGGAGCCCCCGACTCCCACTCTGGAGCGCCCCGATTCGGCCCGCGGTCGCCTCCAACGCCTGCGCGCCCGGCTGGCCCGCAGCAATACCGCCCTCGGCAAGGGCCTGCTGGCCTTGCTCACCCGAGGCGGCCTGGATGAGGCGGCCTGGGAAGAGGTCGAGGACACGCTGCTCGCCGCCGACCTCGGCGTCGACGCGACGACCGAACTCGTCGACAGCCTGCGCAGTCAGGTGGCCGTTGACGGCACCCGCGACGACGCGACCGTGCGCGGCTGGCTGCGCACGGACCTGCTCGCCCTCGTCGACCCCGGCATGGATCGCGCCGTCGCCTCCCACCGCGTCGGCGACCGCCCGGCGATCGTGCTTGTCGTCGGTGTCAATGGCACCGGCAAGACCACCACCGTCGGCAAGCTCGCCCGCGTCCTCGTCGCCGAAGACAAGGACGTCATCCTCGGTGCTGCGGACACCTTCCGGGCCGCGGCGGCCGATCAGCTCGAGACGTGGGGGGCTCGCGTGGGCGTCCCCACCGTGCGCTCCCACAAAGACGGCGCCGACCCCGCCGCTGTGGCCTTCGATGCCGTCAAGGCCGGCATCGAGCTGGAGGCCGATGTCGTCCTGCTCGACACAGCAGGCCGCCTGCACAACAAGACCAACCTCATGGACGAGCTCGGCAAGATCAAGCGCGTCGTGGAGAAGCAGGCGCCGATCGACGAAGTGCTGCTCGTCCTCGACGCCACGACCGGCCAGAACGGCCTGCGCCAGGCCGAAGTCTTCGCCTCCGTCGTCGGCATCACGGGCATCGTGTTGACCAAGTTGGACGGCACCGCCAAGGGCGGCATCGTCGTCGCGGTCCAGCGCAAGCTGGGCGTTCCTGTCAAGCTCGTCGGCCTTGGGGAGGGCCCTGACGACCTCGCGCCCTTCGACCCCGAGGCCTTCGTCGACGCCATCCTCGCCTGATGGCCGCGGCCGGTCCTACCCTGCGGCTGCGTCCTGCGGGCAAGGTATGGCGGGCCGGTCTCGTCCTGCTGCTGACCGCCGGCTTCCTCGGGGGCACGACGGTGGGTGACGATCATTGGTGGCCGTTCTCGCCCTGGCGGATGTTCTCGACCTCGACCAGTCCCAATGCGGCCGTCGCTTCCACCCTGATCGAGGTGCGCCGCGCGGATGCACCGGCCGAGTGGGTGCCCGCGCCCCTGACCCCGGGCACTGTGGGCCTGAACCGCGCGGAGATCGAGGGCCGGCTAGACCTCATACGAGCGGATCCGACGGTGCTCGGGACACTCGCCGACAGCCACAAGCGACTGCAGCCAACCGAGCCGGCGTGGGTCGGCATCCGCGTCGTCATCCGGCGTTATCTGCTCAAGGACGGCGCGCTCACCGGCGAGGTCCGCGACGAAACCGTCGCCCAATGGGCGGCCTCGTGACCAGCCCCGCCGCCTGGCTCTTCACGCCCGCCCCGGTCGGCCGCGTCGCCATCTTGCGCATCCTGACCTACGCCTTCGTCATCCTCGATGTCGTATGGCTGCACACCAGCGGCTGGTATCACGGCTATGCCGACCCGATCTGGTACCAACCGCTCGTCATGGGCCAGTGGCTGCACCTGCCTGCGGCGAGCGTCCTGCTGGTCGAAAGCCTCAAATGGGGCACGGTCCTCGCCGCACTCATCGCCCTGACCGGGCGGTTGCCGCGCGCGGCTGGCTGTCTCGTGGCGGTCGGGTGGATCTGGTACCAATACATCGCCTTCGCCTACGGCAAGGTGGACCACGATCGCGGCGACTTCGTCGTGGCCCTGCTGCTGCTGCCGACGCTCGGCCAGGCCTATTGGCGCGATCGCAGCCTCTCGGAGGCGGCCGGTTTTGTGCTTCGTGCCGTCCAGCTCGCTGCCATCGCGACCTACTTCCTCTCGGCCTGGGCCAAGGTGCGCTTCGGTGGCTGGGAGTGGGTCAACTCCGCGACGATGGTCCGGGCCGTGGTGCGCCGGGGCACGCCGTGGATGAAATGGCTGCTCGATGTCCCGTGGCTGTTGCAGGCCACCCAGTGGGGGCTATTCATCGCCGAAATGGCCTCACCGTTGATCTTTTTCGTCCCCGAGCGGGTGCGCCGGTGGATGGTCTACGGCTGGTTCGCCTTCCACACCCTGACCTATGCCTCGATCACCATCGCGTTCTGGCCGCACCTGGTGATGATGCTCGCCTTCCTCCCGATCGAGGAGTATGCGGACCGCCTGGCCGCCCGGTTCAGCCGTGCGCGGCGTCCCGCTGAGCGGGCGGCATAGAGCAGGCCGGCGTGCCGCCGGGGAGGCGGTGGCGGTTGTCGGCGACCCACCGATAGATCACCGCCGCAAGTTGGTTGATTCCCGGCGCCCAGATGACGGCGGCAAACGGCCGCCACCACACATGACCGGTCCACAAGGTCCTGGCCACGGCATTCTGCGCCGACGACACCTGCCCATTGCGCGCCACCCACTGCAACGCCTCGATGCACTGCTCCTCGCTCAGCCCGAGCGCGGCCAGATCGAGTTCCTGCCAGGGCGCCACGGTGAAGTCACCGGGGGCACGTCGCACGCGTCGCTCGACGAAGCGAGCCAAGGTCGAACAGATCGCACAGTCACCGTCGAAGACGAGGACGGGCAGCGGAGTTGAGGCGCGCGGCATACTCACCATTGTCCCACCGTCGTCTCACCATCCGGGACCAGCGGGGCGACGTAACCCAACGTTGACGAGATCGAACACAACGACATGTGGACGTAACACAAGAACGCGCCCGCCGAAATCCCGCCCGGCGAAAGTTTCGGCCATGACAGCACACCTGCTCTCACTGGCCACGGTAGACGAGCCGACGATCGACTATGCGTCGACCGGCTTCCTCATCGTCTGCGCCTCCCTCGTCCTGCTGATGACCACGCCCGGGCTCGCCCTCTTCTATGGCGGCATGACCCGGGCCAAATCCGTCCTGAACATGATGATGATGTCTTTCGGTGCCATGGGCGTCGTCGGCATCCTCTACGTCCTCTATGGCTACTCGATGTCCTTCGGCCCGAGCGATATCGGTGGCCTGATCGCCAATCCCTTCGACAAATTCGGCCTGAAGGACACCGCCTCGGTGATCAACCCCTTCGGCTACGACGGTTACGGCAATATCCCCGAACTCGTCTTCGTCGGATTCCAACTCACCTTCGCCGTCATCACCGTCGCCCTGATCAGTGGCGCCATCGCGGACCGCGTGAAGTTCTCGACCTGGCTGGTGTTCTCCGGCCTCTGGGTCACGCTGGCCTACTTCCCGATCGCCCACATGGTGTGGGGCGGCGGTCTGCTGTCCGCCAGCGAGAGCGGTCTCTCGGCGCGCCTTTTCGGTGCCACCGATGGCGTCGCCGATGTCGTGCCCATCGACTTCGCTGGTGGCACGGTCGTGCACATCAATGCCGGTATGGCGGGGCTCGTCCTCGCCCTGATCGTCGGCAAGCGCCTCGGCTTCGGTAAGCAAGCGATGCGCCCGCACAATGTCCCGCTCGTCATGATCGGCGCCGGCCTGCTGTGGTTCGGCTGGTTCGGTTTCAACGCCGGCTCCGAACTCGCCCCCGATGGCACCGCGGCCCTGGTCTGGGTCAACACCACCGTCGCCACCTGCGCCGCGATGCTCGGCTGGTTGCTTGTCGAGAAGTTCCGCGACGGGCATGCCACCTCCATCGGCGCCGCGTCCGGCGTCGTCGCCGGCCTGGTCGCCATCACCCCGGCCTGTGGCGCGCTCTCCCCGCTCGGCTCCATAGCCCTCGGCGCCGTCGCTGGCGCGATGTGCGCGTATGCCGTGGGGCTGAAATACACCCTTGGCTTCGATGACTCGCTCGATGTCGTCGGTGTCCACCTGGTCGCCGGCCTCTGGGGCACCATCGGCGCCGGCCTGCTCTCCACCAGCACCGGCCTGTTCTATGGCCACGGGGTCAAGCAGACCGTTGTCCAGATCCTGATCGCTCTCGCCTCACTGCTCATCTGCGGTGTCGTGACCGCCGCCCTCGGCTACGCGCTCAAGGCCACCATGGGCTGGCGGATCACCGAGGACGCGGAGTCCGCCGGCATCGACCAGAGTGAGCACGCGGAAACGGCATACGACCTGACCCCGCGGGGCGGGCGCTTGGCTGGCGCCCTCGGCCTGACCACCACCCGCGAGAGCACCCCCACCTCCGAAGGAGCATCCGTATGAAGCTCATTACCGCCATCATCAAGCCGCACGCCCTTGACGATGTGAAGTCCGCCCTGGAGGCCTATGGCATCACGGGTATGACGATCAGCGAGGCCAGCGGTTACGGCCGGCAGCGCGGGCACTCCGAGGTCTATCGCGGCGCCGAATACACCGTTGATTTCGTCCCGAAGATCCGCCTCGAGGTGCTCGTCGATGATCTCGACGCGAGCTCAGTCGTCGACATCATCATCAAGTCCGCCACCTCCGGCCGGATCGGCGACGGCAAGATCTGGACCGTGCCGGTCGAGGATGTCGCCCGAGTGCGCACCGGCGAGCGCGGCACCGACGCCCTCTAATCCCGATGGACCTGCTCAAGACCCGACTCGACCTGGCCGGCACCCGCGCGTTCACCGCGCCGGGTGCCGGTCCGGCACGCCGGGAGGCCATCGCGGCATACACCGGCGACTGGCTGGCGCAGGCCTGGCAGGCGGCGACGGGCGGCCGGGCGACTCAAGGGGTCGCCCTGGCCGCGGTCGGGTCCTTGGGTCGCCGCGATGTCGGGCCGCTCAGCGATCTCGACCTGGTGCTGCTGCACGACGGACGGGCGCTGCCAGAGCGGGACCTGGCCGCGCTGGCCGACCGGATCTGGTACCCGATCTGGGATGCCAAGGTGCGCCTCGATCACAGTGTCCGCACGCTTGGGCAGTGCCGAGAAGTCGCCGGCGGCGACCTGGCCGCCGCCGTCGGTCTGCTCGATATCGCTCCCATCGCGGGCGACCTGCAACTCGTCGCGGCGGTGCGTTCAACAGTCGCGCACGACTGGCGGGCCAACGCCCGCAAACGGCTGCCGCAGTTGAGCGAGGCGCTGGCCGAACGGCATATCCGTCATGGCGACCTCGCGCAGTCCATCGAGCCGGACCTGAAGGAGGCGCGCGGCGGACTGCGGGATATGACTGTTCTGCGCGCGCTCGCCGCTGCCTGGCTCGCGGATCGGCCACATGGCCCGGTGGATGAGGCGTATGACGCCCTGCTCGATGTCCGTGACGCCCTCCAGATCGTCACTGGCCGGGGCCGCGACCGGTTGGGGCGCGAGGACCACGACGCGGTGGCGGCGCTCCTCGGCTTCCCGGACGCCGATGCGCTGTTGACGACCGTCAGCCGCAGCGCCCGGACGCTGGCCTATGCGCTCGATTCGACGATGCGCCGCGCGGGGCAGAGCCAGCGCGCTCGCGTGCTCCGGGTTGGGCCTCGCCGCGCGCACTTGGTTTCGCTGGGCTATGGCGTCTTTGAGCACGATGGCGAAGCAGTGCTGGGCGGCACCCCGCCCCAGGACGCGATCCTGCCGCTGCGTGCGGCGGTCGTCGCGGCCCGGGCGGGGCTGCCCTTGGCACCCGCGACGCTGACCAATCTCGCGGCCTTGCCGGACCTGCCGACCCCTTGGCCGCCGCTGGCGCGGGATCTCTTGGCGGACCTCTTGGCAACCGGTGCCGGCCTGGAGCCAGTATGGGCGGGGCTGACGCAGGTCGGGCTGGTGCAACGCTGGCTGCCCGAGTGGGCGGCGGTGGACTCGCGTCCGCAGCGCAATCCGGTGCATCGGCATACGGTCGACCGGCACCTGATCGAGACCGTCGTCGAGGCCGGCGGCCTGGTGCGCGAGGTCGCGCGGCCGGACCTATTGCTGCTGGCGGCTCTGCTGCATGACATCGGCAAGATCGCCGGCGCCCAGGACCACAGTCATACCGGCGCGGCAATCGCCCGGGAGATTCTGACGCGGATCGGATTCGATGCCGCCGATGTGGCCGTCGTGACCCGGCTGGTCGCCGAGCACCTGACCCTCATCGAACTCGCGACGAGGCGCGATGTCGACGATCCGGCGACCATCGCGGCCGCCTGGGAGGCGGCCGGAGACAAGCGCGACACCTTCGAGTTGCTCCGGGCCTTGACCATCGCCGACGCCAAGGCCGCAGGGCCTAAGGCGTGGACCGACTGGCGAGCGGGCCTGCTGCAGATGCTGTGCACCGCAGTACTGGAACAGCAGCGTCCTCAAGCGCTCCCCAGCCCGGCAGCGGTCGAGGAGGAGCTGGCACCCGATGTGCTGAGCGCGGTCGCGGGCGGGGAGCCGCAGGTCACGGTGACGGCGGCCGACGGCGGCTTCACGATCCGCGTCCTCGATCGCGACCGGTTGGGTCTGTTCGCCGACACCGCGGGCGTGCTCGCCGCCGCCGGACTCACGGTGCGGTCGGCCGGCCTGCGGACAGTCTCCGGCGTGGCCATCGATACCTGGCTCGTCGAGGCCCCCGTCGGCGATCCGCCCAGCGCCGAGCGCATCCAGCGCGGGTTGAGTGCGCTCGCGCTGGGCGACCGCTCGCCGCTCGCGTCCCTGGAGCGGCGGCGGACCTTTGCCAGCGGTTCCCATCGCGCGGTGGCGGACGGGATGCCGACGCGCGCCTTCGTCATACCCGGCGCCGCGGCGGGGGCCACGGTCCTGGAGGTGCGGGCGCGAGACCGGCTGGGCCTGCTGGGCGACCTCGGGAGATGCTTCGCGAGCGCCGGTCTCTCGGTGCGCTCGGCGCATATCGCCACCCACGCCGGGCAGACCCTCGACACCTTCTACCTGACGCAATTCGGCGACCGCCCGCTTTCGCCGGCCCAGGTGGCCGCCACCGTGGCCGCCGTCATCGACACCTGCGACGGGGCCTGAGGCGAGTCACCCATTTCTCTCCGGATGCCACAAAGTAGAGGTTCACCCGACTTTCTAGGGCTACCGAACCTCAACTTTCCCGGGTGAAGTTCGCCGGCCATGCGCACGAGCGGCTGGGTTCCTGGCGGGGCCGCATTAGGCTTATCCGGTGTTCACCTCGCTCTCTGATCGCCTGACCGCGACCTTCAAGAACCTTCGCGGCAAGGGCAAGCTCAGCGAATCCGATGTCAACAAGACCGTTCGCGACATTCGTCTGGCGCTGCTCGAGGCCGATGTCGCGCTGCCGGTTGTCAAGGACTTCACGGCCGCGGTGCGGGAGCGGGCGCTCGGCGCCGAGGTGTCGCAGGCGCTGAACCCGGCGCAGCAGATCATCAAGATCGTCAACGAGGAACTCGTTGAAATCCTCGGGCAGCACACTCGCCCGCTGCGGCTGGCGAAGACCGCTCCGACCGTCATCATGCTCGCCGGCCTCCAAGGCTCGGGCAAGACCACGCTGGCCGGCAAGCTCGCCAAATGGTTCAAGGACCAGGGCGACACGCCGCTGCTTGTCGCCGCCGACCTGCAGCGTCCCAATGCCGTTACCCAGCTCGAGGTCGTCGGTCAGCGCGCCGGGGTCCCGGTCTTCGCGCCGGAGCGCGGCAATGTCGGCGGGCACGATGCCGTCGGGCCGACGGGGGAGGGCACCCGCTCGTATGGCGATCCGGTGGAGGTCGCGGAGGACGGCATCCAGCACGCGATCTCCAAGCTCTACAACGTCGTCATCGTCGACACCGCCGGCCGGCTCGCCGTCGATGAAGAATTGATGCAGCAGGCGGCGGACATCAAGGACGCCATCGAGCCGGACGAAACGCTCTTCGTCATCGACGCGATGATCGGCCAGGCCGCGGTCGAGACCGCGCACGCCTTCCAAGAGGGCATCGACTTCTCCGGTGTCGTGCTGACCAAGCTCGATGGCGACGCCCGCGGTGGTGCGGCCCTGTCGGTCGCGAAGATCACCGGCCGGCCGATTATGTTCGCCTCCACCGGCGAGGGTGTGAAGGACTTCGAGATCTTCCACCCCGACCGGATGGCCTCGCGCATCCTCGACATGGGCGACCTGCTCACCCTGATCGAGCAGGCCGAGCGCGCCTTCGACAAGGCGCAGGCCGCCGAGATGGAGCGCAAGTTCCTCGCCGCCGAGGACTTCACCTTCGACGACTTCCTCGGCCAGATGGCCGCCATCAAGCGCATGGGCTCGCTGAAGTCGATGCTGAAGATGATGCCGGGCATGAACCAGATCCGAGACCAGCTCGATGCGCTCGATGAGCGCGAGTTCGACCGGATTGAGGCGATGATCCGATCGATGACGCCCTTTGAGCGCAACCACCCCAAGCAGATCAATGGCTCGCGCCGGGCCCGCATCGCCGCGGGTTCCGGGCATACGGTTGCCGAGGTCAACGACTTGGTCAAGCGCTTCGGCGAGGCCCAAAAGATGATGAAGTCGCTGGCCAAGGGCGGCGGAATCCCCGGGATGCCGGGTATGCCGGGCCTGCCCGGCGCGGGCAAGCGCGGCCGCCAGGCGGCCCCTCAGCGCAAGAAGGGCAAGTCCGGGAATCCGGCCAAGCGGGCCGAGCAGGAGCGGGCGGCAGCATCGGCCGCTGCGGCGCGCCCGGCGCCGGGCAGTTCTTTCGGCGGGGGCCTGACCGATCCCAAGGACCCTTACGCCTCACTGGACCCCAGCAAACTGCCGAAGGGCTTCGAGAAGTTCCTCGGGCAGTGAGCGGGATCGGGCTGCATACCCTCCGGGTTGGGCACGCCGGGCCGCGGATCGCCTTCCTGCACGGTCTCTTCGGGCAGGGGCGCAACTGGTCGACGATCGCCAAGGCGCTCGCCGGGCCGGGGCTCGATCAGGCGCGGGCGTTGCTGATCGACCTGCCGGACCACGGCCGCTCGCCGTGGAGTCCCGAGGGTTTCTCGTATGCCGCATATGCCGATGCCGTCGCCGCCACCCTCGCCGACGCCGCGCCGGGAGAGACCTGGACCCTCGTCGGACACTCACTCGGCGGCAAAACCGCGATGCTCACGGCATTGCAGCACCCCGAGCTCATCGACAAATTGTGCGTCGTCGATATCGCGCCGAAGAGTTATGGCAACCTGCACCGCTTCACCGGCTATATCGAGGCGATGCAGCGACTTCCGTTGGGGGAGTTGACGACTCGCGCGGACGCCGAGGAGTGTTTCGACGAGAGCGACCCAGGGGTCAAGGCCTTTCTGCTGCAGAATCTGCGACGAGACGGCAACCGCTGGCACTGGCAGGTCAACCTCGACATGGTGGCCGCCGACGCGGCGCGCGGCACGGAGTCCGCGATCGCGGGCTTCCCGCTCCCCGATGAGATCGCGCCTTTCGACAAGCCCGTCGTGTGGCTGGTCGGTGCCGATTCGGAGTATGTCCGTGCCGCCGACAGCGAGCCGATGCGCGCGCTCTTCCCGCAGGTGCGCAAGGTGGCGGTCAAGGGTGCCGCCCACTGGGTGCACACCGACGCCCCAGCCGTCGTCATCGAGACCCTCTCCCGGCTGCTGCGCGCCTGACGTCCGCCCCCCACCCCCAGGTCGCCGGACCCAAGGCGAAGTACGACGTTCGGCGGGTTCTGGCCCGCCAAACGTCGTACTTAGCGTGTGCCGAGGAGGGCGGACAGGGCAGCGAAGGCTGCGGGGCGCAGCCGGTAATACACAAAGGTCCCGCGCCGTTCACCGTCGATCAGCCCGGCTTCGCGCAGGGTCTTCAGGTGATGCGAGATCGTTGCCGACGACAGGTCAAAGGCCGGGGTGATCTCACAGACGCAGACCTCCGGCGCTGCCGCGATCATCGAGGCCATCTGCAGGCGCACGGGATCGCCGAGGGCTTTGAACATCCGGGCCAAGTCAGCCGCCTGGTCGGCATCGATCGGCCGGACCCCGAGCGCGCAGCACGCCTCCTGGGTTGGTGTCGCGCTGATCGCCATGAACCTATCTTGACAGATATCGAATCAAGCGCGAAGGTTGACGGTGATTCGATATTCATCGAGACAAGGAGCTGTCGTGGACCACCTCGACGACGTTCAGGTCCGGGCGGCGGTGCAGGAGCGGTATGCCGCGTCGGCCCGCCTCGCGCTGGAGGAGCAGTCCCCGGGCTGTTGTTCGACCGGGCCGGCCTCCTGCTGCGGCGAGGGCGCGAAGACCCAGCCCATCGATCCGATCAGCGGCGGTCTGTATGACGAGGCCGACACCCCCTTCGACGCCGCCCTCGCCACCTCGCTCGGCTGCGGCAACCCGACCGCGCTCGCCGAACTCGCGCCCGGCGAAGATGTCCTCGACCTCGGCTCCGGCGGCGGGCTGGACGTGCTGCTTTCGGCACGCCGCGTCGGGCCGGACGGCACGGCATACGGCCTGGATATGACGCCGGAGATGCTGGACCTCGCGGAGAAGAACCGGCTCGAGGCGGGCATCCAGAACGCGTGCTTCCGGCTGGGAACGATCGAGCAGGTGCCCATGCCTGATGCCAGCGTCGATGTCGTCATCTCCAATTGCGTCATCAACCTCAGCGCCGACAAGGACGCTGTGCTGCGCGAAGCCTTCCGCGTCCTGCGTCCGGGCGGCCGCTTCGCCGTCTCGGACATCGTTCTGCTCCGCGAGATCCCCGACAGCCTGCGCGGCGTCGTGGCGCTGTGGACGGGGTGCATTTCGGGCTCGCTGCGCGATGGCGACTATCTCGCCAAGCTCGGCGCGGCGGGGTTCGTGAGCGCGGGCATCGAGATCACGCGAGAGTATGACCGCGACGCCCTGGACGCGATGGGCGAGATGCTCGACGCCTCACACCTGCCGGACGGCATGAGCCTCGACGACGCGGTCGCTGCCCTCGAGGGCGCCTTCGCCAGTGCCTTCATCCGCGCCGACAAGCCGCAGGCATCGTGACCGCGACGCACACCCGGCACGAGACTGTCGCCGCCAAACTCTCCACCCTCGACCGTTGGCTGCCCGCGTGGATCATCCTTGCCATGGTGGCTGGGTTGCTCGTCGGTCGCCTGGTGCCTGGCCTCGGCGACGCGCTGTCGTCGGTCGAGGTCGACGGCATCTCGCTCCCCATCGCCCTCGGGCTGCTGGTGATGATGTATCCCGTTCTGGCCAAGGTTCGCTATGACCGGCTCGACACCGTCACCGGCGACCGGCGCCTGCTGATCGCGAGCCTCGCCCTCAACTGGATCGTCGGGCCAGCGCTGATGTTCGCCCTCGCGTGGCTGCTGCTGCCGGACCTCCCGGCATATCGCACCGGCCTGATCGTCGTCGGCCTTGCCCGGTGCATCGCCATGGTCATTATCTGGAACGACCTCGCCTGCGGCGATCGCGAGGCCGCGGCGGTCCTCGTCGCGCTCAACTCGATCTTCCAGGTCATCGCGTTCGCGGCCCTCGGCTGGTTCTACCTCTCGGCCTTGCCCGGCTGGCTCGGGCTGGAGCAGTCCGGCCTCGATGTTTCCGCTGGGCAGATCGCGAAGAGCGTCCTGATCTTCCTCGGCATCCCGCTCCTCGCCGGATATCTCTCTCGGAGAGTTGGCGAAAAGCGCTGGGGGAGAGCGGCATACGAAGAGAAGTTCTTGCCCCGCATCGGGCCATGGGCGCTCTATGGACTGCTCTTCACCATCGTCATCCTCTTCGCCCTCCAAGGCGACCAGATCACGAGTCGCCCTTCCGATGTCGCGCGGATCGCCCTGCCGCTGCTCGCCTACTTCGCGATCATGTGGGGCGGCGGCTATGCGCTGGGCAAAGCCCTCGGCCTGACCTACGAACGCACCACCACGCTTGCCTTCACCGCCGCCGGCAACAACTTCGAGCTGGCAATCGCCGTCGCCATCGCGACCTTCGGTGCCGCCTCCGGCCAGGCCCTCGCCGGCGTCGTCGGCCCGCTCATCGAGGTCCCCGTCCTCGTGGCTCTCGTCTATGTCTCGCTCGCGCTCCGCGCGCGATTCCCCCATCCCGTCCCGTCGTATGCCGTGGAGCCCCGATGACCTCTTCCTCCCCTGCCGCTGTCCGCCCGTCCGTTCTGTTCGTCTGCGTCCACAACGCCGGCCGCTCGCAGATGGGCGCGGCCTACACCCATCACCTCTCCGGAGGAGCGGTCGAGGTGCGCTCGGCGGGCTCCGCACCGGCTGAGTCGATCAATCCCGCGGTGCGCGAGGCGCTGCTGGAGGACGGCATCGACATCTCCGCCGAGCGACCCAAGATCCTGACCACCGAGGCGGTCGAAGCCTCCGATGTCGTCATCACGATGGGCTGCGGCGACACCTGCCCATACTTCCCGGGCAAGCGTTATCTCGACTGGGTGCTGACCGATCCGGCGGGTCAGGGGGTCGAGGCGGTGCGACCCATCCGTGACGAAATCAAGGCGCGCGTCACCGAACTGCTCGGCGAACTCGGCGTCGAGGTCGTGAGGTAGTTCGGGCGGATCGCCGCGCGACGCTTTCGGCCAGGTCTCGCGCGGAGGAAGATGGCCCCCACGAAAGTCGATCGGGCAAGGAGCTCGGATGCCGGATGCTGGGCGCTCCGATCGCGAGCGCGCGGGTCAGCTCGAGGACGCGGTCCGCGACCTGGTGAGCTACACCCATGATGGCGTCATCGTCTGCGCAGCGCCAGGTTTCGGCACCTCGACCTTTCTCGACGGCATCGCGGACGGCGCGCGGTCGGCAGGGTGGCGGGTGGTCACCGCGGCCGGCTCACCCGTCCACCGATCGATGCCCTATGCCACGATCATCGACCTGCTGCGAGGCCTCGTGAGCACGGCGGCGGTTGCGCGTTTGACATACGGAATCCCCGACCTGAACGCCCTGCTCCAGCTGCCTTCGCAGCCGGGCCTGGAACGCACCCGCCTCGCGGACGCCGTCCGGCAGCTGCTGCAGCGCGTAGCCGCCACGAGCCGAGTCGTCCTGGTGGTCGACGACCTGCAGGATGTCGACGACAAGGTCACTGGATTGTGCTCGACTCCACGGGCACACCGGCTCCCAGCAGCCCGGTCGCGCAGCTCAGCACGAATCCGTTCACGGGCACGACGACGCTCAACGCCGGGTCCACGGCGGGCACCATCTACCTCACATACCTCATCGACGATGGCGTCTATACCTATGGCGACCAGTCCGGGCCCGCAACGACGAATGGCGATCTGAGCGGCACGGCCGTCGTGCCCGTGACCGTCAACTACAGGCCGTTCGCCGGGACGATCGCGGTCACCGACTCCCTGACTGGCTATGTCGGTGATCCCGCCCTCACGATCAGCGAGTCGCTGACGGCCGTGGCGAGCGACCTCACGGGGCTGCAGGTCGACCGCCATGTGACCTGGCAGGCGCAGGAACTCCCGTCGACCGGAATCCAGATGGTCGATAACAAGATCACCTTCACCGCCCGCGGCACCTTCCATGTCCGAGCTGTCGTGGACGGCGTCTACTCTCCGTGGGTCGCCGTCACGGCGCTCCCGAAATGTCGACTGGCCTCGCTCGCCATCACCGATCCGGTGAAGGTGCTCACGGTGACGCTGACCAAGGGCGGCTCCGCCACCGTTGATCTCACCCAGTTGCCCTTGGTGGCGAAGGATCAGTATGGCGATCCCGTCGACCTCGCATCCTCCACGTGGGTCCCGACCGGAACCGGGCTCAGCGTTCAGGGAACAACGCTGACGATCACCGCCCCGGGGAGCTACAGCCTCTCGCTCACCAGCGACGCCATCCGATCGAACTCACTCCCGGTGCGGGCGACGCTCGTGAAGCGCCAGGTGCGCTTCAACACCGCCGGCGGCACGGAAGTCGCGCCCGTCACGGTCCCCGACGGCAAGATCGTGTGGCACGGGACCTACACCACCACGCGTCTCGGCTACACCTTCACTGGATGGTATGCCGATGCCTCCCTGACGACCCGGGTGCGCAGCGTCGTCATGACGGCCGACGCCACTGTGTATGCCGGCTGGCGGTAGCGCGCAGGGTACGACGTTCGGCGGCGTCTGGCCCGCCGAACGTCGTACTTAGCGGAGCCCTCCAGGGGCCACCGACCCCTAGGGTGGCTGGGTATGGAAGCGCTGCACTTGACGGGCCCGATCCTGGTCGGGCCGGATGAGGTTCGCAACGAAGTCTGGGTGATCGACGGCCGGATCAGTCTGACCCCGCCAACGTCCGGTGATGTGACGCGCATCGATGGCTGGGTGCTGCCGGGGTTGGTCGATGCGCACTGCCACGTCGGCCTGGGCGCCCACGGCGAGGTGGACCGCGAGACGGCCGCGGCGCAGATCCTCCGGGATCGCGACCATGGCACACTGCTCATCCGCGATGCGGGCTCACCCGCCGACACGCGGTGGATCGATGATCGAGACGACCTCCCGGTGGTCATCCGGGCCGGCCGGCATATTGCCCGAACCCGCCGTTACATCCGCAATTACGCCAATGAGGTCGAGCCCGACCAGTTGGTCGAGGCCGTGCGCGAGCAGGCCCGCCGTGGCGACGGCTGGGTCAAGATCGTGGGGGATTGGATCGACCGGGACACCGGCGACCTGACCCCATGTTGGCCGCGCGAAGCCGTCGCCGCGGCACTGGCGGCCGCGCACGAGGAGGGTGCCCGGATGACGGCGCACTGCTTCGGGCAGGAGGTGCTGCATGACCTCGCGGCTGTCGGCATCGACTGCGTCGAACACGCCAGCGGGCTGGAGCCCGAGACGATGGAATCCTTTGCCGCCCAAGGGATCGCGATTGTCCCGACGATGATCAATATCGACAACTTCCCAGCCATCGCCGAGCCGGCGCGGGAGAAGTTCCCCGACTACTACCACCGGATGATGGACCTGCACGCGCGCCGCAATGCCACGATTGGCGCGGCATACGAGGCGGGGGTGCCGATCTATCTCGGCACCGATGCCGGTGGCACTCTGAGCCACGGGCTAGCCCCGCAGGAGGCCCAGAGGCTCGCGGAGGCGGGGCTGCCGCATACGGCCGTGCTCGATGCCGCGACCTGGGGCGCGCGGGCGTGGCTCGGCAAGCCCGGGATCGAGGACGGCGCCCCTGCCGACCTTCTCGTCCTGCCCGCCGACCCCCGCGATGACCTCGCCGTCCTCGCCGCTCCCACCGCCGTCCTGCTGCGCGGCAGACGCTTCTGACGGCAGGCGCACTTTCCCGCCCATTGCCGGAACATGGACATACGCAACGGAAATGATCCGTTGCGTATGTCCACGTTCTCTCCCATGACCGCCCGGTGCGGCGAGATCAGTGCGTCGACGAACCCGCGAGCGCCTCGCGCTCCTGCTCAGTCGTGATGCCCTGGGTCGCATCCAGTCGGTGTTGCAGGACCGACCAGAAGATCGCGAAGGCCCAGCCGGCCCAGATCAGCGCGTAGATGCTCCACATCGTCGCCGGGGACGGGTCGACCCAATCGGAACGCAGGATGGTGCGGGTGTTGGTCAGCACGATCAGGCCACCCACGGCGGAGCCGAGGATCCGCGGCGGAACATGCTTGGCCAGCCAGGCCGCGATCGGGGCGGCGATGACGCCGCCGAGGAGCAGGGCGAGCACCCAGGTGAACTTCACGCCCTCAGACCCGAGGCTGACCAGGAAGCCGAGACTGGCCGCAAGGGTGACCAGGAATTCACTCGCCGAGATGCTGCCGATCACTCGACGCGGCTCGATCCGCCCGCTCGCCAGCAGGGCCGGAGTGCCGACCGGACCCCACCCACCGCCGCCGGTTGCGTCGATGAAACCGGCGAACAGACCCAGCGGCGCGAGGAAGCGCGCGCGCAGCCGCTGACCCATCCGGTCGGTGCGAATTCCCTTGAAGGTGAAGCGAATCAAGACATACAGCCCGAGGACGAGCAAGATCGAGGACATGACCGGCTTGGCGACATCCGCGTCCAGATTGCTCAGCGCGGTGGCCCCGAGGAAGGCGCCGACGGCCCCGGGGATGCCGACCTTGACGACCACCCACCAGTCGACATTGCCGAACTTCCAGTGCGATGCGCCGGAAACGAAGGTCGTGCCGATCTCGGCGAGGTGAACGGTGGCGGATGCGGCGGCGGGATTGGTCCCGATGAACAGCAGGAGGGTCGAGGTGGTCACGCCATAGGCCATCCCGAGCCCTCCGTCGACAAGCTGGGCGGCGAGGCCGACCAGGCCGAGCAGGATGAGCTTGCGCATAAGTTCTCCTTAAAAGGTATATCCCATTTAATTAATAGGGAATCAAGAGGAGCGTATGCGGCCACGTTGATCCTGCGCAAGTGCGTCATGCCCGGAGGTCGGTCAACGGGCCGGACGGTGCCAGGATGTGCGGGTGAACATCTCGGCGCGCACGGAGTATGCGATCCGGGCACTCCTATCGCTCACCTCGGCTCAGATGGCCGGAAGCACCACGGTCTCGGCGGAATCCATGGCGAACGCCCAGGGCCTGCCGAAGAAATTCCTCGAGGCGATCCTGCTGGACCTCAAGCGCGGCGGACTGATCACCTCGCGGCGCGGGAGTTCTGGTGGCTATCAGCTCAATGGCCAGGCCGGCCAGATCACCCTTGGCTCGGTCGTGCGGGCGGTGGACGGCCCCCTCGCGGAGGTGCGGGGGGCGCGGCCGCAAGATGCGGCATACGACGGGGACGCCAGCCACCTGCCGGTCGTGTGGGTCGCGCTGCGCGCGAGCATCCGGACGGTCCTTGACGAGGTGACCCTGCTCGATGTGGTGACCGGCGAGTTGCCCGCGCACGTTCTCGGGCTGGCGGACCAGCCGGACGCGTGGCGCAACCGCTGACCCCCGCACCGTCCGAGGCGCTCGCCGGAGCGTGCGACAATGGAGGTTCGTACACCTTCCGTCGCGGGCTCAACCGGGCGGATACCTACCCCGAGTCGCGGTTCCCCGGGCACTTTTGTGCGCGGTCTCGCCGGACTCAGATCGAGAAAGTGAGACCACGCACGTGGCCGTCAAGATTCGTCTCAAGCGCATGGGCAAGATCCGCGCTCCGTTCTACCGCGTCGTCATCATGGACTCGCGCACCAAGCGCGATGGCCGGGCGATCGAGGAGATCGGCAAGTACCACCCCACCGAGGAGCCCTCGCTCATCGACATCAACACCGAGCGCGCGCAGTATTGGCTCGCCCAGGGCGCGCAGCCGACCGAGGCCGTCCTGAACCTGCTCAAGGTGACCGGTGACTGGCAGAAGTTCAAGGGCGAGGCCGGCGCCGAGGGCACCTTGAAGGTCAAGCCGGCCAAGCCCAGCAAGAAGGAGCTCTACGAAGCGGCCGTCGCCGCTGCGGGCAAGGCCGGCGACGCCGCTCCCGCCGCGACCACCCCGCGCAAGAGCAAGAAGACGGAGGAGGTTGCTCCGGCGGCCGACACCGACTCCTCGGGTGCCGCTGCCGAGAGCGTCGACGCCGACGCCGACGCGACCGTCTCCCCCGAGGCCGCTGCTGAGGTCGTCGAGCAGTGACCCTGCTCGAAGAAGCCCTGGAGCACCTGGTCACGGGCATCGTCGATCACAAGGACGATGTCGTCGTGCGCACCAAGGATCTGCGCCGGGGCAGCTTGCTCGAGGTTCGGGTGCACCCCGAGGACCTCGGGCGCGTGATCGGCCGGTCCGGCCGGACGGCCAGCGCCCTGCGCACCGTCATGGGCGCCCTCGCGGGCGGCCAGAATGTCCGGATCGATATCGTCGACACCGACCGCGTCCGATAAAAGACACCGAAGGGGCTGGCTGCCGTATGGCGTCCAGCCCCTTCGTCGTTCCCGGCCTCAGTCGCTGGAGTATGCCGTCTCGCACCCTCGTCCTGCCGCGCTAAGATCGAGCCCCGCCACGGCGGTGCGGGCGCGGGAGCGACCGAGGTTCCACTCCAGAGGGTCGTCCCCGGTGAGATTGGCGCCGGGCCCGTGGGCCAGGACGCAGAGGCGATCCGGCTGCGGCAGGTTCGATCGCGCGATGACTGGCGCGGCATCTGCGGACAGACTCCTCAGATAGTTCAGGTCGACCTTCCCCGTTGTGGCGTAGCGGTCCAGATTGCGCTGGGCGACCCACGCGTCCGGATTCATCCCCGCAAAGACCAGCACGAGGGCGGCCCCGCACAGGATCGCTGCCGTGGGAATCCATTTGCCGGAGAACGAGATTCCCGCGATCAGCACCATGATGACGATGAGCGCGACCCAGATTTCGAAGAAGTCGACGATCAGCCGAAGCGTCGTATAGCCAAAGGCTTGTTGGTAGAGGTGCATGCGCCACAGTGCGGAGGCAACCACCGCGAGGGTGAGCACGCACAGCAACCCGAGGACGGCGCGCAGGAGCAGCCGGTCGCCCTCGTCGGCCCGGGACGCCTTGCGCGCGGTCAGCGCGACGACGGCCAGGGTCAGGGCGGTGGCAACTGTTAGTTGACCGAAGCCCTGGTGCACATAGTCGGCATAGGTCAAGCCGGTGGCCGACTGGACATAATCGTGGCCCCCGAGCCAGGCGCTCGCCTGGGCCGCGATGAACCCGATATAGGTGGCGACGACCAAGCCGACGGGGACCAGCCATTCCCAGCTATGCCGAACCGGTCGCCCCGCCGGCAGGTCCAGCGCTTCGTCGCGAATCGGGTTGACGGCCAGGTAGATTCCCGCCAAGGTCAGGCCGCCGAAGGCCGCCCAGACAAAGAGGCGCGCGATGAGATTGTCGACGGTCAGGTCCGGGATGAGGACATCGACCCAATGCCCGAAGATCGCGTCCGCGGACGCGAACAGGGCCCCAAAGATCACGAGCGCCAGAACACTGAGGACCACGGTGCGGGCGATGGCAAAGGTTCGTGCCGAGCGTCCGGATCGCGACAGGGAGCGACCCAGCCACGGCAGCCCGCGCAAGCCAGAGACCGGCCACGCGGCGGCGGCGGCGAAAACGCCCCACACGCTGGTCACCGGCGCGATGGCGATGACGATCAGCAGTCCGCCGGTGAGCATCGAGAGCGGAACCAGCCATTCGGCGGCGCGCAAAGTCGCGATGGCGGCCAGCCCGAGACCGAGCGCCATGACCGCCCACACCACGGGATTTCGCTGGCGCGAATTGAGCACGATGGCCGTGCCGCTCGCCAGCAGAACGAGGGACCACGCGAGGCCGACATTGCGATCGGGGAGAAGCAGGGCGGCCAGGGCCCCGATGGCCGCGGCCAGGGCGACCAGCCCCGGACGACCAGCCTTTTGGGTCTCCGGCCAGAGCTTGCCGAAGAGCCCGTCAATGAGGGGTTCGCTCGGGCCGCGCAGATAGGGATTGACGGCGGCGCCGGGTGTGGCGGGGATCGGGGTCGGGCTTGGCTTCGGCGCCGGCTCGCGGGGAGCCGGCGGAGCGGCCGGGGGCGGGGCGGACGGCATACGTTCTCCTGCAATGGATTCGGCGTGAACACGGGGTGGGGGCTTGAGGGGGAGGGCGAGGCGGAGCAGCGCGCCGCCCGAGCCTGGCGCGGGGTCCAGCGCGACGACGCTGCCGCCGTGGAGTTCAGCCACCCAGCGGGCGATGGCCAGGCCGAGGCCGGTGCCGCCAGCAGAAGCGGTGCCGAAGCGTTCGAAGATTCGCTCGCGATCCGCGGGCGCGATTCCGGGCCCCTGGTCGAGGACGTCGAGTTCCCAGGCCGAGTCGCCCGCCAGGCGCGCGGCGAGGACCACGGTCGTGCCGGGAGCGGTATGCCGTGCGGCATTGTCGAGCAGATTGCTGATCGCCTGTCGAAGGCGGGCAGCCTCGGCATGCACGGTCAGCTCGGATGGCGTCACGCGAATCTGCGTCGAGACTTCGCGTCCGGAGGTCGCAAGTTCGTCGCGGACCTCGGTGAGCAGCCGTGCGACGGATACCGGTTCGAGGCGCAGTTCCGCCAGGCCCGCGTCCAGCCGGGAGAGCGAAAGCAGTTCGCCGAGCAAATCGCTCAGCCGTTCCGACTGGTGGAGTGCTGCGCCGAGCGCGGCCTCGTCGGGTGCCGTGACACCATCGGCCATATTCTCCAGCAAGGCGCGCAAAGCCGCTGCGGGAGTGCGCAATTCGTGCGAGACCGTGGCAATCAGTTCACGCCGGTGCTGGTCGGCATCGCGCAGGTCGGTGGCCATCGAGGTGAAGGCGCGGGCGAGATCGGCGACCTCATCATTGCCGGTTGCCTCAATGCGTGCGGAGTAGTCGCCCTTGGCCATCCGCCGCGTTGCGGAGGTCATCGCTCGCAGCGGCGCCGTCATGCCGGACGCCAGCCATTGCGTGACGCCGAGGGCCACCGCAATGGTCACGGGGACCACCAGCCACGGAGTGACACGACTACTTGCGCCAGCGGTGGCCACCACGGTCGCGACGAGCACGCTGATGCCGACAAGCGCCCCAAGCTTGACCTTCAGCGAGGACGCGCGGGCCAAGGGCGAACTCATGGCCGCACCTCAACGGCATACCCGACGCCATGCGCGGTGCGGATGCGGTCGGCACCGATCTTGGCGCGCAGGGACTTGACATGGCTGTCGACGGTGCGTGTCCCGAGGGCCTCATGCCAACCCCACACTTGTTCCAGGAGGCGCTCGCGGGTGAGGACCGTTCCGGGCTCGGCAGCCAGCGCGACAAGGAGGTCAAACTCGAGCGGCGTGAGATGAACTTCATTGCCCGACAGGTGAACTCGACGGGTCGCGGGCTCGACCGTGAGAGCACCGGCCGTCAGTGCTGCCCCCGGCGTCGTCGCCAGTTCTCGGGCGCGCTCGACGCGGCGCAGCAGCGCTTTGACGCGGGCAACCAGTTCGCGCATCCGAAAGGGCTTGGTCAGATAGTCGTCGGCCCCGACGCCCAGCCCGACAATGATGTCCGATTCGTCATCGCGTGCCGTGAGCATGAGAACAGGAATGGGCCGCGCGGCCTGGACTCGGCGGCATACCTCGATGCCGTCGAAGCCGGGCAGCATGATGTCCAGCACAATGGCATCCGGCTGCTCCAGGTCGGCCAGCGCGACAGCATCGGGGCCGGTGAAGGCCGAGACGACCTCGAACCCCTCGGCCCGCAACCGGTCCCCGACCGCCTGATTGATCAGCGGTTCGTCCTCGACCACCAGCACTTTTGGCATGGCTTCAGGTTAGGAGTGCCGGTATGACGGGCGAGGGTGCGAATTGTGCGCATCCCGTGCAGATCCCGGCCCGCACTGGGCAATGGGACACTTCTGATGTGAGTGTCCTGGTCGCCCGCATCGGCAAGCCGCATAGCCTGCACGGCGAAGTCACCGTGCAATTGCACAGCGACGACCCCGAGGGCAGGTTCGTCCCGGGTGCTGTATTCGCCACGCAGGCCGCGCCGGGAACAGGCGTGCTCAAGGAGCTGACACTGCGCAGCGCCCGCAAGCACAAGGAAATCTGGCTTCTCGGTTTCGAAGAAATCCCCGATCGCACGGGGGCCGAATCTCTGCGTGGGACAAAGCTTTTCGCCGATGAGACAAATGAGGCCGCGGAGGATGACGAGGGCTGGTATGAGGATGAACTCCTCGGCCTGCAGGTCGTCAGCCCCGCCGGCGAGGCGCTCGGCGACGTGGCTGGCCTCGACATCGGTGCGGCGCAGGACCGTCTCATCGTGCGGCTGCCGGATGGCGTCCTCGCGCACATTCCGTTCGTCGAAGCCATCGTCCCGGAGGTCGACATCGATGGTGGCCGGGTGGTCGTTGACGCACCACCCGGCCTGCTCGAACTCGCCCGGGAGCAGTGACCTGGTGCGCCTGGACGTCATCTCGATCTTTCCCGAATACCTTGCGGCGCTGGATATTTCGCTCATTGGCAAGGCTCGGCGCGCCCGACTGATCGATCTGGTCGTGCACGACCTGCGCGACTTCACCCACGACCGGCATCGCACCGTGGACGACACGCCCTATGGCGGTGGCGCGGGCATGGTGATGAAGCCGCAGCCGTGGGCCGAGGCGCTGGGGTATGTCGACCGGCTGGCCCCGGGGCCGACTCGCCTGATCGTGCCGACCCCGTCCGGCCGGCCGTTCACCCAGACCTTCGCGCGGGAACTGGTTCACGAACCCCATCTGGTTTTCGCGTGCGGACGCTACGAGGGCATCGACGAACGTGTATACGACTATGCCGCAACGGATCTCGGCTGGAACGTCACTCCGGTCTCCCTCGGTGACTATGTCCTCAATGGTGGTGAGGTGGCGGTCCTGGCCATGGTGGAGGCCATCGGTCGCCTGATCCCCGGTGTGGTCGGAAATGCCGAATCGCTCGTCGAGGAATCCCACGAGGGCGGGCTGCTGGAGTATCCCGTCTACACCAAGCCCGCCCGGTGGGAGATCGACGGCGTGGCGCGCGAGGTGCCGCCGATCCTGTTGTCGGGCAACCATTCCGCCATCGCTAAGTGGCGACACCAGCAACGGCTCGAGCGCACCGCCGCCCGACGACCCGACCTGCTGCATACCTCCCAATCGATGGGCGCCGACGCAATCGACATCACCCCCGCAGTCCCCGCGGATGCTCCGGAACTCCTTGTGCTGCAACGGGCCTGCTTCGTCCGAGAGATCGCGGCGCATGGCAACGACCAGTTCCCGGCGCTCACCGAGGAACTCCCCGATGTCGTCGATGGCCTGTCGACCTGGCGCACGCTGATCGCCCGCGCTGGCGGACGCCTCGTGGGCGCGGCCCGCGGGCGCATGCTGGATGACGGAGTTACCTGGGAAATCGGTCGGGTTATGGTCGCTCCGGACCTCGTGGGGCGTGGTCTCGGGCGCCGCCTCCTGGAAGAGGTCGAGTCGATCGCTCCGCGGGAGGCCACGGCATACCGGCTGCTCGTCGCGGGCGGCGCCCAGCGCACCCAGCGGCTGTACAAGAAGGCCGGCTACCGGCCCATCGGCGCAGCGGCGGAGGTTGCCGGGACAGTCGCCATGACCAAGCGGCGCCGGCCGCCTGCGGAGGGGTCCTAGGGGTGCAGCGATTCGGCCAGGTCGACAGGCAGCAGTTTCGTCGTCCGGATCAGCCGCTCGGCCACCACGGCCGTGACGGTCTGGGCCGCCATGATCCCCATCAGCACGAGCACCTGGGCGGCCGCCGCCTGGGCCGGCGACCCACCGCCCAACAAGACGCCGATGAAGGCACCCGGCAGCGTCACCACCCCCGCCGTCCGCACCTGATCAAGCCCAGGGATCAAGGCTTCCGGGAGATGCCGGTGCACGATCCGGCCGATCGCGACCGAGCGCTCGAAGCCCAGGGCCAGCCAGGCGTCATACCCATCCCGCTCCTCCCGCAGGGCGGCGAACGCGCGGCGACAGGTGAGGGTATGTCCGTTCATCGTGTTGCCCGTGAGGATCCCGAAGACGGGTATGAGCGCGATGCCGGTCGGTGGGATCGTGCGAGTCAGCAGGATGATGGCCGCCACCGGCAGCAGCCCAGCCAGCATCGCCACGCTCGCCCACGGCCAGGCCGGTCCGGCTCCCACGCGGCGCACGGTTGTCACGACCGCGACGACGAACATCACCCCCAACAACAGCAACGACAACGGCAGGCTCGAGATGACCGAGGTGATGATCAGCGCGGCGAGGGACAACTGAAGCACCGCTCGCACCGCCGCAATGACCGTGCCGCGCGCGTCGGGGAGCCGGCCCACGGCATACGCCCCGAGCGTGAGCAGAACCAACAACAGGATCGCGAGCGCCACGGGGCGGCCGGGCGCGATCGTCACAAGGCCCACGGTACGCGGCGGGGATTTCTCGGGACGCGGGGTGCTCTGGCACCATAGGTGGGTTGTCATCCGCGCCCTGAAAGCCCCTGCCACAGGGGGAGTGCTTCGGCACGTGGCCGCGCGCGACGACAGCGCCTGATACGTCAACATCCGAATCCCCTCGGTGACCTGTGGCACCAGGAAGAAAGAGCAGAGCGCCATGCAGCGTTTCGATGCGATCGACAACGCGTCGCTCAAGAGCGACATCCCCGCCTTCCGCGCCGGTGACACCGTCAAGGTGCACGTGAAGGTCGTCGAAGGCACCCGGTCCCGAATCCAGATCTTCCAGGGCGTCGTCATTCGTCGCCACGGCGGCGGGGTCGGCGAGACCTTCACCGTCCGCAAGATTTCCTTCGGCGTCGGGGTGGAGCGGACCTTCCCGCTGCACACGCCGAATATCGACAAGATCGAGGTCGTCACGCGCGGTGACGTGCGTCGCGCCAAGCTGTACTACCTGCGCGAGCTGCGTGGGAAGGCCGCCCGTATCCGCGAGCGCCGCGACGCCACGGCCTGAGCCGAGCGCGATCATCACCCGCCGAGACCCTGACAGCCTCCCGAGGTTGTCAGGGTCTCGCGTTAGGCTGCCTCACCTATGACGCCGGAGCCCAGCACCCCCGAAAGCACCCCGCGGACGCGGGGCGAGCGGCATACCCGAAACCGGCGCAAACCCCTCCCGGTGTGGGTGCACATCCTGCTGGCCCTGGTGCTCGTCGCCGTCTTGCGCAATTTCGTCGTCCAGTCGTTCTATGTGCCGTCCGGCTCGATGATTCCCACGCTCCAGATCGGTGATCGCGTGGTCGTCTCGAAGTTCGGAGGAGAGGTCAAGCGCGGGGATATCGTCGTCTTCGACGGCACCGACACCTTCGGGGGCGGGTCCTCCGCTCGATGGTCGGGCACCTTCGGCAAGGTGGCCTCCGGGATCGGCGGCATCTTCGGGATCGATCCAGGCGAGAAGGACTACGTCAAGCGGGTCATCGGAGTCGGCGGCGATCACATCGTCTGTTGCGATGCCGACGGCAAATTGACCATCAATGGCACGTCCGTCAACGAGCCATATCTCGTCTCCGGCATGAGTCCGTCGGACGTCCCCTTCGACGTCATCGTCCCAGCCGGGCGGCTGTGGATGATGGGCGACAACCGCTCCAATTCGGCCGACTCGCGCGCCCACCTCGGGGACCCCGGCGGCGGCATGGTCCCGGTCGCCGATGTCATCGGCTCGCCAATGTTCCGCTACTGGCCGATGGGTCGGCTAGGCGGCATGGGCGACATTGCTCACTCGAGCGAGCTCGCCTCGATCCCCGCCGGGAACGGATCGTGACTACGCCACCTGATTCCGAGGTCCCAGCGGACGCGCGCTACCCCCAGCACACCGGCGTCCGGCCTCCGGACGCGCCGACCGGCGAGCCGGACGATGAAGCGGTCGCCCCCGCTGGCCGCAGCTTCCTGGGCCATGTCGGCGCAGCCGTCCGCGAGTTGGTGATCGTCGGCGCCATCGCCTTGCTGCTGAGCTTTCTCGTCAAGACCTTCCTTGTGCAGGCCTTCTACATCCCGTCGGAATCGATGGAGTCCACGCTCGTCAAGAACGACCGGGTCATCGTCAGCAAGCTGACCCCTGATGTGATCGGCCTGAAGCGGGGTGATGTCGTCGTCTTCGCCGATCCCGACCACTGGCTGGCGCCCGAACCGTCCGTCAACCGCGGCCCGATCCTCAATGCCGTCACCACAGGACTGACCTTCCTCGGCCTGCTTCCCGACAAGGCCGAGGGCCACCTCATCAAGCGCGTGATCGGCCTGCCCGGAGACCATGTCGTCTGTTGCGATGCGGCCGGCCGCCTGTCCATCAACGATTCGGTGATTGCCGAGCCCTATGTCAAGGCGGGCGAAAAGCCCAGCCAAATCACCTTTGATATCACCGTCCCCGCCGACCGCATCTGGGTCATGGGCGACAACCGCGGCCATTCCAGCGACTCCCGGCTGCACGACGACACCGGCGACGGCTCCACCGGCTCGGTGCCCATCAACCTCGTCGTCGGGCGCGCGGTCGCGTTGGTATGGCCGGTCCAGCGGTGGGATTGGCTGAGCAACTACTCCGCGACCTATACCCACGTGCCGGCCCCATGAGCCCGCTCGCTCGGCGATCCACCAAACCCTCGCTGCGGGTCGAGCGGGCACTGCAACGCGATGGTTATGCCGTGCTGGCCGGCATGGACGAAGTCGGCCGAGGTGCGCTGGCCGGTCCGGTGTCCGTTGGTGTGGTCGTGATCGATGCCGGCTCGCGGACCGCGCCCATGGGTGTCAAGGACTCCAAACTCCTGACCCCCGCCGCGCGATCCGCGCTCGTCCCGCGCATCCAGCGGTGGGGCCGTGCGTATGCCGTCGGTCACTCCTGGCCTGCCGAGATCGACGCCATGGGCATCATCGCCGCCCTGCGGCTGGCCGGTCGGCGCGCGCTTGCACAACTGCCGCTCGTGCCCGATCTGGTGATCCTGGACGGCAATCATGATTGGCTCACCGATCCCGCGGAGGTCGGACTCTTCGCGGCCTTGGCGAGCGAGCCCGTCCCGCCGGTGACGACGATGATCAAGGCCGACCTGAAGTGCTCCTCGGTGGCCGCCGCGAGCGTGCTGGCGAAGGTCAGCCGGGACGCGATGATGGTGGAGTATGCCGGGGAGCACCCGGCATACGGCTGGGCCGGCAATAAGGGTTATGCGGCGCCGGAGCACCTGGCCGCGCTGACCGAACACGGGCCGTGCCCATTGCATCGGCGCTCGTGGCACCTGCCCGGGGTCGCCGAGGCGTTCATGGGTGAAGATGACCACGACACCGACCTCCTCACCGCCGCCAGCGGCGTGCCAGAAAGCGACACGGCATGAGCACCGAAGACCTGGAGAAGTACGAAACCGAGATGGAGCTTGCGCTCTATCGCGAGTATCGCGATGTCGTCGGGCTGTTCAGTTATGTTGTCGAGACCGAGCGGCGCTTCTATCTCGCCAATGGCGTCGATGTGAAGGTGCGCGGCGAGGGCAGCGAGGTCTTCTTCGAGGTCACGATGAGCGATGCCTGGGTCTGGGACATCTATCGCCCGGCGCGCTTCGCCAAGAACGTCCGGGTCATCACCTTCAAGGATGTCAACGTGGAGGAGTTGGCCAAGAGCGATCTAGAAGTGCCAAAGGGCACCTTCTGAGCGCCGCACTCGGCCGTTAGTTATCCACATCCGGGCAGCCCCAAAACCCGCTTTCCACAGATTTTCCGACCCCTCCTGACGTCGCCGCCGCCGTGCGGAATCGTCATCCGTGACGGATCAGACGGCTGATCGTGATGGCACGGGGGCGAAGAGATGAGCGACGAACGACTCGAGGTCGGGCGATTCGGCGAGGAGGTGGCGGCGCGCTATCTGCATGACCGCGGCTTTGAGATTCTGGATCGCAACTGGCGGACCGGGCAGCCGCGCGGTGAACTCGACATCGTGGCGCGGCAGGGGGGCGGTGATCTGGTCATCGTCGAGGTCAAGACCCGGCGCAACCTGGTCGCGGGCGATCCAGTCGGCGGCGTGACCGCCCAAAAGCTGGTCAAGCTGCGCCGGCTCGCGCATGCCTGGCTGCAGGCCAATCCCCAGATCCGGCCCCCGGGGGTGCGCTTCGATGTCATTGGCGTGCTGATCGGTCAGGGCAGCACCCGAACTCAGGTCGAGCACCTGCGGGGAGTGGTCTGAGATGACGCTCGGGACCACCCAGGCCATCGCCTTGTCCGGGCTCGACGGCCGCCTGGTTGAGGTCGAAGCCCACCTGAGCAATGCGCTCCCCGGGCTGCTGCTCAGCGGGCTGCCGGATGCGGCCTGTCGGCAAGCCCCCGATCGCGTGCGGGCGGCGGCGGAGTCCTGCGACCTGCCGCTGCCTAGCCGCAAGATCGTCGTCAACCTCTCGCCGGCCGCGGTCCCGAAGAATGGCACCGGCTTCGACCTGGCTATCGCCATCGCGATCCTGGCGGCAACCGAGGAGGTGCCGCAGGAGCGCGTCCGGGGCGTGGTGCACATCGGGGAGTTGGGCCTCGATGGGTCGGTGCGCCCGGTCGCCGGCGTGCTCCCCTCCGTCGTCGCCGCGGCGGCCGCCGGGGCCAAGGATGTCGTCGTCCCCCGCGCAAATCTCGCTGAAGCGCGCCTGGTGGACGGGATCCGGGTGCACCCGGTGACGAATCTGCGAGAGCTCGCGCTGAACTACAAGGACGGCGGGTCGCCGTCCTCCTGGCCGGTGGCTGAGTTACCGCCGAGCCGGGCACTGACCGGGCGCGCCGTGCCGGACCTTTCGGAGGTTGCTGGCCAGGCGCAGGCCCGGATCGCGGTGGAGGTGGCTGCCGCCGGCGGTCACCACCTCCTCCTCACTGGCCCGCCGGGCAGCGGCAAGACAATGCTCGCCGAGCGGATTGCCGGCATCCTGCCGCCTTTGCATCTCGATCAAGCCATGGAGGTGCTCGCGATCCGCTCGCTGCTCGGCGAGTCCGCCGCCAATTGCGGCCTCGACCTGACCGCGCCATATGTCGCCCCGCATCACGGGGCCTCCCTGGCGGCGATGGTCGGCGGCGGGTCCGGAGTGGTGCGTCCCGGTGCGGTGTCGACGGCACACCTGGGGGTGCTTTTTCTCGATGAGGCCCCACAGTTCAAGCAGGATGTTCTGCAAGCGCTACGTCAGCCGCTGGAATGCGGCGCTGTGACGATCGCGCGGGCCCGGGCCTCGGTGACGTATCCGGCGCGCTTCCAACTCGTGCTCGCCGCCAACCCGTGCCCGTGCGGGCACGGGCACGGCAAGGCGCTGCGCTGCACCTGCTCCCCGATGGCCCGCCGGGCGTATGCCGCACGGCTCGGTGGCCCGATCCTGGACCGGATCGACGTGCAGGTCCACGTGCCGGCCGTCACGCACGCCGCGGGGACCGCGTGTGCCGGGGAGTCTTCGGCGGCGGTGGCCGAGCGGGTCGCGGGGGCCCGGGCCGCCGCGCTGGACCGCTGGGTGGGTTCGCGCGGCGCGTCCGGGTGGCCGGTTAACGGGCTGGTGCCAGGCCATATCTTGCGGGTGGGTAGGTTCCGGTTGCCCGGGGCGGTGACGGCCGATGTGGATCGAGCCCTGGAGCGGGGGCTGCTCAGCCTGCGCGGCTATGACCGCACCCTTCGGGTCGCGTGGACGAGGGCCGATCTGGCGGGTCGCTCGGTGCCAACGGCTGACGACATCGGACTGGCACTGCTGCTGCGCGCCGGATCGCAGGTGGCGGCATGACGTGGTCTGCAGAACGCCAGGCTCGGGTGACATGGGCTCGCCTCGCCGAGCCGGCCGACCCGGTCATCGCCGCCTACCTGCAGCGGCTCGGCCACGAGGAGGCCCTCGCCGATGTGCACCGTGGTGGCGACAAGCGCGTGATGAGCCGAGTCGCGGCCCGCCTCGAGACTCTCGCGGGCATCGACGATGCCGCCATCTGCGCCAGCCTGGATGCCATCGTCATCATCCCGGGCGACCCGGCCTGGCCGGAGGGTCTGGATCAGCTGGAGGCGCCGCCCCACTGCCTGTGGGTGCGCGGCGACGCACGCGAGGACCTCGCGGCCCTGTGCCGCCGCAGCGTGGCTATCGTCGGCGCAAGAGCGGCCACGGCATACGGCCTGGATCGGGCGATGGACCTGGCCGCCGAGGTTTCGGCCCGGCGGTTCACCGTGGTGTCCGGGGCCGCCCTCGGCATTGATGGTGCGGCCCATCGCGGCGCGCTCGCGGCGGGCGCGGCCACCGTCGCGGTGCTGGCCTGCGGCATCGATCGCGTCTATCCCCGATCGCACGAGGCGCTCGTGCGCGAGATCGCCGCCACGGGCGCGGTCGTGACCGAACTGCCTCCCGGGTCGGCGCCCTATCGGCAGCGCTTTCTCTTGCGCAACCGGCTCATCGCCGCGATGACGTCCGGGACCGTCGTCATCGAGGCGGCCCTGCGCTCGGGCTCGCTCGCCACGGCGGCGGCCGCCCTGGCGCTTGGCCGACCCGTTGGCGCGCTGCCCGGGCCGGTGACCTCGATGTCCTCGGCAGGCACGCACCAGGCGATCCGCGACGGCCTCGCCACGCTGATCACCGATGGTGCCGATGTTGCGGACCTCATCGGCTCCTTCGGGGTGGACGCCGCCCCCGAACGACGCGATCCCTCGCGGCCGGAGGACGCGCTCACCGCGGCCCAGCGTCAGGTCTGGCAGGTGCTGCCCATCGGCCGCCCCGCACAGATCGACGAACTCGCCGAGCGCGCCGGGATGGACGCCATGAGCGTCCAGATCGCCTTGGGGCCCCTGGAACTCGCGGGTTTGGCCCGCCGCCGCGGCGAGCTGTGGTCACGGCCGGCAAGCGTGGCGTCTTGATCGGCTCCCGTCTTTTTGCCACCGTGGCCCGATGGGCACGGACGCGCAGCTGGTCGCGGACTTCGCGCGCTACCTCGAGGTCGAACGCGGCCGATCCGCCAACACCACGCGCGCCTATCTCGGGGATCTCGCGTCCTTGTCCGCCTTTCTGCGTGGCGATCCTGACGACGCATCGGCTCCCTCCTCCGACGCTGCCCCCAGCAGGACCTCCGAGGATTTACCCGATGTGCTGCTTGGCGCGCGCCTGCCCGACTTGCGTGGCTGGCTGGGGTGGATGTCGCGATCGGGCGCCGCCCGATCGACGATGGGCCGTCGCGTCGCCAGCATCCGCACCTTCTATGACTGGGCGCTGCGCTCCGGGCGGATCGAGGCAGACCCCGCGGTGAAACTTGCCGCTGCCAGACGCAATCGGCATTTGCCGGCGATCCTGACGGCGCCCGCGGCGCAGGAGGTTCTCACTGCGGCGGCGCTCGCCTCCGATGACGATGACCCGGTCGCCGTGCGGGATGTCGCCATGCTCGAGCTGTTGTATGCCAGTGGACTGCGCGTGGGGGAACTCGCGGGCCTCGATATCGATGATGTGGATCTCGCCGCGCGCACCGCCACCGTCTTCGGCAAGGGCAGCCGGGAGCGCGTGGTGCCATTCGGCGTGCCGGCGGGGGCGGCGCTCGATCGCTGGCTGACCACCGGTCGCGCGCGACTCGTCACCGCCGACAGCGGACCGGCGCTCTTCCTCGGCCGACGCGGGCGACGGGTCGACCAGCGCCAGGTGCGCACGGCCGTTCACGCCGCCACCTCGCGGACGCCCGGCGGAACCGATCTGGCGCCGCACGGGCTGCGACATACTGCCGCGACACACCTCCTGGACGGCGGTGCTGACCTGCGCACCGTGCAAGAGTTGCTAGGTCACCGATCTTTGGCGACAACCCAGCTCTACACGCATGTGTCCATCGAGCGGCTCAAGGAGTCCTATGCCCGGGCCCACCCACGCGCCTGAGCGGGTGCGTCCAGCCTCGATGCCAACGCGCGACGCCACACCGGGCATGAGCATGCAGCGCAGGTACCGGCTGCGACGCACGATCGTTGGCGCGTCGGTGCTCCTTCTTGGGGGCTCGCGGCGACCCAACTCTTGGGCGATGAGACACCGGCGGCGACCGCCAAGAACTCGACCGCCGTGGTCACGTCCGCCACCCGCGGCACGGCGCCCGCACCGTCGACGAGGTCCGGTGCATCGTCATCGACGTCGGCCACCTCGACCAAGACCGTGCCGGCAACCGTCCCGGCCTCGGGCGACGGCAAGATCACTGTGCTCCCGACCCCGGGTCACGACACCACACGCAAGGGCGCCACAAAGACTTTCACCATTGAGGCCGAAGGCGGGCTCGGGATCGACCTCACCGCCTACGCCGGTGAAGTTCGCAGCATCCTGTCCTCGGACAAAGGGTGGGAAGTCGCCGACGGGATCCACTTCAAGGCCCTCACCACGGCCGATCTCGACCAGGGCAGCGTGCCCGACGTGCGCATCACCTTGGCCAGCCCCGACCTCACCGACGAACTGTGTGCCCCGCTGAATACCGGCGGTGAGGTCTCCTGCAACCGCCACGGTCGGGCCGTCATCAACGCCAAGCGGTGGGCCATCGGCGTCAAGTACTACGACGACCTCACCCTCTACCGCACCTATGTGATCAATCACGAGGTCGGGCACGGCCTGTGGCATCAACACGCCTTCTGCCCGGGCGCGGGCCAGAAGGCGCCGATCATGCAGCAGCAGACCCTCGGTCTCCAGGGGTGCACCGCCTGGCCCTATCCCGTCACCTCCTGACCGGCGCTCAACCGGCCTAATCTGGCCCTATGGTTGCCGCCCCGTCCGTGCCCTCGCGTCCGCCGGTCAACGCACGCCTCGAGCCGTTCGGGACCACGATCTTTGCCGAGATGTCGGCACTGGCCGTCAGCACCGGCGCCATCAACCTCGGACAGGGGTTCCCGGACACCGACGGCCCACCGGAGGTCCTGGCGGCGGCGAAGGCTGCCATCGATGGCGGGCGCAACCAGTACCCTCCCGGCCCCGGCTTCCCCGAACTTCTCGACGCGATCGCGGCGCACCAAAAGCGGTTCTATGCCATCGACATCGACCCGCGCCGGGACGTGCTCGTCACGGTGGGCGCGACCGAGGCCATTGCGGCAACCATCTTGGCCCTTTGCGCGCCGGGCGACGAGGTCGTCACCTTCGAGCCCTATTACGACTCATATGCCGCAACCATCGCTCTCGCCGGAGCCACCATGCGGGCCGTGCCCTTGCGTTTCCCGGACTTCGCCGTCGACGAGGCCGCCCTGCGCGCTGCCTTCACCCGGCATACCCGCTTGGTGCTCCTCAACACGCCGCACAACCCGACGGGCAAGGTTTTCACGCGCGCGGAGCTGGCCCTCATCGCGCAGTTGGCGCAGGACTACGACGCATGGGTGGTCACCGACGAGGTCTACGAACACCTGGTCTTCGACGGCCGAACCCACATCCCGGTCGCAACGCTGCCGGGCATGGCGCAGCGGACCCTGACAATCTCCTCCGCCGGCAAGACCTTTTCGACGACGGGCTGGAAAGTCGGGTGGGTTAGCGGGCCGGAGCAGGCGATTGCGGGTATTCGAGGGGTCAAGCAATTCCTCACCTTCGTCGGATCTGGGCCTTTCCAGCTCGCGACGGCCACCGGTCTGGGACTTAGGGACTCGGTGTATGCCGGGCTCGCAGCTTCCCTCCAGGCCAAGCGCGATCTGCTGGTCGCCGGACTCGTAGATGCCGGACTGCGTGTTTCGATCCCTGAGGGGACCTATTTCGTCATCGCGGATCTCGCCCCGCTCGGCGTTCGCGATGCGCTCGCCTTTTGCCGAAGCGACCTCGCGCAGCGCGGCGGCGTGGTCGGGGTGCCCGTGTCGGTCTTCTGCGATAACAAGGAGGCCAGCGCCTCCCTAGTTCGATTCGCCTTCTGCAAACGCGACGAGGTGTTGACCGAGGCGGCCTCGCGATTGGCTCGACTGCGCCCTTAACGGCCTGATTTTCCACAGGTCACGGAGCCCAGAAGGCGCTTTCCACAGCTTTTCGGCACCCCCTGGAAGGGCCGACCCATCCGGCGCAGGATGGCCGGCATGGACACCGCATCTCGCTCCCGTCAGATCCGCGCCATCGCGGGAATTGCGCTCGCGATCTTGATGCTGGGGTGGGTCCCGGTGTCCGCCGCCGCGGTCTCTCCCCTCCCGGCCGTGGCCGGGGCACGACCCGGGGCGTCGTCGACGGCCATGCCCGTGTGGGCCTGGCCGCTCTCGCCGGTGCCTCGGGTCATGCGCCCGTTCGACAAACCCCCCGGCCCGTATGCCGCGGGGCACCGTGGCCTCGACCTCGCCGGCTCCGTGGGTCAACCAGTGCTGGCCGTCGATGCCGGCACCGTGCACCACGCCGGTCAGGTGGCCGGGCGGGGCACGATCACGATCGAGCATCCGGGTGGGCTGCGATCGACCTACGAACCGCTGGTGCTCGACCCGCTGCTGCGGGTGGGTTCAGCCGTCCGCACCGGACAGCAACTTGGCAGCCTCGACACCTCCGGCAGTCACTGCGCGCCCCTGGCTTGTCTGCACCTCGGGGCCTTGCGACAAGGCAGCTCAAGTCAATGGGACTACGTGCAACCGCTCTTCTATCTCGCGGACGTGGAGGTGGTGCTGCTGCCCTCCCCGTCGTGATGAGGCGAGTCGGGTGTCGGAGTCGGCGGCAATACTGGAGGGCATGTCCGACACCGCCCTCGCCATCGGCGCCCACGTCCCGCAGGAAGACCCGATCGCCGAAGCTGTCGCGCGGCAGACCTCGGTCGTCCAGTTCTTCCTCGGGCAGCCGCAGAGTTACAAGGGCCCGGTCGTGGCGTATGCCGGGGGAGCCGCGGCCCTGCGCGCGGCCGCCGAGGCGGCCGGAGTGGCGCTCTATGTCCACGCGCCGTACATCGTCAATGTCGCGACGACCAACAACCGCATCCGTATTCCCTCGCGCAAGCTGCTTCAGCAACATATGGATGCGGCCGCGGAGATCGGCGCCCGCGGCCTGATCGTGCACGGCGGCCATGTCGACAAGGGCGTCGACCCAGCGGTCGGCTTCGACAACTGGCGCAAAGCTATCGAGGCGACCGACCTAAAGATTCCGCTGCTGCTGGAGAACACCGCGGGCGGGGACAACGCCATGGCCCGTCACCTGGACCGGATCGCCGGCGTCTGGGACGCCATCTCGGCGGCGCAGGGCGCGGAGCAGGTCGGCTTCTGCCTCGACACCTGCCACGCCTGGGCCGGCGGCATCGAGTTGGACACCGCAGTTGACAAGATCCTCGCAATCACCGGACGCATCGATCTCGTCCACGCCAATGACAGCCGCGACGGCTACAACTCTGGTGCCGACCGGCATACCAATTTCGGGGCCGGACATATCGACCAGGCCGGCTTCGTCGATATCGTCCGGGCCGCCGGCGCGCCCGTGATCTGCGAAACGCCCGGCGGCGCCGCCGAGCATGTGGCCGACTTCGCCTGGATGCTCGAGCGTCTCTCCGCGCGCTGAACCCGCGATTTCGTGGGGGAGCGGGTCGCGCCGTAGACTAGAGCCACGACCGGTTTCGGCTGGTCGAATTCGCGTGCCTTCTCGCCGGTTCGGATCCGTCCAAACCCCGGGGCGCACCACCTCAGTCCTCACGCGCGAGCGTGATGCGGGGTGCGTATGCAGGCACCAGGCAGGCCCGAACCGGTCACCCCGACCGGCACGGGCCGACGGAACTGACACAACGACATACAAGGGAGAACACGGCATGGCCGTCGTCACCATGCGCCAGCTCCTCGAGAGCGGCGTCCACTTCGGGCACCAGACCCGTCGCTGGAACCCCAAGATGAAGCGCTTCATCATGACCGAGCGCAATGGCATCTACATCATCGACCTGCAGCAGTCGGTCACCTACATCAACACCGCGTACGAATTCGTGCGCGAGACCGTTGCGCACGGTGGCTCGATCCTGTTCGTCGGCACCAAGAAGCAGGCGCAGGAGGCCATCGCTGAGCAGGCGACCCGCGTCGGCATGCCCTATGTCAACCACCGTTGGCTTGGTGGCATGCTCACCAACTTCAACACCATCTCCAAGCGTCTCGCGCGCCTGAAGGAGCTTGAGCAGATCAACTTCGGCGAGGTGGCTGGCTCCGGCTACACCAAGAAGGAACTGCTCATCCTCTCCCGCGAGAAGGACAAGCTGGAGAAGACCCTCGGCGGCATGCGCGAGATGAACAAGGTGCCCTCGGCGATCTGGGTCGTCGACACCAAGAAGGAGCACCTGGCCGTCGATGAGGCGCGCAAGCTCGGGCTGCCGGTCATCGCGATCCTCGACACCAACTGTGACCCGGACGAGGTTGACTACAAGATCCCGGGCAATGACGACGCCATTCGCTCCGTCACCCTGCTCACGCGCGTGATCGCAGATGCCGTCGCCGACGGCCTCATCCAGCGCTCCAATGCGCGCGCCAATGCCGGCCTCGAGGCCGAGGGCGGCGCCGCCGAGGAGCCCCTGGCTGAGTGGGAGCGCGAGCTCCTCGGCGCCGACGCCACCACCGAGGCCGCTGAGGAGGTCGCCACCGAGGCCGTCGAGGTTGCTGAGGACGCCGTCGAGGCTCCGGCCGCGGACGAGGCTGCCGCCGAGACCACCGACGCCCCGACGGCCTGAGCCGCCGGCACGTCCACCGCATACTGAAGGAAGGCTGAACACTTCATGGCGAATTACACCGCCGCTGACATCAAGGCCCTGCGCGAGGCGACTGGCGCGGGCATGATGGACGTCAAGAAGGCCCTCGACGAGGCCGACGGCGACTCCGTCAAGGCCACCGAGATCCTGCGGGTCAAGGGCCTCAAAGGCGTCACCAAGCGCGAGGGACGCACCACCTCCAATGGCCTGGTTGCCGCGCAGGCTGCCGACGGCGTTGGCACCCTCGTGGAGGTCCTCTGCGAGACCGACTTCGTCGCCAAGGGCGCGAAGTTCATCGAGCTGGCCGACAAGGTCCTCGCGCAGGCCGTCGCGATCGGTGCCGCCGACGCGCAGGCCCTGCTCGACAGCGACATCGACGGCCAGAGCGTCCAGGCGCTGCTCGACTCGGCCAATGCCACCATCGGCGAGAAGATCGAGGTCAAGCGCGTTGCCCGCGTCGAAGCCCCGACCGTCGCGGCCTACCTGCACAAGACCAGCCCCGACCTGCCGGCGCAGATCGGCGTGCTCGTCGGCATCTCCGGCGGCGATGATGCGGTGGCCCGTGACATCGCGATGCACGTCGCGGCTTTCAGCCCGACCGTGCTGAACCGCGACGAGGTCTCCGCCGAGACGGTCGAGAACGAGCGTCGCGTCGCCGAGGCCACCGCCCGCGAGGAGGGCAAGCCGGAAGCGGCCCTGCCCAAGATCGTCGAAGGTCGCGTCAACGGCTTCTTCAAGGAGAACGTCCTGCTCGAGCAGGCCTTCGCGAAGGACCCGAAGAAGACCGTCGCCAAGGTTGCCGAGGAGGCCGGCGCCGCCGTCACCTCCTTCGTCCGCTTCCGCGTCGGGTCCTGACCGCTCGCTTGGCTTGACGGCCGCGCACCCCCTGCGGGTGCGCGGCCGTCAGTCTTTTCCGGGCTGTCATATGCCGCCCGCCCGGGTCAGCCAGCTCGCTCGGGTAAAGGCGCCGATCGTCAACATCCCGAGGAAGCAGAACCCGAGGCCGGCGCCAACGAGCAGCCAACCCAGGATTGGTTCCCGAGCCCGCACGGGAGCCATGACTGGGGGCGGCGTCATCGCGGCACCTCGACGGCGGTCTGCTGGGCGAGTAAGGCCGCGGCTGCGGACGCCCGATCCACCAGGCCAGCGACCGCCTCCCCATCTGAGTCCAGGGTCGCCAGGAGTTCTAGGCCGAGGATCCCCGCAGCAAGCAGCCGGGCCAGATCGCCGGCGGGGGCGAAGCCCCCGAGCGGGTGCGCCGCCAGGGCCTGCCGCGCGGCGCGCTCGGCGAACTGTTGCCATGGTGCGAGACGTTCGGCGATCTGCGCCGACATCCCCGGCGCCGAGCGCGCTCCGCTGATCAACTCGGCCAGGACGGCCACATCACCGGTCTCGAGATCGGTCGCGATGACTTCGCCTGCGGCGTCGATCAGCTCCGGCAGTCCCGGATCGCCGGCGAGGAGTGGTTCGTAGGCCGCGAGCCGCCGCGCCGACACGGCATCCAGCGCCGCGAGCAGGAGGTCTGGAACGGTTCCGAAGTAGTAGAAGACCTGGGACTGCTGACAGCCCGCGCGGCGCGCGATCTCTCGGGCGCTCGCGCCGGCAAAGCCATTCTCCCGCAAGGCATCGTGTGCCGCCGCGATCAGTCGTTCCCGTGTTGCGGCGCCGTCCGACCTTCCCGCTCGGCTCCGTCCACCGCCACTGACTGCCATACGAACGCCTCCATGAGCGATAAGTTGAAGCACTCGCTCAAAGTGTGCGCCCAGGCGCTCGGGAAGGCAAGGGCGCTCAGCCCACGACCTGCAGGAGTTTCGCCTTGTCCACCGGCACCTCGCGCAGGATCAGCCGGGAGTTGAGACTGGCCACGCCATAGTCGTGTTTGAGCCGGTCGACCTGGCTCTCGAATTCGGCGGGGTCCTGACACACGATGTGCAATTGGTAGTCGTACTCGCCCGTCAGGCGCAGGGCGCCGATGACCTGCGGAATGTGAGTCAAGGACTCGGCGAAAGCGACTCGTTCGACGCCTTCGCGCAGCTTGATATCGGAGAGAACGCCGAGCGTCTTGCCGAGCGCGCGCTCGTCGATCACCGCGCTGAAGCCGGCGATGACGCCCTCGCGCTGCAGTCGCCAAGCGCCGCAAATTCCGAGCCACCTTCGCCGCACTCTTGCCTAGCGTCGTCGGCATGTCGCTGCTCTTCGTCAAGCTCATCCTGGCTCCACTTATCGTTCTGATCGCCACCCTCCTCGGGCGCCGGCTCGGCCCCCGCGCCGCGGGCCTCTTCGTCGGTCTCCCCGGGACGGCGCTGCCCTTCCTCCTCACGATGTACCTCACGCACGGACCGCACGCCGCGACGACCACGGCGGCCGGCGGCATCGCCGGCCAACTCATCTGCGCCACCTACTGCATCGTCATCGCCCGGACCGGCGCGCGGCTGCGTCCCGTGCTCGCCGCCCTCGTGGCACTGGCTGTCGCGATCGGCGTCGGGCTCGCCGCCCTACTGCTCAACAATGCGTATGCCGTCGCCCTCCTCGTCCTGCTTGCCTGCGTCGCCGGCCTGGTCACCTGGCCACATGACGACACTCCCGGCGCGCGGCCCACGATCGGTGGTGGGCGATCCCGACACGGATGGGCCTGGTCACGATCATGGTGTGCGGAATCGCCGCCCTGGAGCCGTATGTGGGGACTGGCCTGGCCGGCACCTTCGCCTCGCTGCCATTGATCCTGGTCGTCATGGGAGTGACCGAGCATCGGGCCCGCGGCCCGCTCGGGGCGCTCGACTTGGCCGGAGGAACGCTGGCCTCCGTCGCCGGCACGGCCGTCTTCTTGCTCGTGGTCGTCGTCCTCAACCCGCGCGCGGGAGTGTGGGTCGCCCTCGTCGCCGGCCTGGTCCTGATCCCGGTCGTCAATCGCTCCGTCACGGCACTCGCCGGTGCGCTCAGCCACCGGATGCCTGACCGCGCCGACGGATCCGGGCGGGCTGGGCGGCATACTCCGGAGTTGGCGGCTGCCTGAGCCGACCACGCGATCTGGCACCTGGTGTGCGAGGATTCCAGACGATCCGTCGCGCGCCGGAATCCGGCCGGGACCAACCCCCGAGGAGTCGTTGACCGTGAGTGATGCCCCCACGTCCCAGACCGTTGAGACGCGTGGGGGCGAGCCACTCCACGGCACCTACCGGCGCGTCTTGCTGAAGCTTTCCGGTGAGGTTTTTGGCGGCGGCCGCGTCGGTCTGGCTCCGGAGGTCGTCCGGGGGATCGCGCAGCAGATTGCCGAGGCGGTGCGCGCGGGCGTTCAGGTGGCGGTTGTCATCGGTGGCGGCAACTTCTTCCGCGGTGCCGAATTGCAGCAGCAGGGCATGGACCGCACCCGCGCTGACTACATGGGCATGCTTGGCACCGTGATGAATTGCCTTGCCCTGCAAGACTTCCTGGAAAAGGAAGGCATCGACACGCGCGTCCAGACGGCGATCACGATGGGGCAGGTCGCCGAGCCCTACATCCCGCGCCGAGCCATCCGGCACCTCGAAAAGGGCCGAGTCGTCATCTTCGGTGCCGGCGCCGGTATGCCGTTCTTCTCCACCGACACCGTCAGCGCGCAGCGTGCCTTGGAGATCAAATGCGATGCTGTGCTCATGAGCAAGAATGGCGTCGACGGGGTCTATGACGCCGACCCGCGCACCAATCCCGACGCCAAGAAGCTCGACAAGGTCACCTACAGCCAGGCATTGCAGCAGGGCCTGAAGGTCGTCGATGCCGCGGCCTTCAGCCTGTGCATGGACAACGGCCTCGACATGATCGTCTTCGGCATGGAAGGCCCCGGCAATATCACCCGCGCCGTCCGGGGGGAGCGCATCGGCACGCTGGTCACCACCGGCTAACCCGCCCTGGGCTGACGGGGTGACAAACTAGGCACCGGACCCGACTCACCTCGGTGAGCACACCGCATACGCACGCCCGGGCGCGCCCGCGCCGACAAAGGAGCCCTAGATGATCGACGAGACCCTCTTCGAGGCCGAGGAGAAGATGGAGAAGGCCGTCGAGGTCGTCAAGGAGGACTTCGCCGGGATCCGCACGGGTCGCGCCAATCCCGCGATGTTCCACAAGGTTCTCGTGGACTACTACGGCGCGCCCACGCCGCTGCAGCAACTCGCCTCCTTCCAGACCCCCGAGGCGCGCACGCTGCTCATCAGCCCCTTCGACAAGGGCGCGATGCGCAATATCGAAAAGGCCTTGCGCGACAGCGACTTCGGCGCGAACCCGAGCAATGACGGCAATGTCATCCGCATCACGCTGCCCGAGCTGACGCAGGAACGTCGCAAGGAATACATCAAGATCGCCAAGGGCAAGGGCGAGGACGGCAAGATCGCGGTGCGCAATATCCGCAGGCACGCGATGCACGACCTCGACAAGCTCATCAAGGATGGCGAGGTCGGCGAGGACGACGGCAAGCGCGGCGAGAAGGAACTCGACTCCCTAACCAAGAAGTTCGTCGATCAGATCGACGAACTGGCCAAGAAGAAGGAAGCCGAACTGCTCGAGGTCTGACCTCGCGCCTGCTCCCGATGTCGACGCCCATCACACCCCCGGCCTACGAGCTTCCCGAGCCCGCCCCGCAGCCGGCGCCCAATCCGCACGGTCGCGCCGGCCGCGACCTCGCCGCAGCGATCGGCGTGGGGGTCGGCCTGGGAGCGGTGATCCTGGTCTGCTTGTTTGTGGCCAAGGACGCCTTCGCCTGGATCATCGCCGCCGCCATGGTGGTGGGTGCGTGGGAACTCGCGCGGGCCATGACCACCCGGGGCTTCGCGGTGCCGCTGGTTCCCGTCGCCGCGGGGGCAGTGGGCATGATTCTCGCGGCGCACGAACGCGGTCCGGAGGCGCTAGCCATCGCCTTCGGCCTGACCGCGACCGCGGTGCTGCTTTGGCGGGTCATCGATCCACGCCCCGGATCGGCCCGCGACGTCGCTGCCGGCATCTTCACCGCGCTCTATCCCTGTTTCCTCGGTGGCTTCGCCGCCCTGATGCTGGCCCCCGCCGACGGCCGCGATCGGATCATCACCTTCATCCTCGTGACCGTCTGTTCCGATATTGGGGGGTATGCCGCGGGCGTGCTCTTCGGCAAGCACCCGATGGCGCCCCGCATCTCGCCGAAGAAGTCCTGGGAGGGCTTCGCCGGATCGGTCCTGACCTGCGCCGTCGCCGGTGCCGCGTGCCTCGTGCTGTTTTTCGACCAGCCGTGGTGGGCCGGGGTCGTCCTCGGGGCGGTCGTCGCCGCCTGCGCGACGATCGGCGACCTCATGGAATCGGTCATCAAACGCAACCTCGGCATCAAGGACATGTCCAATCTGCTTCCGGGGCATGGTGGCCTGATGGATCGCCTCGACTCGCTCATCATGACGGCGCCGCTGTGCTGGGCGGTGTTGCACTATGTCGTCGGCTCCTGACCCCGCCACCGAGCGTGAGCCGGCCACTCGCCCCGCGCCCGGCCAGCTGACCTTCACCGCGCCTCGGCGCGGTAAGCCGCCACGCCACCTGGCCGATCTTGACCCCGCCGAGCGGCGGGCGGTTGCGGGCGAGCTGGGCGTGCCACCCTTCCGCGCGAACCAACTCTCCCGCCATTACTTCGAACACCTGAGTATCGATCCGGCGACGATGACCGACCTGCCGGCGGCGGCGCGCGATCAGTTGGTCGGCGACCTGCTGCCGCCCCTGCTCACGCCGGTGCGCGAGTTGCAGGCTGACCGGGGCGCGACGATCAAGTCCGTATGGCGCCTCCACGATGGCGCGCTCGTCGAGTCGGTGCTGATGCGCTACCCCAAGCGCGTGACGATCTGCATCTCCAGCCAGGCCGGGTGCGGGATGAACTGCCCGTTCTGTGCCACCGGACAGGCCGGATTGACCCGCAATATGTCGACCGGCGAGATCGTCGATCAGGTCCGCGCGAGTGCGGCGCGGCTGCGCTCCGGCGACCTGCCCGCGGTCGCGGTCCGCACCGACGGGGCGGATCTTGGGAGCGAGGCCGAGGACGAGGGGGACGGGGCGGCATACGGCCCGAATCGGATCAGCAATGTCGTCTTCATGGGCATGGGGGAGGCCCTGGCCAACTACAAGGCGGCGATCGGAGCGATCCGGCGGCTAACCGACAAGGCGCCAGACGGCTTCGGGATCAGCGCGCGGGGCGTGACGATGTCGACCGTCGGTCTGGTGCCGGGCATCGACAAGCTTGCGGCAGAAGGCATTCCGGTCACTCTCGCGCTGTCGCTGCATGCGCCGGATGACGAACTGCGCGACGAACTCGTGCCGATCAACACCCGCTGGAAGGTCGATGAGGCGATCGACGCGGCATACCGGTACTTCCAGGCCACCAAGCGCCGGGTGAGCATCGAATATGCCCTGATCCGCGATATCAACGACCAGGCCTGGCGGGCGGATCTGTTGGGGGAGAAGCTCAATGCCCGGGGCCGGGGGTGGGTGCACGTCAACCCGATCCCGCTCAACCCGACCCCTGGCTCCAAGTGGACGGCCTCGCGGCCCGGGGTCGAGCAGCAGTTCGTCGAGCGGCTGCGGGCACACGGCATACCCACCACTGTCCGGGACACCCGCGGCTCCGATATCGACGGCGCCTGCGGCCAATTGGCCGCCGCGACCCCCTGACCGACGCCCTGATCGGCGGCGATTGGGAGCGGCCATGGGCCCGCGGATAACCTTGCCCGCATGGCCAAGGAGATCTCCACCGTCGACACCGTCGTCAACCTCTGCAAGCGCCGGGGTTTCGTCTTTCCGTGCGGCGAGATCTATGGCGGCACGCGCTCGGCGTGGGACTACGGCCCCCTCGGTGTGGAGCTGAAGGAGAACATCAAGCGCCAGTGGTGGAAGTCGATGGTGCACGGCCGCGAGGATGTTGTCGGCCTCGACTCATCGATCATCCTGCCGTTGCAGACCTGGGTCGCCTCCGGCCACGTCGGCGCCTTTTCGGACCCGCTGATCGAGTGCCTGCAGTGCCACAAGCGGCACCGGATGGATCACCTGCAGGAGGCGTATGCCGAGCGCGCCGCGAAGAAGGGCCAGCAGGTCAACCCCGACGAGGTCCCGACGACCGAACTCGGCTGCCCGGACTGTGGCACCAAGGGCCGCTGGACCGAGCCGCGCGCCTTCAACATGATGCTTAAGACCTATCTCGGCGTCGTGGATGACGAATCCGGTCTGCACTATCTGCGCCCGGAGACGGCTCAGGGCATCTTCATCAACTACCTCAATGTCCAAAATGCGGCGCGGATGAAGCCGCCCTTCGGCATTGCCCAGACCGGCAAGTCCTTCCGCAACGAGATCACACCCGGCAACTTCATCTTCCGCACCCGCGAATTCGAGCAGATGGAGATGGAGTTTTTCGTCAAGCCGGGCACCGATGAGCAATGGCACCAGTACTGGATCAACGAGCGCCTGAACTGGTATGTCGATCTCGGCATCGCCCGCGACAACCTGCGCCTTTATGAACACCCCAAGGAGAAGCTTTCGCACTACTCCAAGGGAACGGTGGACATCGAATACCGCTTCCGCTTCGCCGGCTCGGAGTGGGGTGAGTTGGAGGGCATCGCGAACCGGACCGACTTCGACCTTGGCACGCACTCGAAGCACTCCGGGACCGATCTGGTCTTCTTCGACCAGGCGACCGGGGAGAAGTACACCCCTTATGTCATCGAGCCGGCAGCCGGACTCTCGCGCTCGCTGATGACCTTCCTCGTCGAGGCCTATCACGAGGACGAGGCGCCCAACACCAAGGGCGGCGTCGACAAGCGGGTTGTGCTGCGCTTGGACAAGCGCCTCGCGCCGGTTAAGGCGGCCGTGCTGCCGCTGTCCCGGCACGCTGACCTGTCGCCGAAGGCCCGCGACCTCGCGGCGCAGTTGCGCAAGAACTGGAATATCGAGTTCGACGACGCCCAGGCGATCGGCCGCCGCTACCGTCGCCAGGACGAGATCGGAACCCCCTTCTGCATCACGGTCGACTTCGACACCCTCGAGGACCAGGCGGTCACGATCCGCGAGCGCGACAGCATGGCTCAGGAGCGCGTAGCCCTCGACCAGGTCGAGGGCTACCTCGCGGCGCGCCTGATCGGCTGCTGAATGCAGGAGCCGACTTGCAAGGTTAGGTAAGCCTTACCTAACCTTGGGCGCATGACGTCCTTCTCGCGCCGCGGCGCTCTCGCAGCCGTCCTGCCCACCCTGTTGCTCGCGGCCTGCTCGACAGGCCCCGCTGGTTCGACGAGCACGACCGGATCGGGAACCAGCAGCACCGGAACGGCTAGCACCTCGGGCACCACGACCGCCGCCGCCTTCCCGGTCACGATCGAGCACGCGTTCGGCTCGACAACGATCGAGAAGGAACCGACCCGCATCGCCACCATCGGCTGGAGCGACCAGGACCACTTGGTTGCGCTCGGCATCGTGCCGGTGGGCGCCACGAAGCTGACCTGGGGCGGCAACGCGGCGGGGTCCTCCGATTGGTTCGACTCCGCGCTTGCGAGCCTCGGCGGCGACGCGCCGGTGCGCTACGACGACGCTGATGGCGCCCCCATCGAACAGATTGCGGCCCTGAGCCCAGACCTGATCCTCGCCACGAACTCCGGTCTGACGCAGGAGGATTACGACAAGCTCGTCAAGATTGCCCCCGTCGTGGCCTACCCCGAGGCGCCGTGGATCACCCCGTGGCGCACCTCGCTGGCAACCGTCGGCAAGGCCGTCGGTCGCAGCGACAAGGCCGCCGAACTCACCGCCGCCGCCGAACAGCAGATCACCGCCGCTTCGACCGAGTACGCCAATCTCACGGGCACCTCGTTGATCTTCGGCTACCTCACGACTGCCGACCTCGGCACCGTCGGCGTGTATGCCGAGCAGGACCCCCGCGTCTCCCTCATGCGCGACTTTGGCTTGGTCGATGCCCCGGCTGTCGCCGAGGTCGTCAAGGCGGGCGAGTTCTATGGGTCCGTTTCGGCGGAGCGCGCCGCGGATCTCACCTCCGACGTCTTCTTGACGTGGTCGGAGAACCCGAGCGATATGAAGATCTTCGAGGACAATAAGCTCATCGGGCAGATCCCGGCCATCAAGGACGGGCACGCGTATGCCGAGGCCGACAAGCCGACCGCGCTCGCGGTGACCAACCCGACCCCGCTCTCGATCCCGGTGGTCATCGACAAGTTCATCCCCAAGGTCTCTGCGGCGATCGGGTCGTGACCGCGCGGGCCAGTCGCCTCGCGATCGCCTTGCTTATGCTGGCGGTCGTCGCCTCCGTCTGCTCGCTCCTCATCGGCTCCCGGTGGCTCGCGCCAGCGTCCCTGTGGGCCGCCCTCACCGACGGGAGCGACCCGTTGACCGGTATCGCGCACGCCCGCCTCGACCGCACGCTGCTCGCCGCAGCGGTTGGGGCGGCCCTGGCCCTCGCCGGTGCCCTGCTGCAGGGAGTGACGCGAAATCCGTTGGCGGACCCCGGGATTCTCGGAATCAATGCCGGCGCGTCCTTCGCCATGGTGGTAGCCATGGCCGGCTTCGGGATCTCCGATCTTGGGGCGTATGTCGCGGTGGCCTTCCTCGGTGCCGGCCTCGCCCTGATCTTGGTCCACGCGGTCGCGGCGGCCGGACAAGATGGCGCGACGCCGACCACATTGGCGATCTGTGGGGCGGCCGTCACGGCCGTCCTAGCCAGCGCTACCTCCGCGGTGCTCTTGCTGGATCGCCAGACGATGGAGTCTTTCCGGTTCTGGCAGGTCGGAACGGTCAGCGGCCGGGATCTGTCGGTGCTGACCATCGGTGCGCCCTTCCTCGCCGTGGGCGTCGTTCTCGGCCTCTTGTGCATTCGCCTGCTCGACGCCGCGGCTCTCGGGGACGACTTGGCCCGAGCCCTCGGTCGGCGCCTCGGTCGCGACCGGGCGGTCGTCGCCATTGCCGTCGTGCTGCTCGCTGGCACCGCCACGGCGCTGGCTGGCCCGATCGCCTTCGTCGGTCTGTTGGTGCCCCACGCGGTCCGCGCGCTGGCTGGTCCAGGGCATCGCACCGTGCTCCCGCTCTGCCTGCTCGGTGGCGCGGTCCTCACGCTGCTAGCGGACACGGTCGGCCGAGTCCTGTTGCCGCCGGCCGAGATTCAGGTCGGCGTCATGGTCGCCCTGATCGGCGGACCGGCCTTCGTGATGCTGGTCCGCCGCGGCCGGACGGTGGCGCTATGAGCACCGTGACGCCCACCCTCGACCCGCCGATCGTCGCGGTGCGGTCGGCGCGGCGACGGGTGGCGCGGCGCACGACATACGCGCTCAGCGGGCTCACCGTCGTCTGGGTCGCGGTCTTCCTCGTGCGGATCACCCAGGGGGACTTCCTCATATCCCTGCCGGATGCGGTGCGCATTTTCCTCGGCGCCGAGATCCCGGGCGCGAGCTACATCCTGATGGAGTCCAAGCTGCCGCGTGCCGTCCTCGGCACGGGGGTTGGCGTGGCTCTCGGTCTGGCCGGAGCGATCTTCCAAACGACGCTGCACAACGAACTTGCCAGCCCGGACATCGTCGGCGTCACGCTGGGGGCTAGTGCCGCAGCGGTTTTCGGCATCGTCGTCCTCGGCCAGAGTGGCCCCGTGATCTCGGCGCTGGCCGTCGCGGGCGCCCTCGGCGTCGCGCTGACCGTACGGGCTCTCGCCGACGGGCACAACGGCTACCGACTCGTCCTGCTCGGCATCGGCATCAGCGCGGTCATGTCGGCCGTCATCCAATATCTCTTCACGCGCGTCGACGAGTTCAACGCCACCAAGGTGCTGCAGTGGCTGGGCGGCAGCCTGAGCAATGTCGACTGGCGCGCCATCGGCCTCTTCTTCGCGCTCGCCGTCCCTGTCGTGGGCGCCATCGCCTGGCGCTCGAAGGTCCTGCGCGTGGCCGAACTCGGCGACGATCTGCGTGCCGGTCTCGGCGCGGGGCCGGGGTCTGTCGATGCCCTGATAGCCCTCGCGGTCATCCTCGCCGGACTCGCCACCGCCGTCGCCGGTCCGGTCGCCTTCGTGGCCTTCCTCGCCGGCCCCATCTCCCGGGCGCTGACCGGCGGCCGCACTCGCCTGGTCGCCGCGGCTCTCGTCGGTGCCGTCATCGTCGTGCTCGGCGATCACATCGGCGCCTATCTGCTCGGCGACATCAATCTGCCGGTCGGCATCATCACCGGTGCGATCGGTGCGCCCGCCCTGATCTGGCTGATCGCCACCGGTCGCACCGCGAGAGGATCCCGTTGACTCCCAACGATATTCCCCGATCAGGCACGACGCCGTCTCGCCTGTATGCCCGTGACCTCCGCCTGGGCTACGGCTCGCACAGCGTCGTCCACGACCTCGATGTCGTCATCCCGGACGGGCGCATCACCGGCATCGTCGGCGCCAACGCCTGTGGCAAGTCCACGCTGCTGCGCGGCCTGGCCCGCCTGCTCAAGCCAACCGCCGGCACCGTCATCCTCGACGGCACCGACATACACCGCCGGCCGACGGGCGAGGTGGCACGCACCCTCGGACTGCTGCCGCAACAACCCGTCGTTCCCTCCGGCGTGACCGTCACCGACCTCGTCGGCCGCGGCCGCTACCCGCACCAGTCCGGCTTTCGGCGGTGGTCTTCGGAGGACGACGCCATCGTCGCCGAGGCCCTAGACCTCACCGGGACGATCGACCTCGCCGATCGCCTCGTCGACGAACTCTCCGGGGGCCAGCGCCAGCGGGTGTGGATCGCGATGGCGCTGGCGCAGCATACGGACCTGCTCCTCCTCGACGAACCGACGACCTATCTCGACCTCGCCCACCAGATCGACGTCCTCGACCTGCTCGCCGAGCTCAATAACTCGCGCGGCACCACGATCGTCATGGTCCTGCACGAGCTCAACCTCGCGGCCCGTTATGCCGATCATCTGATTGCCATGCAGCACGGGCGGATTCGCGCCGAAGGCACGCCCGATGAGGTGATCACCGAAGACATCATTCGCGACGTCTTCGGCCTTGCCTCGCGCGTCGTGCTCGACCCCGTCAGCGCCACACCGATGGTCCTGCCCCTCTCCACCCGACGTAAGGAAGCCCATGAGCGCCTCGACTCTCGACGCTGACACGATTCTGCCGACCATCCTCATTGCCGACGCGCAGGTGTATGCCGCGCAGCGGCTTTCGCCCGCTTTCGTCCGCGTCGAGCTCGCCTCACCGCGCTTCGCGAATGTCGCGCGCGACGAAGGCTTCGATACCCGGATCAAGCTAATCTTCCCGGGCCCCGATGGCGCGTTGCCGGACATCCCTGAGGACCCTGAGCAGTGGTATGCCGGGTGGCTGGCCATGCCCGAGGACGCGCGAAGCCCGATGCGCACCTACACGATCCGCGAGATCGTCGGAGCCGGTGAAGGGACGCGCGTCGTCGTCGACTTCGTGGTTCACGAGGACGACCACTCCGGCCCGGCATGTCGGTGGGCGCTCGCCGCCCGACCAGGCGACCAGCTGCAGGTCATCGCGCCCTTCGCCCCTGGGATCGCGGCCGGAAATCCATACCGCGGCACCGAGTTTCAACGGGGCGCGGCCACCGACATCCTGCTCGTCGGGGACGAGACCGCCCTCCCGGCGATCGCCCGGATCCTCGCCGACCTACCCCCGCGGACGCGGGGGTCGGCATATGTCGAAATCCCGTCGCGGGAGGACATCCAGCCGCTCGCGGGGCCCGAGCACATCCGGGTGACCTGGCTGGCGCGCGAGGACGCGGCATACGGCGAGCGACTCATCGACGCCGTGAGACATCACCTTGGACTCCCGGCGCACCCGAGCGGCCCGCCGGCCCGCGAACCGGACCCAAGCGCTAGTGCGTTGGACGTGGAGATCTGGGAAACCCCAACCTATTCGGCATATGGCGAGGCACTGCCCGACCCCGCGGATGCAGTGCCGGCAAGCCAACGGTATGCCTGGGTGGCCGGCGAGTCGGCGATCGTCAAGGCCGTTCGGCGAGCGCTCGTCGGCGAACTCGGCTGGGACAGAAGCCAGGTGGCCTTCATGGGCTATTGGCGCCGCGGTGTGGCGATGCGTTCGTAGGCGCTGGCGTCGACGCCACGAGAGGTTTCGAAGACCGTGAGCGAGCGCTTACCCTGGGTGGATGCGTTTTCGTGCTCCTCTCGCGGCTCTCGCGGGCGCCTTGCTGCTGACCGCCTGCGGCGGCGATCCCGGTGCCCTGCCCCAGCGCGAAGGGAGCCACCATTCGGCCCCCGCAGCGGCATCGGCAAGCAGCAGCACGAGCACGGGGAGCGGCACGACGACGGCTGCGCCGGCCAAGCCCGTCGCCCTGCGCTCCGGCGAGCGTTTCCTCGAGCTGCGGATGCCCACGGCATACACCCCCACAGCGCCGAGCGGGAAGGGCACCGATGAGTACCGCTGCTTCCTGCTCGATCCCAAGCTTGCCCAGAACGCGGTGATCACGGGCACGAACTTCCTGCCGGCCAACGCCAAGCTGGTCCACCACGTCATCCTCTACAAGGTCGACCCGCAAGATGTCGCGCGGGCCCAAGCCAAGGACGCCGCGGAAGCCGGCGAGGGGTGGACCTGCTTCGGCGGCACCGGGCTGAGCAGCACCGCCGGCCAGAATCTCGATGAGGCACCGTGGCTTGGGGCCTGGGCTCCTGGTGGCAGCGAGCGCGTCACGGAGAAGGGCATCGGCACCGAACTGCCCAAGGGCAGCCAGATCATCATGCAGATCCACTACAACTTGCTCGGCGGTGAAGGCTCCGACCAAAGCGCCGCGCGCCTGCGGATCGCGCCGGACAACGGCAACTACAACTACCTGCGCACCATGCTGCTCCCCGCGCCGGTCGAACTCCCGTGTCGAGCGGGCATCGCGAACACGCTCTGCGACCGGGGTGCGGCGATGACCGACTTGCGCGAGCGCTTTGGCGACGAGGCGAAAACCGCTGACCTGCTTCATATTTTGTGTGGCGCCGAGCCGGTTGGGCCAACCCAGAAGTGCACCCGGCCGGTCAACGACAAGATCGTCGTGCGCGCGCTATCGGGTCACATGCACCTGCTCGGCCGCAAGATCTCCGTCGTCGCCAATGCCGGCACCCCGAAGGCCCAGACCTTGCTCGATATCACCAACTGGGATTTCGACAACCAGTCCGCGACCGTGCTGCCCAAGGCCGTTACTCTGAAGCCGACGGACACACTCACGGTCCAGTGCACGCACGACCAGTCGCTGCGCGACGTGTTGCCGGCGCTCGCCGACATCCCCGAGCGCTATGTTGTATGGGGCGAGGGCACCTCGGATGAGATGTGTCTCGGCATCGTGATGTTCACCGAGTCCTGACCCGGTTCCCGGTCGGGGGAAATGCAGGCTGACATGTCTCGTCCCGACAAGCACATCGCACCCCCCGAAGGCGCCGACGACGCCGGTGAGTTCGTCGTCGCGACCGGCAAGGTCGGCGGCACTGGGAACCCCGACGATTACAAGAAGGACGGGCGGCTCAAGAGCACCGTCTATGACGTCGAGATGGAGCGACTGCAGGAGCAATTGGTGCTCTTGCAGTACTGGATTCAGAAGCAGGGTCTGAAGGTCGTCGTCATCTTCGAAGGCCGCGGCTCCGCCGGTAAGGGCGGCGTTATCAAGCGCATCACCGAGCGCACCTCGCCGCGCACCGTGCGCGTGGCCGCCCTGCCCACACCGACCGAGCGGCAGAAGTCCCAGTGGTATTTCCAGCGCTATGTCGAACACCTCCCGGCCGCCGGCGAGATGGTGCTCTTCGACCGCAGTTGGTACAACCGCTCAAATGTCGAGTGGGTCATGGGCTTCTGCACCGAGGACGAGCACGCCGAGTTCCTGCGCAGCTGCCCCGAGTTCGAGAGGATGCTCGTCCGCTCCGGGATCATCGTTATCAAGTACTGGTTCTCGGTGTCGTATGACGAGCAGCGCCGCCGTTTCGAGGCCCGCAACGCCGAGCCGCTTAAGCGCTGGAAGCTCTCCGACATGGACCTCGCCGAGCACGAGTTCTATGTGAAGTACTCCATGGCCAAGGACAACACCTTCCAGTACACCGACATCAAGCAGGCGCCTTGGTATGTCGTGCCCTCCGACGACAAGAAGGCCGCCCGGCTCAACTGCATCAGCCACCTGTTGAGCCAGTTCGCGTATGAGGATGTCGCCCCCGAGGTCGTCACGCTGCCCGAGATGAAGCAGATGCCGTACGTCCGCCCGCCCATGGGCGAGCAAACATTCGTCGACGCCCGGTTCTGAGTTCTCTGGGCTCGTCTCCTCAGCGCTCGGCGGCCCGGCTTGCTTCCCGGCGCCGTCCCGTCTCGCTATATCGTCGACAAGCCGTGAGTGCCTTGGGCTCGTCTCCTCAGCGCTCGGCGGCTAGCGAGCAAGAAGCATGGCAGCGGCGTCGTCGACGGTGTCGACGAGAGCGATGCGGGAGGCCATGAGGCGGTCGCGGGCGAGGGCTGAAATGAGTTGCCAGACCGGGAGTTTCTCGCGCCAGTGCTGCTCGTCGACGAGGACCAGAGGCGGCGGGGTGGTGTCGGCGTAATAGGCGCGGGTGGCGAACTGGAAGACCTCTTGGACGGTGCCCGCCGCGCCGGGGAGGACCACAATGCCGGCCTGGGAATGGGCGAGGAGCCAGTCTTCGCGGATGGCATTGGAGAAATACTTCGCGATGCCTTGGGCGAAGACATTCGGCGGTTCGTGGCCGTAGAACCAGGTCGGGATGCCGAGGCTGCGCGGGTCGGTCGGCGTGGCATCGGGAGTGGCGAGGAGGTCGCGAGCGCGCAGGCCGCACGCGGCCCAGGCGCCGATATCGTCGGCGAAGGACGGGACGTCAGCGACGACGGCAAGCGCCCTGGTGAGGTCGTCCGCGCTTCGGGCGAGGGCACCGAGGTTGGCGGCCTCCATCGCGCCGGGCCCGCCGCCGGTGGTCACGAGGAAGCCACGCTCGGCGAGGTTGAAACCGAGGCGGGCGGCATCGGCATACGCCTCGGTGCCGCGCGCAACGGCATGACCGCCCATGACGCCGATGACCTGCCGGTTGCGCACGAACTCGGCAAGGGCGTCGGAGATGGAGTCGTCGTGAATCGCTTGCAGCAGAGCGGAAAAGACGTCGGGGTGACGCAGGCCGTTGCGGTACCAGCCGTAGGCGAGGGCGTCGGGGGTGGCGGGATAACCGGCGGCGAGGTCGGCATACAACTCATCCGCGGTGTAGAGCCGCGCTCGATAGGGACGGATAGGCGCCGCGTCGGGGTCGTTGGGGAAGATGATGGCGCCGTGGGCGCGCAGGTGCGCGTCGAGCGCGGGGGAGAGGGTGCCGCCGAGCACGACTAGTTCGTCGAGATCGGTGCGGCGGTCTAAGCCGTGGTAGTCCGTCAGGTCGAGGTCTTGCAGGCGCAAACGCGCGGGGGCAAGGCCGTCGGCGAGGGCAGCGTCGAGTTCCTCGATCGACTCGATTTCCACGCCGGGTGGCGGGTAATGACCGCGGGTCATGGCGTGGCGTGCTGACGCAGTGCGGCCAGGCGCGGGGCACGGCCGGCGGGGGAGTCGAGCGACATCCCTCGGTTGTCCCCGAGGTCTTCCCGGATGTATGCCGCGGTCTCGCCGACCGCGGCCAGCGTCGCCTTGCGTTGTGCCGCAGTGAGTTTCGTGATGGGCGCCCAGACGACCTCCTCGGTCGCGGGGTCGTAGTCCCAGAGCCCGATGAGGCGCCCGCGGTCGACGATGCCCTGGTTCGGCAGGTCGGTGAGGGAGCCGCCGGCGGAGTTGCCGCGGGCCGGGTCGAGCAGTGGGTGCGCGCGGTCGCCCTCGTCCGTGAGCGAGTCCAGGTCTCGGCGCAGCAGCACGAGTGAGTCCAGCCAGCCGATCAGGGAGACTTGGGGCTGCTTTGGGGCGGCGAAGCCGGCGAACTCGGTCAGGGTGGCTTGGGTCCCGAGAAGTGTTGTGTCGGCTAGCCGTTCGAGGCCAAGGGTCGCGACCGCCTTGGTGGCGTTGGTCTTGGTGAAGCCGGAGAACCACTGGAAGTTAGCCAGCGAGGCGAGCCCGATCCAACCCCAGTACTTCCGGGCCAACTCGGGTCGCGCCTCCTCCGGCGAGCCGGAAAAGGTTGGGGCGGAGCGCCATACGGTGTATCGGAAGCGCTGCTGATCGAGCCGCCCGTCGATGGGAACCCGCCGGATGCGCGACTGCGCCTGCAGGACGCCGAGAGCGAGCGGCAGGGTCGTCGTCACGCCCTTCTTCTTGCCCTCGTCGCCAAGGCTGCGAACTTTGTCTCCCAACGACTTTCGCAGTCCGGCCGGGTCCGCATCACCATCGCTTAGTACGCCGACGACCTCGTCGGCGAGGGCGTCGATCTCGGCTCGGGTGACGCCCAGCTTCTCCGCGACCCGGAGTTCGCTGGTGCTGCTCGCCCCGCCGCCGACGACCGGGGCCAGCGCGAAGTCGGTGGCGGGCAGCACATAGGTGCAATCGCGCGCCGACGGAAGTTCGTGAATGCGCAGCGCCGCGACATCCGCATCCGCCTGTTCACGGCGGATGCCCGCCCGGCTGAAGAGGGTGAGGTATGGCGTGGTCCCGCCGACCGAGCGCGCCCACCCGACCCGGTCCAAGACGTCCGCGCTGGTGGCGCCGGCGAGGGAGCCGTCCAAGCCCTGACGATGGCTCCAGTACGCCCGCAGCGCAGCAACATCCGGCATGCCAGGCATCGTAGTGAGGAGCCGTGCCGCCGACGCCGCTCGACCTTCCGGAATAGTCATCGCTCGAATCGTCGTTGCCCCTGATGTGGACAACGAATCGATGACCATCGAGGCGATGGATTTCCACCGCTATCTCGTGAGCATGCGCCAAGACGGTGACCCGATTGAGGTCGTCGTCGAGCTGACGCCCGAGGCGGTCGCGGACGCCGGTTTGGAGGGCGACGACGACTTGGCGTTGGTCCGGGCCACCATCATCTTCCTCACCTCCCGCCAGCGTGCCGACGAACTCCCGGCCAACCTGGCCTTCGAAGGTGTCGTCGCGGCCTATCCCGATTTCGCCGACGCCGTGCGCGCCGACCTGGCCAGGTAGCCGCCGCCGACAGGACGCGACCGACGCACGGGGCGGATCAGTAGAGCAGGTCAGATCAGTCGAGAAGCGAGCCGGGCGCCAAGGTCACGGGGAACGGCAGGGTGGCGGTCCATTCGTCCCCGGCCGCCACATCGGCCACCAACTGATAGGCGCCATCTACGAGGTCCCACGCGATGAGCCGCAGCGCAATCGGGTCGATGACCCAGTAGCTCGCGCAGCCGGCCTCCTCGAAGCGTGCCTTCTTGGTGTTGAGATCGATCAGCCGGGTGCTGGGAGACAACACCTCAACCGCCAGCAATGGTCGGAGAGGACGGTCCTTGTCGAAGAACCCCGCGCGCTCGACGACGAGAATGTCCGGCTGCAGCACCGTGTCCCGCGTATAGGCCACATCCAAGGGAGCGAAGGCAACGCACAGGTGGCCTGGACACGCGGCAGTGAGATCGATGTAGAACTTGCCTGCGCACAGTTGGTGCTCACGACTCGGTGACGGGGTCACGATCAGCGCCCCGTCGATGAGCTCGTAGCGGTGCCCGTCATCGGGCAACGCCGCGAGATCCTCGGCGGTCAGCGACCGCCCCCAGGGCAGCGTCGTCACGCTCATCAGTGTCCCTCACTTCACTCGGAATCCCCACACAACCATGCTGCCGCGTCCGGCAATAGCTGGCTCTCGCTCCGCCGACACTTGTGGATAACTCTCGCCCCCATGCGCCCTGGGGAAGCCGGCACAAGCGTGCACGAAACGCTCACGCCCGAGGCTCTTGCGCAGCGGCTCGTCACACCGCCGGTTCTGTGGGAGCCGACCGACGATGACAGGCAGCTGCCATCTGGGAGGGCGGGATCCTCGACGACTCAGTGCCCGGTCAGCGCCTCCAGCGCCGCAGCCAGCCGCGCCGGGCGGCCGGTCAGGGCTTCCTCGCGATCCGCGAGGGCGGCCAGGCGAAGTCCCGCATTCACCCCGAGCCAGCGGAAAGGCTCCGGCTCCCACTCGGGTGAGCGATGATCCACCCACGGCAACCGCGTCAGGGCTGTATGGCGCCCGCTCACCAGATCGGCCAGCGTGCGCCCGGCCAGATTGGTCGCCGCGACGCCGTCACCGACATACCCACCGGCCCACCCGACGCGCGTGGCCGGGTCATAGCCCACCGACGGATGCCAATCCCGCGGTATGCCGAGTGGCCCGCCCCATGCGTGCGTGAACTGAGTATCACCGAGCTGAGGAAGCATCTCCCGCAAGGCTTTTCGCAGCGACGCAAATACTCGCTCGTCACCATCGAACTCCGGGCGCACGCCCGATCCGAAGTGGTAGGGCGCCCCCCGACCGCCGAAAACCAGCCGGTCATCCTCCGTGCGCTGGCCGTAGACGATGACATTTCGGTAGTCGCTGAAGACCTCCCGCCGGGCCAGCCCGATGGCCTCCCACGTCGAGGCGGGCAGTGACTCGGTTGCGACGATCAGCGAATAGACCGGCGCCAATCGCCGCCGCAGCCCGGACAATCGCGCGGTGTAGGCCTCGGTTGCGCGCACGATGTGCCCGGCGCGCACCGTCCGCCCGTCAAGCAAACGCACCTGCCCCGGCGAGGCACCCGCGACGCTCACGCCTTCGACAATGCGACCACCCAACCGTCGCACGGCCGCCGCCAGCCCGTCGACCAGTGCCCTCGGCTGCACCCGCGCACAATGCGGATTCCACGTCGCGCCAAGGGTATTCGTGGCTGCCAAGCGCTCTCGTGCGGCGTCCGATGGCAGCCACATCGTCCCGTCGCCCCACTGCTCGCCGGCCGCCACATCTCCTTTGGCGCGCACCACCTGCGCCGGATTGCGCGCCAAGAACAGCGCGCCCCCCTTCACAAAACTCACCCCCGGGAACCCCTCGGCTGAGACGGCCGCTCCCACCTCGTCGACCGTATGACGCAGCGCCGCCAGCAGATCGCGCGTTGCCTCGACCCCGTGGAGGCCCGCTAGTTTTGCAGCGCCGACGGGGAAGAGCGCGGACACCCATCCGCCATTGCGACCGCTGGCACCGAAACCCACGTGCTCGGCTTCCAGCACGAGCACATCTGTGCCCGGCCGGTCCCGCAGCAGATAGTAGGCGGTCCAGAGGCCGGTGAAGCCCGCTCCCACAATCACGACCTGAGCTTCATCAGGCAAGTTGAAATCCGTTGGCGGAAAGTATGATCTACGCTCCTCCCACCAGAGCGGATGGCTAGCCGACATCATGTGCGGTCAGATGAACTGCGCTGCATCGGTCAGGACTGAGCGCAATCTGCTGGTGATCTCCTCGAACTCGGCCGGTCCGATCGTCAGCGGTGGCGCCAACTGAATCACCGGATCCCCGCGGTCGTCAGCGCGACAATAGAGCCCGGCATCGAAGAGTGCCTTCGACAGATAGCCCCGCAGTAGCCGCTCGGACTCCGCAGCATCGAAAGTCTCCCGCGTCTGCTTGTCCTTGACCAGTTCGATCCCATAGAAGTAGCCCGCGCCGCGGACATCGCCGACGATCGGCAGATCGAGCAGCGACTCCAGCGTGGAGCGGAAGACCCCGGCCTGGGCGTGCACGTGATCGGTCAGCCCCTCACGATCGAAGATATCCAGATTGGCCATCGCCGCGGCGCACGAGACGGGATGGCCGCCCCAGGTGTAGCCGTGGGGGAAGAAGGTCATGCCGGATCGGTAGGGCTCGAAAAGCCGGTCGGACACGACCATTCCGCCGAGCGGGGCGTACCCGGACGTCACGCCCTTGGCGAAGGTGATGATGTCGGGTTGGTAGCCGAAGTCCTTGCACGCGAAGATCGAGCCGATGCGCCCGAACGCGCAAATGACCTCATCGGAGACCAGCAGGACGTCATACGCATCGCAGATCTCCCGGACCCGCTCGAAATAGCCCGCGGGCGGTGGGAAGCAGCCGCCAGAGTTCTGGACCGGCTCGAGGAAAACCGCGGCCACGGTGTCCGGGCCCTCCATGAGGATCGCCTCTTCGATGCGATCCGCAGCCCATCGACCGAAGGCCTTCTCGTCATCGCGCAGATGCTCCGGGCCGCGATAAATATTGGTGTTCGGCACCTTGAAAGCTCCGGGCACCAACGGCTCGAACGGAATCCGCGCCGGCGTGATGCCGGTCAAGGACAGGGCGCCGTGCGGGGTGCCGTGATAGGCGATTGTCCGCGAAATCACCTTGTGCTTCGTCGGGCGACCGGTGAGCTTGAAGTATTGCTTCGCGAGTTTCCACGCGCTCTCGACCGCCTCCCCGCCGCCGGTCGTGAAGAAGACCCGGTTCAGGTCGCCGGGGGCGTATGCCGCGAGCCGCTCCGCCAACTCGATGGCGCGGGGATGGGCATAAGACCAGAGCGGGAAGAAGGCCAATTCGCGCGCCTGAGCAGCCATCGCCTCGGCGATCTCCGCGCGTCCGTGCCCGACATTGGTGACGAAGAGCCCGGCCAAGGCGTCGATATATTCGCGTCCCTGGTCGTCCCAGATCCGGTGACCGTCGCCGCGGACGATGATCGGAACGCCCTGTCCCGCAAGGCCATCCGGGCCGTCCTCGAAGGTTGAGTGTCGGGTGAAGTGCATCCACAGGTGGTCTCGTGCTGCGTCGGTGTATGCGGTTCCGGCGGGTGTCGTGCTCATCGCGTACCCCAGTTGTAGTGCTGTTTATTGAGTTTGAGATAGACGAAGGTTTCGGTCGAGATGACTCCCGGCAGGGCGCGAATCGCCGAACCGACCAGGTGCAGAAGCTCCTCGTCGTCTTCGCAGACCACCTCGCACAACAGGTCGAAACTGCCGGCGGTGGTCACGACATACGCCACCTGATCCAGCGCCGACGCGGCCTCGGCAGCTGGGCCGAGCTCGCCTGCGACGCGGACGCCGATCATGGCCTGGCGGGTGAAGCCGACCTGCAGGGGATCGGTCACCGCGACGATCTGCATCACCCCCGCGTCGAGGAGGCGCTGCACTCGGGCGCGAACGGCGGCCTCGGAGAGGCCGACCTGCTTGGCGATGGCGGCATATGACGCGCGCCCGTCACGTTGCAGGATTTCCACGATCTGCTTCGACAGCTCGTCTAGACGCCCAGGGGCCCCGGTGCTGCGTCGCTGCTGCATACCGCCACCGTACGACGGAATCCCTCGAATTTCGGGCTGACAGCTAACGATTCCGTGGGACTGACGGACAGATTCTTTCGAGTGCGCATCATTTTCGTCTTTTCCTGCGGGGGGCCCCTGTTGCGTGCAGGTCCCCCGAACTAGAGTGCCGCTCAACGTCGACGCCGACGCCCGATCCCACCCCGTGGAGTGACCTGACGTGACCAACGCCCGCCTGTTGCAGAACTTCATCGACAACGCCGCCGTGGATGCCCGATCTGATGCCCGCGCGGATGTCGTCAACCCGAGCACGGGAGGGGTGGTCGCCAGTGCTCCGATCTCCGGGGCCGAGGATGTCGACGCGGCATACGCCGCCGCAGCCAAGGCTTTCCAGGAGTGGGGACAGACGACGCCGAGCGAGCGTCAGCAGGCGCTGCTAAAGATCGCCGACGCGATTGAGAAGCGCAGCGATGAGTTCGTGAAGCTGGAGTCGGAGAACACCGGCAAGCCACATGCGCTGACCGCCAGCGAAGAGATCCCCCCGATGCTCGACCAGTTGCGCTTCTTCGCGGGCGCGGCCCGCATACTCGAAGGCAAAGCGGCCGGTGAGTACATGAAGGGGATGACGAGCTTCGTGCGGCGCGAGCCGATCGGCGTCGTCGGCCAGGTGACCCCGTGGAACTACCCCATGATGATGGCCGTCTGGAAGATCGCGCCGGCGCTCGCCGCGGGCAATACCGTGGTCCTCAAGCCGAGTGACACCACGCCAGAAACCACGCTGCTGTTGGCGCAGATCGCCTCGGAGTTCCTGCCGTCCGGCACCTTCAATGTCGTCATGGGCGACCGCGAGACCGGCCGTGCCCTCGTCGAGCACCAAACCCCCGCGCTGGTGGCGATCACCGGATCGGTGCGGGCCGGCATACAAGTTGCCGAGAGCGCCAGCGCGCAGGTCAAGCGCGTGCACCTCGAGCTCGGGGGCAAAGCCCCCGTCGTCGTCTTCGACGATGCGGGCATCGAAGCTGCCGTCGAGGGCATCGCCGTCGCCGGCTATTTCAATGCTGGGCAGGACTGCACAGCCGCCACTCGCGTGCTCGTCGCACCCGGCATCCACGATGATTTCGTTGCGGCACTAGCGGATTACGCCAAGAGCAGTGCCAAGGTCGGTATGCCGGATGACGAGGAGGCGCTCTTCGGCCCCGTCAACAACGCCCGCCAGCTGGCGCATGTCAGTGGCTTCATCGACCGGCTCCCGGGACATGCCACCGTGTCCGCCGGCGGCAACCGGGTCTCCGGTCTGGGCGACGGGTACTTCCTCGAGCCGACCGTCTTGTCGGGGCTACGCCAGGACGACGAGGCCATCCAGAATGAGATCTTCGGCCCCGTCATCACCGTGCAGAAGTTCACCGACGAAGCCGAGGCCATCGCCTTCGCCAATGGCGTCGACTATGGCCTCGCCTCCTCGGTCTGGACCAAGGACTTCGGCCGCGCGATGCGGATGAGCAAGGCCTTGGATTTTGGGTGCGTGTGGATCAACACCCACATCCCCCTGGTGGCCGAGATGCCGCACGGTGGATTCAAGCGATCCGGCTACGGCAAGGACCTGTCCATGTACGGCTTGGAGGACTACACCCGCATCAAGCACGTCATGGCCAATCTCGAGAGCTAGGACAAGAAATACCGTGAAAGGTCGCATTCCCCCGGCGGATCCCGGCGTCCGGGCCCTGATCCGCAGCGCCCGTGCATCGCAGCTAAGCCGGCGCAATCTCTTGTCGATCGGCGCCGCGGGCGCTTCGGCCGCGGCCTTGTCGGCCTGCGCCCCGCCGAAGCCGCCGGCCGGCGGAGTCGCGGCGTTGAAGCTCCCCACAGATGTCTCGGCCGAAGAGAAGATCGTGCGCTGGGCCAACTGGACGGCCTATCTCGACTACGACGACACCACCCAGAAGTACCCAAGCCTGGAAGCCTTCATCAAGAAGACCGGCATCCAGGCGACCTACTCCGAAGATATCGATGACAACGACTCGTATGTCAGCAAAGTCCGGCCTCAGCTCGAGGCGGGCCAAGACATCGAGAAAGACATCATTACGCTGACCGACTGGATGGCCAACCGGCTCATCCGCGATCGGCTCATCCAGCCCTTGGAACTGATTCAGATGCCCAATGCGGGCAACCTGCTGCCAGCCTTGCGGGAAGTTTCCTTCGATCCGGGACGTAACTACAGCCTCACGTGGCAGTCAGGCTTTGCCGGGATTGGCTATGACAAGGCCAAGGTGGGCCGGGAACTGAAGTCGCTGGATGACCTATTCTCGCCCGACCTCAAGGGCAAGATCACCGTCCTGTCCGAAATGCGCGACACCCTCGGGTTGATCATGGCGTGGCAGGGGGTCGACATTTCGGGCAACTGGGGCAAGCCAGAGTTCGACAAGGCGATCGCCAAGGTGGACGAACTGCTCACGGGCGGTTTCATCCGTCGGGTTAAGGGCAACGCCTATATGAACGACCTCAAGAGCGGCAACGCCATCGCCGGGATCGTGTGGAGCGGCGACCTGTTCATCCTGCGGGCCGAGACCGAGAACGACAACTGGGAGTTCACGATTCCGGAGTCCGGTGGGACGCTGTGGTCGGACAATCTCATGGTCCCGATCACCTCGACGCATCGGCGCAATGCCGAGGCCCTGATGAACTACTACTACGACCCGGCCGTCGCCGCCGAAGTCGCGGCCTATGTCAACTATGTCTGTCCCGTCGTTGGCGCCCAGCAGGAGATGGAGAAGCTCGACCCCGATCTGGCGCAGAGCCCGCTGATCTTCCCCACCGAGGACTACCTCACCAAGAGCAATATCAAGGGCTTCCGGGCGCTGACAGCAGCCGAGGACCAGGAATACAGCGCCGAGTGGGCAAAGGTGGTGGGCAACTGATGGCCGGCTTTCGTGAGGCCCAGGGTGACTTGCGGATCGAGTCGGTCACCAAGGCGTTCGCCGATTTCAAAGCTGTCGACGATCTGACCCTGACGGTGCCACGCGGCTCCTTCTTCGCCTTGCTCGGCCCGTCCGGCTGTGGCAAAACGACAACGCTGCGCATGGTCGCCGGGCTCGAACAGCCCACCAGTGGAAGGATTTTCATCGGCAACACCGACCTGACCGGGTCGCGGCCGTATGAGCGTCCGGTCAACACGGTCTTTCAGTCCTACGCCCTCTTCCCGCACCTGACCATCCGCGACAATGTCGCCTTTGGTCCCAAGCGGCGCGGCGCCAAGGACGCGGCGCGGCTCGCCGACGAGGCGCTGGAATTGGTGCAATTGCCGCACCTGGCCGGCCGCAAGCCGACCCAACTCTCCGGCGGTCAGCAGCAGCGGGTCGCCGTGGCCCGCGCCTTGGTCAACCGCCCCGAGGTGCTGCTGCTCGATGAACCGCTGGGCGCCCTCGACCTGAAGCTGCGTCGCCAGATGCAGGTCGAACTCAAGCGCATTCAGACCGAGGTCGGCCTGACCTTCATTCACGTGACGCACGACCAGGAAGAGGCCATGACGATGGCCGACACCGTGGCCGTGATGAACCACGGGCGAATCGAGCAAATGGGGGCACCGGCCAGGCTCTACGACCTGCCCGCCACCGCCTTCGTCGCGAATTTTGTCGGCCAGTCCAATCTCGGCGTCGGCACCATCTCCGGCACCGATGGCGACTTCCTCGTCGCCGAGGTGGGCGGCTCGAAGGTCAAGATCCCCAAGGCCCGCAGCCAGGTCCAGCAGGGGCACGTGATGTTCGGCGTCCGGCCCGAGAAGGTCCGCATACACCGGGATCGCCCGACGGGAGTGGGCAGCGACATGCAGGCCACGGTCCGTGATGTCTCCTTCACCGGCGTGGCGACGCAATATCTCGTGACCGTCGCGAGCGGGGCCACGTGGAGCGTCTATGAGCAGAATCTCGACGTCGAGCCGATTGACCTGCACCCGGGAGACCAAGTGTGGATGTCGTGGGACCCCGGCCACGCCTTTGGCGTCCCCTCCGATGGCGCCGAAGTTCCAGACGGTCCGGTGCTCGCCGATGTGAGCATCGGTGACGTGCCGCTTCAGGACGCACCGTGAGCGCAGTCGCCCACGGGGCCGGAGCGCCCGCCGCGCCCGCTGGCCCGGACACGGCGACGCGGGGGAAATTTCTCCCGTACCTCCTGCTGCTGCCCGGTGCCCTATGGCTGCTGATCTTTTTCGTCGTGCCGCTGGCGCAGTTGTTCACGGTTTCGCTGCAGTCGCAATTCCCCGGCTATCCGGGGTACTACTACCGCGACGTCAACTTCCGTAACTACCTCGACGCCTTCACCGAGTTCGCCCCCCATTTCGGCCGTTCGCTGCTCTTCGCCGGCCTGGCGACCTTCTTCGCTTTCGCGCTGTCCTATCCATTGGCTTACGCCATGGCGTTCAAGGCGGGGCGGTGGCGCAGTTTGATGATGATCTGCATCATTGCCCCCTTCTTCACCAGCTTCATCCTGCGCACGATCGCCTGGCGGCAAATCCTCGCCGATGAAGGCCCGGTAGCCAAGGTTCTGAACACGCTGCACCTGCTCCCTGGCGGGCATATCACCGAGACCTGGATGGCGGTGGTGGCGGGCTTGACCTATAACTTCTTGCCCTTCATGGTCCTGCCCATTTATGCCTCGCTCGAGCGGGTGGATCCGCGGGTCCTGGAAGCCGGTGGTGACCTGTACGCCAATGGGTTCACGACCTTCCGGACCGTGACCTTGCCGATGAGTATGCCGGGCGTCCTCGCCGGCACGCTGCTCACCTTCATCCCCGCGGCCGGTGACTATGTCAATGCCGAACTCCTCGGCTCGGACCGCAGCACCAAGATGGTCGGCAATGTCATCGAGAGCCAGTTCTTCAAAGTGCCCGGCGGTTATCCGACGGCAGCCGCCTTGTCCTTCACCTTGATGGCGCTGATCCTCGCCCTGGTCTTTGTCTATGTCCGCCGCTTCGGAACGGATGAGCTGGTATGAGCGCCGTGACCCAGCCCGAGGGGGCGGCATACAAGCCCTCCACCGGCAAACGCATCCAGGCCTGGCTGGCGGACCGGTTCGCCATGATCGCGGCGATCCTTGTCCTGCTCTATCTCTTCGTGCCGGTGGCCTACACCTTCGCCTTCTCGTTCAACAACTACAAGAAGTCGAATATCACGTGGAACCCCGAGGGCAGCCCGACGCTGAAGCACTGGAAGAACCCCTGTGGTGCGCCCGGTGTCTGTGAGTCCCTGGTCAAGTCCCTCGAGATCGGAGCGCTCGCGACCTTTGTCGCGACCGTCCTCGGCACTCTGGTGGCCTTCGCCTTGGTCCGCTACAAATTCATCGGTCGAGGCGCGGCCAATGTCCTCACCTTCGTCCCAATGGCCACCCCCGAGATCGTCCTGGGCGCCAGCCTGCTGACGATCTTCGTGCAAGGCTTCACCAACGTCGGCTTGGACCTTGGGTTTTGGACCATCGTCATTGCGCACATCGTCTTCTGCCTCAGCTTTGTCGTCGTCACGGTCAAGGCGCGGGTTCAGTCGATGGATCCGCGGCTTGAGGAGGCCGCGCAGGATCTGTATGCCAGCCCGGTGGCGACCTTCTGGAAGGTCACCTTCCCGCTGGTGCTGCCCGGCATCATCGGCGCGGCGATGCTCTCGTTCTCGCTCTCCTTCGACGACTTCATCATCACCAACTTCGTCTCCGGGTCCGAGACGACCTTCCCGAAGTTCGTCTACGTCTCCTACCTGCGCGGCATCCCGGCACAGGCCAATGTGGTCGGCTTCTCGATGTTCGTCATCGCCGTGACTCTGGTTATCCTCGCCCAGGTCATCGGGAACGCCCGAAAACCCAAGTAGAGCGGCGGGGGCCGGCCCCCGCACGCCATACCGACTCACGAGAAAGGGCGAACCGGAGCCCGGCATTAAGGAAGTGAATCCCATGCGGATTCTCATGATCGGCGCCGGCGGCGTCGGCGACGCAGCAGCCAAGATCGCGGTGGAACGAGACTTCTTCGACGTCTTCGTTGTCGCGGACTACGACATCGAGCGCGCGCGGCGCACCGTGGACGTGGTCAAGGAGCGCCGGCCGGGGGAGAACCGCTTCCACGCCGTCGCAATTGATGCCTCAGACGCCGACAATGTGGCCGCGATGATCCGGCTGACCGGCGCGACGCATGTGCTCAATGCGGTCGACCCCCGCTTCGTCATGACGATCTTCGCGGGCTGTCTGGCGGCCGGTGCGAACTATCTCGACATGGCGATGTCGCTCTCGCAGCGCCACCCCTCCCAGCCTTTCGAACTGCCACACATCAAGCTCGGTGACGAGCAGTTCGCGCAGGCTGGCGATTGGGAGGGCAGCGAACGGCTCGCCCTCGTCGGCATCGGGGTGGAGCCTGGACTCTCCGACGTCTTCGCCCGCTATGCCCAAGACAAGCTCTTCGGTGAGATCGACGAACTTGGCACCCGCGATGGCGCCAATCTCGCCTACTACGGCCCGGACGGATCCGAGGCTTTTGCCCCCGGCTTTTCTATGTGGACGATCATCGAAGAGTGCCTGAACCCGCCCGTGGTGTGGGAGAAGGAGCGGTCGGAGAAGGGCGGTTCGCTGGAGGCGGGCTTCTTCACGCTGCCGCCCTTCAGCGAGCCGGAAATCTTCGACTTCCCCGAGGGCATCGGCCCGGTCGAGTGCGTCCAGGTCGAGCACGAGGAAGTCCTGCTCATGCCGCGCTGGCTGGACGCCAAGCGGGTCACCTTCAAGTACGGCCTCGGCGCCGAGATGATCTCCATCCTCAAGGCGCTGAAGTCCCTGGGGCTCGACTCGACCGAGCCGATCACGATCAAGGGCGTCCAGGTGGCACCGCGCGATATCGTCGCCGCGGTCTTGCCCGACCCCGCGACGATCGGGCCGCAGCTGACCGGCAAGACCTGCGCCGGCGTGCACGTCACCGGCACCGGCAAAGACGGCAAGCCCCGTTCGACCTACCTGTACCACGTGGCCGACAACGAGGTCACGATGCGCGACTATGGCGCTCAGTGCATCGTCTGGCAGACGGCGATCAACCCCATCGTGGCGTTGGAGTTGCTCGCCACAGGTGCCTGGTCGGGGGTGGGGGTCTTGGGCCCGGAGGCCTTCCCGGCCGAGCCCTTCCTCGACCTGCTCGCCGCACCGAAGCCGGGCGGCTACGGCTCCGCGTGGGGTATTCAGGAGGTCGAGGCGGCACCCGCGCCCGTCGGGTGACGCTCTAAGGTGACCGCATGACTCGCTATGGCGCGCAGTTCGGTCCGGACATCACCTTCCTCGGCGTCGACCGGTGCGATCTCGACGAGCCGCAGTCGTATGCCGATGCCGATGTCGTCATCCTCGGTGCCCCCTTTGACGGGGGCACCTCGCACCGGCCCGGCACGCGCTTTGGGCCGCAGGCGATCCGGATGACGGACTACCTGCCGCACGACGGGTCACGCCCCTCGCTCGCGCTGCGCGTCGACGGCCTGCAGGATCTGCGGGTCGTCGACGCGGGCGATGTCGAAATGTATTCCGGCGACATCGAACGCTCGCTGCCGGCATTGGAAGCGGCCGTGACGAAAGTCGTTGCGGCAGGGGCGATTCCGATCGTGCTCGGCGGCGACCACTCGATCGCCTTCCCAGACGCCAAGGGCTGCGCCAATGTCCTCGGCCAAGGCCGGGTGTCGATGATCCACTTCGACGCGCACGCCGACACCGGCAATATCGAGTTCGGCTCACTGTGGGGACACGGCCAGCCGATGCGCCGCCTCATCGAGTCCGGGGCCCTACGCGGCGACCGCTTCCTCCAGATCGGCCTGCGCGGCTACTGGCCGCCACCGGAGACGCTGGACTGGATGGCGGAGCAGAACATGCGGTCATACGAGATGACCGAGATCGTCCACCGCGGGCTGACGGAGTGCTTGACCGAGGCCTTCGCCATCGCCACCGACGAATGCGAAGGCGTCTTCCTCTCGGTCGACATCGACGTCTGCGATCCCGGCCACGCGCCGGGCACCGGCACGCCGGAGCCCGGCGGGCTGTCTGCGCGCCAGCTGCTCGACGCGGTGCGGCGGATTTGCCTGGAGTTGCCCGTATGCGGTGTGGACGTCGTCGAAGTCAGCCCGCCCTATGACCATGCCGATATCACCGCAGCCCTCGCGAACCGGGTTGTCCTCGAAGCGCTTTCGGCGATCGCCCGGCGCCGCCAGGACGCCCGCGACGGCACCCGATGGGACCCCGCGCTGCCCCTGCTCTCCGGTCGCGCCGCCGCCATCCCGCAGGGCCACCTCGGCCATTCCCACGACCACTGACCCGCACGTGGGCCCCCCCGGGGTGATGTAACTACTGCTGGACGTGCGTGCTGCCCGGCTACCATCGGGGGTATGCCCGCACTGTCGCAAAAGGCGCTCCTGGAATCTGTCCCGACGCAGTTGTTCATCGGCGGTGAATGGCGGGCCGCCGAGGCAGGCGCGACGCTCGATGTCTTTGACCCCGCGACCGGGCGCGTTCTGACGTCCGTCGCCGACGGGTCACCCGCAGACGGTATGGCGGCCCTCGACGCAGCCGTTGCCGCACAAGCAGACTGGGCCAAGGTCGCCCCGCGTGACCGCAGCGAGTTGCTGCGTGCCGCCTTCGAAAAACTCGTCGAGCGCACCGAGGAGTTCGCGCTCTTGATGACCCTCGAAATGGGCAAGCCGCTCGCCGAGGCCCGCGGCGAGGTCGCATATAGCGCGGAGTTCTTCCGCTGGTTCGCCGAGGAAGCCGTCCGCATTCACGGGCGGTATGCCGTGGCCCCCAATGGTGCGACCCGCCTCATCACGACCAAGCAGCCGGTCGGCCCGACACTGATGATCACCCCCTGGAACTTTCCGCTGGCCATGGGCACCCGCAAAATCGGGCCGGCCATCGCTGCGGGCTGCACGATGGTCGTCAAGCCGGCGCACGAGACGCCGCTGTCGATGCTTGCCCTGGCGCAGTTGCTGGAAGAGGTCGGGCTGCCCAAGGGCGTCCTCAATGTCGTGACCACGAGCCACTCCGGCGCCGTCATGGAGCCGCTCATTCGCGACAACCGCGCCCGCAAGCTCACCTTCACCGGCTCCACCGGCGTCGGAAAGAAGCTGGTAGAGCAGTCCTCTGAGCAACTGCTGCGCCTGTCGATGGAGCTCGGCGGAAATGCACCCTTCCTCGTCTTCGAGGACGCCGACATCGATGCCGCCGTCGCTGGGGCGATGCTCGCCAAGATGCGCAATATCGGCGAGGCCTGCACCTCGGCGAACCGCTTCTTCGTGCACGAGTCGGTCGCCGCGGAGTTCTCCGAGAAGTTCGCCGCTCGGATGGGCGCGCTGACCGTCGGCAAGGGCACGGTCAAGGGCGTCGACGTCGGACCGCTCATCACCGAGAAGGCCCGCGCCGGCGTCGACGAACTAGTCCAGGACGCCGTCGCGAAGGGCGCCCGTGCCCTCACCGGCGGCGCGCCGGTGCCGGGCAAGGGCTTCTTCTACGCCCCGACCGTCCTGGCCGATGTCCCGGCGACGGCGCGCGTGCTCGGCGAGGAGATCTTCGGGCCCGTCGCCCCCATCACGACCTTCCGAGACGAGTCCGATGCCATCTCCCGTGCCAATGCCACCGAGTACGGCCTTGTTGGTTACCTCTTCACCAAGGACCTCGCGCGCGCCATCCGCGTCGCCGAGGCGCTGGAGTTCGGCATGGTCGGCATCAACCAAGGCATCGTCTCCAACCCGGCCGCGCCCTTCGGCGGCGTCAAGCACTCCGGTTATGGCCGCGAGGGCGGCTTCGAGGGGATCGATGAGTACCTCGAAACGAAGTACATCGGAATCGCCCTGTGAGAGAGGCGAATTCCTAGCTCGCTGAGGCGTATGCCGCGACGGCCCCGTGGCAAAGACATCGACGAAACCAGCGCCGAGCGCATCGATGATGGCTGCGATATCGCCGGCATGTTCCTGGGGGGTGCTCTGGTCCGCGCCATCGGTGCGGAGGCTGCGTCCGGTGCCGCGAGGGTCGTAGTTCACGACCAGTCGATCGGTGAATCCTGCTGCGAGAGCGGTGAATCCGCCGGCGTCCATAGGCGATCCACAGAGCAGGAGCGGGTTATCCCGCCCCAACGCGCCGCGCACGTCGTAGGTGATCCTGGCGCCGGGCCGGTCCACGGTGCGCGTCTCGACGTCCGTCATACAGAGGTCTCCGACCTGGGCCCGTATGCCGCGGCAATCCCCTGCGAGTCCGTGCCGCGCGAGTAGGTGGGGTACTGCGGCCAGCCGTCGGGGACGTCCTGCCACTCTTCTTGGCGGCCATAGGGGAGCAGGTCGACGAGGGCGAAGTAGTGGCTGAGTTGCTCGGTGCCGCGGCCATCGGTGTGCCAGGTGCGATAGACCGTATCGCCTTCGCGCAGAAAGACATTCACGGCGAAGCCACCGTCGGGCGGCGCGCCCATGTCGGCGCCGAACGGGCTATTGGCGGTGGAGTACCACGCCATCTGGTTGCCGACCTTGTGTTTGTAGGCCAAGGCCTCGTCGATCGGGCCTTGGGTGACGATGACGAATCGCGCATCGTCATCTGCGAGAAAGTCGCTGCCGCGGAACTGACTCGTGAAGCCGGTGCAGCCGGGGCACTGCCACTCCTTGCCGGGGAACCACATGTGGCTGTAGACGATCAACTGGCTTTTGCCCTCGAAGATGTCGGCCAAGCGCACCGGCCCGTCTGGCCCGGCCAGCGTGTAGTCGGGCAGTTCCACCATCGGCAGCCGACGTCGCTGGGCGGCGATGGCATCCAGCTCTCGCGTGGCGGCCTTCTCCCGGACCCGCAAGGCATCGAGCTGGGCCTGCCATTCGTCGGCGGGAACGATCGGCGGGAGGGCATTGGACATGGTCGTCTCCTTGGTCGTCGGCTCACAGCGAACCTACTCGCGCCAGGCTATTTCCTCGACGGCTCCCACAGGCTGATGCGGTCTAGGCCACCAGGCGCACGTGTGGGGAGAGCCGAGTGGCGTTCTGCGCCAACCACTCTCGTGTGCGATCAGCAACGCCCCAGGGGTCGATGGTGTTGATGTAGACACCCGAGCCGCCCTCGAAGCCGGCGGGATTGGAGATTCGCCACTTCAGCACCACGCGGATCGGCAGCCGCTCGCGCATGACTGGTGGGCGGTAGTGCCACTCCTCATTCGCGGGCAGTCTCGGACCCATCGCGACATGCGCCGCTTGCAAGAGTGCCGAGAGGTCACGCAACTCCTCCGCATGCAGATTCCATAGATCCGCCGAGTGTCGGTCGGTCCAGACTTCCAGGCTCGGAAACCGATGGCCGACGCCGGCAGCCAGGATGGCCGAGTCCGTCTCGGCGATGATGAGGCCGTTGTCGTGCAACAGATTTCGATAGGACGCGACGAGTTCTGGATTGCTCGCGACGTGGCGGATGTCGTTCAGCCGATTGGTGCCGAGCTCATCGATGGCGACGAGTTGCTTGTGCAGATGATCGAAGGAGGCGCCAGCGGGACGCAGCCAATTCTGGAAGATCACCACATTGCGGGCGTCTGGATTCGCGGCATACAGCCGACGCGCGCTCGCCAGAGTCAGGTCGACATATCTCTCGTGCTCATCGGGTGTCAGCGTGCCGGAGGAAGCCAAGTGGTCCTCGGTGCTCGCCCCGTCGACCACATGACGGCGCCCGATGACGACATCGTGGAAGCCGCCGAGGATGCTGCTCGCGGCGATGGTGTCGTCCTCGGCGCCGACCAGGCTTGGCCGATAGCGCTCCACGAGACCCATCACGTGGGCGCGCCCTACCGGATCATCGAGATAGGCGCGCCGCCGGGCGAGTTCCTCCGGCGGCAGGTCGTAGCCGTGGTTCTCCCGCCAATAATCCAGCGAGACGATCTCGAAGAGGTTCGGCACGACCCGAAATTCCGCTGTGGTGTTGAACAATTCGCCAGCGGGCAGGTGCGGCAATTCGTGCCAGCACTCGCCCTCGCGGACCAGTCGGGTCACTTCGGGCGGGGTCTCGACATACCGCTCCTCGCAGAAGGCGCACAGTCGCGCTGCGGCCCCCGGCTCGAGGATCTTCGACTCGGTCTCGGGAGTCGCGACCAGCGGCCGGTCGCCCCGCCCGGGGACTGTCCATACCTCGGTCCCGGTGAACAGATTGACCTGCTTGACGGTGCCATCGCTGAGGCGAGTCAGTGCTCTGCTCACCCGAGCACCCTACGGGGCGTATGACGTTCGCGGGACTACGATGCCTGCGCTGCCCACTGACAGACCAGATCGAGGACTCGTATGCCGACAAAGAAGGCCGACCGGCAGGCCCTCATGCTGCTGGGGGTGCTGGTGTGTGCGCTGCTCGTCTGGTGGGCGATCAGCCGCGGCGCCGAGAGCGGCAACGGCGGGTCCGTGGCGGCCCCCAGCAGCACGTCCGCCACCTCTGGAACGTCCGCTCCGACGACCAGCGATGATGCGCCCGCCACAACGCCCGTGTCCGGACTGGGCACGATCGCCGAATCACGGCTGCCGCGCGAGGCACGGCATACCCTGGATCTGATCCGCGCTGGCGGGCCATACCCCTATGACGCGGACGATGGCGTCTTCCGCAATCGCGAGCGCATCCTGCCCCAGCAAAAGCAGGGCTACTACCGCGAATACACCGTCGAGACGCCGGGCTCCGACGACCGTGGCGCTCGCCGGATCATCGGGGGCAAAGGCGGCGATCGCTACTACACCGACGATCATTACGACAGCTTCCGGCAGATCCTGGAAGGAGAGTGAGCAGGGTGGACGACCCGATCCGATTCGTGGGTTCGCAGGCGAATATCGTTGCGCTGGTGCGGGATGCGTATGCCGCGGGCCGCACCGTCAGCGTCGTGCCGGCCGGTCGGGACAAGGCCGAGTCGCTCGCCTTCTTCGCCGAGATCCTCGACTTCCCGGCGTATGTCGGGCACAACCTCGATGCGCTTTTCGATGCCTTGCGCGATCGCGTTCAGCGCTCGCCGCACGAGTGGGAGCTGATCTGGGACGCCACCGTCGAGCTGCGCGCCAACGACCCCGCGGCCTATGACGGCATCGTGACTGTCCTGCGCGACCTTGTGGCCGAAGCCCCCACCGTGCACGCCACCGTCGTCAGCCGCTGATCTAGGCCCCGTTACGAAACTTCTGGACGGGGTCCCCGCGAAATATCGAAGTGAGGAACGAGCGGAGAACTTCGTGGGGTGTCCTAGCACGGGTGCGGGACAATGCTCCCGTGACCCCTCGCTCCGTCGCCCTGCTCGGCTCGACCGGATCCATCGGCACCCAAGGTCTCGATGTCATCGCTCGCAATCCGCAGCGGTTCACGGTCGCGGCGCTCGCCGCCGGCGGGAATCTCGACCTGCTCGCAGAGCAGGCCGTCCGCTTCCGCCCCGGCCTGGTCGCGGCGGCGCGCGGCACGCGGGAAGAGCTCGCCGAGGCGATCCGGGGGTATGCGGACCGGGCCGGGGTGTCCGCATACGCACCGGACATCGTGGTGGGGGAGGACGCGGCGACGCGCGTCGCAGAGTGCGGCGCGGATGTCGTCCTCAATGGGATCACCGGCTCCATCGGGCTGCGACCGACGCTGGCCGCGCTCGCTGCCGGGTCGACGCTGGCGCTGGCCAACAAGGAATCGCTCATCGTCGGCGGCCCGCTGGTCAAGGCCGCTGCGGCACCTGGGCAGATCGTGCCCGTCGATTCCGAGCACTCGGCGCTCGCGCAATGCCTGCGCGGCGGGCGAGCCGAGGAAGTACGCCGGCTGGTCCTCACCGCCAGCGGGGGGCCGTTCCGCGGGCGCAGCCGCGAGTCGCTGCGGGGCGTCACCCCCCAAGAGGCGCTGGCCCACCCGACCTGGGACATGGGCCGCGTGGTGACGACGAATTCCGCGACCCTGGTCAACAAGGGCCTGGAGGTCATCGAGGCGCACCTGCTCTTCGACATCCCCTTCGAGCGCATTGATGTCGTCGTGCACCCACAATCGATCGTGCACTCGATGGTGGAGTTCACCGACGGCTCAACGCTGGCGCAGGCCTCTCCACCCTCGATGCTCATCCCGATCGCCCTGGGTATGTCGTGGCCCGACCGGGTGCCCGACGCCGGCCCGTCCTGCGACTGGTCCCAGGCCTCGACCTGGGAGTTCTTCCCCCTGGACGACGAGGCCTTCCCGGCCGTCCGGCTGGCCCGCCAGGTCGGCGCGGCGGGCGGAACCTATCCCGCGGTCTACAACGCGGCGAATGAGGTGTGCGTCGATGCCTTCCACGACGGCGCGATCGCGTTCACCGAGATCGTCGACACCGTCGATCGGGTGGTGGCCGAGCACGAGGGCGGCGCCGTCGACAGCGTCGATCAGGTGCTCGCGGCCGATGCCTGGGCCCGAGCTCGCGCGGCCGCCGTGCTTCAGTTGGGCTGACACGTGAGGCCCCCGCGGGCGGTTCAGTCCACCAGGTTGTTCGGCGTGATCGTGACCGCGACCGGCGCACTCACGACCAGCGCTTCCTCGCCCACGGTCCGGCCCACCTCCGCATACGCGTCGTCCACCAGCCGCCACGCGGTGATTGACGGCTCCTGGGGATCGACCACCCAATAGTGCTCGCAGCCCGCCGCCTCATAACGGGCGCGTTTGGTGAACAGATCGAAGCGACGGGTGCTCGGCGAAAGCACTTCGATGGCGAGCAGGGGCGCGGCCGGGAGGTCGGCTTCGGTCAGATCGGCGATGCGGGCGATCAACAGATCAGGCTGTAGGACGGTATCCGTCGCCAGAGCCACATCGAAGGGTGCCGTCAAGACTTCCTGACCTGCCGGGAGCGCTGGCGCGAGGATCTGAATCAGCCGAACGACGGCGCGTTGGTGCCGAAGACTCGGAGCCGGAGTCACGACCAGAACCCCATCCAAGAGCTCATAGCGATGGCCGTCGTCGGGCATCGCGTCGAGGTCCGCGCGGGTCAACTCGCGTCCCCAGGGCAGGGTCGTCACAGCACTCATCGTCCCTCACTCTCACCCGAGATGCCATGAAGCCAGCGTGTCACCCTCCGACGTTTGACGTGAAAGGTTATCCACAAGGTTCAGTCGCGCAGCAGAGCCGTGACCAGGGCGTGCGAGCCGTCGTCGGTGGTGACCTCGTAATAGGCCCGCAGCCCGGCGGGCGTGTCGATCAGGCTGGCATACCGCAGGGCCCGGCCGTATGCCGCGGGCACCGGCCCGCCGACCGCGTGCAAGTCTGCGGGGGTGCCGACCGCGACGCCGGTCCGCTCGAAGAAGTTCTCGTCCGCGCTCGCCCGACCGTCATAGACGGCGACCACCTCGTCACCGTGGGGGAGCACGGCCGTGACGCGCGCTCCGCGCTGGTCCCACGAATCCGGTGACGGCAGGAGGCATGGCCCGTGCAGGTCCCACGCGAGCCCGTCCGCGCTGGTGCCATAGACCGTCGACATCCGGTCGGCTTCGTCATCGCCGCCGTCCAGCGGATGCCGGCACGCCCAGATTCGCCAGGTGCCGTCGGGCGCGATATCGACAATGACGTCCTTGAACGCCTGCGATTCGTCACCCGGGAGCACGACGGTCCGCTGGCCCGCCTCGAGCCCCGCGAGGGTGTCGGCGTCGATCGCCTCGACCCACCAGTGCTTGGAGTTCTTCGTCGAGCAACTGACATACAGCCGCCAGCCGCCGTCGGGGCGGCGCACGAGTGCCGGACGTTCGAGGGAGGCGGCGCCGAAGGAGTCGCTGGTGATCGTGGCGACCGGGGTGAAAGCCAAACCGTCATCGGAGACGGCGACGATATTCGCCAGGCCGCGGCCTCGACTCTCGGGCTTGCGCACTCGATAAGCCAGCGCAATCCGGTCGCCATCGCGGGCGGCATACGGACCGCCGACCCAGTTTCCCGGGCCCGGCTCGTCGGCGCGCGCGACGACGACGGGCTCGGCGGTGGCAAGTCGCGCGAGCAGGGCAGCGGGGTCCAAAGCGTCGGTGTCCACGGGCCCCGAGTTTGCCAGGGCTAGGGTTTGCGCCGGGGCGCAGGCCCGCACCCGGCCCATTCACAGGGGGCTGTCGGACGGGCGGGTTACGCTCATGTTCGAGGACATCGCGCTCGGTGGCGCGGTGGACTGCGGGATCAAAGCCGGCCGGTGGGGCGTTGTATGACGTGCTTCACCGGCCCGACATCAGGGATGGACTACGTGCTCTACCTCATCGGGGTGCTGATCGTCGTGCTCGGCGTCGGCGCCTCCATCGCGCTCCACGAGATCGGCCACCTCGTGCCGGCCAAGAAATTCGGCGTGCGCGTGCCGCAATATATGGTCGGCTTCGGCCCGACGATCTGGTCGACCAAGCGCGGCGAAACCGAATATGGCATCAAGGCGATCCCCCTCGGTGGCTATATCCGGATGATCGGCATGTTCCCGCCGCGCAATGGCGAGGGCATCCGCGTCTCCAGCACCGGCCGCTTCACCCAACTGCGTGACGAGGCCCGCAACCAGTCGATGAGCGAGATCCTCCCGGGGGATGAGGAGCGGGTGTTCTACAAGCTCTCGGTGCCCAAAAAGGTCGCCATCATGATGGGCGGCCCGCTGATGAATCTGCTCATCGCCGCGGTCGTCTTCACCGGCCTCTTCACCCTGCACGGCATCACGATCAACACCGCCAAACTCGACTCCGTCAGCCAGTGCGTCGACATCTCCCAGGCGGCGCAGTCCACCAAGACCACCTGCACGGCGGATATGCCGATCGCCCCGGCCAATGCCGCGGGCTTGAAGCCCGGCGATCAGATCGTCTCGATCAATGGCACGACGCTCGCGACCTGGGATGACGCGCGCGGTGTCATCCGCGCGAATGCGGGCAAGCCGATCAGCCTGGTCGTGCGCACTAATGGTGTCGAGCGCACAGTCACCGCCACGCCGATGGCGGTTCAGCTCCCGGTCTATGACCGCTACGGCCTGCCGCTACAGAATGACGACGGCACCATCCGCACCGAGCTCGCCGGCTTCCTCGGCGCGGCCGGCACCCCCGAGGTCCAGCGGCAGCCCCTGACCGCAGTGCCCGGCCTGTTCGGTGACCAACTACGCCAGACCGCGGGTGTCATCCTCAATATCCCGCAGAAGATGGTCGGCGTCGCCAAGGCGGCCTTCGGCGATCAGGAACGCGACCTCAACGGCCCCGTGTCGGTCGTCGGTGTGGGCCGGGTCGCCGGCGAGGTGGCGTCCGACAAGGCATTCGGCGACGCGGGCGATAAGGCGCTGATCCTCGTCGCGCTGCTTGGCTCCCTGAACATGGCGCTCTTCGTCTTCAATATGGTGCCGCTGCTCCCACTCGACGGCGGCCACGTCGCGGGCGCCCTATGGGAAGGCCTCAAGCGGCGCACCTTCAAGCTCTTTGGCAAGGCCGATCCCGGCCCGGTCGATGTCACCAAGGCGCTCCCGCTGGCCTATACCGTCGCCTCACTCCTGATCGTCATGTCGGCCCTGCTGATGTATGCCGACATCGTCAACCCCATCCGCCTGCGCGGCTGATCCGCCGCTATCCGCCCGGCCGGTCCATAGGGGGAGCATCCTGCGGCTCCTTCGATGGCGCATCGTTGACCAGGTTGTCGATGCGCGCGGCCAGCAAAGCGTCGAACCGGGCGCTGCTCTCCCGGTCCGTCGAGGCGCGGTCGGCCTCCCCTTCGGCAAGCTCCGCCAGCAACGTTGATATCTCGTCGCGCGCCCGCGTGGCCGCCGCCACGAAATCGGCGATGCGGCGTGCGGGCTCGACGCCGAAGATTTCACTGTCCGGGACCTGCAGTGTTGTCACGAACGCGATCCTGGGCAGCGAGTGAACCGAGGTCGTCACCCTCAACCCCAGACGCGGGCTGGCCTCCAGCATGGCCACGAGCGCGGCCACTTCGATTGAAGCTGTCTCGGCATCCTCCTGCAAGGAACCGATCGCCTGCCAAGCGCCAAAGATTCCTGGCCGGTTGGGTCGCGTGTTCCGCGCCGTGCCAAGCGCGGTGTCCAACGATGTCGCGGCCTGCCGGGCAAGGACCGAGATCTCCTGAGCGCAGCGCTGGGCGTCCTGGGCCGCTCGGGCCTGCTGGTGGGCGTGCACCAGGCCGTGATCGCGTCGACCGGCAGCGGTGCGCGCGTAGACATCAAGCGCAGCGTCCAGTTCCCGATCGACATCGCCATAGCCCTCCACTCGCTGGACGAGGCGATCGCTGGTGTCCTCCAGATCGCGCAGGGCCGATGCTGCGGTCGTGAACCGCAATTGCGCCGCATCGCGCTCAGACGCCTCCCGTGCCATGGCGTGAGATCGCCCTTCGCTGAGCAGGGCCCGCAGCGCAGTGCCGCTGGGCCGATTAAGAGCTCGGACGTCGGCCTCTTCCCGCTCGACCTCATTGTGACTCCCGGCGGAAGTTGGCGGGCTCCTGCCGGGACTAAGTGGCGGTGGGCTGGCCGGGCGTTCGATCCGCTGA